>NZ_JBMNUS010000001.1:0-804527 GCF_050946405.1 Pseudochelatococcus sp.
ATGTTCTGCCGCCTCAAGGATTTCAGGCGCATCGCAACCAGATACGACAAGCTGGCCAGAAACTATCTCGCTTCTCTATGCCTCGCGGCGCTCGTCACATGCTGGTTGCGTTGAGTCTCGACCCTAGAGCAGTCTGCGTTCAAATCGATCCATCGAATTGGATGCAAGTTGCGGTAAAATATAGAGTTTAGAGCGGCGTGACGATTCCACTTGAATGCACGCCGCTCTAACGGAAACGCAAAAATGGCCAGCGGACCAATCGTCCGGCTGGCCATGTTGCTTTGATCGCCTGTTCGCCGCATCGAAAAATGCTCCGGGGTTCTTTCCTCGGAGCGGCTCCCGATCGATCGGATGATTCCATCCGGCTGGAAGGCGTTCTTTCCGTAAGGCGGTCCCGTTTCTTCGCTTTCGTGCAGTATTCGGCAAGCCGTTTCGCCCGTTGTCGCGCAGGCCGGCGGCTGCATCGCCCTATTGGCGGTAATGCTGGATGCGCGTGGTGCGCAGCCCGGCAAGGCCGTGCTCGTCGATGGATTGCTGCCAGCTCAGAAATTCCTCAACCGTGAGGGTGTAACGCTGGCAGGCTTCCTCCAGGCTGAGAAGGCCGCCGCGGACGGCCGCCACCACCTCGGCCTTGCGCCGGATGACCCACCGCTTGGTGGATGTCGGCGGAAGATCTGCGATCGTCAACGGACTGCCGTCCGGTCCGATGACGTATTTTGCACGCGGGCGAAAAAGTTCGGTCATTGATACGCTCACAAAATTTCTGACTGACCCAGTTCGACAGATCCGACAGGAGCGATCCGGTGCAACGGGCTTTCCCGACCGATCCATGTCGATCCGTGACGCTAAGGGGTTCCCTTTAAGAATTGCCTAAAGGCTGCGCCCATGCTTTCGCTTGCGCCGGCGGGCCGGAAAGATGGATAATGCCCTGTTGCCGGCTGCGCCCGCGTCGCGGGACGGGAGCGGTTTCGCATCGCGGGGCTGGCGGGAACCGCATGGCGCGAGTATCTGTGACGCGAGTATCTGTGGCGCGAGTATCTGGAGTCGGTCGGTTTGGGCAAATCCTCACCCTGCCCATGGTCGCCGGCGGCCTCCAGAGCGGTCGGCCTGCGGGCCTCAGTCGGAGAATAGCGCGCAAACCACTCTGATTGATGTATTTTTCGCATCTTGCATTCAATCTGGTACTCAAATTGAGCGCAAACTGCTATAGGAGCGGCGACGCGCGCATCCGCGAGGGTGCGCAAAAGGCGGAAGTGATGTTGAACAGTCTTGATCTGCCCACGGCCCCGCGCGACACGCGGGTCGTCGTGGCGATGTCCGGTGGCGTCGATTCCTCGGTGGTCGCGGCCATGCTGGCCCGCGAAGGCTACGATGTGATCGGCATCACCCTCCAGCTCTACGACCACGGCGCGGCCATCCATCGCAAGGGCGCATGCTGCGCCGGGCAGGACATTCACGACGCGCGCCGGGTGGCGGAGCGAATCGGCATTCCGCATTATGTGCTCGACTACGAATCGCGTTTTCGCGATGCGGTCATCGAGCGCTTCGCCGACAGCTATCTCAACGGTGAAACCCCGATCCCCTGCGTGGAATGCAACCGGTCGATCAAGTTCACCGAACTGCTGGACACCGCGCGCGACCTGGGTGCGGACGCGCTCGCCACCGGCCATTACGTCGCGAGCCGCAGGCTTCCCGGCGCGGCGGGCGGGCGGGCGCTCTATCGCGCCGCCGATCCCGACCGCGACCAGAGCTATTTTCTCTACGCCACCACGGCGGAGCAGCTTTCGCTGCTGCGCTTTCCGCTCGGCGACCTGACGAAACCGCAGACGCGGGCGCTGGCGCGCGAGTTCGGCCTCGAAATCGCCGACAAGCACGACAGTCAGGACATCTGCTTCGTTCCCAACGGCCGCTATGCGGACATCATCGAGCGGCTGCGCCCCAGGGCGGTGCTGCCGGGCGATATCGTCCATGCGGACGGGCGGGTGCTCGGCCGGCACAACGGCATCATCCATTTCACCGTCGGCCAGCGCAAGGGGCTCGGCCTTTCCACCGGGGAGCCGCTCTATGTCGTGAAGCTCGACGCCGAGAACGCGCGCGTCATCGTCGGCCCGCGCGACATGCTGGCGACGAGCGCCATCACGCTGGGCGATCTCAACTGGATCGGCGACACGCCCCTGCTGCCGGGCGACGACCCGCTCGAGGTCGCGGTGCGCGTGCGCTCCACGCGGCCGCCCCACCCGGCATTCCTGCAAATGACCGGCGACGGCCCCGTCATCACGCTGCCGGTCGCCGAAACGGGCGTCGCGCCGGGGCAGGCGTGCGTCATCTATGAAAACAACGAGCCACGCGCGCGCGTTCTCGGCGGCGGCACCATCCGGCGCACGCGCTCGCCCGTTCCGCTCGCGGTGCCGCCCGTCACCGCCTCCCCGCTCGCAACCGTAACGGAAACCTTGTGAATGAGCACGATCGCCGACGGCCCCAACACCTCGCTGATGCGCAAGACCTATGCGCGCTGGGCGCCCATCTACGATTTCGTCTATGACGGCCTGACCGCTTCCGCCCGGCAGGAAGCCGTATCGGCCGCGCTCGCCTGCGGCAACAACGTTCTGGAGGCGGGCGTCGGCACCGGCCTTTCCCTCGGCGATTATCCGGCTTCCGCCAACGTCATCGGCTTCGATCTGTCGGAGCATATGCTGCGCAGGGCGCAGGACAAGGTGGCGAAGAACGGGCTCTCCCATGTCCGCCTGCTCACGGTGATGGACGCATGCCGGCTCGGCTTTCCCGATAACGCGTTCGATTCCGTGGTGGCGCAATTCCTGATCACGCTCGTGCCGCATCCCGAAGGCGCGCTGGACGAATTCCTGCGCGTGCTGCGTCCCGGCGGCGAGATCATCCTGGCCAACCATTTCGGCGTCGCCGACGGCCCGATCGCCCGCGCCGAGGAAGCCGTCGCGCCGGCGGTGCGCAAGCTGGGCTGGAGCTCGGCCTTCAAGACGCACCGCATCGAGGCCTGGGCGGAACGGCACCCTGACGCGACGCTGATCGAGGTGCGCCCCGCCTTTCCGATGGGCTTCTTCAAGATCATCCGGGTGCGCAAGCAGGGCTGACCGCCCGACAGGCTCCGGGCCATTTCAACGCCGTGAAAGAAATTGCCGTATCCAGGCGAGGCCCCTTCATGCATCGTCCCGTGTTCGATTATCTGGTGAGACTGCGCGCCTATCCCGCGATACGGCGAACGCAGGAGGGCCTTGCGATCGGCGGATGCAGCGCGCTCGTCATCTTCACGCTGGCGAGCATCGGGCAGCATGCCCATCTGCTGCTGGTGATGGCGTCTTTCGGCGCATCGTGCGTGCTGGTGCTGACGCTGCCCCAGAGCCCGCTCGCACAGCCGCGCAATGTCATCGGCGGGCATCTGCTCTCCGCCGCATCCGGTCTCGTGGCGTTGTGGCTGTTCGGGCAGACGCCCCTGTCGATGGCGGCGGGCGTGGGCCTGGCAATCCTGGCCATGGCGATCACCGGCACGCTGCATCCGCCGGGCGCGGGCAATCCCGTTCTCGTCATTGGCGGTGGCCACGGCCCGTGGTATCTCGTCACCCCCGTGGCGGCCGGCGCCATCGTCATCGTCGTTTTCGCCCTGCTGTATCACCGGCTCATCTCGGGGCATGTCTATCCGGTACGGAAAGTCTGATCATTGTCCAGCAACCCGCAATCTCCCGGCGCTTCCCTTCCCGCCGACCGCATCATCGTCAGCCGCATCGCTCTCTTCGCCTATCACGGCCTGCACGATGAGGAGGCGCGGCTCGGGCAGCGCTTCTTCGTCTCGCTCGATGTCGGGCTCGATCTGCGCGAGGCGGGGCGCAACGACGACTGGAACAGCACGGCCTGCTACGCCCGGATGACGGAAACCGTGCAACAGGTCGCCACCGCGCAGCGTTTCCACATCATCGAGGGGCTGGCGGAGGCCATCGCCTCCGCCCTTCTGGCGACGATCCCGCGCATCGTGCGCGCTACCGTGCGCGTCGAAAAGCCGGCCGCGCCGGTGCCCGCCGTTCTCGATACCGTCGCCGTGGAGATCACCCGCATTCGTGCGGGGGCGTGAGGCGATGACGGCGCGCGCCTATCTCGGCCTCGGCAGCAACATGGGCGACAAACGCGCCATGATCGCCGAGGCGCTGGCGCGGCTCGCATCCGTTCCCGGCATCGCGCTGGTCGCCCGGTCGCGCGACTACCGCACCGCGCCATGGGGCGACACCGATCAGGACTGGTTCGTGAACGCCTGCGCCGCCGTCGATACCGACCTGCCCCCGCATGCGCTGCTGGAAGCATGCCTTTCGGTTGAAAGCGCGATGGGCCGCGAGCGCACGCGCAAATGGGGGCCGCGCATCATCGACATCGATCTGCTCGATTATGCCGGCCGGACGATCGACAGCGACACGCTGACCCTGCCCCATCCGTATCTCCTCGAACGCGCTTTCGTTCTCGTTCCGCTGGCGGAGATCGCGGAAGGGCTTCGCGTCGCCGGCCATGACATCGCCGCACACGCCGCGACGATGGCCGATCCGAACGTGGCGCCCATCGCCTGAAGCGGGATGCATTCAAGGGGAATCGTCACGCCGCTCTCAATTCCATATTCCACCGCAACTCGCGTTCAATGCGACGGATCGACCTGAACGCAAACTGCCTAGGGCATTTCGGCGTTTCGTTGAAACGCCGAAATGCCCTATCTTATTGACTTTACGCGTTTTCTTCACGCAAAGCGGTATCCACTTTGCTTGAAAACGCTTTAACCCCTGCGCTGATCCGCGCATTGGCGTCCGGCGCGACGATCCTTTAGAGGATTATGGTTCCTGCTCCGGGTACGATCGCATCGTCATGAGAACCTTTGTCGCCATCGTTTCGCTTTCGGCACTCGCAATCCTGATCGCTCCGGCGCGGGCGCAGGACGCCGCCGCGGGCGAGCGCCTTTTCGTCAAGTGCCGCGCCTGTCATCAGGTCGGCGAAGGGGCGCGCAATCTCGTCGGCCCGCAACTCAACGGCATCGTCGGCCGCCCCGCCGCGAGCATCGACAAATATGCGTATTCTCCCGCCATGAAGGGTTCCGGCCTGACCTGGGACGAGGAAACGCTGGCCGCCTACCTGCGCGACCCGCGCGGGAAGGTGCCGCGCAACCGCATGGTGTTTCCCGGCCTGAAGAAGGACAGCGAGATCGCCGACCTGATCGCCTATCTGAAACGGTTCGACGCCGACGGCGCGAGGCGATAGAGGCGTTCGGGGCGCCCGATGACGGCCCAAAAGAGAAAGCGGGACGCCACAGCGCCCCGCTTCCCTGAACCCGATCGCGTCACGCGCCGCCGGCGACGCTCCAGCGGCCGTCTTCCGCCTGCGTGAAATCCAGCGGGCGGTCGCCTTTCTCGTCCCGGATACGATTCGGCAGGCCGATGCGGTTCAGCAGATCGAGGAACGGGTGCGGCGGCAGTTCCTCGACATTGACCTGCCGCTTCACGTCCCACGCGCCGGTGGCGACCAGCATCGCCGCCGCGACGGGCGGCACGCCGGCCGTGTAGGAAATCGCCTGGCTGCCGACTTCCTCATACGATTCCTTGTGGTCGCAGATCTGGTAGATGAAGATCTCGCGCGCCGCGCCGTCCTTCGTGCCCTTCACCAGATCGCCGATGCAGGTCTTGCCGACATAATCGGGCGCAAGCGACGAGGGATCGGGCAGCACCGCCTTCACCACCTTGAGCGGCACGACTTCCAGCCCTTCGGCCGTCTTCACCGGCTGCTCGGACAGCAGGCCGAGATTTTTCAGCACCGTGAAGACATTGATATAATGCTCGCCGAAGCCCATCCAGAAGCGGATATCCTTCACCGGCAGGTTGCGGGAGAGCGAATGAAGCTCGTCATGGCCGGAGAGATACGTCGTCTGCGCGCCTACCACGGGCAGGTCGTCTGTACGGCTGATCTCGAACATCCGGTTCGTCTGCCACGCGCCGTTCTGCCACGAATAGACCTGGCCCGTGAACTCCCGGAAATTGATCTCGGGGTCGAAGTTGGTGGCGAAATAGCGCCCGTGGCTGCCGTCGTTGATATCGATGATGTCGATCGAATCGACGTGATCGAAATAATCCGCAACGGCGAGCGCGGCATAGGCGTTGACGACGCCGGGATCGAAGCCCGCGCCATGGATGGCGGTGATGCCCTTCTCGGCGCATTCCTGCGCGTGATGCCACTCGTAATTGGCGTACCACGGCGGCGTTTCGCAGATCTTCGCCGGGTCCTCATGAATGGCCGTGTCGATGTAGGCGACGCCGGTGTCGATAGCCGCGCGCAGCACCGACATGTTGATGAAGGCAGAGCCAACGTTGATGACGATCTGCACGCCCGTCTCGCGGATCAGCGCCTTCGTCGCCTCGATGTCGAGCGCGTCGAGCGCGTGCGCCTTCAGCACGCCGGGCACCTTCAGGCTGCCCTTTTCCCTGACGCTCGCGATGATCGCCTCACATTTCGCGACGCTGCGCGAAGCGATATGAAGCTCGCCGAGAACGTCGTTGTTCTGGGCGGCCTTGTGGGCGACGACCTGTGCTACACCTCCAGCACCAATGATGAGGACATTCTTTTTCATTTCACGCGGGGTTCTCCGTTTTCGTGGGGTAAACTGCGATATTCGCGGCGCTCTCAGGAGAGATTGCCGGCGAAATCCTCAAAGCCGAACTCCCTGACGACATCCAGCGTGCCGTCGAGCTGGCGAACGACGATCGACGGCATCTTGACGCCGTTGAACCAGTTCTTCTTGACCATCGTATAACCGGCCGCATCCTCGATGGACAGCCTGTCGCCGGCCTGAAGCGGCGCCTCGAAGCTGAACTCGCCGAAGATATCGCCGGCAAGGCACGACTTGCCGCACACCTGATAGATGTGCGCGCCGTCGTTCGGCTTCATCTTCGCGCTCAGCCGGTAGATCAGCAGGTCGAGCATGTGCGCCTCGACCGAGCTGTCGACGATGGCGAGGTTCTTGCCGTTGAACAGGGTGTCGAGCACCGTCACCTCCAGCGTGGTGCTGTTGGTGATGGCGGCCTCGCCGGGCTCCAGATAGACCTGCACGCCGAACCTGTCGGCGAACGCCTTCAACCGGTCCGCGAAGGCATCGACCGGATAGCCCTCGCCGGTGAAATGGATGCCGCCGCCGAGGCTCACCCAGTCGAGCCGTCCGAGCAGCGCGCCGTAGCGCGCCTCGATCTCCCCCAGCATCCGGTCGAACAGCGGGAAATCGGCATTCTCGCAATTGTTGTGAATCATGAAGCCGGAGATCCGCTCCATCACGGCTTCCACTTTCTCCACGTCCCATTCGCCCAGACGGCTGAAGGGGCGCGCGGGATCGGCCAGCGTGAAGCCGGAGCTGCTGACGCCGGGATTGACCCGCAGGCCCTGCCGCACGCCGCGCGCCGCCGCCCGCGCCGAAAAGCGCGTGAGCTGCCCGATGGAGTTGAAAATGATCTTGTCGGCCTGCGCGAGAACCCCGTCGATCTCGTGATCGGCATAAGCCACGCTGTAGGCATGGGTTTCGCCGCCGAATTTCTCGCGGCCCAAACGTGCCTCGTACAGCGAGGAAGACGTCGTCCCGTCCATGTACTCGCGCATCAGATCGAACACCGACCAGGTGGCAAAGCATTTCAAAGCCAGCAAAGCTTTTGCCCCGGACCTCTCGCGCAATCTGGCTATTACTTCCATATTGCGAAGAAGTTTTTCCTTATCTATCAGGTAATACGGTGTCCGGATATCCGATCTGCGGTTCAATTCCACATCCTTGCGGTTGAGAAGTGTTGCGGCGCACAAGGCCGCTTTTTGCCTGTTCTGGAGAAGATCCAGCAAGCGCAGCCGCTGTTTTATATTCCAATCGCCTGAAACTCAAGGACGAATTGAAAAACAGCCCGTGAGGCCCGCGAAACGGGCCTTGCGCCGGGTTCATCAAATGCGGAGAAGAGATCGGGAGGGGGAGATCCGTCGCATCCAGATGGCCCGACTTGCGCCCTGCCGAAGGGGCTGGGGGGCTATGAAACTCGGCACAGCGAACAGCCGGGCCACCTGGATGACGATGCCGACTATCGCGGGCGATTGGGGCGGCATCGCGGCGAAGCCTTGCCCGCGACGGGGCAATATCGGGGCATTTCACCGCCGCATCCGGCGCATCATGGCGGGGCGCTTTGGCGCTTGCATGTGGCCGCCGCGACGGCCATCATGACAGCGGTGAGACAGCGACACCCTTGATGCCGTCGTTTTCAGGGCGGGAGAGGCGATTGAGCGGGACGGACGGCGAGGATGCCGGACAAGACGAGGATTCGCAGGGCAGTCGCCGGGCGGAGACCGGCGGCGCGGTCGTATCCCTGAGGGCGCGCGCGGAAGCGCCGCCGCCCATGGCGGCAGAGCCCTCCGCGGTCACTTTCGACCAGGGCGAACTACGGCTGATCTTCGGGCTTTACGGACGCAAGGTCGCCGGCGGGGAATGGCGCGACTACGCTCTGGATTTCCTGCGCGACAGGGCGGTGTTTTCCATATACCGGCGCTCGTCCGAAGTGCCGCTTTACAGAGTCGAGAAGACGCCGCGCCTTGCGCGCAAACAGGGGCAATATGCCGCAATCGCGGCTTCCGGCCTCATTCTCAAGCGCGGGGCGGATCTCGCCCGCGTGCTCGCGGCGCTGGACCGACCTCTGAAGATCGTGCGCTGACGCACGCATCCGCAGCAACCGAAAAATCGATTCAACCAAGGATACCACGCGGCCGGCGCAATAACCGGTCGAGGGCGTACAGCGCCCTTTACATGCCGTGTGCTTCATATTATTAGCAATATAATGGATGCAGCGTGAATCTCAAATAATTAATACGTGATTCAGGCATCATTTCAGGTGGAGATGTTTTTATGTCTTTAAGTGGAAACAATAGCGATTACCACAAAATCGCTGTCCTCCTGCCCTGTTACAATGAAGCCGCATCGATCAACTCCGTGGTGGAGAGTTTTCGAAAAGCTCTGCCTCACGCTGTCATTTATGTTTACGATAACAACTCTTCCGACGATACCGCCGACATCGCGCGCCGGGCCGGCGCGACCGTCAGACGCGAGACGCGGCAGGGCAAGGGCAACGTGCTGCGGCGGATGTTCGCCGACATCGAGGCGGATATCTACGTTCTGGCCGATGGCGACGGCACCTATGACGCCAGTGCCGCGCCGATGCTGATCGACAGGCTGATCGAGGATCGGCTGGATCTCGTCAACGGCTCCCGCGTTTCGACGGCCTCGCATGCGTACAGGCCCGGGCACAAGCTGGGCAACTACGTGTTGACGAAGCTCGTCAGCGTCATCTTCGGGCGTCAATTCCAGGACATGCTTTCGGGCTACAAGGTTTTTTCGCGCCGTTTCGTCAAATCCTTCCCTGCTCTGTCGCGCGGTTTCGAAACCGAGACGGAACTGGCCGTTCACGCGCTCGAACTGCGCATGCCGTGCACGGAGGTGGAGACGGAATATGGCGAGCGGCCGGCGAACTCAACCAGCAAGCTGCGCACCTATCGCGACGGTTTTCGCATCCTGATGCTGATCGCCAAACTGGTGAAGGACGAACGGCCGCTGTGGTTCTTCGGCTTCCTGGGTCTGCTCGGCATGGGGATCGGCGTCGGCTTCGGCGTGTCGGTCATCGGGGAATATCTCGCGACCGGGCTGGTGCCGCGCCTGCCGACGGCCGTGCTGAGCATCGGCCTCGTGCTTACCGGTATCATATCCTTCTTTACCGGCATGATGCTCGACATGCTCACGCAAAGCCGGCAGGAGATCAAGCGCCTCGCCTACCTTTCCCTGCCCCCGCTGCCGGCGGAATGACATGAGCGGATCGTCGTCGTCGCCACGGGATCGCCAATCCTGGCGGTCCGACCTTGCGATCGCCGTCCTGGTATGGCTGGTCGCGGCAACCGGCCTGTCCGTCTTCACCTGGTGGCGCGGGCAGGACATCAACTACGACCTGATGAACTATCACAGGTTCACCACCGCGGCCGCGCTGTCGGAGGAGCCGTTCCGCCATATCGCCGGTTTGCAGCAGTTCCTCAATCCGTTTCTCTATCTGCCGCATTTCGTGCTCAACGCCATGATGTCGCCGTTCAGGGCGGCGGTGGCCATCACCTGGATTCAGGCGCTCAACATTCCGCTGCTCTACATCATGAGCCTTCTGGTTCTGAAGGGCGCGGACATATCCCTGCCGGCGCGCCGCGTCATGGCGCTTCTCGGGGCCGCGGCCGGCGTGTTCGGGCCGATGTTCCTGACGGAAACGGGCAGCTCCTTCGCCGACAGCCTGGCGTCGCTGCCGATTCTGGCCGGCCTGTGCCTGCTGCTGATCGCGACCGACACGCCCGATCGGCGCACGGCGCTGTTGTTCGGCGCGGGTTTGCTGTTCGGCGTATCGGTCGGTCTGAAGTTGACCAACGCGGGTTTCGCCCTCGGTGCCGTCGTCGCCCTGCTGGCCATCGCCGGCTGGCGCGCGCGGTTCCCCGCCTTCGCCGCTCTTGCGTCGGGCGGCGCGCTCGGCGGCGTGATGGCCAACGGCTACTGGAGCCATCAACTCTGGCGCCATTTCGGCAGTCCGATTTTTCCCTTCTATAACAGCATCTTCAAATCCCCCTTCTACCCGCCGGAGAATACGGTCGACCGCCGCTTTCTGCCCGAGGGCCTGGCGGATGCGCTCTCCTATCCTTTCCAGTGGGTCGTCGGGCTGCATCCGTCTTCGGAACTGCCCTTCCGGGACCTGCGCTTCGCGGTGCTGTCCGTTCTGCTGGTCGCGCTGCTGGCCGTTTCGCTGTGGCGTGTCGCAAGGGCGCAAGCCGGCGGGATATCGCAAGGGACTTTGCCCGCAGCCGCGTCTTTCCGCGGAAGGTCTGCCGCCCTGGTGCTGTTCAGCGTGACGGGCTACGGGCTGTGGATCGGCCTGTTCGCCATCCAGCGCTACCTGACGCCCATCGAACTCATCGCCGGGCCGGCGCTGATCGCCATGCTTGTGCTCCTGCGTATTCCGGCGCGGGTGCTGGCGGTGGCGGCGGGTTCGCTGATGATCGCGATCGGCGCGTGGACCAGACCGAGCGATTTCGGTCATTCCGTCTGGACCTATGACGTAACCCGCACCCATCTGCCGGCGGAAATTCTGGACTCGAACGGCATCTTTCTGCTTCTCGGCGATCCGACGACCTACGTGATCGCCGATTTCGGCGACCGGACGCGCTTCTTCAACATCGGCATGATCCCCGATCCCGGCAACCGGATGGGCGACCTGTTCCGGGATGCGCTGGCCCGTCATGACGGACCGGTCTACTCCATTCAGGGCGAACCGATGTCGAAGCGCACGCTGGATTTCCTCAACGCCTTCCGCTTGCGTCAGGATGGCATCGACTGCCGTCATTTCGGGACGGACATCGGGGCGCGTGTCGTGGGGCTCGGCCTTTGCTCCGTCACCGCCAACCCGCGCGCGACGGACACCACGGCCATGACCTATCCGCTCGGCCGGGTCATTGCCTTCGCCGGGCCGCATCGAAACAGCGTTTTCTACGAAGTTTCCGGTTGGGGCGCGGAAACGGCGGCGGGACGGGCCTGGGCGCAGGACGCGAGAAGCGTTCGCATGCACTTCGAAATCGCCGACCGCCCGCCGCCGCGCATGCTGGCAACCATGCGCTTTGCCGCGCCCGTCGACCGCTGTAACATCGAGATCGCCCTCAACAAGATCGAGATCAAGGCCGATTTCGAGCGCGGCGACTGCATCGATGACGTATTGTCGTTCTCCGTCAGCGATAACATGATCGCGCCTTCGGGCGAGTTCGATCTTCATTTCAGCCTGAAACACCCGGTCAGCGCGCCTGTCATCGCCAGCACGTTTCGTCTGGTGCCCCGATAGCGCTGGAAGCACCGCTGTTTCGCGCGCGCTGAAAAATGCGTGCCGCGATGCGGTGTTTCAGGCGCATCTTGCGGAGCGGCGCGATCCGGTGTTTTATCCCCTTTATCGATCGTATGAATCAAATATCCGCGTGCTTCCCTGAAGGTCTGCGTTGGCGGGGCTGGAAAAAGCCCGGCGCCGCATGCATTCTGTCGATCCCGCGTCACGCTTCTGGAGTCACAATGTCGATACAATATCGCAAGCTCGGCCGCACGGACCTCACCATTCCCAGCATCACGCTCGGCACCATGACGTGGGGCGAGCAGAACACCGAGGCGGAAGGCCACGCCCAGCTCGATTACGCTCTGGAGCGCGGCATCAATTTTCTCGACACGGCGGAATTGTATTCCATTCCGCCCAAGCCCGAGACGCAGGGCAGCACCGAGCGCATCATCGGCACCTGGTTCAAGGCGCGCGCCAACCGCGACAAGGTCATTCTGGCGACGAAGGTGGCCGGGCGCTCGCCCAACACCTGGTTCCGCGACGATGGTTCGCCGACAGAGCTGAACCGCAAGCAGATTTTCGAAGCGGTGGACAAGAGCCTCTCCCGCTTGCAGACCGACTACATCGATCTCTACCAGCTTCATTTTCCCGATCGCGCCGTCTCGACTTTCGGCTCGGTGCCGACCATTTTTCAAGACACGCGCAACACGGTTCGGGAAAATCCGATTCCCGAAATCCTCGATGTACTCGATGATCTCGTGAAAACCGGCAAGGTGCGCTACATCGGCGTTTCGAATGAATCGCCATGGGGCCTGATGACGTTCCTGCATCACGCCGAGGTCCGTGGCCAGGCGCGCGTGCAGTCGATCCAGAACGCCTATTCGCTCGTCAACCGGGTATTCGAAACGGGGCTTGCCGAAATCTCCCTGCGAGAAGACATCGGCATGCTGGCCTATTCACCGCTGGCGCAGGGCTACCTCACCGGCAAGTATCGCGATGGCGCGCTGCCGGAGCGGTCCCGCAAGCGCCTCTTCGACCGCCTGCAACGCTACGAGAAGCCCGGCGCGGAAACGGCCATCAACGCCTATCTCGATCTGGCTGCGGAACTCGGCATCGATGCGGCGCAATTCGCGATCGCCTTCGTGCATACGCGCCCGTTCATTGCATCGACGATCATCGGCGCGACGTCGATCGCACAGTTGAAGGCCGATATCGACGCGGCCGACATCGCCATCACACCGGAGATCGAGGAGCGCATCAACGCGATCCATCAGCGCAACAGCAACCCCTGCCCCTGACGCCCCCTCCCCGACCGGTGCGCCTGCTCGCGTCAACCGCTTTTCGACGGGCATACCCTTCGAAAAGCGGTTGAGCCGCCAAATCGTCAAGGCTCACCTTGCCTTGCGGGCACGCCTCCCCCATGTCATGCACGGCATTCGAGGAGACCGCCGGAATGGAAGACCTGTTTTCCCGCCAGTTGACGAAGCAGGAAATGGACGCGATGCGCCGCACTGCGCGCGAGGAGGAGCGTGTTACACGCTCCTTCTGGAAGGCGCTGCGGCGCGTTATCCATAACGCGCCGTTCGCCGAGGATCTCGTCGCGGCCTTCTTCTGCGTGAAGGACCCTCACACACCGGCGCGGGTGCGCTATTTGCTGCTCGGCGCGCTGGGATACTTTATCCTGCCGCTCGATGCGGTGCCGGACATCCTGCCCCTTTTCGGCTACGGCGACGATATCGCCGTGCTCGCGGCGGCCTTCGGAGCGGTAGCGGGCGCCATCAAACCCGAGCATCGCGAACGTGCGCGAGAGGTTCTCGCCGACAGACAATCCATAAACTGAGGCGGGCCGAAGCGGCCCGCCCGTTTCACGCCGGCGCTTCACGCGGCGGGACGCGTGCCCGCTCCGCCGTCGATCGAGAACGCCTGGATTTCCGGGGCCGCGAGGCCGAGCACGGTCAGCGTGTGTTCGGCGATCATGAGGCCCTCGTTGGTGCGCACGATGTAGACGCGCACACGCGACAGAGGCGAGGAGATCAGGCGGGCGTTGCGGTGGTTGGCTTCCTCGTCGAGATCGATGCCGATCCACTGCATGCCTTGCAGCACGCGCTCGCGCACGCGCCAGGAGTTCTCGCCGATGCCGCCGCAGAACACCATCGCATCGAGGCCGTCGAGCGCCGCCGAAAGCGCGCCTACCTCACGGCGCACGCGGAACACGAAGTAGTCGATCGCCTCGCGCGCCTCGCGCTTGTCCGACGCTTCGAGGTCGCGCATGTCCTGCGAGATGCCGGAAAGGCCGAGAAGGCCGGATTTCGAATACAGGATCTCGCGGATTTCGGAGGACGACAGGCCCTTCTGATCCAGCAGGTAAAGCAGCACGCCGGCGTCCAGATTGCCGCAGCGGGTGCCCATCGGCAGGCCGTCGAGCGCCGAGAAACCCATCGTGGACGCGATGGAATGGCCGTAGCGCACCGCGCACATGGAAGCGCCGTTGCCCAGATGCGCGACGATCACGCGCCCTTCCGCGTCGAGCGGCGCGATCTGCCGCAGGCGGCGCGTGACATATTCATAGGATACGCCATGGAAGCCGTAGCGGCGCACGCCCTCGTTATAATACTCGCGCGGGATCGCGAACGTATCGTTGACGAAGGGGTGATTGCGGTGGAACGACGTGTCGAACACGGCCACCTGCGGCACGCCGGGGAACGCGGCCTGCGCGGCGCGGATGCCCGCGACGTTGTGCGGCTGGTGCAGGGGCGCCAGCGGCGTCAGCGATTCCAGCTCCGCGACCACCTCGTCGGTGATCTGCACCGGCTTCGTGAAGCGCACGCCGCCGTGAACCACGCGATGGCCGACAGCCACAACCTGCGTGCCGGGGAACGTATCCTCGATCCACTTGAGAATCAGATCGACGGCATGCGCATGATTCGCGATCGCGCCGCTGGCCTTGTCGAAATCCTTCTCGCCGAGCGACTGTCCTTCGCCGTCCTTGGCCGAGAAACGAGTGACCGAAGCGCCGAGGCCCTCGACCTGTCCCGTCGCCAGACTGACCGGCTTGCCTTCGGTAACGTCGAACACCACGAACTTGATGGAGGATGAGCCTGCATTCAGAACGATCAGGGTCTTGGACATGGGATATCCTTTAGCAACGCGAAAGTGAGCGGCAGGGCTGAAGCATCTGCGATGGCCGGTGCACGGAAAAAGGGCCGGTTCCCATCGGAACCGGCCCCGATCGCATCATTCCGCAGCGTCGGCGACGGCCTTTTCGGCAGGCTCGAAAGCCTTGCCGTTGCGGCGCCAGTAATCATAGAGCTGCGCCAGCGCAGCCGAAGCCAGGCGAGCGCGGTCGTTGTCGGCGCGGCTCGTGAGCATCACGGGCGCCTTGGCGCCCAGCACGAGACCGGCGGCTTCGCCGCGCGCCACGAAGGTGAGTTCCTTCGCCAGCATGTTGCCCGCCTCGAGGTTCGGCACCACGAGGATTTCGGCGCGGCCGGCCACCAGCGAGGTGATGCCCTTGGTGCGCGCAGCTTCCATATCGATGGCGTTGTCCATCGCGAGCGGGCCGTCGACGATGCCGCCACGGATCTGGCCGCGATCGGCCATCTTGGACAGCACGGCGGCGTCCAGCGTCGACGGGATGTTGACGTTGACCGTTTCCACCGCCGACAACACGCCCACGCGCGGCTCCTTGACGCCGCAGGCGATGGCCAGATCGATCGCGTTCTGGGTGATGTCAACCTTGGTCAGCAGGTCCGGCGCGATGTTGATCGCCGCATCCGAGATGAACAGCAGGTGGTCGAGGGTGGGCACGTCCATTACGAAGGTGTGGCTGATGCGGCGCGAACTGCGCAGGCCGCCGTCCTTCTTCACCACCTGGGCGAGCAGTTCGTCCGAGTGGATGTTGCCCTTCATGACGGCACGCACCTCGCCGGTGTGCACCAGTTCGACCGCCTTGGCGGCCGCCGCGCTGTGGTTCTCGATCTCGATCAGCTTGTAGCCGCTGATGTCGACGCCCAGATCCAGCGCCGCCTTCTCGATGGCCACGCGATCGCCGATCAGCACCGGAACGATCAGCCCCTTGCGGGCGGAAAGAACCGCGCCGCCGAGCGCATTGCGATCGTCCGGGCAGATGACGGCGGTCGGCATCGGCGGCAGTTGCGCCGCCACGGCCACCAGCTTGCCGAAATGGTCGTGCTCGTCGAGGATCAGTTCCGGCAGTTCGCGGGCGTCCGCCACGATGGTTTCCGTCGGCGCCTCGACTTCCGCGATGCCCTCGGCCACCAGCGAACCGTTTTCCTTCGTCACACGCGTCTCGAAGATCGCATGCGGCTTGTCGCCCTTTTCCGAGCAGCGCACGGAGGCGATGAGCTTCTCGCCCAGATGCACGCGCTCGTGGAACGCGAGGTTCTGCACCCGGTAGAGCGTGCCCGGCCCCGGCAGGCGGTTGCCCAGCACGGCCGAGATGAGCGAACCGATCCACATGGAGGGCGCAAGCGGCTGCGCCCCCTCGTTGCCCGGCAGGTTGGCCGGGTTGATGTTGCCCGTCACATGCGCGAACAGGTAGAAATCCTGCGCCGAGGCGGTGCGCTCCACCGAGGCTTCGTCGCCGACCTTGAGCTCGTCCCAGGTCGTGTTGCGAACCGTGGTCACTTCCGTCATGCTCGTGTCTCCTTCAACAGTCGGCGGTTATTCCGCGGCTGCGACCGCGACCGGACGCGTGTGCGGGGCGGCGGCGAAAGTGGCCTCGATCTCTTCCAGCTTGGCGAGCGCGGACGGATCGATCTCCTCCCGCGTCGGGCCTGCGATGGCGATCGCCACGTCGATCGCGCGGCGGCGTTCGTTCGCATCCCTGATCAATTCCGGCAGCGTGGAGAGCGCTTCTTCGGGCTCCAGCTCCACGATCACGCTCTGCTCATGGATGAGACGCGCGCGGGCGGGCTCGCTCAGGCTGTCGAAGGGCGCCGTCTGCGTCAGCACCTCGGCCGAACGGGCCAGACGGGTGCGGCGCACGGCGCCGCCACGGGCGCGCGCGAGGAAGATCAGGATGCGCACGACGCCTTCGGCGAAACCGCCGTCGGCAACGCGGGCCAGAATGGCCTGCACCTCGGCGCGGGCGCGCATGTCCGCCTCGCGATTGTCGCTCTGGGCCGCACGCCGGCGCAGCTCTTCCTGGCCGACTTCCTGCATCCAGGGCGTGTTGTAGATCGAGATGAAGGCGAATTCCTTGAACGCATCGTTGATATCGCGGAAAGTGTCGAGCGTGTTCTCGATGGCGTCCGCCCACACGTTCTGCAACGCGATGAACGGGTTGTCCGCCTTCGCCGGATGGCGGTTCTGCCGCACCTGCTCCGCCACACCCGCGAGCGGCGCAACGAAGGGGTTCTGATCCGACACCGCGACGCGCTGCACGCGCGGCCATGCCGACTTGAAGTACGCATCCGCGGTCTGCGGCGTCACCAGCGAACGGATGAGCGGACGCAGCGTCAGCTCATAAAGCTGGGCGCCGAGTTCCGAGTAGCGCGCCACGGCGGCGAAGGCGGCGTCTTCCGACAACCCGTCGTCAAGCGCCTTGATGTCGGCGATGGTGCGCGGCTCAAGGCTGATGTGCAGACGGTCCGCGCCGTCCTCCAGCACCAGCTCGTACAGACCCGGCGCCAGCGCCTCGATCGCCTGGATGGTGTCGGTGATGGCGCCGTGCTCGCGGCCCGCGACCTTCGCGGACACGAAGATGCCGAGGTGGCCGATGGTCTTGTGGACGATGTAGATGATGCGCTGGCCGCGCGCCTTGATGTTCTCCGTCGTGCCGTAGAGGTCGACGATCCAGTTCAGCGCCTGCTGCGGAGGGGTGATGTTGTCGCCGACCGAGGCGAACACGATCACCGGGCAGGCGATGTCGCGCAGGTCGATGTTCTTGTGGCCGAGCTTGGACACGCCCGTGCCCAGCTTGTTGCCGATGAACAGATCCTCCACGATCCAGCGGATTTCCGCCTCGTTCATGAAGAAGAAGCCCGACCACCAGCGCTCGAACTCAAGGAAGCGCGGGCCTTCCGTGTCGACCTTGGCGTAGAGGTTGTAATACTTCTTCCACCAGGTGTTGCCGGGGCTCATGTTCTCGAAGTTGGTCACGAGCGCCGAGCCGTCGAACACGCCGTTGCCGAGGTCGGACGAAATGAGCGCCGGCACCACGCCGCCGCCGAGGCCGCCCGAATACCGCATCGGGCTGCCGCCTTCCTTGCCGGCCCAGTAGGACAGCGGCGCACCGCTGATCGCGACCGCGCCGGTCTTTTCCGGGTTGGAGGAAGCGAGCAGCATGCTCGCCCAGCCGCCCTGGCAGTTGCCGATCACGACCGGGCGCGGCGCCTTGGGATGACGCTCGGCGATTTCGTTCAGGAAGAGACCTTCCGCCTCGCAGACGTCGGCGATGGTCTGGCCGGGCTCAGGCTTCGGGCGGAACACCACGAAGTAGCACGGATGACCGGCGTGCAGCGCGACGCCGACCTGGCTGACGGGCTTCATGCCGCCGATGCCCGCGCCGTGGCCCGCGCGCGGATCGATCACCACGAAGGGGCGCTTCGTGTCGTCAACCGTCACGCCCGCCGGCGGCAGGATGCGCAGCAGCGAGTAATTGACGGGGCGCGCCAGCGAACGGCCGTCCACGATGGTCTCGTATTCGAAATCCAGCACCGGGGGCATGCCGGCAGCCTCATGGGCGAGGTAGTTGTTGCCGCGCTGGCGCAGGATGTCGAGATAAAGCACGCCGCGCTCCACCGAGTCCGCGACATACGCGACCCAATCCTGGGCGATGGACAGCGGGTCGATCGCGACCAGCGCTCCCTGGCTGCGCGTAAACCGGTCGATGGCCTCGTTCGCGTGGGTAGAGACGATCGTCTGGCTGCTACCCGACAGATTGTTAGCCAACCGCTGCGCGTTGGTGAACTGATCGTCGACGATCTTCGCGATCCGCGCGATCCGTTCATTCAGGACGTCATCTGCCTGCGTCATGTCCCACTCTCCATCCGTTGCTGCCTGTGGCCGACATCATCGCCGACCCGTCATCCACACTGCCGGACCATCTGATCTATGCACGACACCTGCATCCATGCAGGATGGCGGCGTGCTTCCTCAAATTGTTCCAGCTTTTATCCTGTGCTTACGGGATAATCTGCCGGAGTTCGTCTCCGAATGCCTTGACGCCTCACAAGGGCCGGAAACACCGCAACTGCAAAAGATCAGCACCTGCCATTCAGCAAGTCTGTGCCATACACCAATAACGATGACATGACAGCGCGGACCCTCGGGGCCAATTCCCGCGATCGGGGCCGGCCGGCGGCGCATACGGCCCGGCGCGAGGCAATTCACCGCGCAGGCGCCGATGCAGGGCGCCCGCCGGCAAGCCCGGACCATCTCTACTCTATCGCCGAAACGTAGAAATACTCTGGAGCAGTTTGCGTTCAAGTCGATCCATCGAATTGAACCAAGTTGCGGTAAAGTATAAAATTTAGAGCGGCGTGACGATTCCGCTTGAATGCACGCCGCTCTAAATTCTTGATTCGGAGCGAATTATGATCGACGGAATGATTCCGTCCGATCGGAAGGCGCTCCATTCCATACTTTCTGACGCGAAAGCGGTATCCGCTTCTGCCGGCCTTGCTTCAAGGCAGCGCGGCGGCGCGGGCGGTGTCGCCCAGGCGCCAGCGCAGGCCGATCCGCAGATCGTGGGAGCCGCTTTCCTTCACCGCGATATCCGGTGCGCGATGCGTACCGGTGTGCAGATAGCGGTAGCCGATGTCCACCGTCACCGCCGGCGCGATCTCGACCGCGAAGCCGCCGCCCAGCGCCCAGACGAACCCCGCGCGCACCCGGTCGCCGCCGAAAGCGTGTGGGTGCGACAGCCGGTTCCAGCCCATGCCCACGCTTGCGCCGACATAGGGCGTGACGCCGTGCCAGGTGCCGATATCGGCGTAGATCGAGGCCAGCACGTTCGCGCCGTCGATATGCGCGCGAATGCCGTCGCCCGTCCCGATCCGGGCGCGGGAACGATATTCCGCCGTGATGTCGGCCCGCAGCAAGCCATTGAATCGATATCCGACACCCGCGCCGAAGATCGCCGGGCCCGACAACGTCGGGTTGAAGCGCCCGTTGGCCGTCACCGCGCCATTCGCCGACAGCGCCCCGAAACCTGCGTCGACCCTGAAATAGACGGCGGCGTCGGAAGCGGCGAAGAACGGAATTGCGCCGAGATCGGGCGCGTCCGGCAGCACATCATCGGCGATGGCCGTAAAGGGCGCGTCCGTCGGAAATTCCGGCTGGAGCTGGAGCGGACCGTCAACGGCCTGCGTCGGATCGGCGAAGGCGGCGCCGGTGAGGCATAAAACTGCGGCGAGCGTCGCCGCGGTGTGCCGAAAATACCTTGCCGCCATCTGTCGCAGTCCCTCCGCCCGACCCCGCCTGGCGGGGAAACGAAGGCACTGTCACCCAACAGGGTAAACAACCTGTTAACCCTGTTCATTAACGGCGTGGAAAGGTGCGCCCGTCTCAGGCCACCGCGGTCGTCAGCGCGTCGACGATATCGTCGACCACCTCGTCCACGAGTTCCCGATCGTCGCCCTCGCCCATCACGCGGATGACGGGTTCGGTGCCGGAAGGCCGCACGACCAGCCGGCCGGCCGCGCCGAGACGTTCGCGCCCGCGTTCGATGACCGGGGAGATGACGTCTTCAGAGGGCGCGCCCTTGGCGAAACGCACGTTCTTGAGCACTTGCGGCAGCGGCTCGAACAGGTGGCATACCTCGCTGACGGGCCGGTTGCGCCGGATCACCACCGCGAGCAACTGCAAGGCCGCGAGCAACCCGTCGCCGGTGGTGCCGTGATCAGACATGATGACATGGCCGGACTGTTCGCCGCCGAGATTGTAGCCGTCCGCCCGCATCCGCTCCAGCACGTAGCGATCGCCGACGGCGGTGCGCGACAGGTCGAGGCCGATGCCGCGCAGATAGCGCTCGAAGCCGAGATTGGACATCACCGTCGCCACCACGCCCGGCCGCGAAAGTTGCCCCTTTTCCTTCCACAGGGTCGCGATGGCCGCCATGAGCTGATCGCCGTCGACGACCTGCCCCTTTTCGTCCACCACGATCACACGGTCCGCGTCGCCGTCGAGCGCGATGCCGATATCGGCGCGCGTTTCGTGCACCTTGGCGATCAGCGCCGCCGGCGCGGTCGATCCCACGTCGCGGTTGATGTTGAAACCGTCGGGGTCCACGCCGATCTCGACGACCTCCGCGCCAAGCTCCCACAGCGCTTCCGGCGCGACGCGATAGGCGGCGCCATTGGCGCAATCGACGACGATGCGCAGACCGTCCAGGCTCAGCCCGTTGCCATTGCCGTTGCCGCGCCCGTTCGACAGCGTGCGCTTGACGAACTCGATGTAGCGCGCATGCACGCCCTCGATGCGCTTGGCGCGGCCGATGCGATCGGGCGAGGCCAGCCGCGACCGCAGATCGGAATCGATCAGTTCCTCGATCTCATGTTCGACTTCGTCCGAAAGCTTGTACGCGTCCGGCCCGAACAGCTTGATGCCGTTGTCTTCATAAGGGTTGTGCGACGCGGAAATCATCACGCCGAGATCGCAGCGCATGGAGCGCGTCAGCATCGCCACCGCCGGGGTGGGCATCGGGCCGAGCAGCAGAACCTCCATGCCGACAGAGGTGAAGCCCGCCACCAGCGCATTCTCGATCATGTATCCCGAAAGGCGCGTGTCCTTGCCGATCACCACCCTGTTGCGAAAATCGCCGCGACGGAAAATGAGCCCTGCCGCCTGCCCCACCTTCAGGGCCAGCTCCGGCGTGATGGACGCGTTGGCGCGCCCGCGAATGCCATCGGTTCCGAAATAGCTACGCGTCATCTGTCGTTTCACCTGATCTACGCTGTCTATCGGGTTCACGAGGCAACCTATGCGCTCGCTGCATCTGAATAAATAGCAGATATACCTATATAGGCAGAAACACGTTCAAAAATTGTAATCGAATATGTCCCCGACACGCGAACGGCCGGATTGCTCCGGCCGTCCATGCAACTCACACGCCTCGATGCGGCGCCGAAACGATCAGGATTGCGGCTGCGGCGTCAGCCCCTGCCCCGGTTCGTCCTTGGGCCGGTTGCGGCCCGCCGACGGCACCGGCGAACTGCGCGAGGGCGCGGGCTCGCCGGAGTCGCGCACGGGAGGCTTGCCGTCGAGCAGATTGACGATCTCGTCGCCCGACAGCGTTTCGTATTCCAGCAGCCCCTGCGCCAGCGCCTCGAGATCGGCGCTCTTCTCGGTGAGGATGCGCCGCGCGTCCTGCAACCCCGCCTCGACGAAGCGGCGGATTTCAGCATCGATCTTCTGCGACGTCGCTTCCGACACGTTCTGCTGACGGCCGACCGACATGCCGAGGAAAACCTCGTCCTGGTTCTCGCCGTACATGACGGTGCCGAGCTCTTCCGAGAAGCCCCACTGCGTCACCATGGCGCGGGCGAGCCGCGTCGCCTGCTGGATGTCCGAAGCCGCGCCGGACGTCACCTTGTCGTGGCCGAAAATCAGCTCTTCCGCCACGCGGCCGCCCATCATGATGGCCAGACGCGAGGTCATCTGCTCGAAGCTCATGGAAAGCTTGTCGCGCTCCGGCAACTGCATCACCATGCCCAGCGCCCGGCCGCGCGGGATGATGGTGGCCTTGTGCACCGGATCGGTCGCCGGCACGTTGAGCGCCACGACGGCGTGACCGGCTTCATGATAGGCGGTGAGGCGCTTTTCCTCCTCGCTCATCACCAGCGTGCGCCGCTCCGCGCCCATCATCACCTTGTCCTTGGCGTCCTCGAACTCGGCCATGGTGACGATGCGCTTGCCGCGCCGCGCCGCGAGCAGCGCCGCCTCGTTGACGAGGTTCATCAGGTCCGCGCCGGAGAAGCCGGGCGTGCCGCGCGCGATGGTCTTGAGGTCGACGTCCGGGGCCAGCGGCACCTTGCGCACATGCACGCGCAGGATGCGCTCGCGGCCCACGACGTCGGGATTGGGCACGACGATCTGCCTGTCGAAGCGGCCGGGGCGCAGCAGCGCGGGATCGAGCACGTCGGGCCGGTTGGTGGCGGCGATGATGATGACGCCCTCGTTGGCCTCGAAGCCGTCCATCTCGACCAGAAGCTGGTTCAGCGTCTGCTCGCGTTCGTCATTGCCGCCGCCGAGCCCCGCGCCGCGATGGCGGCCCACCGCGTCGATCTCGTCGATGAAGATGATGCAGGGCGCGTTCTTCTTGGCCTGCTCGAACATGTCGCGCACGCGCGAGGCGCCGACGCCGACGAACATCTCGACGAAGTCCGAGCCGGAAATGGTGAAGAAAGGCACGTTCGCCTCGCCGGCGACGGCGCGCGCGATCAGCGTCTTGCCGGTGCCGGGCGGGCCGACGAGCAGCACGCCGCGCGGGATGCGACCGCCCAGGCGCTGGAATTTCTGCGGATCGCGCAGGAACTCCACGATCTCCTGCAAGTCTTCCTTCGCCTCCTCGACGCCGGCGACGTCTTCAAAAGTCACGCGCCCGTGCGCCTCGCTGAGAAGCTTGGCCTTGGACTTGCCGAAGCCCATGGCCCGCCCCGCGCCGTTCTGCATCTGGCGCGAGAGGAAGACCCACGCGCCGATGAACACGATGAGCGGAAGCCAGTTGACCAGCAGGGCGATGAACCACGGCGTCGAATCGCTCGGCGGCCGCGCCGTGATCTGCACGCCCTTCTCGGACAGCCTGCCGACCAGCGAGGGATCGTAAGGCGCGTAGGTGCGGAAGGTCCCGCCCGTCTTGTAGGTGCCGGAGATCTCCTGCCCGGAGATGGTGACGGTGGCGATGCCGCCGTTTTCCGCGTCGTTCAGGAGTTGCGAGTAGGGAATTTCGTTGCTGCCGCCGCGCTGGCCCGGGTTCTGGAAGAGGCTGACCAGAGCGAGCACCAGCAGGAATATGATGACCCACAGGGCGAAATTCCGAAAATTGGGGTTCATCGTCTGTCTGTTATCCCGCATGGTTGAAAGGCTGGACGCCTCTGGGGCGATCGCATGTCAGTGCGTAATCTAGGCGCGGCGTCCGCTCTTGCCAAGGTCTTGAACGAAGCAGCGGGCAATAATTACCACGCCGACCGTCATATTGCGGCCGTTGAAGGCTTTTCAAGCTCATCGGCCTTGCACGACAACGCCCCGCCGGCGCTTCGGTTCCCGCCGGATGTCGAGTTCACCGCCGCGCCTGATTCCGACGACCGCCCCGCGCAGCGTGCGCCGCAGGCCGGTGTCGGCGCGGAGCGCCGCATGGAGCGCATTCACCAGGCTTTCGAGACGTTCGAGCCGGAGCGCGGGCAAGTCCTGACCTGCGCACACCCGTTCGACGCCCAGCGCCACGCAGCGCAGCACGATTTCCTCCGGCTCGCGCCACAGGTCGGCGGCGATCAGCAATCCGTCCTCATCGGGGCGCGCCAGTTGCGCGAACTTCCGCTCCGCCACCGTGTCGAGCGCGTTCTCCGCCCGCGCGCAGCGCCGGGCGAGCGTCGCGAGCCGTTCCGGCGTCAGGCCCAGCGCCTGCCGTTGCGGCGTCAGCAGACGCAGGCGCGCGCGCGTATAGCGCGGGTCGCGGTTCGACGGATCGTCGACGGCGGCGCACCCGGCCTCGCGGACGACCGACTCCAGCCGCGCCTTCGTCACGGCGAGCAACGGCCGGGCCAGCGTCAGCGGCGCCGCGTTTCCCTCATCCCCCGCCGCGAGCGGGCGGAAAGGGCGCATGGCGGCCAGCCCGCCGATGCCGCTGCCCGCAGCCAGGCGCATCAGCACCGTCTCCGCCTGATCGTCCGCGTGATGCGCGGTGACGATATGGCTCGCGCCCGCCTCCCGCGCCGCCTCCGCCAACAGGCGATAGCGCGCCGCGCGCGCCTCTTCCTGAATGGCCCGTGCCGGCTTTTCGCCGCGCCACACCATGATGCGCGCGGAAAAGCCGAACGCCTGCGCGAGCCGCGTCACCGTGTGCGCCTCGGCGGCAGCGGCGGGGCGCAACGCATGGTCCACGGTGACGACGCTCATGGCCGGGTTTTTGGCCAGCGCGCGCCAGCGCGCGGCGAGCAGCAGCAGCGCCAGCGAATCGGGGCCGCCGGAAACGGCCAGCACCAGCCCCTGCGCCGGCAGCAGCGGCGCGAACAGCGTGGCGATTTCGGCGTCGGAAACCGCCTCGAACGGACCTCGGGCGGAAAGAACGCGATCGGCGAATGAGATATCGGCTTCGATCATGGCGGCGACGCGCTTGTCGCGTCCGTTGCGGAAAAGTTCAGGCGCAGTTGGCGCGGGCGCGGGCGCGACCGAGCGCGGCTTTCAGCTCGGCGTCGGCATCGGGAAACTTGCGGATGGTTTCGGAAAACGTGGCGCAGGCCTGATCGCGAGCGCCCAGCGCTTCGAGCGACATGCCAAGCTTCAGCATGCCCTCGGGCACGCGCGCATTGCCGGAATAGGTGGTGCTCAGCTTCAGATATTGTTCGGCGGCTTCGCGGTAACGGCCACGAAAGAAATAGCTTTCGCCGAGGTTGAAAGTGGCGTCCGCCGCAAGCCTGTCACGCGGATGACTTTGCAGGAACTGACGAAAACCCATTTCGGCCTTCTCGTATTCCTGCCGGCGCATTGCCGCATCGGCCTCATTGTAGCTCGCGCGGGGATCGCCGGGCGCCGTGGCGGCGACGGACGGAATCGGCGCATCCGCCGCCTCGTCGACGGCCGCCGGCCGGCCGGCGGCGATCCCGGCGACGGCGCCGAGATCGAGCGGTCGCCCGGCCCCCGGCGGCGTCGCGGCGGGAGCAGAGGAAACGGCCGCGTTGACCTGCGGCGCAGCCGTCGCGTCGGAAGCGTCGTCGGCAACCGCCTCCTCCTCGCCCGCTTCGGTCAGGATATTGGCGTCAGCGCTTCCCACCTGCGGCGAAGGGGCGGACGCCGGCGATGCCGGCGTCGCTGTCCGGGCGGCGGAGCGCCCGTCCTGGGGGTCGAGATCGGAGCGCTTCTGCCGCGTGGGCGCCTGCTCCTGAAAACGGAATTCGACATCTTCCTGAAAACGCCGCAACTGGTCCTGAAGGCGGCGGTTCTCGAATTCCAGCTTTTCGACGGTGCCGGAGAGCTCGCGCACCTGGTTTTCCAGCCGGTTGAGACGCAGAAAGAAATCGGTGCTGTCCTGGGCGCTCGCGGACGAAGCGCCCCCGACGGCCATCAGCACCGGCAACAGCAGGGCTGCAAGCGCCAGGCCGGCGCGGGAGAAAAACAAACGGCGTACGGTCATCAGAAAAGAACCTCGTCTTTTTTACTCGATGGCGACAAGCCATAGACTAAGGACTCTTACCCGAAACCGCCCGCCGCGTCATTTCAAAGCATCGTTTTCCGCAACCTCTCGCCGCGTTCAGGAACCGGCGGGGCGGTCCAGCACCGTTACCGCACGGCGGTTCTGCGACCAGCAGGAAATATCGTCGCAGACGGCGACCGGACGCTCCTTGCCGTAGGAGACGACACGGATGCGGTTCGAGCCGACGCCGCGCGACACGAGGAAGTCGTAGGCCGTCTGGGCGCGGCGCGCGCCGAGCGCATAGTTGTATTCGCGCGTGCCGCGCTCGTCGGCATGGCCTTCGATCAGGAAGGTGTACTGCGGATAGCGTTGCAGCCACGCGGCCTGCTTGTCGAGCGTCGCGATCGCCGTCGACGTCAGATCGCTGCTGTCGGTCTCGAAGAACACGCGGTCGCCGACATTGACCACGAAATCCTGCGCCGAGCCCGGCGTCGACGCGCCGGCGCCGTACAGCCCCCCCGCACCCGCGCCGGCGCCTGCCTGGTCCGTCTTCTTCGAGGCGCAGGCGCCGAGCGCGAGCGTCGCCATGATAACGGCGGCTGCCTTGAATCCGGCAGTAGCCCTGATACCCACCATCGTCAATTCTCCTGACATAACGTTTGCTGAAACGGGTGACACGACCGGACCGGCAACTCAGCGCAGATCGCTCAGCAGGGGCGACCATGCGGGATCCGACGCAAAGGACGGCGTGGGTATCTGCGCCTTGACGCGGCCGGTGATGTCGACAATGTAGAGACGCCCGCCCGCGCTGCCGCCCGGATCGGAGAAGAACATGATGAACTGGCCGTTCGGCGCCCAGGTCGGGCTCTCGTTGTGGTAGCTCTCGGTCAGGATGCGCTCGCCCGAGCCGTCCGGCTTCATGATGCCGATGGCGAATTGCCCGGCCCGCGCGCGGGTGAAGGCGATGTAGTCGCCGCGCGGCGACCAGACCGGCTGGCTGTAGCGCCCTTCCCCGAACGAGATGCGCTGCTGGCCGGAGCCGTCCGCATTCATCACGTAGATCTGCGGCCCGCCGCCGCGGTCGGATTCGAACGCCACGCGCCCGCCGTTGGGCGAGAAGGAGGGCGAGGTGTCGATGGCGTTGGTCGAGGTGACGCGCGTCGTGGTGCGCGAGCGCAGGTTGATCGCATAGATGTTCGCGTTGCCGCCCTGCTGGAGGCTCAGGGCGATGCGCTGGCCGTCCGGCGAGAATTGCGGGCTCGACGTCATCTCGGGGAAGTTGCCGACGACCTCGCGCTGCCCGGTTTCGATGTTGAGCAGTTGCACGCGCGTGCGCTCGTTCATGCGCTGCGACATGAAGGCGATTTCCTGCGACACGGGCGAGAAGCGCGGCGACACCACGAGTTCCTCGCCGCGCGTGAGATAGCGCATGTTGGCGCCGTCCTGGTCCATCACGGCCAGACGCTTGCGGCGGTTTTCCTTCGCGCCGGTCTCGTCGACGAACACGATGCGCGTGTCGAACATGCCCTTGAGCCCGGTCACGCGCGTGAGCACGGCGTCCGAAATGATATGGCCGATGCGGCGCCAGTTGACCGGATCGGTATAGAATTGCTGGCCGGCGAGCTGCTGGCCGGCGAAAACGTCCCACAGCCGGAACTCCACCCGGATGCGGCCGCCGGCCTCGCGCACGGCGCGCCCGGTCACGAGACCCTGCGCGTTGATGCTCTGCCAGGAGGCGAAATCGGGCACGGCGTCGAAATTGACCGATTTCTCGATGAAGGTCGCGGGATCGAGCGGCGCGAAGTAGCCGATACGGCGCAGGTTCGCGGTGATCACGTCGGTAATGCCGGCGGCCACCTCGGGATCGCCGGAAAAATCGGCGACCGCGATGGGCAGCGGTTCGAAGGTCGCGCTGTTCAGCGTGATTGCGATTTCCGCCCGCGCGGCGGGCGCGAACAGGCCGACCGGCAATACCGCCAGCGCGGCGGCAGCGATGCGGGGCAGCAGGAGTTTCATCTTCATCGTCGCCAGTCTCTTGATCGGGGCAAGTCTTTTTGTCGAGGCAAGTCTTTTTGTCGAGGCAAGCTTCTTGCTCAGGGATATTCCGGCCGGCACCTGCTCGGCGTATACCGTTTCACATGAACGAAGGATATCGGGTGCGGTCATGTTTCCTCACCCCAGAAAGTCGCCGGGCGAGGCGTCGATGCGCCAGTCGCGCCAGTCCTGATAATAGGGCGCGTATTGCGCCGGGAAGGAATAAGGCGCGCAGCGGCGGATGGCGCGCATCAGGCTTTCGGCGAAGGAGCGCGAGGCCGGATCGCTCGCGCCGCTGATCACCTCCGGCGGCCCGGCGAGCGTGCCGTCCTGATTGAGCGACACGCGAACCACAGGCGACGTGCGCACATCCGCGAGCCCCGGCGGCGCGGAGAAGCAGCGCGAGATCTGCGACTTCATCAGATTGCCGATGGCGTCGCGCTGCGACAGCGACAGCTTCGGCGCGTTGCCCGTGCGCGTGCCGGCGGAAGCCGCCTGGCGCTCGCGGCCCGTGGAACCCGCCGATTGCGCGCTATCCCGGCTTGCCAACAGCTTTTCGATGGCGTCGGGATCGAAAGACCGATCGCTCTGCGAACGCGATGCCGGCTTCGCCGGTTCGCGGGCGGGAGCGGACGCCCGGGGCTCGGGCTTCGGCTCGGGTTTCGGCTTGGGCTCCGGCTTGGGCTCCGGCTTCGGTTTAGGCTCCGGCCTGGGCGGCGCGGGTTTCGGCGGCTGCGGTTTAGGCGGCTGCGGTTTAGGCGGCTCGGGCTTGGCAGGTTCGGGCTTGGCAGGTTCGGGTTTGGCAGGTTCGGGTTTGGCAGGTTCGGGTTTGGCAGGTTCGGGTTTGGCAGGTTCGGGTTTGGGCGGCTCGGGCTTTTCGGGCGCGGGCGCGGAGGGCTGCGCCTGCGCGATCTGCTGCGGGCGGGGCTGCGGCAGCGGTGGCGGCGGCACCGCCGCCTGCGGCTCGGGCTTGACCGGTTCGGGCTCTGGTGCGGGCGCGGCGGGTTGCGGCGGCGCCGGCTCGGGCGGAGCCGGTGCGGGTTCGGCGGCGGCGCGGTCCTCGCTCTTGTCCGGCGCGGGCGGGCGCGCGACGGGCGCGGGAACGTCGCGCTTGGCCTCGCCGGGGTCCGGTTTCCGCTCCTCGACGTCCGCCACCCTGTCGACGCGCGGCTTCGGATTGTCCTGCACGGTCTTCGCCGTGCGCTCGCCCTGCGTCATGGTGGAGAAAGCCTCCTCCGAGATGACCTCGACGGCGATGGCTTCCTGCTGGTCGGCGAATTTCGGCGGCGACGAGAACGCGACAAGCCCGACCACGAGCAGCGCGCCATGCGCGGCTGCCGAAGCCATCAGTCCGGGCTCGTTCTTCGAAAAACGCACTTCAACGCCCTCAGTTCGGCCCGCCGGCGTGCTTCTCGGCCGCGGGCTCCGTCACCAGCGCGACCTTCCTGAAGCCCGCCGCGGTGATCAGCGCCATCACCTCCGCCACGCGGCCGTAATCGACGGCTTTCGCACCGCGCACGTAGATGCGCTCGTCCTCGCCCGCCTGCGCCACCTCGCGCAGCCGGCCGGCGATATCGCCGTCGGCGACCTCCGTCTCGGCGACGAAGATGCGCCCGGTCGCATCCACCGAGACGGTGAGCGGCTTGTGCTCCATGTTGAGCGGCTTCGCCGCCGTCTGCGGCAGGTCGAGCGGCACCCCGACGACCATCATCGGCGCAGCGACCATGAAGATGATCAGCAGCACCAGCATCACGTCGATGAACGGCGTCATGTTGATTTCGGACATCACCGCGGGCGTGCGCCCGCGCCGGCGTCCCCGCCGCCCGCCGCCCGCTCCCGTTCCACCGACAGACATGCCCATCGCTCACCTCTCCCCGCTGCTCACGCGGCGGCGCGTTCGTCGATCTGCCGCGACAGGATCGACGAGAATTCATCGGCGAACCCTTCGAGACGCGCCTGCGTGCGCGTGGCTTCCGATTGCAGCTTGTTGTAGGCGATCACCGCCGGAATGGCCGCGAACAGCCCTATGGCGGTCGCGAACAGCGCCTCCGCGATGCCCGGCGCGACGACCGCGAGGCTCGTGTTGTTGGAGGCCGCGATCGAGCGGAAGCTGGTCATGATGCCCCACACCGTGCCGAACAGGCCGATGAACGGGGCGGACGAACCCACCGTCGCCAGCACGCTCAGGCGCGCCTGCAACGTCTCGCCCTCGCGCTGGACGGCGAGATCGAGCGCGCGGTCGATGCGCTGCTGCAAGCTGCCGACCGCGCGGCGCTGGCCGTCGAACGTGCGCTTCCACTCCCTCATCGCCGCCAGAAACAGCGCCTGCATGCCGTGAGCCGGCCGGTCTTCCAGCGAGCGGTAGAGTTCGTCCAGCGAGCGGCCGGACCAGAACACCTCCTCGAACTGGTCCATGGCCCGCCGGTAACGGGAGAACAGCAGCGACTTGTCGACGATGATCGCCCAGCACCAGACGGAAGCCGCGATCAGACCGATCATGACCAGCTTGACGACGATATGCGCCTGCCAGAACATGCCGAACAGGGTAATCTCGCCAGCGGACGGCAGGGCCGTCTGGACCACGGCGGTATCCATCGAAATTCCTTTCACACTCCGGTCTTCGCGACACGGCACGCGGCATGCTCTTCGCGCCCATCCGCCGGAGGCCGGACGACGTGACGCGGACGACGACGACCGCTTCGTAACTTGCCTGCGAATCTGTCGAAATGAGGGCCGGCGCATGAGCCGCCGCCGCCGTCACGACGCGAAACGCAACGGCAATACGAAACACCGGTTACGGTTAACGCCGCGTTACGGCCGCGCGCCGCCGACGCCTTCCAGCGCCCGCCGCAGCGATTCGGGTATGCGCGCAGGCCGGCCGCCCGCGATCGCCGCGACCCGCACGTCGGCCGAGACGATCAGTTCCTCGCCGCGCACGATTCTCTGCGCGATGACGATCGAGGCGCCGCGCACCTCCTGCGTGCGGGTGCGCACCTCGATCACGTCGTCCATCAGCGCGGGGCGATGATAATCGATGGTCATGCGCCGCACGGCGAACACGAGCCCCTCGCCGCCCGCGTGCAAGGCCCCCTGCCCCACGCCGGCGAGGCGCAGGCTGTCGGTGCGCCCGCGCTCCAGAAAGCGCAGGTAGCCGGCGTGATAGACGATGCCGGAAAAGTCGGTGTCCTCATAATAGACGCGCACCGGCAGGATGTGGGTATCGCCCTCGAAGCGCCCGGCGAGATCGGGCCAGTCCCGGCCGGCGGCGTCAAACGTCATCGGAAGGCTCCTCGTCGAACAGATCGGAAGAGAGAGGATGAGGCTGCGACTTTTCGTCGCGGACGCCCTCCTCCCGCCGGGGCGCGGCGAGCCCCAGATGGCTGAAGGCATGGGGCGTGAGCACGCGCCCGCGCGGCGTGCGCTGCACGAAGCCCTGCTGGATCAGATAGGGCTCGATGATTTCCTCGATGGCGTCGCGCGGTTCGGACAGCGCGGCGGCGATGGTTTCGACGCCCACCGGCCCGCCGCCGAAGGATTGCGCGATCATCGAGAGGTAGCGCCGGTCCATCAGGTCGAGCCCCGCCCCGTCGACCTCCAGCAATCGCAGCGCCCGGTCGGCGATAGGGCGCGTGATGATGTCCGAACCGCCCACCACGGCGAAATCCCGCACCCGGCGCAGCAGCCGGCCGGCGATGCGCGGCGTGCCCCGCGCCCTGCGCGCGATCTCGTTGGCGCCGTCCGGGCTCATGCCGACGCCGATCACCTTCGCCCCGCGCGTCACGATCAGCTCCAGCTCCGCCACCGTGTAGAATTGCAGCCGGATCGGAATGCCGAAGCGGTCGCGCAGCGGCGTGGTCAGCAGGCCCTGGCGCGTCGTCGCCCCCACCAGTGTGAATTTCGGCAGGTCGATCTTGACCGAGCGCGCCGCCGGCCCCTCGCCGATGATCAGATCGAGCTGATAATCCTCCATCGCCGGATAGAGAATTTCCTCCACCGCCGGGTTGAGGCGATGAATCTCGTCGATGAACAGCACGTCGCGCTCGTCGAGATTGGTCAGTTGCGCGGCGAGATCGCCGGCTTTCGCGATCACCGGCCCGGAGGTGGAGCGGAAATTCGCGCCGAGCTCGCGCGCGACGATCTGCGCCAGCGTCGTCTTGCCGAGGCCCGGCGGGCCGACGAACAACACATGGTCGAGCGCCTCGCCGCGCGCCTTCGCCGCCTCGATGAAGACGGACAGGTTGGCGCGCGCCTGCGCCTGGCCGATGAACTCGCCGAGCGCCAGCGGCCGCAACGACGGCTCCTGATCCCCGGCCTGCCGTTCCGGCCCGAGCACGCCCTTGCTCATGGGACAACCTCCGGGCTCATGAGGCCAGATCCCTCAGCGCGAGGCGAATGAGCCGGGCCACATCGGCCCCCTCTCCCGCCTGCTGCGCGGCGACGCTCACGGCGCGCGCGGCCTGCGGCTCGCCATAGCCGAGATTGACGAGCGCCGACACGGCGTCCGCCAGCGGCTGCGGCGCATCGGACGGCGCGGCCGCGGCAGACGGCGCGGGAGCACCCCCCGGCAGGGCAAGAAAGGCCGGCGCCTTGTCGCGAAGCTCGGTGGCGATACGCGTCGCGAGCCTTGGCCCGACGCCCGGCGCACGGGCCAGCGCATTCTTGTCGGCCTGCGCGATGGCGGCGGAAAGCGCGGCCGGCTCCAGCGCCGCCAGAATGCCGAGCGCCACCTTCGCGCCCACCCCCTGCACCGTCTGCAACAGCCGGAAAAAGTCCCGCTCCGCCTCCGAGCGGAAACCATAAAGCCGTATCATGTCCTCGCGCACCACCGTCTCGATGACGAGCGTCGCCTGTTCTCCGGCCGGCGGCAGCCCTTGCAGGGTGCGCGACGAGCAATGCGCCACATAGCCGACGCCGTGCACATCCAGAACGACGTAATCCTCGCCCTGCGAATCGACGACGCCGCGCAGCTTGCCGATCATGACGCCACCCGCATCGCCAGCGCCCGCGCCTTCCGGTGATGCGCATGGGTGATAGCGACGGCGAGCGCATCCGCCGCGTCGGGCGTCCTCGCGGTCGAGAGCGGCAGCAGCACGCGGATCATCGCCGCGATCTGCGCCTTCTCCGCGTGGCCGACTCCCACCACCGTCTTCTTGATCTGATTGGCCGCGTATTCGGCGACCGAAAGGCCGGCGAGAGCCGGCACCAGCAGCGCGATGGCGCGCGCGTGGCCGAGCTTCAGCGTCGCCTGCGCATCCTTGTTGACGAAAGTCTCTTCCACCGCCACCTCGTCGGGCGCGGCCTCGGCAAGCACGCGCGCCAGTCCGTCATGCAACTGGCGCAGCCGTTCCGCCAGCGGCAGCGCCCCGTCCGACTCGACGCAGCCGCAACCGACGAACGACAGCCGCGATCCCTCCACCGCGATCGCGCCCCAGCCCATGCGGCGCAATCCCGGATCGATCCCCAGAATGCGAATCACCTGTTGTCCCGTCATGCCTTCCGTGTAACAAAAACAAACGGAGAACGCACCTGCCGCCAGGCGCCCGATGGTGGAAAATGCCGGAGCCCGGCGCAAAACATGTCCGGTCCCGCCGCGTGGTTAAGCCTGAAGCGAGGGGGTGAGATCGGCGACGACGTTCTCGACTCTTTCCGCGATCGCCGCTACGGCTGCGGCGAATTCCGCCTCCTGCGCCCCGGCGCGTTCCTTTTCCGCCTCGCGCTTCTGCCGCAGCGCGGCGATTTCGGCCTGCGCCCCGGCCAGACGCCGGTCGGCGGCGGCGAGATCGTCCGCGATGGAGACGGCGGCCATGACGGTGAGGCGCAGTTCGTCGATGGCGCCGAACACCGCGGCGAGTTCTCCGATCCGCGCGTCGACCCGCGCCGACAGCGCCTCGATCCGCGCCTCGTCGCCCGCCTCGCAGGCCATGCGGTAGGCGCGCCCGGCGATGACGACGCTGACATGGGCGACGCCGCTGCTTTCCTGTGGCACGATCAGCCTCCCCGCTCGCCTGAAAGCACGGTCTCCACCTTCTCCAATGCGGCGGCGAGGCGCTCGTCGACATCGCCCGCCACCCGTTCGAGCCGGGCGACGCGCGCCAGCGTGCCGTCCAGCTCGACGGCGAGGCGGGCGCGGTCGTCCTGCATCAGGGCGAGTTCGGTCGGCAGGTCGCCGCCGCGCCGGTCGAGCTCCAGCCGGCGCACGCTCGCGCGCTCCAGCGCGCTCACGGCGTCGCCGAGCCGTTTCAACGCTTCCGCCAGCGACATGATGCAGCCCCCAATACCGAACTCGAGGTGAAAATCCACGTATCCGCGCAGGGTGAACGGCTGTTTTCCGCGCGTCAATACGCCTGATCGCCATGTTCCGTTTTGACATGGGGATACAGCCTGCTATCAAGCCTGATTATCAGCATGGCAGACGGGTGGCGTCACTCCGGCGCAGCGACGTCCGCCGCACGCATATGATCATATTCAAAGGATTCCACCCGTGACATCACAAGTCGAGCCCCATCAGGTCGCGTCCGAGCAGATCGGGCCGAAGCAGCTTGCCAACGCGGTGCGCGCGCTGGCGATCGATGCGGTGGAAAAGGCGAAGTCCGGCCACCCCGGCCTTCCGCTGGGCATGGCGGACGTGGCGACCGTGCTTTTCTCGCGCTTTCTCAAGTTCGACGCCGCCAATCCCGCCTGGCCGGACCGCGACAGGTTCATCCTGTCCGCCGGCCACGGATCCACATTGCTTTATGCATTGCTTTATCTCACGGGCAACCCGTCGGTGACGCTCGATGAACTGAAGCGGTTCCGCCAGTTGCATTCGAAGACGCCGGGCCACCCCGAGAACTTCGTCACCGCCGGCGTCGAGACCACCACCGGCCCGCTCGGGCAGGGCCTCGCCACGGCGGTCGGCTTCGCGCTGGCGGAGCGGCTGCTCAACGCCGAATACGGCGGCGATCTCGTCGACCACTTCACCTACGTCCTCGCCTCCGACGGCGACCTGATGGAAGGCATCAGCCAGGAGGCCATCGCGCTCGCCGGGCATCTTGCGCTCAACCGGCTGATCGTGATCTGGGACGACAACGGCATCTCCATCGACGGGCCGCTGTCGCTTTCCGATTCGGTCGATCAGGTCAAGCGCTTCGAAGCCGCCGGCTGGCGGGCCGTGCATGTCGACGGCCACGACCACGAGGCGGTGGCGGCCGCCATCGACGCCGCGCGCGCCGCCGACAGGCCGACGCTGATCGCCGCGAAAACCGTCATCGGCTACGGCTCCCCGAAGAAGGCCGGCACCTCGAAGGCCCACGGCGAGCCGCTGGGCGGCGACGAACTCCTCGCCACCAAGGAGGCGCTCGGCTGGCATCACGGGCCGTTCGAGATTCCCGACGATATCCTCGCCGCATGGCGGGCTTTCGGCGAGCGCGGGCGCGAGGCGCGTCTCGACTGGCAGAAGCGGCTTGCCGGGCAGCCCGAGAGCGTGCGCACCGAATTCGCCCGCCGCATCACCGGCGAGCCCGACGCGCGCCGCCTGCACGCGGCCATCGACGCGCTGAAACTGCGCCTGAACGCCGAAGCACCCACGATCGCCACCCGCAAGGCAAGCGAACTGGCGCTGGAGGCGCTCGTGGACGAGGTGCCGGAACTGCTGCTCGGCTCGGCGGATCTCACGCCCTCCAACAACACCCGCACCAAGGGGCTCAAGGAAATCGCCCCCGGCGACTTCAGCGGACGCTACATTCATTACGGCATCCGCGAACACGCCATGGCGGCGGCCATGAACGGCATCCTGCTGCATGGCGGCTATCGTCCGGCCGGCGGCACCTTCCTCGTGTTTTCCGACTACGCCCGCCCCGCCATCCGGCTCGCGGCGCTGACGGGAACCCCGGCGATCTACGTTTTCACGCACGATTCCATCGGGCTCGGCGAGGACGGCCCGACGCATCAGCCGGTGGAGCATCTGGCGGCGCTGCGCGCCATCCCCAACCTGCGCGTGCTGCGGCCGGCGGACGCGGTGGAGACCGCGGAAGCGTGGCAGATCGCGCTGGGCCGCACGACGGGGCCGACGCTGCTCGCCCTCACCCGCCAGAACCTGCCGGCCCTGCGCACCGAACCCGCGCCGCAGAACCTTTCGGCCACCGGCGCCTACGAGCTGTCGCCGGCCGAGGGCGTCGCGATGGCGTCGCTGTTCGCCTCCGGCTCGGAAGTCGAGATCGCGCTCAAGGCGCAGGCGTTGCTGAAGGAACAGGGCATCGCGGCGCGCGTCGTGTCGGTGCCGTCGCTGGAGCTGTTCCTGGAGCAGCCGGAAGACGTGCGCAAGGCGGTGATCGGCAGCGCCCGCATCAAGGTGGCCATCGAGGCGGCCGTGCGCTTCGGCTGGGACGCCGTGATCGATTCGGACGGCATCTTCGTCGGCCTGTCGGGTTTCGGCGCCAGCGCCCCGTACAAGGAACTCTACCGGCATTTCGGCATCACGCCGGAGGCCGTCGCCGACAAGGTGGCCAGACGGCACAACGGCTGAGGCGAACAGAGCATTTCTACTAATATCCATAGAAGGCGGAAATGCTCTATACCTTTATCGGCACATCAAAGTTTCCGAAAAGAACACAAACTTTTTGATTTGATGCGATATGAGGCCGGCGGCGCCGGCCGGAACGGCACAACCGAGTGAGCATCTTTTGCGAGGAGACGAAAACATGGCGGTTCGCGTAGCAATCAACGGATTTGGTCGCATCGGGCGCAACATCCTGCGCGCCATTGTGGAAAGCGGGCGCACCGACGTCGAGGTGGTGGCGATCAACGACCTTGCCCCCGTGGAGACGAACGCCCACCTGCTGCGCTTCGATTCCATCCATGGCCGCTTTCCCGGCGAGGTGAAGGTCGACGGCGACACGATCGACGTGGGCCGCGGCCCGATCAAGGTGACGGCGGTGCGCGATCCCGCGCAGCTCCCGCACGGCGAGCTCGGCATCGACATCGCGCTCGAATCGACCGGCATCTTCACGGCGCGCGACAAGGCGGCGGCCCACCTCGCCGCGGGCGCGAAGCGCGTCATCGTCTCGGCTCCGGCCGACGGCGCGGATCTCACTGTCGTCTACGGCGTGAACCACGACAAGCTGACGAAGGATCATCTCGTCATCTCGAACGCTTCGTGCACCACGAACTCCCTCGCGCCGGTCGCCAAGGTGCTGCACGAGACGGTGGGCATCGAGCACGGCTTCATGACCACGATCCATTCCTACACCAACGACCAGCCCTCGCTGGACCAGGTGCACAAGGATCTCTACCGCGCCCGCGCGGCCGCGCTGTCGCAGATCCCCACCTCGACCGGCGCCGCCAAGGCCGTCGGCCTCGTGCTGCCGGAACTCGCCGGCAAGCTTGACGGCAGTTCCATCCGCGTGCCCACTCCGAATGTGTCGGTGATCGATTTCAAGTTCGTGGCCAGGCGCGCGACGACGAAGGAAGAGATCAACGAGGCGATCAGGGCGGCGGCGGAAGGCCCGCTCAAGGGCGTGCTCGGCTTCACCAGCCAGCCCAACGTGTCGGTGGACTTCAACCACGATCCCCACTCCTCCATCTTCGCGCTCGACCAGACGAAGGTCATCGACGGCACCTTCGTGCGCGTGCTGAGCTGGTACGACAACGAATGGGGCTTTTCGAACCGCATGTCGGACGTCGCCGTCGTGCTGGGCAAGCTGATCTGACGCCTGCGCATCGGGCCGGGGGAGCGCCTTCCGGTCCGATGTGTCGACAAGTGAAGAAGCGCCCGCCCGCATCCGCCGGGACGCAGGGCGCCTGACGGGAGACGCGGGAAAAAGCTGTTTGACCAGATGAAATCATCTGATCGACAAGTATTTCCTCTAGGATATAACAACCCGCGCCTCTTCATGACCGGAGTTATGCCCAGATGACCGCTTTTCGCACCCTCGACGACGCCGATGTACAAGGCCGGCGTGTGCTCGTCCGTGTCGATCTCAACGTGCCCAAGGACGACGACGGCAACGTCACCGACACCACCCGCATCGCCCGCGCCATGCCGACGATCGGCGAACTGGCCGACAGGGGCGCGCGGGTGATCGTCCTGTCGCACTTCGGCCGCCCCAAGGGGCGCGATCCCAAGGAGAGCCTGAGCCCGCTCGCGCCCATCTGCGCCGATATTCTGGGGCGGCCCGTGGCCTTTGCAGACGATGTCGTCGGCGAGGTCGCGGAGCATGCCGCGGCGGCGCTCGGCGACGGCGAGGTCCTGCTGCTGGAGAACACCCGCTTTCATGCGGGCGAGGAAAAGAACGACCCCGATTTCGTCGCGGCCCTGGCGCGGCTTGGCGAGCTTTACGTCAACGACGCCTTTTCCGCCGCCCACCGCGCCCATGCGTCGACGGAGGGGCTCGCGCATGTGCTGCCGGCCTTCGCCGGGCGCACCATGCAGGCGGAGCTGGAGGCGCTGGCGAAGGGACTGGAGACGCCGCGGCGTCCCGTGGTGGCGCTCATCGGCGGCGCCAAGGTTTCGACCAAGCTCGCGCTGCTCGAGAACCTCGTGACGAAGGTGGATGCGCTCGTGGTCGGCGGCGGCATGGCCAACACCTTCCTGCTGGCGCAGGGTGTCGCGGTCGGCAAGTCGCTGGCCGAGCGGGACCTCGCCCCCACCGCGCTGCGCATTCTCGAGGCTGCGGACAGGCACGGCTGCACCATCATCCTGCCGGTCGACGCCGTGGTGGCGTGGGATTTCAAGGCGGGTGCGGAAAACCGCGCCTACGGCCTCGACGCCATTCCCGAGGACGGCATGATCCTCGACATCGGCCCGCAATCGGTGGAGCGCGTGCGCGCGGCGATAGACGACGCAGCGACACTGGTGTGGAACGGGCCGCTCGGCGCCTTCGAGCTCGAACCGTTCGACCGGGGCACCGTGGAGGCGGCCCGCCATGCGGCGCAGCGCACGCGCGGGGGCAAGCTGGTGTCGGTCGCCGGCGGCGGCGACACCATCGCGGCGCTGAACAAGGCCGATGCGGTGGCCGATTTCACCTATGTCTCGACGGCGGGCGGCGCCTTCCTCGAGTGGCTGGAAGGCAAGCCCCTGCCGGGCGTCGCCGCCCTGTCGCCGGCAGCCGCGCCCGCCACGACCGGCGCCTGAACGCGCCGTCCGGCGCCTGAACGCGCCGTCCGGCGCACTTGGAGAGCGGGAGCGGAATATTCCGACGCGAACGGGTATCCGGCTCCCGCCATCCGTTTCCGCATCCAGTTCATCCTGAAGAATGACGCTCATTCTTCGGTTCGATACAGTACAGTGCATTTTTCGTTGAGGAGGATGGCCCGTGGCCCGCATCACCCTGAGACAGCTTCTCGATCACGCGGCAGAGCACGGCTATGGCGTGCCCGCGTTCAACATCAACAACATGGAACAGGGGCTCGCCATCATGGCGGCCGCGGACGCCGTGGATGCTCCTGTGATCATCCAGGCGAGCCGCGGCGCGCGGGCCTATGCCAACGACATCGTGCTGGCCCGCCTGATCGACGCGCTCGTGGAGATCTATCCGCACATTCCGGTCTGCATGCATCTCGACCACGGCAATGCCGAGCCCACCTGCGTCACGGCGTTGCAGAACGGTTTCACCTCGGTGATGATGGACGGCTCGCTGCTGGCCGACGGCAAGACGCCGGCCGACTACGAGTATAACGTCGCCATCACGAAGCGCGTCGCCGACATCGCCCATTGGGGCGGGGCTTCCGTCGAGGGCGAGCTGGGCGTGCTCGGCTCGCTGGAGACCGGCGAGGGCGACAAGGAAGACGGCCACGGCGCCGAGGGCAAGCTCTCGCACGACCAATTGCTGACCGATCCCGATCAGGCCGTCGATTTCGTGAAGAAGACGAAGGTCGACGCGCTCGCCATCGCCATGGGCACCTCGCACGGCGCCTACAAGTTCAGCCGCAAGCCGGACGGCGAGATTCTCGCGATGCACGTCATCGAGGAGATTCACAAGCGCCTGCCGAACGTGCACCTCGTCATGCACGGCTCGTCGTCGGTGCCGCAGGAGTTGCAGGACATCATCAACACGTATGGCGGCGAGATGCCCCAGACGTGGGGCGTGCCGGTCGAGGAAATCATCCGCGGCATCAAGCATGGCGTGCGCAAGGTCAACATCGACACCGACAACCGCCTCGCGATGACCGGGGCGATCCGCAAGGTGCTCTCCACCGACAAGGCCGAGTTCGACCCGCGCAAGTATCTGAAGCCCGCCATGGAGGCGATGACGAAGCTGTGCCGGCAGCGCCTGGAAGAGTTCGGCACCGCCGGCAACGCCTCGAAGATCAAGGTGCTGCCGTTGTCCGCGATGGCCAAGCGCTACGCCGCCGGCGAGCTCGATCCGACCTTCGGCTGATCGGGGACGCTCGGGGCACCCGCCCGGCCATCCTGCGAATCGCCGGGTTTTCGCGAAGCTGGCGGCACGTTGCTGCCGCCAGATCTTGCCGCTGCGTTGCAAGCGGAAATGGAGCATGGCGTCGACCGCGCCCGCAGGGTCGGCCTGCTGCTGCGCCTTGAGCGAAGCAGCCGCCGACGTCAGCCGCCGTTCTTGTCCGCCTCCCCCTTCCGGCCCACCAGCGCGTCGAGACGCGCCTGCATGTCGGCCATCTGCTTTTTCAGCGCCTCGAGATCGGCCGCGTCGTTGGCGGGCACGGCCGGGCGGCGCTCCTCCTCGGCGGCTTTCTGCGGGAAGGGCGTGAACAGGCGCAGCGCCTCGTTGAACATCGCCACGTTGTTGCGCACCTGCTCCTCGATGGCGTGGAAAGCCGCCGCGGCGCCGAAGGACTGCGCCATCTTCTCGCGCAGTTTCTGCTGCTCGCGCGTGAAATTCTCGATGGAGAACTCGAGATAGCTCGGCACGAGCGCCTCCATGCTGTCGCCGTAGAAGCGAATGAGCTGGCGCAGGAACGCGACCGGCAGCAGGGATTGCCCCTCCTTGCCTTCCTCCTCGAAGATGATCTGGGTCAGCACGGAACGGGTGATATCCTCACCCGACTTCGCATCGAAGACGACGAAGTCCTCACCCAGACGCACCATCCCCGCCAGATCCTCGAGTGTCACATAAGTGCTGGTTCCCGTGTGGTACAGGCGGCGATTAGCGTACTTCTTGATAACCGTGGGTTGTTTCTCAGTCGCCATGAGCATCCTAGCCGTCATTCTGCCCCGCCGGTGTTTTGCAGCGCCTTGCGATTTGATGCAGGTCATTGCTCCGGCCCCTGAGTCGGGGACGATAGGCTGTTCGCGCGTTCTGGCAAACAATTTTCGCAGCAACCCGTTGTTGCGGTGCGGGTTCACACCGGTCGCCCGCCCCCGGCGGCGCGCCCGGAGACGTTTGCCGCGGTTTCTACGCTTGACGCTCCGCACGCCGCGTTCACAATCAGCGGCGGGGGAGGAACTTCACCGCCCGCTCCGGGCAGAAAGCCCCGCAGAACGTTTTTAAAAACGCTCAACTGGAGACTGATCTCATGGCCCTCAACGACATCGTCATCGTCGCCGCCGCGCGCTCCGCCGTCGGCTCATTCACCGGTTCCTTCGCAACCGTGCCGGCGCATGAGCTCGGCGCGCAGATCATTCAGGCCGCCATCGCCCGCGCCGGCATCGAGCCGGGCGACATCGACGAGGTGATTCTCGGGCAGGTGCTGACCGCGGCACAGGGCCAGAACCCTGCCCGCCAGGCCGCCGTCAAGGCCGGCATCCCGGTGGAGAAAACCGCGTGGACGCTCAACCAGGTCTGCGGTTCGGGCCTGCGCGCCGTCGCGCTCGGCGCCCAGCAGATCGCCACGGGCGACGCCACCTACATCGTCGCCGGCGGCCAGGAATCGATGTCGCTCGCCCCGCACGCCGCCTACCTGCGCGCCGGCCAGAAAATGGGCGACGTCAGCTTCATCGACACCATGATCAAGGACGGCCTGTGGGAAGCCTTCCACGGCTACCACATGGGCCAGACGGCCGAGAACGTCGCCCAGAAGTACCAGATCTCCCGCGAGGAGCAGGACGAGTTCGCCGTCGCCTCGCAGAACAAGGCGGAAGCCGCCCGCAACGCCGGCAAGTTCAAGGACGAGATCGCGCCGATCACCGTCAAGACCCGCAAGGGCGACGTGATCGTCGACACGGACGAGTACATCCGCGACGGCGCCACGCTTGAGGCGGTCGCCAAGCTGCGCCCGGCCTTCGCCAAGGATGGCACCGTCACGGCCGGCAACGCCTCCGGCCTCAACGACGGCGCGGCCGCGCTCGTCGTCACCTCCGCCGCCGAGGCCGAGCGCCGCGGCCTGAAGGTGCTCGCGCGCATCGCCTCGTGGGCGACGGCGGGCGTCGATCCCGCCATCATGGGCACCGGCCCCATCCCGGCCGCCCGCAAGGCGCTGGAAAAGGCCGGCTGGACCGTCGACGACCTCGACCTGATCGAGGCCAACGAGGCTTTCGCCGCGCAGGCGATCTCCGTCAACCGCGATCTGGGCTGGGATCTGTCCAAGGTCAACGTCAACGGCGGCGCCATCGCCATCGGCCACCCGATCGGCGCCTCGGGCGCGCGCATCCTCACCACCCTGCTCCATGAGTTGCAGCGCCGCGACGCCAAGAAGGGCCTTGCCACGCTCTGCATCGGCGGCGGCATGGGCGTCGCGCTGACCGTCGAGCGTTGATCGTCAAGCGCTGATCGTCTTTGCCGCAAAAGGGCCGCGAGACAACGACAAGACGATCCCGCACACCGTTCCGGCGGCCTCCGCCGGAACGTCTGCGCTGCTTTGGGCCAACATATCTCCTGCGCGGCGAACAATAGTTTCCGTAGCAACAAGTCTAAAAAATTGATCGATAATAATGACTTCGCAGGAGACAACCCTATAATTTCATACTATCCTGATGTTGTTCTGAATCGGGACTTCAAGGCTGCTTTCTGGCAGAAATGTTGGGCGGCATCGGTTTCTTTCGCAACGGAATCTGTGCTGCCTCACGTACAAGAAAAGAAAAGGGATCACCATGGCACGGGTAGCGATTGTAACCGGGGGCACGCGCGGCATCGGCGCGGCGATCTCCAAGGCTTTGGCGGCAGCCGGACACAAGGTCATCGCCAATTACGCCGGCAATGAAGAAGCGGCGGCGAAGTTCTTCGCCGAAACGGGCATTCCGGTCATCAAGTTCGACGTCAGCGATCCGGTGGCGTCGGCGGAAGGCATCGCCAAGATCGAAGCGGAGCACGGCCCCATCGACATCGTGGTCAACAACGCCGGCATCACGCGCGACGCCACGTTCCACCGCCTGTCGTATGAACAATGGTCGCAGGTGCTGCGCACCAACCTCGATTCGGCGTTCAACGTCACCCGCCCGGTGATCGAGGGCCTGCGCGCGCGCGGCTGGGGCCGCATCATCAACATTTCGTCGATCAACGGCCAGAAGGGGCAGGCGGGGCAGACGAACTATTCGGCCGCCAAGGCCGGTTTGATCGGCTTCACCAAGGCGCTGGCGCAGGAGAACGCCTCCAAGGGCATCACCGTCAACGTCATCGCGCCCGGCTACATCGACACCGAGATGGTCGCCGCCGTGCCGGAAGACGTGCTGAAGAAGATCATCGCCACCATCCCGACCGGCCGTCTCGGCCGGGCCGAGGAAATCGCCGACGCCGTGGTGTTCCTCGCCTCCGAGCAGGCGAGCTTCTTCAACGGATCGGTGCTGACCGTCAACGGCGCCCAGTACATCGCCAACGGCTGATCCGCTTGCAGGAGAAAGATTTGGAGCGGCGTCAAGCTTCCGCTTGAATGCATGCCGGCATCGATCCCGGCGCGAAGCCCCGGATTTTCCGGGGCTTCGTTTTCATGGGTCACGCGCGATCCTTGCGGGCGCGCACGGCGGCGAAAACCTCGGCCGGCGTGTGTCCGGCAAGGCCGAGATGCAGGGCGAGCGCCGGATCGTCGGCGCGCAGGAACGGGTTCTGCACCTTCTCGTCGCCGAGCAACGAGGGAATCGTGAGTTCCCCTCGCCCGCGCGCGGCCTCCACCGCGGCGGCCCGCTTCCGCAATTCGGTGTTGTCGGGGTCGAGATCGAGCGCGAAACGGGCATTGGCGAGCGTGTATTCGTGCCCGCAGAACAGGCGCGTATCGTCCGGCAGCGCCCGGAGCTTCTGCAAAGACGCCCACATCGTTGCGGCGTCCGCCTCGAAGAGGCGTCCGCAGCCCAGCGAAAACAGCGTATCGCCGGCGAACAGCGCCTTTTCCGGCGCGAACCAGTAGGCGACATGGCCTTTCGTATGGCCGGGCGTGGCGATGACCGCAGCCCTCAGGTCTCCGACGGCGACGGTATCGCCCTCGCCGACCGCGACGTCCACGGCCGGAATCGCTTCCTTCTCCAGCAGCGGCGCGGTCACGCGCACGGCGGGAAAGCGTTGCTTCAGGGGCAGGATGCCGTCGATGTGATCCGCGTGCTTGTGGGTGACGAGAATGTCGGTCAGTCCCCAGCCGGTGCGGGCCAGCGCGTCGACGACGGCCGCCTCCTCGGGTGCGTCGATGGCCGCCGTCGCGCCGGTGCGGGGATCGTGCAGCAGCACGCCGATGTTGTCCGCGCGGGCCGCGAATACGTGCGTTTCACCTGTCATCGCCTCAAAGCCTCCGTTTTCTCTCGACGAGCCGGCCGGCCGGCATTCACGGGACACTCGCATGTCCGTGATAATTACGCATTATATAAGAACTTCGCCCGATACGAAAAACGCCCCCGAAACTGTTGTGCTCATGGACGTCGATGTCGTTGAACTGAGAGATTTCTACGCAAGCCCCCTCGGCACCGTCGCGCGGCGACTGGTGGCGAAGGCCGTCGAGCGGATATGGCCGGATGCGCGCGGTCATACCATGCTCGGCTTCGGCTATGCCGTGCCCTACCTGTCGGCCTATCGCAACAGCGCGGACCGCATCGTCACCTTCATGCCGGCTGCGCAGGGCGCGGTGCACTGGCCGCGCCGGGGACCGAACGCCGCGGCGCTCGTCGACAAGACGTCCCTGCCGCTGCAAATCGGCAGCATCGACCGTGCGATTCTGGCGCATGCGCTTGAAACCGCCGATTCGCCGCTGGCGCTGATGGAAGAAATCTGGCGGGTGCTCACGCCCGGCGGACGCATCATCGTCATCGTCCCCAACCGGCGCGGCCTGTGGACGCGCATGGACACCACCCCTTTCGGGCAGGGCCAGCCGTTCAGCCGCTCGCAGCTCGCCCGTCTGATGCAGGCAAGCCTGTTCTCGGCCGAAACCTGGGGCGAGGCGCTCTACATTCCGCCGGTGCCGCGCCGGCTCGCGCTGCGCTCGGCCGTGGCGTGGGAGCGCATCGGCGCCGGCCTGTCGCTGCCTTTCGCCGGGGTCCACGTGATGGAGGCGGTGAAGCAGCTCTACCGGCCGGTCGTCGCGCGGGAGCTGCGTAAATCCGCCCGGATCGCACCCGTTTTCGTACCCGCTCACCCGGCGCAATCGACGCTCCCCCGCCGCGCCGCGCCGCATGATTCGCCGGCCGGATGCGACGCGACGGGCCTGTCAGCGCCCTTGACTTGACGCCGCGCCGACGCCAAGGTCCGCGCACGCAAGGGCGCTTGCCGATCGCAGCGCGCTCCGGCGCGGAACGCGGCAAAGCGTGTCCGCAGCTCCCCCACGATGCAACGACTGGCGAACCATGCGCAGCTATCTCGATTTTGAAAAACCCGTCGCCGAACTCGAAGCCAAGATCGAGGAGCTCAGAGCCCTGGCCGATTCGGGCGATGCGGTGGCGATCGGCGACGAGATCGCGCACATCGAGGCCAAGGCGCGCAAGGCGCTCAACGACCTCTACGCCTCCCTCACCCCCTGGCAGAAGACGCTCGTGGCGCGTCATCCGCAGCGGCCGCATTTCGTGGATTACTGTGCGGCGCTGATCACCGACTTCACGCCGCTCGCCGGCGACCGCAAGTTCGGCGAGGACGAGGCCATCGTCGGCGGCCTCGGCCGCTTCCGCGGCGAGAGCGTCTGCATCATCGGGCAGGAGAAAGGCTCCTCCACCGAGACGCGCATCCGCCACAATTTCGGCATGGCGCGGCCCGAGGGGTATCGCAAGGCGGTGCGCCTGATGGAACTCGCGGGACGCTTCGACCTGCCGGTCATCACCTTCGTCGACACGGCGGGCGCCTACCCCGGCATCGGCGCGGAGGAGCGCGGACAGGCCGAGGCCATCGCCCGCTCCACCGACGCATGCCTGCTGCTGCCCGCGCCCAACGTCTCCGTCGTCATCGGCGAGGGCGGATCGGGCGGGGCCATCGCGCTCGCCACCGCCAACCGCGTGCTGATGCTGGAACACGCCATTTATTCGGTGATCTCGCCGGAAGGAGCCGCCTCGATCCTGTGGCGGGATCCGACCCGCGCGCAGGACGCCGCCACCGCGATGAAGATCACCGCTCAGGACCTGCTGCGCTTCCACGTCATCGACGCCATCGTTCCCGAACCCGCCGGGGGCGCCCACCGCGACCCGCAGGCGGCCATCGCCGCCACGGGCGATGCAATCGCCGCCTCCTTGCAGGAGCTTGCCGGACTTTCCGGCGAGGACGTCAGACGCCTGCGCGCCGACAAGTTCCTCGCCATCGGTTCGAAGCTGTAGCAGCCCGGACGGCGCAAACGCCTTCCGGGCGTCGCCTCATCCGGCGACGCGCAGCACGATCTTGCCGATATGCGCGCTCGATTCCATCAGCGCGTGCGCCTGCGCGGCCTCGGCCAGCGGAAAAGTCGCATGGATCACCGGCAGGCAGCGCCCCGCCGCCAGCAGCGGCCAGACATACTCCCGCAATGCGCGGGCGATGGGTGCTTTCTCGCTCACCGGGCGGCTGCGCAGGGTGGCCCCGGTGTGAGTGAGGCGCTTCAGCATCAGCCGCATGAAGTCGATCTCAACTTTCGAGCCTTGCAGGAAGGCGATCTGCACGATGCGCCCGTCCTGCGCCGCCGCCTGATAATTGCGCGGAATGTAGCTGCCGCCCACCATGTCGAGGATGACGTCCGCGCCGCGGCCGCCCGTGGCCGTCTTCACCGCCGCGACGAAATCCTCATCGCGGTAGTTGACGGCGACATCCGCGCCGAGCTGGCGGCAGGCGGCGCATTTTTCGGCGGAGCCCGCGGTCGTCAGCACGCGCGCGCCGAACGCCTTGCCGAGCTGGATCGCCGTGGTGCCGATGCCCGACGTGCCGCCGTGCACCAGCAGCGTTTCGCCGGGGCGCAGCGCGCCACGGTCGAACACGTTCGACCAGACGGTGAAAAAAGTTTCAGGAACGGCGGCGGCGGCCACGAAGTCGAGCCCGTCGGGGATCGGCAGCGCGAGTTCCGCGTCCGCGAGACAATATTCGGCATAGCCCCCGCCCGTCACCAGCGCCGTCACGCGGCTGCCCGGCGCGGGCGCGGCGACGCTCTCCCCCACGGCGACGACCTCGCCGGCGATTTCAAGGCCGGGGATGTCGGACGCGCCGGGCGGCGGCGGATAATGCCCCTGCCGCTGGGCGACGTCCGGCCGGTTGACGCCGGCGGCATGCACGCGCACCAGCACCTGCCCGGCGCCGGGAAGCGGCACGGGGCGGATTTCCGGCCGCAGAACCTCCGGCCCTCCCGGCTCGCGGATGCCGATGACGGTTTGCGTTGACGGCGGCTTCATCGTGTTCTCCCTGTTTCGCAAACAGGGTTACAACACACGCCCGCGATAGTCGACAACCCCGCCGGGGCAGCCGCCCGAAGCTCCCGCGCCGGGCGGCGACGATTTTCCCGGTTCCGTCGGTCGCGACGAAACCGGGGCTCAGCGCCCGAGCAGCGCGTTCAGCGCGACGCGGAAATCCGGTGCCAGATCGTCGCGGGAGAGGGCATAGGCGACGTTGGCGGCCAGAAAGCCGATCTTGGAACCGCAATCGTAAATGTTGCCGTCGAAACGCGTCGCGAAGAACGGCTGCGTCCCCGCCAGGGTGATCATGGCGTCGGTGAGCTGGATCTCGCCGCCCGCGCCGCGCTCCTGCTTCTCCAGCAGCGCGAATATCTCCGGCTGAAGGATGTAGCGGCCGGAAATGGCGAGATTCGACGGCGCGGTGCCCTTCGCGGGCTTCTCGACCATCGCCCTGATCGGCGACACCTTCGCGCCGGCATTCTCCACGTCGACGATACCGTACTGATGCGCCTGATCGGCGGGCACCTCGTAGACGCCGATGATATTGCCGCCATGGGCGGCGTAAGCATCCTTCATCTCGCTCAGGCACGGCGTGTCCGCGTGATGCAGCATATCCGGCAGCAGCAGCGCGAAGGGCTCGTCGCCCACGATGTCGCGCGCGCACCAAACCGCATGGCCGAGACCCAGCGGCCCCTGCTGGCGCGTGAAGCTGGTCTGGCCGGGGCCGGGCAGATCGCGCAGAAGCGCCTCCAGCTCGCGCGTCTTGCCGCGTTCGAGCAGCGTGCGCTCGAGCTCGAACTGGTTGTCGAAATGATCCTCGATGACGCCCTTGTTGCGCCCGGTCACGAACACGAAATGCTCGATTCCGGCGGCACGAGCCTCGTCCACCACATGCTGGATGACCGGCCGGTCGACGACCGTCAGCATCTCCTTGGGCATTGCCTTGGTTGCGGGCAGAAAACGTGTGCCAAGTCCGGCCACGGGAAACACGGCCTTGCGGATGGGTTTGTTCATGTCCGTTTCAACAGGCGGGGTGAGTTGCGAGCCGGCAATCCGCGCCCCCCTTGACGCGCATCGCCTATGGAGACGGCATAGCCGCCGGATAACAGGTCGTCGTGTATCATCGCGACATGAATACGGTAAAGTGAAGAATGCCGCGGCCATTTGTAGAGACGCGTCTTAACGCCCTGTCAACGATTCCTGAACCATATTTACGGGAGGTTGTTGGCGTTTTTACCAACATGGTGCAAAGCCGCATCGGATTTCGGCTTCAAGAAACAAGGCGTGAGGGATGACGCAGCCGCGAAAAGAGCAGTCCGCAGCATGTCGCGCGGGGCGCGCCGCATTCCGCGCCGGCGCGCGGCCGCTGTTCGCCGCGCTCGCCGCGAGCGCCCTGCTCGCGTCCTGCTCTTCGCACAGCTATTGGCCCATCGGCGTGGACAGCGTCACCACCGCGTCGATACCCGCCTCCCCGTCCACGCCTTCCAATGCGGCGCCCGCCTATGCCGGGGCGCCGTCCTCCGGCACGGCCAGCATGAGTTTCTCCGTCTTTACCCGTGAATTATGGCCGGAAGCCGCCGCACGCGGCGTCTCGCGGCAGACGTTCGACGCCGCCCTCGCCGGCGTTTCGCCCGATCCGAAAATCATCGCGCTGACGAAAAAGCAGTCGGAATTCGTCAAGCCGGTGTGGGATTACATCGCCTCCGCCACTTCCGCGCAGAGGCTGACGCGCGGGCGCGAGCAGACCGTGCAATGGCGCGAGACCTTCACCGCCGTCGAGCGCCGTTTCGGCGTCGATCGCAAGGTGATCGCCGGCGTGTGGGGCATGGAAACGAACTTCGGCTCCACGATGGGCAGCCACTATGTGGTGGAGGCGCTGGCGACGCTGGCGCACGCGCAATATCGCGGCCCCTTCTTCCGCAACGAACTTCTCACCGCCCTCACCATCCTTCAGGAAGGTCACATCACCCGCGACAAGATGATCGGCTCATGGGCGGGCGCGATGGGCCAGACCCAGTTCATGCCGACGAGCTTTACGCGCTACGCGGTCGATTTTACCGGCGACGGACGTCGCGATATCTGGACGTCCGTTCCCGACGCGCTGGCTTCAACCGGCAATTACCTGAAAGAACACGGCTGGGTAGCCGGATTGCCCTGGGGCTTCGAGGTGAAGCTTCCGTCGGGCTACGACTACCGCCACCGGAACGGCGCCTTCGCAACCTTCGCTGCCGTCGGCGTGCGGCGGATGGACGGGCGGGCCATGCCGCAGACGGGCGAAGCGCGCATCTTCCTGCCCGCGGGCGCGCGCGGCCCCGCCTTCCTGGTCACGAAGAACTTCGACGTGATCAAGCGTTACAACAACTCGGACGCCTACGCGCTCGGCGTGGCCCTGCTCGGCGACATGATCCACGGCGGCGCCGGCGTACAGGCGGCGTGGCCGCTCGATGAAAAGCCGCTCAGCCGCGACGAGCGCGAGGATCTGCAACGCTATCTCGCGCGGCTCGGCTTCTCGGCGGGCGAGCCGGACGGGCGCATCGGCACCCAGACGCGCGCCGCCATCACCGCCTATCAGGAGCGCACCGGGCTCATTCCCGACGGCCATCCCAGCCAGGCGCTGCTGGCCCGCATCCGGCAGGACATCTGACGCAGACGAAGCGCGGGCGGGCGGCCGCGGCGTTTACCCTGATCGGCATTCGCGCGCCGCGCCTGCGAACGATGCGAGACTCACGGCCGGTTCTATCGTAAAATGACACATATGTTGGCCCGTTCCGCCCGCCGCGAAGCCAAGGTGGCGGCGGCGGAACTGTCGTGCGTGTGAACCCGTCATGCCGTCGCGTCGAAGCGGATCCTCTCCGCGTGGAAAGTTGCGCATCATCGCCGCGATCGCCGCCGCCGGCCTCATGGCCGGCGCGCCGGCCGTGACGCTGCACGCCGCATCCGACCCTTTGACGCGTTTTCTTGACAGCATCTTCAGGAAGGAGGCGCAGCCCGCGCCGCCGCAACCCGTTGTCAAGAGCGTCCGGCCGAAGCCGGCCCGCCCGGCGCAGCCCCAGAAGGTGCCGCGCAAACCCCGCCCCGCGACGGTGATCGTGCGCGATGCGCAGCAGAAGCGGGAAGCGAACACTTTCATCGCCGTGATCGGCGACACGCTGGGCGAAGCATTGGCGGGCGGGCTGCGCGAGGCATTCGCCTCCGCGCGGGAGATCGCCGTCGTCAACCGCGCCGGAGCGGACACGAGCCTGATGCGCGCCCAGACACCCGACTGGGCTTTCCTGACGCGCGACTACAGCCGCGAGGGCATGCCGGCCTCCCAGCCGATCACGGTCGGCGTGGTGCTGATCGGGGCCGAGCCGCCCCGGAGCCTGAGCGAGGACGACACCGAGATTCCGGTCGGCGCGCCGCGCTGGCGGGAACTGATGACGGCGCGCATCGAATCACTGATTCGCACCTTCGTCGATCGCGGCATTCCGCTGATCTGGGTCGGCCTGCCGCCGATGAAGAACGAGGCGCACTCCGTTTCCGCCAGCGCGCTCAACGCGCTCTACAGGGAGGAAGTGCAGCGGGCGGGCGGTGTGTTCGTCGATATCTGGGCCGGTTTCTCGAACGATGAGAAGGGGTTCGCCGCGAACGGACCCGACGTGCGCGGGCAGACGACGCAGTTGCGCAGCGGCGACGGCATCGGCCTGACAAAAGCCGGCGGGCGCAAGGCCGCGCATTTCGTCGAACTGGAAATCCGCCGCCTCTTGCAGGCGCGCGGGCTGTCCGCCGTCATCGCGGAATCGCCCGTCGAAAGGGAGACGCAGCCGCAGGAAGACCAGGGCGCCTCGCTTTCGCTGCCCGACATGCCGGTGCCGGTGGTGATTCCCGTCAAACCCGTTGCGGGACCGATCCTGCCGCTGGCGCGCCTCCAGGCCGCGCCGGGCGGCGAACTTATGGCGCAGCGCCCTGTGCTGAAGGGCGACGCAGCCGTGCTCGTCCACCGTGTCTACGGCGAAGGCCGCGTCCCCGAGCCTGTGGCAGGCCGGGCGGACGACTTCTCGTGGCCCCCCGAAACGCGCTCCTTCAGCACCGCCGTGGCGCCCGAAAACGGCGCAGACGAGGCCGCCATCAGAACCGCCACCGCCACGCGCCCGACCACGGCGCATCCATAGAACAGCGCGCCATGAACAGCCCGCCATGAACAGCGCAACACGAAAAAACCCGTCCTGCGTCGCAGGACGGGTTTTGCATCTCTTCCCCGGATGCTGTTCAGACAAGCGCCCTTGCAGCGCTTCTTGTCGCCTACCCTTGTGGGGGCGTTGCTTCCCTAGACCTGGACCGCCTCGTCAGAATCGCGTGCGGCTTTCTCTTCTTGTATTCATCCAGGACCGGACCCTTACAGGCGACCATTCTTGGATGAACATAGTTGCGCACGAAACTTGACCGAATGCAAGAGGGGTTTTTCAAGCCCGTGCGACAAAACGCGCCAACCCCTTTGCCAGCAACGAACAGTGGCGGCGATTTTTTTTGCAGCCGCCTCCCTCGCCGCCCTGAAATGCCCAAATTTTGCTGATCGTCGTCATCAGGAGGCCGGTGGCCCATTGCAACGGCGGCGGGCTTGCGCTACGACCTGAACAGCATGATCGGATGCGAGGAGTTGCGCCGTGGCGAATGACCTTGTTGAAATGGATTACAGGGAACACGAACGCACCTATGCGGGCTTCATTCGCCTGTCGAAATTTGTCGGCCTGGCCGTCATCGGCGTGCTTGTCCTGATGGCGATCTTCCTGCTTTGAGCGGCACGCGGACGCCACGCCGCGTTTCGGTCGCGGCTGCTGCGGCCTGCTGCTGCCGGCGTTTTCACGCCGATTGCAATATCCTCGCCGGCCGGGCTTCTGCCCGGAAAGTATGTGGCCTCGTTGCCCGCAGATCGGCCGTGCGCCCGCCGCACGCGCAACAAGCCTGACCGCTTGCCCGTCCGGGCAAGGATGAGACCAACCTGATACATGCCGCACCGTACCGTTCTGGAGTGAATGCCATGCTGGTCGCCGTTCCCGCAGAAACCCAGGCCGATGAAAGCCGCGTCGCGGCGTCGCCCGAAACCGTTCGGAAATTCATCGCGCTCGGCGCCACCGTCAGAGTTCAGTCCGGCGCGGGGCTGGCGTCGGGCATTCCCGACGCCGATTTCGAGGCGGCCGGCGCCGGGATCGCGGGCGATGCCGCCGCCGCGCTCGCCGACGCCGACATCGTGCTCAAGGTGCGCCGCCCGGAAGCAGCCGAGATCGCGCTGCTGAAGAAGGGCGCGATCGTGATCGGCACGCTGGACCCCTATGGCCATGACGATGCCGTCAAGGCGCTTGCCGATGCGGGCATCGTCGCCTTCGCCACGGAGCTGACGCCCCGCATCACCCGGGCGCAGGTCATGGACGTGCTTTCCTCGCAGGCGAATCTCGCCGGCTACCGCGCGGTGATCGACGGCGCGGCGGAATACGGCCGCGCGCTGCCGATGATGATGACCGCCGCCGGCACCGTGCCCGCCGCGCGCGTCTTCGTCATGGGCGCCGGCGTCGCGGGCCTGCAAGCCATCGCCACGGCGCGGCGTCTGGGCGCGATCGTCACCGCGACGGACGTGCGGCCGGCGGCCAAGGAACAGGTCGAATCGCTCGGCGCGAAGTTCATCGCCGTCGAGGACGAGGAATTCAAGCAGGCGGAGACCGCGGGCGGCTATGCGCGCGAGATGTCCGACGCCTACAAGCAGAAGCAGGCGGATCTCGTCGCCGCGCACATCGCCAAGCAGGATATCGTCATCACGACGGCGCTCATTCCCGGCCGGCCGGCGCCGCGCCTCGTGTCCGACGCCATGGTGCGCTCGATGCGCCCCGGCAGCGTCATCGTCGACCTCGCCGTGGAGCGGGGCGGCAACGTCGAGGGCGCGCAGCCCGGCGCTGTCGCGGTCGTCGACGGCGTGAAGATCGTCGGCCATCTCAACGTGCCCGGCCGCCTCGCGGCGACGGCATCCGCGCTCTATGCGAAGAATCTGCTGGCCTTCGCCGAGCAGCTCATCGACAAGGAAAAGAAGACGATCGCCGTCGACTGGGACGACGAGATCGTCAAGGCCACCGCGCTGACGCGCGACGGCGCCGTCATCCATCCGGCCTTCCAGCCGAAGGGCTGATACCCTTGATCCAACGTCCGGCGGCTTCACGTCCCGCGATTTTACGTCTCCCGATCTGAGAGGATGCGCGTCATGGCAAACCTTTTGGCAACCCCCTCGCCGGAACAGGCGCTCGAACAGGCCCGCGCGGCGGCCGATGCGGCGCGCGCGGCCGCCGACGCGGCGCAGGTTTACGCGGACCAGGCCGCCACCGTGCTCGGCACGCTGGCCCACGGCGCGACGGGGGGCGCCGTCGATCCGACGGTGTTTCGCCTCGCCATTTTCGTGCTGGCGGTTTTCGTCGGCTATTATGTCGTCTGGTCGGTGACGCCGGCGCTGCACACGCCGCTGATGTCGGTGACGAACGCCATCTCGTCGGTGATCGTGGTCGGCGCGCTTCTCGCGGTCGGCGTCGAGGCGGCGCCGGCGCTCGAGAGCGGCTCGGGCTGGGCGCGGCTCTTTGGTTTCGTGGCGCTGATCCTCGCCTCCGTCAATATCTTCGGCGGCTTCCTCGTCACCCAGCGCATGCTCGCCATGTACAAGAAGAAGGGTTGAGGATCATGTCTGAGAACGTTGCAGCCCTGCTCTACCTCGCTTCGGGGGTTCTGTTCATCCTGGCGCTTCGCGGCCTTTCCTCGCCGGCGACCTCGCGTCAGGGCAATCTCTACGGCATGGTCGGCATGGCGCTCGCCATCGTCACCACGCTGGTCGGGCATCCGCCGTCCAGCGGGTTGGCGTGGCTGCTGATCATTCTCGGCATCGGCATCGGCGGTGGCATCGGCGCGGTCATCGCCCGGCGGGTGCCGATGACGGCGATGCCGCAGCTCGTGGCGGCCTTCCATTCGCTCGTCGGTCTCGCGGCGGTTCTGGTGGCGGCCGGCGCGCTCTATGCCCCGCGCGCGTTCGGCATCGGCGCGCCGGGCACGATCCACGGCGGAAGCCTGGTGGAAATGGGGCTCGGCCTCGCCATCGGCGCGATCACCTTCTCGGGCTCGATCATCGCGTTCCTGAAGCTCGACGGGCGCATGTCCGGCAAGCCGATCCTGCTGCCGAACCGCCATGTCATCAACATCACCCTCGCCTTTCTGCTGCTGGTGCTGTTCATCGGCTTCGTGGCGAGCGAGAGCCACTCGGTGTTCTGGCTGATCGCGCTGGTGAGCCTCGTACTCGGCTTCCTGCTGATCGTGCCCATCGGCGGCGCCGACATGCCGGTCGTGGTGTCCATGCTCAACTCCTATTCCGGCTGGGCCGCGGCGGGCATCGGCTTCACCGTGGGCAATCTGGCGCTGATCATCACGGGCGCGCTGGTCGGCTCGTCCGGCGCCATCCTGTCCTACATCATGTGCAAGGGCATGAACCGCTCCTTCATCTCGGTGATCCTCGGCGGCTTCGGCGGCGATTCGGCCGCGGCGGGCGCCGCCGGCGTGGTGGAGGATCGCCCCGTCAAGCAGGGCTCGGCCGAAGACGCCGCCTTCCTGATGAAGAACGCCGGCAAGGTCATCATCGTGCCGGGCTACGGCATGGCCGTGGCGCAGGCCCAGCACGCGCTGCGCGAGATGGCCGACATCCTGAAATCGGAGGGCGTCGAGGTGAAATACGCCATCCATCCCGTCGCGGGCCGCATGCCGGGCCACATGAACGTGCTGCTGGCGGAAGCGAACGTGCCTTACGACGAAGTGTTCGAGCTTGAGGACATCAACTCGGAATTCGCGCAGGCGGATGTCGCCTTCGTGATCGGCGCCAACGACGTCACCAACCCGGCGGCGAAGAGCGACCCCGCCTCCCCGATCTTCGGCATGCCCATCCTCGACGTCGAGAAGGCCAAGACCGTTCTCTTCTGCAAGCGCGGCATGGGATCGGGATATGCCGGCGTGGAGAACGAACTCTTTTTCCGCGACAACACGATGATGCTCTTCGGCGACGCAAAGAAGATGGTCGAGAGCATCCTGAAGTCGCTCGACTGAAAAAAACGTGTCCATTCGCTCCGTCATTGCGTTCGCGCAATGACGGAAGCTTTTTTGGACGTAAAAAAAGACCGCACATTTGCATGCGCGGTCCAAGTCTAGGGAGGAAACGCCCAAGGAGGGCAGCGATAAGGCGACGCCATCGCCATATCGCACTGCAACAATATGCCACCGCGCCGCACAAAAAACAAGACCGACGGAGGATTTTTCGCTCCTTCGCCGGAAGGGCTGTCTCTTCCCTGACGCAACCTGTTGGCTATCAAGGGATTGTTGCGCGATCACGCCTGTGTGTAATTCATTCCGGCAGGCCGTTTCAGGGAGCATGTCTTGTCGTCCGACTCATTTCTTTCCGACATTCCGGCCTTCGCCGGGAAACTGGCCGCGGAATCCGCCAAAGCGACGCTACCGCTTTTCCGCACCGCACTCAAAACCGACAACAAGGCGGGAGACGGCGACTTCGATCCGGTGACGGACGCGGATCGCGAAGCTGAAGCGCTGATGCGCGCGCTCATCCGCCAGACCTATCCGGACCACGGCATCGAGGGCGAGGAACACGGCAGCGAGCGTCTCGATGCGGATTATGTCTGGGTGCTCGATCCGATCGACGGCACGCGCGCCTTCATCTCCGGGCTGCCGCTGTGGGGCACACTGATCGGGCTGAAATACCGGGACAGGCCGATCTTCGGGCTGATGTATCAGCCTTTTCTGGAGGAGACTTTCTCAGGCGCCGTGTTCGAGGCGTCCGCGCCCGTCGCGCAATATGCGCGCGGCGCCGCGAACCGGCCGCTGCGCACGCGCGCCTGCCCCGAGCTCGCACAGGCGACGATCTCGACGACATCCCCGCGCATGTTCGGCGGCGCGGTGCTTGACGCCTACAACCGCGTCGAGCGGGAATGCCGCCTCGCACGCTACGGCTATGACTGCTACGCCTATGCGATGGTGGCGGCCGGCCATCTGGATCTCGTGGTGGAGGCCGGTCTGAAGCCGTGCGACATCGTGGCGCTGGTTCCCGTCATCGAGGCGGCCGGCGGCATCGTCACGAGCTGGACCGGCGGAGCGGTGACGCAGGGCGGCACGGTCGTGGCGGCCGGCGACCCGCGCGTTCACGAGGCGGCGTTGGCACTGCTCAACGGCTGATCCGCCGCGCCGTTTCCTTCCTCCAAGAGTCCCTGGCCCTCCATGAGTCCCTGGCCGGGAATGAAGGCGTCGAAGGCCGCCCAGAAGAACGCGCGCACATCGTCGGTTTCCATCAGGATTTCGTGCCGGGCATAGGGAATGACGATGGCGTTGCCGGCCTTCAACCGCGCGCCGAAGCGCTCCGTGGCCGGTGTCGAGACGATCCGGTCCGCGCCGGCGGCAATCACGAGCACCGGCGTCGCCACCGACAGCGCGAAACGCGGCGCGGCAAGCCGCTCCATCGCCCTGAACGCCGCGGCAAGCCAGCCGAAGGTCGGATCGGCAAGCGCGAGCGAGGGCGAGCGCTCGATGATGCCGCGGATACGGCTGAAGCGCGCGGCGTCGCGTGTCAGCCGATTGCCGTCGAAAGGACGCAGCGGCGTCGCCACGCGCCTCCCGCCGGGGGCCATCACGCGCGACAGCCCGAAGCACAGCCCGAGCCGGGCCAGCGCCGCTGCAAAGGGAGGCGCGAGCGCCGGGGAGAGCGCGATCATGGGTGCAGTCATGACGATGCGGGCGAAATCCCCGCCGCGGCCCGGCGAAGCGGCGCGCAGCAGGGCGAGCGTGCCGCCCATGGAATGGCAGAGGGCGAAGCGCGGCAGGGCAGGCAATGTCGCGCCGACATGGGCCAGCACGGCATCGAGATCACGCTGATAGGCGGCGAAATCGTGGACATGCCCGGCCTGAACGGGCTTGTTGCGCCGCCGGCGCAGCAGGCGCTGGGAATCGCCCTGCCCGCGCCAGTCGAAGGCTACGACGTGAAATCCGCGCGCGCGCAATTCGCCGACCGTCTCGAAATATTTTTCGATGAACTCGCCCCGGCCTTGCAGAACGATCACGATGCCGCGCGCCGCCTCCGGCGGTCCCTCGGGCAGCCAGCGCGCGACACGCAGGCGAACGCCGTCCGCGGCCGTCACCTGCTCCGACGCCGCCGTGGGCGGGATCGGGTTGTCCGGCGTCGCGACAAGTTCGGGCGCTGAGCTGCTCATCCGTCAATCCTGCGGTCTACGGCATTTCCATGTTTCATCGAAACGGAGAAACTCCCTCCTCTTGAAATCGGCATCCGCCCGCCTACTTCCATGGGTGTGCAGGCCAACGCGGCTGCACACGTGCATGCGGCGAATCTTCAGCCCGGCCATCGGCGGGCGCAGCGCCGGTGCCCATCATCGCTTCAACAGGAGGATGTGTCATGCGTCATTTCGATCTTGCGCCACTTTACCGTTCCACCGTCGGCTTCGACCGGCTGTTCTCCCTGCTCGATCAGGTGGCGGGCGGAGAGGCGGGCTCAAGCTATCCGCCCTATAACATCGAACGCACCGGCGAGACCAGCTACCGCATCTCGGTGGCCGTCGCCGGCTTCACCGAAGACAGCCTCGCCATCGAGGTGCGCGACAACGCGCTGACCGTGCGCGGCGAGAAGAACGCGCAACCGGACGACAAACCCGTCGACGTTCTCTATCAGGGCATCGCCTCGCGCGCCTTCGAACGCCGGTTCCAGCTCGCCGATCATGTTCATGTCACCGGCGCGCGGCTTGAGAACGGGCTGCTGCACATCGATCTCGTGCGCGAGCTGCCCGAGGCCAACAAGCCCCGCCTGATCCCGATCCGCAGCGACAAGCCCGCCGTCTCCATCGAAAGCGCCGGGCAGACCGCGCCCGCCGCGGACGAAACGGCGACGAGTGCCGGAAGCACAGGCCGCCAGGCGGCGTGACGCCGCCGGCCGGCTACGGCGAGGCCCGCGCGATTGCGACAGGAAGGGCGCCCGAAAGGGCGCCCTTTTTTATCGGCCCCTTCCCGCGATACGACGACCCGGCGCAATTTAATTTCTCTTCGCCACCGGCCAGTAGGCCATAAATTTCGCCATTTTCCGCGAATCCCGGTCTTTCGTGCAAAAAAACCGCCGATCGCCGCTTGTAACGGTTCAAGAAATCTGGCATTGTCCGCTCAAGATTAGGACAGTCAGACTGTCCCATTCTGATTTGACGGCTTTTTCGGACGATGGGGGAACCCCGCGCTTTCGGGAAAGTTTTTCATGCAGGGCGTTGCGGCGGTCAGGCGACCGGCGGACGCCGCGAGGCTCGTTGGTTATTATGGCACGCATTTCGGTCGTTCCGTTCGCTGTCGCCCCATTCGAGACCGAACCCGCCATCCGCAAAGCGGATACGCGAGCGGGCGGATAAGCACGGCCGAAAGCCGTGCCCCTGCCCGGTGCGCATGACGCAAACGGGTGGGCGCGGTGCAGGCGCGTCCGCCCGCGGTAATCAGGACCTGCCAACAGACAAACTGATCGGCCCGGATTGAACGGCCCAGCCATCGGACTCTCCGGTGCTTGCCGCATCAGGCCCGAATCCGGCGCGCATGCAGCGCGCCGGGCGCTTTCCCGACCCCGGTTCCAAGGAGGCCTTTCCGGCCGCGCACAGGAAGAAAAAATGAACAATTTCAATGAGAAGCTGCATCGTGGATGGCAACAGCCGCGCCCGCTCGAGGGCCGCGCCCGCGATATCGTTGCCGCAACCTCCATCGACAAGACAGCTTCCATTGAAAAAACGGCCGCCGATCGTCCGCGCGCCGCCGGTCTTCCGCGCGCGCAAGGACTTTACGATCCGCGCAACGAGCACGACGCCTGCGGCGTGGGCTTCGCCGCCAACATGCACAACGTGCCCTCGCACGAGATCGTGCAATACGGCCTCACCATCCTGAAGAATCTCGACCATCGCGGCGCCGTCGGCGCGGACCCGAAGGCGGGCGACGGCTGCGGCATGCTGGTGCAGATCCCGCACGCGTTCTTCGCGGAGGAAGCGGAAAAGCTCGGCTTCACCCTGCCCGCGCCCGGCGAATACGCCGTGGGCCACCTGTTCATGCCGCGCGACGGCGAGGGCTTTCGTCTCGTCACCGACATCGTGGAGAAGGTGATCGCCGACGAGGGGCTGACGCTGCTCGGCTGGCGCAACGTGCCGGTCGACCCGTCCGGCCTTGGCGAATCCGTGCGTCCGACCGAGCCGCAGCACCGCCAGATCATCGTCGGGCGCGGCCCCGGCATCGCCACGCGCGAGGAATTCGAGCGCCGGCTGTTCATCGCCCGCAAGGTGGTGTCGAACACCGTCTACAACATGAACGACCCGCGCACCGACGGTTATTACCCCGTCAGCCTGTCGTCGCGCACGCTGGTCTACAAGGGCATGCTGCTCGCCACCGGCCTCGGCGACTATTACCTCGATCTCAACGATCCGCGCTTCACCAGCGCCATCTCGCTCGTGCACCAGCGCTTCGCCACCAACACGTTTCCCACCTGGTCGCTGGCGCATCCCTACCGGATGATGGCGCACAACGGCGAGATCAACACGCTGCGCGGCAACGTCAACTGGATGGCGGCGCGACAGGCGTCCGTCGATTCCGAACTGTTCGGCAACGACATCGCCAAGCTGTGGCCCATTTCCTACGAGGGGCAGTCCGACACCGCCTGCCTCGACAACGCGCTCGAATTCCTCGTGCGCGGCGGCTATCCGCTGGCGCACGCCATGATGATGCTGGTGCCGGAAGCGTGGGCCGGCAACCCGCTGATGGACGAGGAACGGCGCGCCTTCTATGAATATCACGCCGCGCTGATGGAGCCCTGGGACGGCCCGGCCGCGCTCATCTTCACCGACGGCCGCCAGATCGGCGCGACGCTCGACCGCAACGGCCTGCGCCCCACCCGCTATGTCGTGACCGACGACGGCCTCGTGGTCGGCGCCTCCGAAATGGGCGTGCTCGACATTCCGCAGGAGAAGATCGTCGAGAAGTGGCGGCTGCAACCGGGCAAGATGCTGCTGATCGATCTCGAACAGGGCCGCATCGTGCCCGACGAGGAGGTCAAGCGCCTCTATACCGGCGCCCATCCTTACCGCGAATGGCTCGACCGCACGCAACTGGTGCTGGAGGAACTGCCGCCGGTGCAGGCGCGCGAGTCGCGCACCGACGTGAGCCTGCTCGATCGCCAGCAGGCATTCGGCTACACGCAGGAAGACCTCAAGCTCGTACTGCCGCCGATGGCCGTGACCGGGCAGGAAGCCGTGGGTTCGATGGGGAATGACGCGCCGATCTCGGTGCTGTCGCGGCAATCGAAGCCGCTCTATTCCTACTTCAAGCAGAATTTCGCGCAGGTGACGAATCCGCCGATCGACCCGATCCGCGAGGAACTCGTCATGAGCCTCGTGTCGTTCATCGGCCCGCGGCCCAACATCCTCGACCTCGAGGGCACCTCGCGGAAGAAGCGCCTTGAAGTGCGCCAGCCGATCCTCACCAATGCGGATCTCGAAAAGATCCGCTGCATCGGCCATTACGAGGACCGTTTCGACACCAAGACGCTCGACATCACCTACCCCGCCCTGCAAGGCGCGGCCGGCATGGAGGGCGCGCTGGAGCGCCTGTGCGAGCGCGCCGAGGCGGCCGTGCACGGCGGCTACAACATCATCATCCTGTCCGACCGGCAGGTGGGGCCGGACCGCATCGCCATTCCGGCGCTGCTGGCCACCGCCGCCGTGCATCATCATCTGATCCGCAAGGGCTTGCGCACGTCCGTCGGCCTCGTGGTGGAATCGGGCGAGCCGCGTGAAATCCATCACTTCGCCTGCCTTGCGGGCTACGGCGCGGAAGCCATCAATCCCTGGCTCGCGTTCGATACGCTGCTGTCCATGCACGAGGCGCTCGACTTCCCGGAAGAGGTTTCCGAGGACGAGATCGTGCACCGCTACATCAAGGCGGTGGACAAGGGGCTGCTGAAGGTGATGTCCAAGATGGGCATCTCGACCTACCAGTCCTATTGCGGCGCGCAGATTTTCGACGCCATCGGGCTGAACGGCGCTTTCGTGGACCGCTATTTCTTCGGCACCGCGACCGGCATCGAGGGCATCGGGCTGGCCGAGATCGCCGAGGAGACGGTGCGCCGCCACCGGGCCGCGTTCGCGGACGTGCCGGTGCTGCGCCATGCGCTCGATGTCGGCGGCGACTACGGCTATCGCATCCGCGGCGAGGATCACGTCTGGACGCCGGACGCGGTGGCGGAGTTGCAGCACGCCGTGCGCCTCAACGCGCAGGACAAGTACCGCGCGTTTGCCGCGCGCATCAACGAGCAGGACAACCGCCTCGCCACCATCCGCGGCCTGTTTCGCCTGAGAAGCGCCGTCGCGCAGGGCCGCAAGCCCGTGCTGCCGGAGCTGGTCGAGCCGGCGGCCGAGATCGTCAGGCGCTTCTCGACCGGGGCGATGTCGTTCGGCTCCATCTCGCGCGAGGCGCACGAGACGCTGGCGATCGCGCTCAACGCCATCGGCGGCAAGTCGAACACCGGCGAGGGCGGCGAGGAGGCGGAACGCTTCGTGCCCGACGCGAACGGCCGCTCGCGCCGCTCCTCCATCAAGCAGGTGGCCTCGGGGCGCTTCGGCGTCACGGCGGAATATCTCGTCAACGCCGACATGATGCAGATCAAGGTGGCGCAGGGGGCCAAGCCCGGCGAGGGCGGGCAGTTGCCCGGCCACAAGGTCAACGCCGTCATCGCCCGCGTGCGCCATTCCACGCCCGGCGTCGGCCTCATCTCGCCGCCGCCGCACCACGACATCTACTCCATCGAGGATCTGGCGCAGCTCATCTTCGACCTCAAGAACGTCAATCCGGCCGCCGACGTGTCGGTGAAGCTGGTGTCGGAGGCGGGCGTCGGCACGGTGGCTGCGGGCGTCGCCAAGGCGCGCGCCGATCACATCACGATTTCCGGCTACGAGGGCGGCACGGGCGCGAGCCCCCTCACCTCGCTCAAGCACGCCGGTTCGCCGTGGGAGCCGGGGCTGGCTGAAACGCAGCAGACGCTGGTGCTCAACGGCCTGCGCGGGCGCGTGGTGTTGCAGGTCGACGGCGGCCTGCGCACGGGGCGCGACGTCGTCATCGGCGCGCTGATGGGCGCCGACGAATTCGGCTTCTCCACCGCGCCGCTGATCGCGGCCGGCTGCATCATGATGCGCAAGTGCCACCTCAACACCTGTCCGGTGGGCGTCGCCACGCAGGACCCGGTGCTGCGCAAGCGCTTCAAGGGCCTGCCGGAGCATGTGATCAACTACTTCTTCTTCGTGGCGGAGGAAGTGCGCGAGCTGATGGCCGAAATGGGCTTCACCCGCTTCGAGGAACTGATCGGGCGCGCCGATCTCATCGACCAGCGCGAGGCGCTGGCGCACTGGAAGGCGAAGGGGCTCGACTTCTCACGCCTGCTGCACGTGCCGGAAACGGACGGCCCGCTGCATCACGCCGAGCGCCAGCATCATCCCATCGATAACGTGCTCGACCGCGGCCTGATCGCGGAGGCGCGCGAGGCTATCGAGAACCGCACGCCGGTGGTGCTGGAGCGCGCCATCCGCAGCGTGGATCGCACCACGGGCGCGATGCTCTCGGGCGAGGTCGCCCGGCGCTACGGCATGGAGGGGCTGCCCGACGACACCATCGCCGTGAGGCTCACCGGCACGGCCGGCCAGAGCTTCGGCGCGTTCCTCGCGGCCGGCGTGACGCTCGACCTCGAAGGCGAGGCCAACGATTATGTCGGCAAGGGCCTTTCGGGCGGCCGCATCATCGTGCGCCCCTCCCCCGGCATGCAGGCGCTGCCCGAGCGTTCGATCATCGCCGGCAACACCGTGCTTTACGGGGCGATCGCCGGCGAATGCTACCTGCGCGGCGTGGCGGGCGAACGCTTCGCCGTGCGCAACTCGGGCGCCATCGCGGTCGTCGAGGGCACCGGCGATCACGGCTGCGAATACATGACCGGCGGCGTCGTGGTGGTGCTGGGCGAGACGGGGCGCAACTTCGCGGCCGGCATGTCGGGCGGCATCGCCTATGTGCTGGACGAGGACGGCACCTTCGCCAGGCGCTGCAACCTGTCGATGGTCGATCTCGAACCGGTGGAGGAAGAAGAAGACCTGATGGAACGCCTGCATCACCATGGCGGCGATCTCGAAACCAAGGGCCGCATCGACATTCTGGCCGACATGTCCCGCCATGACGAGGAGCGGCTGATGCAGCTCATCGCCAACCACGTCCGCCACACGGGCTCCGCCCGCGGACGCGCCATTCTCGACGACTGGCAGGGATATCGCACGAAATTCGTGAAGGTGATGCCGGTCGAATACCGGCGGGCCATCCGCGAGATGGAGCGTGCGCGCGTGTTGCAGGCTGCGGAATAAGGGAGGCGGCAATGGGCAAGGTAACAGGATTTCTCGAATACGACCGCCAGGAAGGCAAGTACGAGCCGGCCGGCGACCGCGTGCGCCATTTCCGCGAGTTCACGCTCCCTCTCGAAGACAGGGACGTGGAGCGGCAGGCCGCGCGCTGCATGGACTGCGGCATCCCGTTCTGCCACGGCGACACGGGCTGCCCGGTGCATAACCAGATCCCGGACTGGAACGATCTCGTCTACCATCAGGACTGGAGACAGGCGGCGCTCAACCTGCATTCCACCAACAACTTCCCCGAGTTCACCGGCCGCATCTGCCCCGCCCCCTGCGAGGAAGCCTGCACGCTGAACCTCGAGAACATGCCGGTGACGATCAAGAGCATCGAGCAGACCATCGCCGACAAGGCGTGGGCGGAAGGCTGGATCGTGCCGGAGATCGCGCCGCAGCAAACCGGCAGGCGGGTGGCCGTCATCGGCTCCGGTCCGGCCGGGCTCGCGGCGGCACAGCAACTGGCGCGCGCGGGGCATGAGGTGCATGTGTTCGAGCGCGAGCAGAGGGCCGGCGGCCTGCTGCGCTACGGCATCCCCGACTTCAAGATGGAGAAGCACCACATCGACCGGCGCATCGCGCAGATGGAGCAGGAGGGCGTGCGCTTCCACTACGGCGTCAACGTGGGCGTGACGCATCCCTTCGACGAGATCGTCGACGGCTTCGACGCCGTGCTGCTGACGGGCGGCTCGGAAAAGCCGCGCGATCCGCAATTGCCGGGCACGAACCTCAAGGGCGTCTACTATGCCATGCCCTACCTCATCCAGCAGAACAAGCTGAACGGCGGCGAGGAACCGTCCGCGCACGAGGAGCCGATCCTCGCCACCGGCAAGCATGTCGTGGTGGTCGGCGGCGGCGACACGGCCTCCGACTGCGTCGGCACCGCCTTCCGGCAGGGGGCGCTGTCGGTGACGCAGCTCGACATCCGCCCGATGGCGCCGTTGCTGGAGGACAAGCTCACCATCTGGCCCTATTGGCCGACGAAGTTCCGCACCTCATCGAGCCAGGCGGAAGGCGCGGAACGCGAGTTCCAGGCGGCGACGCTCGGGCTCGAGGGCAAGAACGGCCTCGTCACCGGCGTGCGCTGCGCGCGCGTGGACGAGCGGCGCAAGCCCATTCCGGGCACGGAGTTCATCCGCAAGGCCGATCTGGTGTTCATCGCCATCGGCTTCGCGAGCGCCATCCATGAAGGCATGCTGGAACAGGCGGGCGTGGCGCTCGACAGGCGCGGCAACGTCGCCGCCGACACGCTGGCCTATCGCACCTCGCGCGAAAAGGTGTTCGCTGCCGGCGACATGCGGCGCGGCCAGTCGCTGGTGGTATGGGCCATCCGCGAGGGCCGGCAGGCGGCGCACGCCATCGACGCCTTCCTGATGGGCGAAAGCCTGCTGCCCCGCTGAGCGCAGTCCGTTCAGACGGAATCGTCCGAACGATCGGAACTCGCCCGGAACGAGGGATCTGGAACGTGTCCTGTTTCATTCCGAACGGGACACGTTGCAAGCGGCCGGACTTCCTGTCCGGGTGCGGCGATCCGCGCCCGGACAAACGGATACATATTATTTACTTGTCACAAGAAGTAAAAATACACATTCCGCAATTTCAAAGCGATCATCATCGGATAAATTGGACTATACTTTCAATTAAAAAAGATAAAAATTATTTATAAACAGTTAAATTAAAGCTTATATCAAGAAAAAGCCGCTTGCCGCATACTGTTGCGCGCCGTCGCATATTGTCGTATTATATTGAAGCATGGAGGTATGCTATGTCTGATCCGGGATTGCTGATGAGTGGCCTTGGTGTCGTGCCGATCGTCCCCGTCGACGGCGGGACGCGCGATGCGGGTCAGGCAAGTGTGGATGCCTTCCGAAAAGCGCTGGATAACAACGGGGCGGGCCAGCCGCCGAAAGCCGATTCCGATCCGGCCGCCGTCTCCCCGACGGAAGCGGCGAGCGAGCAGGAGCGTGCGCGCAGAGCCCTGTCTCTCGATGCGCCCTCGCCATCCACCACGGGCGATTCCATTCTGGGCGGGCTGCAAAAGATGCGTGGCATCTTCGACGTGCAGCAGGAGCGGATTTCCGCGCTGGCGAATGAAAAGGTCGTGGACGCCAATACGCTGCTCGGCATGCAGGTGGAAGTCGTCAAGTACACGATGCTGCTCGACATGTCGTCCAAGTTGACCGGCAAGACCACGCAGGCGGTCGATCAGTTGATGAAGGGTCAGTAAGTGGGCGCCGCGCCGTCCATCGGATGCAGGCAGGCGGAATACATGCAGGGTGGGTGGCGTCGCATAGCGTTGTGGTTTGCGGTCGGCCTGTCGTTGTTGCTCGCCGGTTGCAGCAAAAGCGAACTTTACACGGGCCTTGCCGAGACCGAGGCGAACAAGATGCTTGCCGAACTGCTGACGAGCGGCATCGCCGCCGAAAAGGTCGCGGTCGGCAAGGAGGGCTTCGCGATCAGGGTCGGCAGTCAGGACGTGCTGAGATCGCTGGCGTTGCTCAGCAGCAAGGGGTTGCCTTCGGTTTCCCACGCCTCCATCAACGAGGTGTTCCAGAAATCCGGCATCATGTCCTCGCCCTTCGAGGAAAAGGTGCGCTACGTCAGCACGCTGGGCGACGAGGTTGCGCGCACGCTCAGCTTCATCGACGGCGTCGTGACGGCGCGCGTCCATATCGTTCAGCCCGATCCGCCGCAAATGGGCAAGCAGCCGACGCCCGCCTCCGCCGCCGTCTTCATCAAGCATCAGGCCGGCGTGGATCTGGATTTCTTCGTGCCGCAGATCAGGCGTCTGGTCAGCAGTTCCATCGAGGGGCTCGATTACGCGAGCGTCACCGTCATCCTGTCGGAGGCGGTGCCGATAAAGCCGGAGACGTCCACCCGTCTCGAGGCCACGGTCGAACTGTTGCCCGGCATCGCCGTGCGTGAAACCGACGCCGACCGTTTCCGGCTCATTTTCTACGCCCTGATCGGCGTCGTCATCCTTCTGGCGGCCGCCGTGGCGGCGGGGGCCTATCTTTATCTGCGCGGGAGAACCGGCAAGACGGCGGATGCCGTCGACGCGGCCCCCTCCTCCCCCCTTGAGCCGACATGACCCGGCAAGGCGGCCTGGCGGGCGCGGACGAGGGCGCGCGGCGCATCGTCTCCTCTCCGCCGCTCACGCGGCAAGGGATGCCGGATGCGCCGGAAACGCACGCGGCCGGCGCGCCGGCGCATGAGGGAAGCGCCGGCGGGGAAAGCGGCAACCGGCCGGCGGTGAAGCTTTCGGTCGCGGTTCAGCTTGCCGCCGCGATCGCCCGCCCGCTCGGCGCCGCCGTCAACACACCCGCCGACACGGCGCCCCTCGCCGCGGCCGATATTCTCGCGATCGCCCGCCACCCCGATTTCGCGGCCCCCCTCAACCGGGCGATCGCGCGGATGTCGGCGCTGGAGACCATCGATATCGACGCCATGCAGTTGCGCCGGCTCGGGCGCAGCGCCGCCAGCAATCTGGCGCTGATGCTCGCGACGGGCGACGCCGCGATCATCGGGCAGGCATCGCTGCTCATCGGCGCCATGATATTGCACCGGCATTTCCTCTCGCAGCCGCTGAAAAGCGGGCGGGAGGCGCTGCGCGGCATTCTGGGCGACGACATCTACCAGATGGCGACGCGCGAGGCGCCTGTGCTCCATGCATCCCTCGCCGGACTCGACGGCGGCTCGTTCGCTCTCGATGCGGGCGTGGCGGGGAGCGAGGAGGAGGCCCGGGACATCGGCCGACGCATCGCGGCCACGGGCGGCATGGCGCTGCGCCTGCTGGTGGACCGGACGGAGCCGTTCCTCGTGCCGCTGTTCGCCATCCGCAATCCCGTCCCGCCCGACGACGGCCACGAAACCCGCCTCGCGCTGCCGCTCACCGATCAGCATGCCGCCCATATCGTCAAACTGCTTCACCGGAGATTTCCGCCGTGGTCGCGTATCGTGAGCTGAGCGAGCACTATCGGCTGGAGGATCTCGGATTCCGCGTTCCCGAGGGCCTGCATGTCGTGCCGCCGGAGGCATTCGCGCCCGTCGGCGAGGCCGACCGCCTGCTCGCGGAAGCGCGGGAGCGGGCGGCGGCGATCGTGAGGGACGCGGAAGCCGTGCGCGAGGCGGAGCGCCGCAAGGGCTTTCAGGAAGGGCTGTCGCGCGGGCAGTTGCAGGCGGCGGAGCAGATGCTGCGTCAGGATGCGGACCTCGACGCCCGGCTGCGCGGGCTTGAGCGCGACATCGTGAACCTCGTCGCGGCGTGCGTGCGCAAGCTCATCGACGGTTTCGACGTCGACGCCCGCGCGATGGCGGCGGTACGGGGCGGGCTGAAGCAGATGCGCCGGGAAAGGAAGGCGGAACTGCGCGTCTCTCCTGAACAGGCGGCTTTCTTTCAGGCGAGCGTCAGCGCCATTGTGGCCGATTTCCCGAGTTTCGAGCTGATCGAGATTGTGGAGGACCCGGCGCTGTCGCCGCCGCAGGTGGTGATCGAGACGGCCATCGGCCGTGTCGAGGGCGATCTCGGCGCGCGCGTCGCGGAGTTCGAGGGCATCCTGCGCGAGCTGGCCGCCGGTGCGTTTTCTGCGGCGGAAGGCGACGGCGAGCGGGCGGGAGGCGGCGACGATGACCGCTAACCCCCATGCGCCGGGCCGCGCCGCGCCGGATCTGGCGAGCCTTTTCGCGCAGCGGGAAAAGCGGCTCGCCGGCTGGCCCGAGAGCTTCGTCGCGCGGCTCGCGGGCGGTGCGGGCGCGTTCGCGCCCTATACGGCGACGGGCAAGGTGCGCAAGGTGGTGGGCACGATCATCCACGCCTCGGTGCCCGAGATCCAGGTCGGCGAGATCGTGGAGCTGTTCACCCGCTCCAACGGCATGCGGCTGCTGGCGGAATGCGTCGGCTTCCTGAACGACGAGGCGCTGCTGTCGCCGATCGGGGAAACGCAGGGCGTTTCGCCGCGGACCGAGGTGCGCCGCACCGGGCGCGTGCAATCCGTGCCCGTCGGCGCCGGCCTGATGGGCCGCGTGCTCGACGGCCTGGGCCGCTTCATCGACGGCAAGGACATTCCGTTCACGCCCGACACATATTATCCGATCTATCAGGACCCGCCCGATCCCATGCGGCGGCGCATCATCGACACGCCGCTCTCGCTCGGCCTGCGCGTGCTCGACGGGCTGCTGACCTGCGGCGAGGGCCAGCGCATGGGCGTGTTCGCGGCGGCGGGCGGCGGCAAATCCACGCTGCTGTCGATGCTGGTAAAGGGCGCGGATGTCGACGTGACGGTGCTGGCGCTGATCGGCGAGCGCGGGCGCGAGGTGCGCGAGTTCATCGAGCACGATCTGGGACCGGAGGGCCTCGCGAAATCCGTTCTCGTGTGCGCGACGTCCGACCGCAGCTCGATGGAGCGCGCCAAGGCCGCCTTCGCGGCGACGGCGATCGCCGAATATTTTCGCGATCAGGGCAAGCGCGTGCTGTTCCTGATGGATTCGGTGACGCGTTTCGCCCGCGCCCAGCGCGAGATCGGCCTCGCCGCCGGCGAGCCGCCCACCCGGCGCGGCTTCCCGCCCTCCGTCTTCGCCATGCTGCCGCGGCTGATGGAGCGCGTCGGCATGAACGAGACGGGCTCGATCACGGCGCTTTACACGGTGCTCGTCGAGGGCGACGACATGAACGAGCCGGTCGCGGACGAGACGCGTTCGATCCTCGACGGCCACATCATTCTCTCGCGCAAGCTGGGGGCCGCCAATCATTACCCCGCCGTCGACGTGCTCGCCTCGAAAAGCCGCGTGATGAACGCGGTGACGACGCCCGAGCACCGCAAGATGGCGGGGCAGATCAACCGCTGGCTCGCCACCTACGCCGATGTCGAGCTGCTGATCAGGGTCGGCGAATACAAGCCCGGCAACGACGCGGAAACCGATGTCGCGGTCTCGAAGAACAAGGCCGTCAACGCCTTCCTGCGCCAGCGCACCGACGAGTTCGAGACCTTCGAGGGCACGCTGGGCAAGCTCGCGGAGCTTTGCCGATGATCGGGCAGATGAAGGCGCTGTTGCGGATCAAGGAGCTCAAGCAGGAGCAGGCGCTGAAAGCCATGCGCGCCGCGAAGGCCGAGCTCGAACGGGCGCGCGAGGCGACACAGCGCGCCTTCGAGGCCGCCGAGGCCTTCCGGGTGACGATTCCGGCGCGCGAGCAGGCCGCCTATGACAAGGTGTTGCGGCGCATCGTCAATCTCGACGGGCTGGATGACGTGCGGGCGGAAATCGTCGGCATCGAGAAGGAGCACACGGCGCTGCGCGACGAGTGGGACCGCGCGCGCCAGATCGAGGCGCGGCGCCAGGAAGAACGCGACGCGGCCGGCGCGGCCTACCGCGCGGCGGTCAGGAACCGCGACAAGTACATCACCATCACGGAGACGATGCAGACCGAGGCCGAGGAAGAGGCGGCGCTGCGCGAGGAGACCGAGATCGAAGACCTCTTCGCCCGGCCCGCACGGAGGATCGCATGAGCACCATCGGACCTTATCATCCCCTTCCCTCCGATGCGGGCTTCGGCAAGGACGACCGGCCGCAGCGCGACGGGGAGCGGCGCGACACGGCCGGCGGACGGGACGCCTTCCCCGGCTTCCATGGCCAGCAGATGCCGGACGGGCAGACGGGCGGCGCGCCGGGCGGCGACAGGAACCCGGACGACCGGCGCAACAACCTCTCGGCCCGCGCCGGCGATTTCCTGAACCGTCTGGAGGAAACTATCAAACGGCAGGACGACGACGCCTTTCCCGCCCCCGCGGCGAGCCCGCCCGACGCCGACGAGGCGCAGGCCCCGGTGGAAGACCGGCTGGAGGATCTGCAATTGCTCGCTCTCGGGGCACACGCTCTCTCGACGCTGCCGCTGCTCACCGACATCCGGCAGGCAGGACCGCCGGAGCGGGAGTCGCCCGCCGCCTCCCGGTTGCAGGAAGTGTTCGACACCATCGCCACGCGCATCGAGCAGACGCTTCGCGCCGAACTCGGCGTCGCACCGGGCGGCGTGCGAAGCATCAGCATCGATCTGGGCGAACTGGCCGCCGGCCTCGGCACCGTGAAGCTGCTCATGTCCGCCAACGGACTCGACGTCGTGCTCTCCGGCCAGGCCACGAAATTCGCGGAGGAGATGACCCACGCCACACAGGCGCTGGCGGATCGGCTTTCGCGGCGTTTCGGCAACCGCACGGTGCGCGTGCTCGCCAGGACGGCGGGTGCGGAGGGCGAGGGTGGCGGCGCGACCGGCGGCGCCGTGCGCATGGATCGCTCATCGTGACGGCCCCGTTGTGGCAGCCGCCGGAGATGCCCGGCATCGGGCGCTCCGAAGCCCTGTGGAACGCGATCCTCAGCCATGCCGGAGCGCCGCTGCCGCTCGCCGGCGGCGCGCATCTCGTCTTCACGCCCGCGGCGGCGCCCGACGCGCAATCACCGTGCACGACGCTTCGCTTCGGCGGCGGCGGCAGCGCCCATGTCGTCTGGCGCGCGTTTCCGTTCGCCGGGCTGTTCGGCGCCCCGCTCGCCATCGCCGATTTCCCGGTGCTGCCGCCGGCGCTGCGCGAGGCGCTGATCGAGGGCATGGTCGATTTCGTCCATCGCGCCCTGCCGGCGGGGATCATGGACGATGCCGTCGTCGCGGGATCGGGAACGGTGCGGGAGCCGCCCGGCGGCGATGTCGTCTGGTTCGACCTGCAATTCTCGGGGCTCGCGCCGGACCCGGTGGCGCTCACGCTCGGATGCGCGCGGGCGCGGCTGCTCGCCCTGGCGGCGGGGCACGTCATCCCGGCGGTGGTGCAGGCGCAGGCGAGCGCCGCCATCACGGTTCCGGCCGCGTTCACGCTCGGCGCAAGCGAACTGCCGATGCGGGAACTGGCCCGCCTGAGAACGGGAACCGTGATCCTGCTGCCGGCGACGCCGCCCGACAGGCTGCTGCTGCGCATCGAAAAGACCTTGTGGGAATTTCGTTCCGCCGGGGAGGAATGGGTCCTCGCGGGACGCAGGGAGCGGCCGCCGGAAAGGGCGCGCCGCCGGTTGAGGGAGACCGTGATGACGGAAGAGACCGCGCCGGCCGATCGGGCCGCGGACGACGGCGACGGGGGGCGCGGCGACGGCGGCGCGGCGGACGCGCTCGTCGCCGAGGGCGTGCGGCTGTCCGACCTTGCGATCGCCATCGATTTCGACATCGGCGAACGGGATTTCACCCTCGCGGAGATCGAGACGTGGCAGCCGGGCGCGGTGGTGGCGCTCGACCCGCCCGCGCTCGCGGGCCGTGTCGGCGTGACGCTGCGGGCCAACGGGCGCGCCGTGGCGACGGGCGACCTCATATCCATCGACGACCGACTGGCCGTGAGATTGTCGACGGTTCTGCTGCGGCCCTGAACGCCCGCGAGGACGGCGCGGGGCGAGCGCCGGACAGGAGTTTGACATGATCGATCCGTTGAATCTCATCCTCGTGCTGCTGGCGGCGGCGCTGGTGCCGTTCATGGCCGTCGTCGCGACGTCGTTCGTGAAGATTTCCGTCGTCTTCCAGCTCGTGCGCAACGCCATCGGCGTGCAGCAGATTCCGCCCAACATGGCGCTCAACGCGCTGGCGATCATTCTTTCCGGCTACATCATGTTTCCCGTCGTCGTGGAAACCTACGAGATCCTGCAAACCGGCAACCACACGCTGCGCACGGCGGAGGGCATCCAGGCGGCATTCGAGGCCGGCAAGGGGCCGCTCGTGCGGTTTCTCGACACCCATGCCGACGAACGGGAGAAGGCGTTCTTTCTGGAGGCGGCCCACAGCCTGTGGCCGGAAAACCTCGCCAACCAGCTCAGCGTGGACAGCATCGCCGTCGTGCTGCCGGCCTTCACCGTGAGCCAGTTGCGCGAGGCGTTCGAAATCGGCTTCCTCCTCTACCTGCCGTTCATCGCCATCGATCTCATCGTGTCCAACATCCTGCTCGCGATGGGCATGATGATGGTCAGCCCGCTGACGATCTCGCTGCCGTTCAAGCTGTTTCTGTTCGTCATGATCGACGGATGGTCGCGGCTCATCCTCGGCCTCGTGAAAACCTACGTGCCGTCCTGACGCATCCCCACGGGAGCGCCGTGGATCGATTTGAACGCGAGCCGCCCCGGAGCGCGAAACGCATGAGGAGACGAAACCATGCCGCCTGAAGTCGCCCTGCGCCAGATTACGGAATCCATGATGCTCGTCATGCTGCTGTCGATGCCGCCGATCGTGGTGGCGTCGCTGGTCGGCATCCTGATCAGCCTCTTGCAGGCGCTGACGCAGGTTCAGGAGCAGACGCTGTCCTTCGCCATCAAGCTGATCGCGGTCGCGGTGACGATCGCATCGATGGCGGGCTTTCTCGGCAGCGAAATCCTGAACTACACGTTACGGCTGTACAATGATTTTCCGAGCATGACATGACCGAGCTGAAGGAGATCTATCTCTTCTTCGCACGCCTGTTCCATGTCGAACTGGTGGCGCTGCTGTTATCGCTGCCGCGTCTTTACGCCTTCATCAATACTTCCCAGCTTCTCAGCACGAGCGCGGTGCCGCAACTGCCGCGCACCGCATGCATTCTGTCGCTGTCCGTCATCAGCGTGCCGATCAACATGCCGCACGCGGCGCAGTTCGACGGTTCCTTCGTCACCTTCGCCCTGCTCTTCGCGAAGGAATACGCGCTCGGCTTCGTCATGGGCTATCTCGTCGGCTGGATCTTCTGGTCCGTGCAGGCGGCCGGCGCGCTGATCGACAACCAGCGCGGCGCGGCCATCGCCTCGAGCATCGATCCGATGCAGGGGCACGAGGCGTCGCCGCTCGGCATCATGTTCTCGCACGTCTTCATCACCTACGTCTTCGTTACCGGCGCGATGCTGCCCATTTTCGGCCTGCTCTATCAATCGTTCGTGCTGTGGCCCGTCACGCGCTTCATCCCCGTCATCTCGCCGGATTTCCCCGTCTTCATGCTGGCCGTGATGGATCATGCGACGCGCTTCGTGGTCATCCTGGCCGGCCCCGTCGTCGCCATCATGTTCCTGGCCGAATTCGCCCTGGCGATGGTCAGCCGCTTCGCGCCGCAGGTGCAGGTGTTCGTGCTGGCCATGCCCATCAAGAGCCTGCTGGCGCTGTTCATGCTCATATTTTACTTTGCGACACTCATCAGATACTCTGAATCGAATATTCACATCATGCATCGATATGCCGATTATTTCTACAATATGATCCCGCCGGCGGCGCCGGGGCCGGAGCGGTAAAGGGATAGCGAAGCGCCATGAGCGAAAAGTCATCCGGCGAGAAAACCGAACAGCCGACGCCCAAACGATTGCGCGACGCCCGCAAGAAGGGGCAGGTGGCGCGCAGCACGGAAGTCGTCACCACCATGTCGCTGTTTTCCGTGATCGCGTTCATCTGGGTGACGTGGGAGGGCACGATGGAAAGCCTGCTCGCCATGTTCGACAAGGTGGCGCTGCTTGCCGAGGGCAATTTCCGGGTCAACGCGATCAAGGCCGTCGATCTCATCGGACGCGACGTCGCGGGTGTGCTGCTGCCCCTGCTCGGCGTCGTCCTGCTGGCGGGCATCGTCGCCAACTGCTTCCAGACCGGCATTCTGTTCTCGACGGAATCGCTGAAGCCCAATCTCGACAAGGTGAGCCCCGCCAAGGGCTTCAAACGCATCTTCTCGATGAAGCAGGTTGTCGAGACGATCAAGTCGATCCTCAAGATCGTGATTCTGTCGATCCTGCTTTACTTCGTCGTCTACGAAGCCATCGGCGCCTATATATCGGCTATTTCCTGCGGCATGCCCTGTCTGGCCGGCGTGACATCGCATTTCATGTTCCAGACCTTCGTCTATTCCGGCCTCACCTTCATCGTCGTCGCGCTCGCGGACATCGTTTATCAGCGCCACAGCTACATCAAGGGCCTGATGATGACGAAGGACGAAATCAAGCGCGAGTACAAGGAGAGCGAAGGCGACCCGCACATCAAGGGCAAGCGCCGGCAACTCGCGCAGGAACTGGTGATGGGCGGCGGCAGCGCGGCGGCGCGAAAGGGCAGCGCCGTGGTGGTGAACCCGACGCATATCGCCGTGGTGCTCCTGTATGTTCCCGACGAAACGCCGCTGCCCATCGTGACCGCGAAGGGGCGCAACCGGAACGCCCATTTCCTGCGCACGCAGGCGGAGGAGGCGGGCGTGCCCGTCTTCAGAAACGTCGAGCTGGCGCGCGCGCTCTACGCGGAGGCGGAAGTGGACACTTACGTGCCGACGGAGCTGTTCGACGCCGTCGCGGAGGTGCTGGCGTGGGTCGCGCGCAACAAGGATGCGCTGTACAACGGGCCTCTCGGCCACGGCGTGCTCGACATGGAAGCCGGCGACCACAAGGCGGACATCGCGAAGCAAAACGCCGACGCGCCGCCGCCCTACTCCAGCAACCAGGCGAGTTCCTGGCCGTAGATCATCACGGCGAGGCCGCTCGCGACTTCCATCATCACGCCCAGCTCGCCGACCGCGAGCAGACGGCTTGCCGCGTCCGGCGCGGCGCCCTCGTTGATTTTCCGGCCGTCGCGAGTCTGGATGAAGCGCACGGGCGCACCCGGCCCGGCGCCCGACACATCGAGCGCATAGGGCGGAATATCCCGCAGGATGAAGCGGATGAAGCCGGGATTGCGCTCGATCTCGCGCAGGAAGACCGAGCGTCCGGCGGTCGCGGCCCCGTTACGGACGCGGTTCGCGCACAGCGCCGTGCGGCGCGGGCTGAGCGCCGCCTCCATGATGAGGCGCCGGGCGCCCAGCTCGAAACTCGACAGCGAAAGCGTCTGCCCCACGCTCAGGATATCGAGCCAGAAAAGCGCCGTCAGCGCGTTGTCCGGCATCAGCGCCGCGCCCGGCCAGCAAGCATCCGCGCCGTCGACACCGGCGGCGGCGGGCAGATATTGATCGTGCAGCCGCTGGCGCGCCAGCCTCGTCGGCGGTCCGGCGGTTCCGGGGGGCTGCTGCATCGCGGTCAGACGCTCCATCGCGCCCAGCAACGCCCCCATGCCGCCGGCATGCTGAAGACGGCCGTCCCGCCATTGCTCGAGCAGCAGTCGCGTGCTGTTCTCCAGCGAGGGCGCGGCGGACGCCACTGCCGGAGGCGGAGCGGGCGGCGGTGCGACAGCGGCCCCCGAAGCGCCGACGGCCGCGTTTTCCGGCGGCGGCACGACAAGCCCGTCGATGCCCGGCCAGAAAAGATCGTCGGCAGGAGGTTGGACGACGGCCGTGGCGACCGCCGGACGCGCCGCTCCCTCATCGGCCGGCTCGACGCGCAGGGCGCGCAGCCCCGCGCGTGACGGAGAAGCGGAAGCGGCGGCGGCAAGCCCGCCCGCATCCGCTATGGACTGTGGCGCCAGCGCGGGCAGCGCGCGCATGCCCATGGCGGCCGCGGCGGCAGCGCCGGCGGCAGCAGATGCGGTGCGCGGGAGCATCGTTACCGGCGGGGCATCCGCGCCGCCTCCGGCCGGCGGCACGGCAAGCGCGCCCAAGCCAGCGGACGCAGCGGCAGCGCCGGCGGCAGCAGATGCGGTGCGCGGGAGCATCGTTACCGGCGGGGCATCCGCGCCGGCGGCGGACGCGGTTTGCCCCCCGGCGGCCGATGCCCCGATCGCAGCGGGCTTGGCCGACGTCGGTCCGGCGGCCCCCTCCGCGTCGGCCGGAACGGATGCGACGGCAGGCGGACGGAAAGTCGCCGGATCGCCCCCTTCGGAAAGAGCTGCCCCCGCCACGCTGCCGACAGGAGAGAGAACGGCGGAAGTCGACGAAGCGGCTTCCGCCGCGCCGGCCTCTTGCGGCGCGGGCGGGACGGACAGGCGAATGGCCGCCGGCACCGCCGCTGCGGACGCCGCGAGCGGCCCCGCAACCGGAGCGCCCCCGGAATCGAAGAACGGCGCGGCAAGGCCGATGCCGTCCGAGACCGGGAAACCGTGACCCGCGATCATCGTTCCGCCGCCATCGGGAAACAGGGCCGGCACGGCCGACGGAGAGGCCATGCGCGGCGCGGGATCGGCGGCCGGAGCGAGGCGCAAATTCTCTATGGCGCTCAGGATCGCCTGCAAATCGCCGGCCGGAGCGCCGCTCGCCATGCCCAAGCCCGCGCCCGAGCCCGCACGGGAACCGGAGCCCGAACCGGAACCGGCGACGCCCTGCGCCGGAGCGGACGCGATGCCGCCAGGCGCGCGGCCGGTATCGCGCGCGGCCTGCGCGGCGCCCGGCCCGCCCGGCCCCTGTGCCGGGCTGTCGGCATGGACCAGCACGTCGCCGGGAGCGAAATCGCCGCGCTGAAGGCGATCGACATCGAGCACGACATCACCGGCGGCGGGAGAAGAGCCGCCGATCATGATGGCGTTGGCGGGCGCGGGTGCGGCCGATACCGGCCGATCCGGCGACAGGACAGTCATGTCCTGCAACTGCACGAACGAGCGCAACCCGATATCGGCCGCGAACCGGCGTGCGTAGACTTGCAGGAAGCCCGACCAGGCGTCGATCTTCTCGACCGGCACGGCTCCCGTGGCCTCGATCAGGCCGCCGTCGAGGCGCAGCAACACCCACGGGCGAATCTGCGAACTGTCGGCGAGCGCGTTGGCCTGTTCGAGCAGCGACGATGGCGTCCGAAGACGCGTCTCGACGGCGGTAACGCCCGGCACTCCCTCGCGCATCGTCGCGACGAAACTCCGGGCTTCCTCGTCGTCGGGAATGCGGCCGTCGAGCGTGACCGCGCCCACCCGCGACACCTCGAAGGTGACATCGTAGCCCTTCGCCGCGATCAGACCGCCGATCTCCTGCCTGATCGCCTCCAGCACCCAGATGCGCGGATACGCGCCCGCCCGCGTGGCGTCGAGCGCGGCGACCACGGCGCGCCTCTCCGCCTGCGTGTCGACATGGCCGCTGACGTAAATGACGCCGTCGACCTCCCGCGTCACGGCGATTTCATGCGCGAACGGCAGCGCGGAAACGGCGGCGCGCACGCGCTCCAGACCGGCGGCCGCCTCCGCCGCGCCGGGGCTGGCGCTGCTGCCGGCGGCAAGGTACCACACGGCGAGCGCGAGCAGCACGGCCAGCGCCAGCAACGGCGGCGCCAGCGTGCGCAACGGCAGGGCGCGGAAAAAGGCGGCAAGCTCCCGCCAGCGCGGCGTTTCTTCCACCACGGGCGCCGGCGCCGGCTTCTCGCCGACGTCGGCATCCGCGATCGATGTCCAGAGCGCGGAGGCCGGCCCGAGCGCCAGCCGCGTCGTGCCCGCCGTCAGAACGTCGAGCGGCTCGATCTCGTGCCAGTCGCTGCCGGCGTCGAGCGCGACGCCGTTGCCGCTGCGCAGGGAACCGGCCGCGGCGCGGACCTGGATGCCGGCGGGGCCGATGCGCAGTTCCAGATGGCCGTGCGCAAGGCTGACGTCGATGATCTGGATATCGTCGTCCGGCCCCGAGCCCAGCAGATAGACGCCCGGCGGCAGGGAAACCTCGACGCCGGATTGCACGCCGCTGAGGATCTTGAGGATCGCGCCGCCGACATGTTCCGTGTCCGCCATGCAACTCCCCCGCCGCTCCGAGATTTCCACACGGCTCTACCCGCCCGGCGCGGTGTGGCCGCAGGAGCGCGCCATGACATATGTTTCGCCGCCAGCGATATACACGCCAAAACTGCGTGACTCACCCCCCTATATATGGCATTTAACTGCGCGTATTTATGTCAAATCCTATTTCTGCCGGCATTGTCTCCGGCGCCGATTTTCAGGAGGGTATGTTGCAACGTGCAGATGACATGTCTCTCCGCGCGCCGCACCGCCATCCACTTTCCGTTGCCAGGATGCGCGCCGCATGAGCAGCCTTGCCGCTCCTTCGTTGCCCATGGAATCCGCCCCGCCCGCGGTGGTTCGCGACTGGCGCGCGCTTCCCGTGCGGCATGAGGAGCGGGAGCCGCCGCCCGGCGGCATGACGCTCGCCGATGGCGGAAGCCTTTTTTCCGTCGCCACGGAGTTTCGCGCGCTGGGAGCGGAGGCGGTGGCGGCGCTGGCGGCCTCGTTCACGCTGCGCAGCTTCGCGCCGCAGGACATCATCTATCTGCAAGACGACGACGCGGAGTGCCTCTACTTCATCCGCTCCGGCTATGTCCGGCTCTCGTACCTGATGGAGGACGGCTCCGCCGTGCTGTGCGGGGTGCTGCCGCCGGGCGAAAGCTTCGGCGAGCTGGGCGTTTTCGAGGGCGGCACGCATTGCGACATGGCAAGCGCGATCGGCGGCGTCACGGTCGCGGCCGTGCCGCTGCACCAGTATCGCATCCTGCGGGAGCGCTTCCCGGAGATCGCCACGGCGGTGGCGCGCGTCGTGGCGCGCCGCTATCGCAGCTATGTCGAGCTAACGCGCATGCTCAGCCTCAGGACGCTGGCGGCGCGGCTCGCGCAGGCGCTGCTGCGGCTCGCCGACGGGCTCGGCACGCGCATCAAGGTGGGCGAGCGCATCTGCCCCTGCGTCGGCCCGGCGGTGACGCAAACCGATCTCGGCCTGATGGCGCGCGGCGCGCGCAGCAACGTCAACCGCACGCTGAAGGGGTGGGAGCGCGAACGCTGGATCGCCATCCGCGACCGCTCCATCATCATCCTCAACCGGCCGCGGCTCGAGTCGCTGGCCTTGCAGGAGGAGTTCTGATGAGCACGCTTCCGACCGGCGACGAAAGGCGGCCCGCCGTTGCGGCCGGCGGCGACAACGCGCCTTTCCCGCTCACCGAGCTGGAGGAACTGCTCGCGTCCGACAACCGCGAGGCGGCGGCGCGGCAGATCCTGGATCGTCTGGACCACATGGGGCGGCAACTCGCCGGCCTGCGGGACAGCGGCCTGAACGCCGGCGATTTCAGCCGGTGCAATCTCATGCTCGGCGCCGTTCAGGCGGCGCGCAGCTTCATATCACGCCTGTGCAACGGATAATGGAACAAGGAGATTCAACATGGCAGCAACCGGCGCAACCAACGGTACAACGGTTTTTTACGGCACCTCCGGCCTCGCGATCCCCAGCCCCGTCATCAACGTCGACCCGTACGAGCATCGCGACGGCTTCGACCTCATCTGGCGGCAAAACTACCTTCAGAAGCAGATGGAGGAGATGGAAACGCAGATCGCGGCCATCGAGCAGAACGCCAACCTGTCCGATACGGAACGCATGTTCGCCATGCAGATGGCGATGAACTCCTGGTCGGCGATCAGCAACCTGCGCACCAACATGCTCAAGACGGTATCCGACACGCTCAAGGCCGTTGTCCGCAACGTCGCGTGATATCCCTGTGGGGATATTCCGCGCCGTTTCATGATGGCGGAGCTCGATGAGCAATATCAACCAGTTTGCGAGAACCTCGCTGCCGCCCGATACGATCGAGGCGCAGCAGGGTCGCAACCTGAACACGGCCTTTTCGGAGCCGAACGCCGTCAACCACGCGGCGGTGGAAGTCGGCGCACGCAAGGGCGAGACCGTGACGCAGATGGCCGGCCAGTCGGCGGCCGGCCTTCTCGACACCGACAATCTCGAAGAAGCGGGAGCGCTGCTCACCGGCCACGTCAAGGGCCTCGGCGACAAGCTCGGCGAGAGGAAACGCAACATCGAGCGGCGCGCCGTCACCGGCAAGGGCGGCGCGGGCGAATCGGGCGACACGGGCTCGGCGACCGCCGATACCGATGAGCCCGGCGATCAGGTGCGGCGTCTGCTCGCCTTCCGCGATTTCACCGGCGGCAGGGATGGCCGCGGCGGCGGTGGCGGCGCCGGTCAGCAGCAGCAACAGCGTCAGTACGCCCGGCTCCAGGCGCAGACGGGCGAGAAAATCCGCAAGGCTTCCGGCGATTTGCTCAAAAGCCTTTCCGCCATCCGCAACACCCTCGGCGGGCGGGCGCGGACAGGCGCCGTGGGCGAACAGGCGCAGCAGCGCGAGGTGAGAAACCGGATCTGGGACGCGCTGCGCACATATGACGCCGACGCCGTGCAGCAACTGGCGGCGCTGGAGATCGTATCGAGCCAGTTCACGGGCGACGACCCCGCCGACAGCGCGCTGCTCGCGGCGCTGAACGCCGTGCGGAGCGAGTTCGACGAAGCGACGGTCGGGCGCGCCGTGCGCGAAACGATGTCGGCCATCGGCCGCCTCACGGTCGCCGAGGCGACGCATGAAAGCAGCCCGTCGCTGTTCCGCGAGCAGCAGCGGCAGCTCATGCGCGAAAGCCGCAACTTCAGCGACATTTTCGAGGCGCTGAAGAACTTCGATCCCACGCGCAAGCTCGGCGATATCGTGAGCGACTTCATGGCCGGCGCCGGCAGCAATCTTGCGGACGGCACCGGCCCGGCGCTGGACGACGATTTCCGCCATCATCTGCTGACCGAAATCGCCGTGCTGAAGAAGCTCAATTCCGTATTCGACCACACCGCGCAAAAGGTGGTGACCCCGATGAGCCGGCTTCTCGGCAGGGGGCAGATCGATACCGTCGCCGTCACCCGCGCCATTCTCGGTTTCGTCTCCGACGACAATGTCGACCGCAGCGCGGCCAGACAGCTCGAAACCGTGCTGCCGGGCCAGGCAGCGCCGTCGGACCGCGTCATGTACTCGACCTGCGTGCTCGAGCTGCACCGGGAGCTGCCGGACGATCTGTTTCCCGAAGGGGAAATCAACGGCGATGCGGTGCATCGCAATGCGCAAGGCGCCGTTCTGCTCTCGTGGTGCGAGGAACTCGCGGCCGAGGAGGAGGAGGACGAGGAGCGCCGCGGCGGGGGCGGGCAGGACGCGGAAAGCGGCGGCGACCGGCAGGACGAGGAGGATCGCGCCGAAGGCGGTAACGGCATCATGAAACCTGCGCGAGCCCACCGATGACGACACAGCTTTCCGGCAATGCCCTGCACGCGATCAACGATTTTGCGGCGCGCGCCGGCATATCGGCGACGCCGGCGCAGGACGGCACCTTCGTTTTCCGCTTCGAGCGCTCGGGCGACCTGACATTCATGCCCGCGCTCGACGGCAAGCGGCTCATCGTCAGCCTGTTGCGGACGCCGGCTTACGAGGACCCCGCGCGGGAACTCAAGGCCCTGCGGGCGGCCGGAGCCGATCTCGCCACCGGCCTCTTCCTCCACGCGGCGCTGACCACGCATGGCGCCATCGTGTTTTCGTTCGCGTTGGAGGAAAACGAGATCGATCCGCCCCGCATCGAACGCTGCGTCGACCGCCTCATCGACGTGCACAACCGGCTGGGATAGCGCATGACCTTGTTCCAGAAGCGCTATCCGCATCATGGGATCGCGCGCCGTCTTCCGGTTTCGACGCGGTCGATGCCGGGAGACGGCGCGGCTTGTCCCGCCTCAGATGAGCCGCGGCGGCGGCGGGGGTTCGCGCTCGATCGCCTCCAGCATCTGCCGGGCCAGAACGCCGCCTTCGCCCTCCGGCGCCAGCGCCATGGCATCGTTGAGGATTCGGACCGCGGTTTCCCGGTCGCCGTTCCTGAAAAAGGCGAGCCCCTGAAAGGCGAGCGCGATATCGTTGGCGCCGAAGGGTTTCAACAGGTCGATGGCGCGGTCGCTCTCACCGTTCTTGAGGTGCAGCATGGCAAGCCCGATCGCGCCCGCCTCCTGCTCCGGCCGCGCGGCGCGCACGCCCTCGAAAATGGCGCGGGCATGGGCGTCCCCGTCGCGCATGAGCGCGCTGAAACCCAGCGACGCCAGCAATCTCACGTCTTCCGCATCCAACATGGACCGATGTGCTCCCGTATCGTTTTCTTCACCGGCCGAACGGCCCTACCCACCGAAATTGAGCATGATCAGCAGCCGCTGCGCGGCGCGCAACTCGTCCCGGAAACGGAGATCGCCGCGCGCGGCGCGCGCCGCCGCCGCGAGATGACTTTGCGCCGCCTTGCGATCACGCAACTGCATCCGGCACAGGCCGGCGACGCAATGGGCGCGCGGATGCCGGCCGCCGCGTTTCAGATAATCGAGCGCGAACACCAGCGCCGCATCGTGCCGGTCGAGCCGCAAGGCGCAGATCGCAAGCCCCAGCAACGCGTCGTTGCATGCCTCCGGCCAGTCGAGCAGCGCGCACAGCACGGTGACGGCGCCGGCGACATCCCCGGCGGCGGCGAGAGCAGCCGCCTGCGCTTGCAGACCGGCAATGCATTGTGCGTCGCCTCCCGGCCCCTCGGGCGCCGGGTCTTTCGCCGCGGGGTAGCGCCGCAACGTGCCCGCAACCTCGGCGGCCACCAGCGGCAGCATGGCGTCGGCCGCCTCGCCCTGAAGAGCGAAAGCCGCCCGGAGCACCTCGTCGCCGGCATGCGCCTGCTCACGCGCGCGGGCGTGCGCCTGCGTCAGCCTTTCGCGCACCTCGGCCGAATCGAAGAACCCGGCCGGATCGGAGAAAGCAGCCGAATCGAATCGCGCGCCCCCCACCTCCGGCAGCATCAGAAGCGTGTCATCCAGAGCGGGCGACCGCAACGCGGTAGAATGCAACGCCATCAACAACTCCAACCCGGCCGGAACCCACGCATCGTTGCCGACGATCTCGCCCCCGGCAAGGGGAAGCCTCTTTGGCCGGCCGACGGATTCCGGCAGAGAGCCTATCGCGGTTCCGCAACCACAGGTGTGTCGAACGTCACAGAAGCCCGTTATCCACGAAACCACACAGATCGGGCCGATATGCAATAAATCGACAAAAACTTATATGAAATCGCAACATACTATTAAATACATTTTCCCGCTATACCAACCTTGTCAGTCTATATATATTAACATATTGCCTGTAATTTATTGAATAAGGTTATATATTTATAATATATATTGACACATTGTATGGCTTCTATACGGAAATGCGTGCGATTTTCGTCATTTATGCTATAATGCAGCCGTTGTTCGGCTCCCGAACGAACTGGTAAAGGTTATGCGTAATCATCGAGCAGCCCGACAACGCCCCGGAAAGAGCGGAGACCATGGATATAGCGGAATCCTGACACGTCTTCTCACCAACGCCCGCCATATCGTCTTCGGAATCCTGGTGAGCACCGTTCTCGTATCGTGCGAGGCGATGCAGGGCGATTCCTGCACCGTTCCCCCTGAAGGGGCGCCGAAGGGCGCCGTGAACGACAACTGCAAGAGCGGGTTCTTCTCGGCAGGCCGGCAACGCGCCGTTCTCTACAGCGGCAACGATACGTCTCTGCTCTATACGGGCGAGGCGGAGCCGACGGGAGGCGTGCTGGACACCGCGCGGCTCAACGGCCCGCCGCCGGGCGTGGTGCCTTTCGTCGGCTATGTCGACAGCGTGCGCGTGAACTTCTCGCCGCCGCCCGCGGCGGTCCGGCAGGATCTCGCCGGCCTGAAAAGCGCCGGCGCGCCGGCGCTCGACCCCGAAGCACGGGTCAACATCGATTTCAACAAGGCCACCATCACCTTCATGCTCAGACAGTTGCTGGGCGGGGCGCTCGGCGTCAACTACATCGCGCCCGACGACCTCGGCGGCTCCATCACCTTCCGCACAGAAGAGCCCCTGCCGAAAAGCCAGGTGCTCTACGTCGTGCGCGATATCCTCGCGCGCAACGGCCTCGCCATGCGGCAGATCAACAACGTCTATCACATCGGCTCGCCGGAGATGATCGCCTCCCTGGAGGCGAACGCCCGCCAGACGCAGGCGTCGGAACTCACCACACGCGTGGTCAGGCTCGACAGGAACAACGCCTCCAACGTCATCGACATCGCCAGGCAACTGCTGCCCGCCGGCATCACGTTGACGCAGAGCAACGGCCGCAACACCGTCATCGTCCGCGCCCCGATGAGCGACATCGCCGAGGTGGAGCGCACGCTGCAATCCATCTCGCGCGACGGCATCGCCGACGAGAACGTCGCCGTCGTGCCGGTCCATCAGGGTTCGCCGGAGAAGGTGGCGGCGAAACTGCTGGCGTTCTATCAGGCGCGCGTCCCCGCCGGCGGCGACATGCCCACCATCGTGCCGCTGGAGCGCCAGCGCGCGCTGCTCGTGGCGGCGCGCGACGTGCAGATCATGCACGGCGTCCGGCAACTGGCGAAGCTGATGGACCGGGAAACGGCGGACGAGCCGACGCTGCGCATCATCGAGCTGCGCCATCTCTCCGCCGAGGAAATCGCCAAGCCGCTGACGGAAATCTTCGGCGGATCGGCCGGCAGCGGCGCGAAGAGCGAGACGGCCGGCGACGCCCGCGCCGGCGCCGGCGCGGCCCAGGGGGCGGGCAACCAGTCCGGGGAACCCCGGCCGCGGTTGACGCCGACCATTCCGCAGCAGACGCCGCTTGCCGATTCCGACCTGGGATCGGAATCGGCGCCCCGGTTCGCCATGCGGGGGTTAGGCAATTCCGGCGCCTCCTCCGGCGGCGGCTCCCCGCAGGGACGCGGCGCGGCGCAGTCGGCAGGCGTGCTGGCCGAGGCCGGCAACGCCGGGCAGGTGCGCATCGTGCCCGATACGCGCACCAATACGCTGATGGTTCACTCCTCCTATGCCGATTTCCAGCGCATCCGGGATGTGCTCAACACGATGGACGTGCCGCAGTCGCAACTCGCCATCGAGGCCATGATCGTCGAGGTGGAACTCAACGACCAGCTCGACCACGGCGTGCAGATGTACCTGCAAGGGCCGTGGGGCGCCGCCCGCTCGGCCGGCGCGTCCCTGCCCTCGGGCAGCGATACGGGCTTCATCACCAATGTGAGCGACAACAGCGCGTTCGTCGCGCTCGGCGGAAACATCGGCGACTACCGCATGGAAGCCATCCTGACCGCATTGCAGGCCGTGACCAGGGTGAAGGTGATCTCGTCGCCCTATCTGACGGTTCTCGACGGCAAGACGGCGCGCCTCGTCGTCGGCGACCAGATTCCCTACGCCACCAGTTCGCAGACGTCGCAAAGCTCCGGCAACGTCACCGTCACCCAGCAGATCGAAATCAAGGATACCGGCGTCATTCTCGATGTGACGCCGCGCATCTACGCCAGCAATTCCGTCGCGCTGCGCATCAACCAGTCCGTGAGCACGCCCTCTTCCACCTTGCAGAACGGCAACCCCGTCATCGCGACGCGCACCGTGGAATCCAACGTGCTCGGCCAGTCGGGGCGCACCATCGTGCTCGGCGGCCTGATCCAGGACCGTTACGAAGCGACGGAAACCGGCGTGCCGGTGCTGAAATCGACGCCCGTCATCGGGAACCTGTTCAAGTCGAAAACCGACCGCGTGCGGCGGGTCGAGCTTCTGATCATGCTCACGCCGCGCGTCATCCGCAAATCCTCGCAGCTCGAAGACATCACGAAACTGCTGCGCAGCCAGTTGCACACGCGCTAGAGCGGGATGCGATCAGGTTGAATCGCCATCCCGCTCTAGCGCGTTTTCAAGCAAAGCGGTATCCGCTTTGCTTGAAAACGCGTCAAATCAATGAGATAGAGCATTTCGGCGTTTCAACGAAACGCCGAAATGCTCTAAATTCCATATTTTACCACAACTTGTGTTCAAGTCGATGGATCGACTTGAACACAAACTGCTCTAAGGCCGGCACGACGACATCGAACGGGGCCGAAGCCGCCGCGCGTCACCCGCGCGTGCGGCGCATCCGGTCGCCCGCGTCGGCGTCGATGTCATCCTCATCGGTCTCGATGCCGTCGAGTTCGCGCAGCACGACATGCAGGGTGAACACCACCTGCGTCACCAGCACCGCGAGGCCGAACATGATGGCGAGCTTTCGCCGCATGGGGCGCAAGGCCGCGCGGATCCTGTCCAGCAGCGAGCGCCTGAGGCCCATGTTGGCGAGATAAGCCTGTATCGCCGCCTCGTCGCGGGCCGTGCCGGAGCCGGCCGCCTGCGCGGCGGATATCGCCGGACTGCCCCGGCCTTTCGCCTCCCTCTCCGCCGTCAGGATGCCGCGCGGCATTTCGAACGGCCGGGGCGCGGGCCAGCCGGGAATCATCGCCGCATTGAGGATGGCCACGCCCATGGCCTGAGACGGCAGCGCGACGGCGCTCGCGACCGTGCCGGGCGTCACTTCCGCGCCGCCGCCCGGCGTCGTAGCGTTCAGAACGGAAGCCACCGCACGCAGATCGAGAGAGCCGGACGCCGCCTTGCCGCCTGCGGCGAGCCCCGGCACATAGGTGCTCGCCCGCAACTCCGGGGCCGTTTCGCCGGTGGCGTCGGGAGACGGCCGGGCAGACTCATCGGCCGAAACGGGCGGCGCATCCGCGCGGGGCGTCGCCTCGGCACGGCTGGCCTCCGGTTGCCGCGGCCGGGCGCCGCGCGGCACGGATGCCTGCAACGATGCCGAAAGCGGAAACGATGGCGCATCGTCCGCGCCTGCGCCTGCATCGCTTCCGCCTTCGCCCTGCGCCGGTGAGAGCGTCGGACCTTCCTGCCGCTGCGGCCGCGCCTCGCTCCCGGCAGCGGCAGAAGCATCGCTCGCATTTCCGGCCTCGCGCGCGGGAAAAGGCGCGGCGGGCGACGGCGCATCCGTGTCGGACGCCGTCCGGGGATCAGCGACGACGCGCGGTTCGGCATCGGCCGAAACGGGAGCACTGTCGGGCCGGGCCGCAAAAACGGGGCTTCCGGCAGGCTGCGCGCCGGTTTCGGGCCGGTTCTGCGCCGGAGCAGGAGAAAGCGACGCGCCCTCGCGCCGCTGCGGCCGCGCCTCCCCGCCCGTCGCGACGGCGGCATCTTTCGCGCTCCCCGCACCGCCATCATCCGCGGCGGGAAACGGCGCGACGGGCGCCGGTGTGTCCGGGCGGGCCGCCGTGCGGGGACCGGCGTCGATTCCCGCCTCGAAAACATGAACGGCGGAGGATGCGCCGCCGGTGTCGGGCCGCATCGGGGCCGGGTTTTCCGGCGACGATGGCCGCGCTTCTCCGCCAGTCGCCGCACCCGCGCTTTTCGGTTCCCCGGCCCTATCGCCCACCGGCACCGGCGTGGCGGGAGATGGAGCGGCAGGTGTCGGCGCATCGGTGTCAGACAGCGCTTGCCTGTCGGATACGGCTTGCCTTTCCGATGCCGCTTGAAACCCGGCGATGACACGCGCCCCCGCTTCCGTCAGGACACGATCGGCGCCGGTTGCCGACGAAACCCGGGTCGCCGGCGCGCCGCCACCTGCCGCGCGGGCCGTGGCCAGGCCGGCGGATATCGAGGGCGCGACCCGGCCATCGGGATTCGCGGGGCGAGAGGGGGCAGATGCACGAGACGCGGCTGGCGCGGAAGACGCCTGCTCCGGCGATGCGGGCGCCGCAGATCCGGGCGCGGCCGCCGCCGGAACGTCGCGGGGCGACATCTCCGAGAAATAGGCGGATATCATCTGCGACAACGGCACGGTCCCGGCAAGCACCACCGGCGGCCGCAAACCGGCGAGGGTGCGGGACAGGGGCGCCTGCGCATGGTGCGCTTCCGTATCCGGCAATACCGGGCCGGCATCCGAAACGTGGCTCGCGGCCGAGATGCCGGAACTGACGGCGATGCCGACATTCCGCGATGCGGCCGGGCTCCGCGCGCCGTCCGAAGCGCCTTCCCGCGTGGCCGGAACCTCCGCGGTCGTCGCTCCGCCCGGCGCGGTGTTGCGCGCGATGACCAGATCGACGAGGCTCTGGGCCATCGCGAAATAGGATCGGATTATCTCGCTGCCATTCATCGGAAGCCATCGTCCGAAACGCCGTCAGGGTGTCGCCGGCCCGCCTCCGTCCGCCGACGGGACCGGCAAGTCCGTGAAAACGACATCGGCGTCAGCGGCGCGGCCATATCGACCCGCCCGCATGCGCCGCCATATCGAGCGCGGCGCGCAGCCGCGCCGCCTCCTCCGGAATCGCAGGCGAAACATCGTCGCCGGCCCGCGAGTCGCATGCGGCGAGAAATGATGCCGCCCGCTCCCGCTGGTGCTGATGGATCGCCAGTTCGGCCAGATGAAGATACGGCACGGCCCATGCCGGACGCAGCCGCGCCGCCGACAGGAAGGCGCCTTCCGCCTGCGCGAGATGGCCGCCGGCGCGCAGGCACACGCCGAGCCCCGCCTGGTAATCCGCCGTTTCGTCGTCCAGCAGGCATAATGCACGAAACAACTGCTCCGCCCGATCGATCCGGCCAACGGCGAACCAGCGGTGGGCGCGTGCATAGATCAATTCACAGACATGCGCGGGCATCGCCAGCGCCTGCCCGATGCCCTGCCCCGCCGCCAGACGACCGAACACGGCGGCGCCGTCGAGGCCGAGCGAGCCGGCAAGCTCGCCGAAAAGCAACCCGAGCTGCGCCACCTCCGCATCGTCGAGACCGATGGCGCGGCCGAGCGCGCCCGATGAATGCGAGCCGGCGGATGCACCCGCCGGAGCGGATGCGGAACTGTCGCCGGCCGCTGCGTCCATCGCATCCTCCGCAATGCAGCGCCACGGCCGTGGCGACGCCCGCCCTCGCGGCGGCATTGACATTGTTGTCAGATTATACGACATATACGCCGTTGCCAAGGGATCGTGCCGGCGGAGAATGCGTTTTTCATGACCCGTCTTCTGCAGCTCATGTCCCAGCGCAACGATCTCGTGCTGGCGTTCCTGCTCGTGGCGGTCATCTTCATGATGATCCTGCCTCTGCCGACGGACCTGATCGACTTTCTCATCGGCGTCAATCTGACGCTGGCGGCCATCCTGCTGATGGCGTCGATGTACGTCAAGGATGTCGTCCAGCTTTCGGCATTTCCGTCGATCCTGCTCATCACCACGCTGTTTCGCCTCGCGTTGTCGATCAGCACCACGCGGCTCATCCTGGTGCAGGGTGACGCGGGGCATCTCGTCTCGGCTTTCGGCGAGTTCGTCGTGGGCGGCAATCTCGTCGTCGGCCTGGTGGTGTTCCTCATCCTGACCATCGTCAACTTCATGGTCATCACCAAGGGCTCGGAGCGCGTGGCGGAAGTCTCGGCGCGCTTCTCGCTCGATTCGATGCCCGGCAAGCAGATGTCCATCGACTCCGACATGCGCGCCGGCATGATCGAGCTCGACGAGGCCAAGCGCCGGCGCGGCAAGCTGGAAAAGGAGAGCCAGCTCTACGGCGCGATGGACGGCGCCATGAAGTTCGTCAAGGGCGACGCCATGGCGGGCCTGATCATCACCGCCATCAACCTCATCGGCGGCATCGCCATCGGCACGATGCAGCAGGGCCTGCCGATGAACGAGGCGATGAACCATTACTCGCTGCTGACCATCGGCGACGGTCTCGTCACGCAGATCCCCGCGCTCTTCATCTCCATTACAGCGGGCTTCATCGTCACCCGCGTGTCGTCGGACGACAACGCCGACCTCGGCAGCGACATCGTGAAGCAGATCAGCGGGGAACCGCGCGCGCTGCTCATCACGGGCGGCATCCTGCTCATCTTCGCCGTCGTGCCCGGCTTTCCGACGGTGGTCTTCCTCGGCCTCGCCGCCGCGACAGGCGGAGCGGGCTTCCTGCTGACCCGCAAGGCGCGGAAGGCCGGAGCGGCGCAAGGCGCCCACGACATGCCCGCGCTGGCGCCGGCGCTGGCGCAGGCCGGGCAGCAGATGCCGGCCTTCCCGGCTGATGACGAGAACGAGCCCGACACCCCGATCGAGGTCGTGAGCTTCGCGCTCACGGTGCCGCTGATCGTCGATATCGCCTCGTCCGTGCGCCATTCCATCCGCCCCGCCAAGCTCGACCGCGAGGTGGCGAAGGTGCGCCGCGCGCTCTATTTCGATCTCGGCGTGCCGTTTCCCGGCATCAACCTGCGTCTCAATGACAACCTGAGCGACGGCGAATACCGCATTCTGGTCAACGAGGTGCCCGTCGCCGCCGGCGCGGCGCGCCCCGGCTACGTCATGGTTCGCGAGAGCGAGGAAAACCTGCGGATGTTCGACATCCCGGTGGAGCGCGGGCAGGATTTCCTGCCCCGCACGCCGAGCCTGTGGGTGCCCAACAGGTACCTGCCGCTGCTGGAGCGCGCGAACATCCAGGCCATGACGCTCTCGACCATGATGACCTATCATCTGGCCCATGTGCTGAAAACGCACGCCTCGGAGTTCGTCGGCATTCAGGAAACCATGTTCCTGATGAACCAGATGCAGAAGAACTTCAACGAGCTGACGCGCGAGGCCACCCGCCTGCTGCCTATCATCACCATCACCGACGTCATGCAGCGCCTCGTCAGCGAGGAGATTTCCATCCGCGACATGCGCACCATTCTGGAGGCGCTGGTGACATGGGGGCAGCGGGAGAAGGACCCGATCATCCTCACCGAGCACGTGCGCGGCGCGCTGAGCCGCTACATCACCCACAAGTTCTCCGCCGGGCAGAACATCATTCCCGCCTATCTGATCTCGAAGGATGTCGAGGACGTCGTGCGCGGGGCCGTGCGGCAGACGAGCGGCGCATCGTATCTCGCCCTGTCGCCCGACGTGCACCGGCAGCTCATGGGCACGATGAAGCGCGTGATCGGCGACATGAACCGGCATATCGCGCCGCCCGTCATGATGGCGCCCATGGATATCCGGCGCTTCATGCGCAAGATCATCGAACGCGACTTTCCCGATCTGCCGGTGCTCTCATATCAGGAACTGACGGCAAGCGCCAACGTTCAGCCGCTCGACAGGATCAAGCTGCAAGAGCAGCTTGGCGCGGCATGATGGCGCGGGCGGCCGATCACGGCAAGCTCGTCATCTACATCGTATGCCTTGCGGTGTCGTTCTGCCTGTTCCTGCTCGCGGGCGGGCAGGAGCGTCATCCGTTGTTCTGGGCGCTCGCGGGACTGACCGTCGCGGGGCTCGCGGCGGGGCCGCTGCTGCCCGTCATCGGCAGCGCCGCCGCATGGCGCGCGCCGCAGGTCGCGGCGACGCTGGCCGCGGCGCTGGCTCTCGCCGATGCGGCGGGCGGCGGCGCGGGCTGGCCGGCGGCGCTCGTGCTGCTTTTCGCCAGCAGGGTACTGAGCGAACTGGCCGACCAGCGCCTCGCCCTCGCCTGGCGCGCGCCGCTGCAACGGCGGCTCCCCGCCGCGCAGCCTGTCGGGGCGGCGCTCGCCCTCGGTGGCTTCTTCGCATTGTCGGTAGCGCAGCTTCTCGCCCTGCCGGCCGGCGAGGCCGCTCCCCCGGCGGGCGACAACGACGTGATGGCGATGGCCATCATCAGCGACGCGCTTCACGGCGATACCGCCATTCACCATGCGCTGATCCTTCTGTTCTGCATCGTCATGGCCTTCATCGCGGATGCCTGGCGGCTCCACTGCCGCGACGTGGCGGCGCTGGGGGCGCTGGCGCGCCGGCTCAACGCCGGCGAGAGCGTCGGAACCGCGTTGCCGGCGGCGCTGGACGAGCGGCCCGGGGCGCGCACGCTGCTGCGATGCCTCAGCCTCGTGGCGCAAGGATCGGAGCCGGACAGGGCAACCGGGCCGAGCGCCTTCCGCGCCCGCGCGGAACTCGACCGGGCCTCGCGACAATTCCTGCGCGGGCTGGTGCCGCTGCTGCCGCTTCTCGGCTTTCTGGGCACGGTCATCGGCCTGTCGGTCACGCTGGCGCAACTGCCGATGGACAGCGCCGACGCCGGCCGCGCCGCCATCGACATCAGCGCGAGCCTCGGCGGGCTGGCGATCAAGTTCCAGACGACGCTGCTGGGCCTTGCGGGGGGCATGATCGCCTCCGTCGCCGTCGCGCTGCTGGAAAAGGCGGAGACGGAACTGGGCGCCGAATGCGTCCTGCTGATGTCCGCCGCCCCTGTCGGAACGCCCGGCCCGGAGGAAGGGCATGCTTGACGGCGCGGGCGAAGAGGACGGCAGGGCAAACGACGAAACGGACGCGATCCGGAATCCGGGCGCGTTCGATCCGCTCGCCGATCTCCTGCTCGGCCTTATCGCCATCGTGGTCCCGCTCGTCGGCCTGTTGCTGGCGAGCGGCGCGGGCTCCGGGAAAACCGGCGCGGGAACACCGGAGCCGGGCAAAATGCTCGTCATCGCCGCCGCGGCGGATGGGCTGCATCTGCCGTCCGACGGTTCGCATGTCCCGCGCGACCGCATTCTGGACGACGCGGCGCTGGCGGCGCGGCTGCTGCGCTCCCGCGACGGCGGACCGCCGATCCTGCTGCGCATCGAGACCGACGGGCTGGAAAGCGCCTTCCTGTTCGATGCCGTCGCCGCGCGGCACGGGCCGCCGACGATCCGTCAGCAACGGATTTCGCCAAGCGGGGCGCGACCATGATCGGATGGCGTTTCGAGCCCGGCGCGCTGTCCGACCTCTCCGCCACCATCTTTTCCGTCTTTCTGCTGCTGCTGGTGGCGCTGCTCGACGCCATGCCAACGCCGGATGCGCAGCCCGCCACCATCGAGCGCCGGCCCGCGGGCGCGGCGGAAATGGCCGATCTGCTCCACCGGCGGCGGCCGGATGCGCCGGGAACCGGCATCGACGTGCTCGCCGCCCGCTACGTCATCAGCGCGGCACCCGCCTTGCCCCTCCATGCGGATACGGCCGCCGCTATCGCGGAAACGCCCGTCTCTCTCGCCGATGTGGCGAACGCGCTGCGCGCGGGCCGATTGCCGGAGCCGATACGTCTCTATGTCTTCGCCCATGACGGCTACGACAACCTGACCGCCCTGCTGCAAGCTCACGGGCGAGGCTGGACGGAAATGAACGTTCCCGACGCGCTGAAGGAAAAAACGGCGGACAGGCCACCGCACTGGTCGCCGGCGTTCCGGCAGATTCTCGCCCGCGCCGCCACGCGCGAGCAGTTCCTGCGCGAGCTTGCGCGCCTGCTCTCCGGCCACGGCGCACGCAGGGGGCAGGCGGACAGGCTGTCGGAAACATTGCCCGCGCCCGCGATGGCCTCCCGCTCCTCCACCATGCGTCTGCAAGACAGTGCGTGGCGCGGGGAGTGGATCGAGGCGATCGCAGGGCTGCTCGCCATCGCTGCGGGCATGGCCGTGGTCGTCGCAGTGGAGCACCGGACGCGATCGGGAAGCGCCGCGCACGCGCACGGCATGCGGGCCGAGGCGGAAGACGCGGATTATCGCTGATCCGACGGTCCCGTCCGATAGGCGCCGTCCCAGAACAGCAGCGGATCGATCGGGCCTTCACGCAGGCGCGCATGCACGACGCGGCCGAAGAACACGGTATGGCTCGCCGCGCGCGCTTCCTGTGCGACAAGGCAATCGAAGGCGACGAGAGCGCTGTCGAGAACCGGCGCCCCCGTCTCCAGGGTCGACCAGTCGCCGAAGCTGAAACGGCGGGCGCGCAACTCGGGGCGAGAGAAGTTTTCGGCAATGCCGCGGTCGTCGGCATGCAGCACGTTGACGCTGAAGCGGCCGGAACGGCTGATGAAATCATGCGCGGAGGCGGACTGGGACACACAGACCAGCAGCGTCGGCGGATCGGCGGAAACGGAGTTCACCGCCGTGGCGACGAGGCCGTGGCGACCGCCCTCGAATACCGTCGCGATAATGGAAACGCCCGCGGCGAGGCGGCGCATGCCGAGCTTGAAAAGCCCGGCATCGACCGAAGCCTCCGCCTCCTCTCCCTTGGCCTGGGGGGCGCGCCTCGCGGCGGGATATGAAAGCACATTCGCATTTTCTGACACTTGACAATCTCCGCAACATGTCGCGCCAGTCGCGCCCGGCGTGCATTCTACCATATGGTGCCGATCGGACGACGACGCACACGGAATCCCGTCCGACCGGACGCGCGAGGAACCTTACGGCCGGGCAGGCAGGCAGACCCAATGTAAACTCATTCTATAGAATAAATTACGTCACAGGCCAAGGCAAGCCCCTTGCCGCTCCCGCCAACCGAAAGCGGCAAGCGGCAAGCGGCAAGCGGAACGCATCGAGCCCCGGCCAAGACGTCATAGCACCGACATGGAATGCAATTAATCATTCTATTTATTACTTATTTAAATTAACAATGCCTTATGCATTTTGTATTATATAATAATATTAAAATCTAAATACATATATCTTTTTACTTAATATAGGCATGTATTAAATTTTACAAATTCATTGATATATATCATTAATGTTTCACATGGGAATGGTAGACGGCTTTAATTTGACACATGCTGAACGGATCAGGTAGCCATGGGAAAAATATTCTTTTTTAAAAGATTCTGGGATATTTTCTACTTTAGCTGCTACAGCATACCATATCGAATATACCTTACATTTTTCCTCAACCTGCTTATTGCCGCATCCATTACGTTATTGTCCATCATCGAAGTCGAGCATCTGAACGCGAACATAAAGACCATCAACGACGTCAATTCTGTCAAGCTGGGTCTGGCCGTCGACATGCGCGGCAGCGTGCATGATCGCGCCATCGCCATCCGCGACGTGGTGCTGCTCGAGGACGCCGGCAAGCGGCGGGAAGCTGTCGCCCTCATCGAAAAGCTGCAACAGGACTATGCACGCAGCAGGTCCCGGCTTGCGGAGATCATGGCCGATCCCGCGAAGGCAAACGATGAAGAGCGAAAGCTCATCGCCGATACTGCCGCCGTCCGGGAGGCAGCGGAGGCCGAGATCGCCCGCATCATCGCGTTGACCGAATCCGACGATATGACGCGTTTCGCCGAGGCCAGAAAGCTGGTCGCCGGCACTGCCTCGCAAGGGTTCGTCCGGTGGCTCGCCGCCGTCAACGCCTTCATCGCGTATCAGGACCGGCTCAACCAGGCCATCGGCGCACAAGTGAGCGCTTCGGCGGACGGCTTCCTCAGAATGGCCCTCACCGCGCAGCTTGCGGGCGCCCTGCTCGGTCTCGTCATCGTCTTCCGCATCGGCCAGTCCATCATCGGCCCCATCAACAAGCTCGTGCGTACCATGGAGCAACTGGCGAGCGGCAACAACGACGTCGACATTCCCTGCATCGACCAGCCCGACGAGGCCGGCACGATGGCGCGCGCCGTGGGCGTGTTCCGCGACAACGCGCTGGAGCGCGCGCGCCTTACCGCGGAACAGGCCAGAACGGCGCAGCACGACAAGGAGCGCGGAGAGCAGATCGGCGAACTGATCTCCGCATTCGAAAAACGTGCCGACAGCGCGATCGGGCAGGTTCACGGCGCGGCGCGCGATCTCAACGCCGCCTCCGCCAACCTTTCCGAGCAATCGCGGCTGGTGACGAGCGAGGCGAGGCGCGCAGCGACGGCCACCGGCAACGCCTCGCAAAGCGTCGTCGTCGCGGCCGGCGCGGCGGAGGAACTCGCAGCCTCCATTCAGGAAGTGGCGTCGCAGGCCAGCCGCTCGCACGAGGTGGCCGGTCGCGCCGTCGAGGAGGCCGACCGCACGTTCGCCACCATGGAAAGCCTGGCGGCGAACGCCACCCATATCGGCGAGGTCGTCAACCTGATCCAGACCATTTCGGAGCAGACCAACCTGCTGGCGCTCAACGCCACCATCGAGGCGGCGCGCGCGGGCGACGCCGGCAGGGGCTTCTCGGTGGTGGCCAACGAGGTCAAGGGCCTCGCCAACCGCACGGCGCAGGCCACGCAGGAAATCGCCGGGCAGATCACCGCCATCCAGGCGGCATCGAGCCAGGCGGTGAGCGCGATCCAGCATATCAACGCCACCATCGGCGACATGTCGTCCATCGCGCTCGCCGTGGCGACGGCGGTGGAGGAGCAGTCGAGCGCCGTGCAGTCCATCGCCGCGAGCGTCGCCCACGCATCCAACGAATCGCAGGTGGGCGCGGAGGCGATGAGCCGCGTCGGGGCGGCCGTCGAAGGCGCGAGCGCCGTCTCCGAAAGCGTCGCCCGCTACGCCGCCAACCTCACCACCGACGCCGACGCGCTCGACGAGGCGATCGGCGCCTTCCTCGAAGGCGTCAAGTCGGCGTGATCGGCTTTACGGCGCGGCGGCCATATCAGGCCCGCCGCGCCTCTCGCGCCTGTAGCCGCGCCGTTCGCCGGGCGGCGCGCCACGCGGCGATGTTGGCGATCCCCATCAGGGCCGCCGGCGTCACCACCAGCGTCAGGATCGTGGCGAAGCCCAGACCGAACACGATGGCGGTGGCGAGATGCGTCCACCACTGCGTCGATGGCGCGCCGATGTCGACCGTGCGGGCCACGAAATCGAGGTTGATGCCGAAGGCGATCGCCAGCACGCCGAGCAGCGCCGTCACCGCCGTCAGCACCACGGGCCGGGCGCGCTCGCGGCATGTCTCCAGAATGGCGTCATAGGCCGCCACCCCCTCGCGCCGCAGCCGGTCGTAGGTGTCGATGAGCACGATGTTGTTGTTCACGATCACCCCGGCGTTGGCGATGATGCCGATGCCGGTCATCACGACGCCGAACGCCTGCCCCATCACCATCAGGCCGATGAGCACGCCGATCGTCGACAGCACGACGGCGGTGAGCACCAGAAACACGCTGGTGAAGCTGTTGAACTGCGCCAGCAACACGGCGAAGATCAGGAACATCGCTGCGCCGAAGGCGCTGACCAGAAAGGCGCCGGCCTTCTCGCGCTCCTCGTCCTCGCCCTTCAGGCGAAAGGTGATGCCCGGCGGCAGGTCCATCGCCGCCATCTCTTCCATGACGGCCTGCTGCACCAGCGCCGTCTGCACGCCTTCGGCGACATTGGCGGTGACGTTGACGATGCGCCGGCCGTCGACGCGGTTGATCAGCCCGACGCGCCGCTCCGGGGTGCGCTCGACGAAGTTGCCGGCCGGCACCGCGCCCTGCGCCGTGTTGATGCGCAGGTTGTCCAGCTCGTCGAGGTTGCGGCGGCTTTCGGGAAACCGCACAAGAATGTCGACCGACTTGTCGGTGTCCGCCGGCCGGTATTCGGACAGCTTGACGCCGTTCGTCACCAACTGCACAGCCGTGCCGACGATGAGCGGATTGACGCCGTATTTCGCCGCCTCGGCCTTGTTGACGGCCAGTTTCCAGTCGATGCCCGGCAGCGGCAGGCCGTCGTCGACGTCGCGGGTATCGGCGCGGGCGCGCAGCAGCCCGGCGGCCTTGCGCGCCGTCTCGAAAATCCGGTCGGGATCGGTGCCCGATATTTCCAGCGTGATCGGCTTGCCGGTGGGCGGCCCGGCGCGCGGCTCCGTCACCTCGATGATCACGCCGGGAATATCGCCGGTGCGTTCGCGGATCTCCGCCAGAATGACGTGCGCCTTGCGGCGCAGGCGCCAGTCCACGAACTCGAACTGCACGGTGCCGACCGTATCCTCGGTCACTTCGTCCGAGCCGCGCTGCCCCTCGCCGGCGCGGGCGTAGATGGTCTCCAGCTCCGGCATGCCGGCGAGGCGCGCCTCGACCTCGCGCACGAGCCCGTCCTTCTCGGTGATCGAGAGATTGCCGCGCGCCCGCACCTGCACCAGCCCGTATTCGGGCTCGACGGCGGGAAAGAACTCGACGCCGTTGCCGTATTTGCCATAGGCGTCGATGACGCCGACGAGCAGCGCCACGGCAAGGGCGAGTGTGACGCCGGGATGATGCAGCGCCAGCCGCACGACGCGCATGTAGAGACCGCGGTCCTCCATGCGCTCGTCCTGGATATGGGTGGGCGCGCCGAGCATGGCGCCGAGCGTCGGCGTGAAGAACAGCGCCACCACGAGCGAGGCCGACAGCGTGGCGATGAGCGTGAGCGGCAGATATTTCATGAACTCGCCGACGACGCCCGGCCAGAACATCAGCGGCGAGAAGGCGGCAATGCGGGTCAGCGTCGCCGCGATCACCGGCCCGGCCATGCGCCTTGCCGCCAGCGAATAGGCGGCCTTCGGCGGCATGCCCTCCACCATGCGCCGCTCGGCGAATTCCGACACGATGATCGCGTCGTCGACCAGCATGCCCACCGCGAGGATGAGCGAGAACAGCACCACGATGTTGACCGTGAGCCCGGCCAGATGCAGCCCGAGGATGCCGGCGAGGAACGACGCCGGAATGGCGATGCCGATGAAGACGGAAGCCCGCCCGCCGAGCGCCAGCAGCATGATGATGATGACGAGCAGCACCGCCGTGATCACGCTGTTCTGCAACTCGTGCAGCATCGACCGGATTTCGGTGGACTTGTCCTGCGTGAACGCCACCTGCACGGTGTCCGGCCAGGTCTTTTGCAGCGTCGAGACGACCTCCTTCACCGCATCCACGGTCTCGATCAGGTTCGCGCCGGTGCGCTTGACCACCTCGATCGCGATGGCGGAGCTGCCGTTGATGCGCGTGATGGATGTCGGGTCCTTGAAGGTGGGGCGCACTTCGGCGATATCGCCCAGCGTCACCGACGCGGAGCGCGAGGCCGCGACCGGAAAGCTGAAGATATCCTCCGGCCGCTCGATGAGCGAGGGCACCTTGACGGCGAAGCGCCCCGCCGCGCCCTCCAGCGCGCCGGCGGCGACGAGGCTGTTGCCGGCGGCGAAGGATTGCGTGAGATCGTTGAGGGAGATGCCGTAGCTGCGCATCAGCATCGGCTCGGCGATGATTTCCACCGCCTCGTCCCGCGCCCCGCGCAGATCCGCCGAGAGCACGCCGGGAATCTGCTCGACGGCGGTCTGCGTGTCGCGCGCCAGCCGCAGCAGCGTGCGCTCCGGCACGTCGCCGCCCAGCGTCACCACGATCACCGGAAACAGCGACAGGTTGACCTCGTGCACCTGCGGCTCGTCGGCGTCGCGCGGCAGGTCGCTGCGCGCGGTGTCGACCTTGGCGCGCACATCGGCCATCGCCACGTCGGAATCGAAGCCGGCCTCGAACTCAGCCAGCACGAAGCCGCCGCCCTCGAAGGCGGACGAGCGCATCTCCTTGAGGTTGTTGACCGTCTTGATCTGGGTTTCCAGCGGCCGCAGGATGAGGCGTTCCGAATCTTCCGGGCTGATGCCGCGCTGCGTCACGCTGACATAGACGATCGGCACCTTCACGTCCGGTTCCGCCTCCTTGGGAATGGAGATGTAGGACATCGCGCCCGCGATCAGCAGGAACACGAGGACCGCGAGCGTCAGGCGCGCGTGGGAGATGGCGTAGTCGACAGGGCCGGCCATGATCTCAGCTCCCGCGCGAAACGTGCGTGACAGGCTCGACCTTCTGGCCTTCCGCGACGAAATCCTGCCCCTGCACGATCACGCTGACGGACGAGGCGAGGCCCGTCACCCAGACGCGCTCCATCCCGTCCTCCGCGAGCCTCACCGGCGCGAAACCGACGATGCCGTCGCCGTCGACGATCCGCAAACCCAGCTCGCCGCGCGCCGAGAAAACGAGCGCCGAACGCGGCACGGAGGCCGCCTGGACACGCGCGAGCGTCAGCGTCACCTCGCAGGTGATGCCGTCGGGGATCGGCGCGCCGTCCGCCTCGAGCTCCACGTCGACGCGATAGGTGCGCGTCTGCGGGCTGGCGACGGCGGAGACGAAACGCACCCGCCCCCGCGCCGCGCCGCCGTTCGCCAGCGCCACGTCGGCCGCATCGCCCACACGCACGCCGCCGAGTTCGCGCTCGGCGATCTCCACCACCGCCAGCATCGGCTCCAGCGCCACGACTTCCGCGATGGGAGAGCCTACCTGCAATGCCTGCCCCTCGCGCACATGCAGCACGTTGACGACGCCGTCGAAGGGCGCGCGGATGACGTTGCGGTCGCGCTCGGCCTCGGCCTGCGCATAAGCCGCCTCGGCGGCGCTCAGCTCCGCCTCCAGCACCGGCTTTTGCAGGGCCGGCAGATTGCCGGTCTCGATCAGCCGCAGCCGCGCCTTCAGCTCCGCGCGCCGCTGCTCCAGCCGCGCCTTCGCCTGCCCGACCAGCGCCTCGCGCGCCTCGTCGGAGAGCACCGCCATCTCCTCGCCCTGCCGCACCACCGAGCCGCGGCGAACGGGCAAATTCTCGATGATGCCGTTGGTGCGGGCGACGACATCCACCCGCCGGTCGGCCTCGGTGCGGCCCGACAGCACCACCCGCCGCGCGTGATCTTCGTTCGCGACCATCTGGACCGCGACGCGAAACGGCGGTCGCGCCGCCGCCGCCGCCGGCGCATCGGGCGCACCTGCCGCGGGCTCGTCGCTTCCGATCACGCCCGAACCGATCCACGCCGCGGCGCCGATGACGATGAGGCCGGCGACAAGCTGGCTTGGCTTCATGATGATGGCTCCCGTGAGGAATCGAAACTGCCTGAAACGGCGTCACCGCCCGCGCCCGGCTCCCCCAGGCGCAGGACGGGCCTGCCGCACAGAAGGCCGCAGACGGCCTGCATGGCGTGGGCGAACTCGGCGTGGGCGAACTCGGCGTGACCGAACTGATCCGCGCCATCCCCGCCGCGCCGCAGGGCGGAGCGAACGTACAACCCGCTGGTGATGACCATGATGATCTGCGCCGCCGCCACGCAATCGACGTCGGCGGCGATTTCGCCGCGGGCGCGCGCGTTCTCCAGCAGGGCGGCGAGCGCATCGGCGATCTCCTGCTCGATGGGCCGGTTGATGGCGTCGATCTCGGGATTGCGCGCCGCCTCCGCCCAGATCTCGACGCACAACGCCGCCTTGGAATGGGCGTCGCCGAGGAAATATTCCTCGCCGAGCCGCGCGAACTGATCCCAGAATGGCAGATCGGGATCGATGCGCGCGAAGCGCCGCCTCGCCTCGTCGCGGTCGCGTTCCACAAGCCCCTCGACGATGGCGTTCTTCGACGGAAAATAACGATAGAGATTGCCGGGGCTCATGCCGGCCTCCCGTGCGACGAGCTGCATCGTCGTGCGGTGGAAACCGAAGCTGACGAAGCACCTTTCCGCCGCATGCAGAATGAGGTCGCGCCGCTCCGTGCGTTGGGCGTCGGCCGCCGGCCTGGCCGCGGATAAGACGGAAGGCGATGAAACGGGGGCCGGCGATCCGGCGGCGGAATCGGTCATCCGGGAAAGAGCCGCCCTGAGTGAGAATGAACGTTCGTTCTCATCCTCATGCGCTACTTCGCGACGTCAGTCAATGTGATTTGCGCCGACGCGATTTGCGTGGATGTGATTTGCCCCCGCACCCGAGATGCCGGCCCGATTTTGAATATTCGATGACAGAAACGTATTCATATGGAGCGGGGATTGATTCCAGACCCGATTAAAGTTAGCTTTTCATACGCATTGACGGGGCATGGCCCATGAACAACAATATGAAATCGGCATCGAAATCTGTCATGTCAATTGGCGCACCGGCCTTGTTTATATTTCTTCTTATCTTGTGGGCAGCGCTCAATTCTTCCGCCGGGCCGGTTCTGCTGGCGGCGGGCGGAGCGGCGGCGCTGGCGATCGCGCGGCCGATGTCCGATCCCGCGTGCTTCCGGTCCGCCCGCGCCTGGCGCGCCGTGCCGGTCGCGCCGGTGGCGCTGCTGCATGTTCTTGCCTGCCTGGGGCTTTCGCTCATGGAGCTGGTGTGGGCCAACATCGGCCTGCTCCGCCACATCTACGCGCGCCGCATCGACATTCGCCCCGACCTCGTCCGTGTCGATATCCGCCTGACGTCGCCGCCCGGCCGGCTCGCGCTCGCCAATGCCGTCACTCTCGCACCGGGTGCGCTGGTCCTCGGGCTCGACGGCGAGGCGCTTCACGTTCACCGGCTCGATGCGCATGCAGATGCGGACGGAGAAGCGATGCGGCGACGCATACGCCGCTTCGAGAAACGTCTGGAGGCGGCTTTTGGCTGACATCCCGTCCACACTCTCCGGTCTGCTGATCTTTTCCGGCGCGGTGCTTGCCCTCGCCCGGCTCGTGATCGGCCGCACGATCATCGACCGCGCCGCCGCCGTGGCCGTGCTGACCGCGACGGCGATCGCGGCCATCGCATTTTACGCGCATCTCTCCGGCCGCTTCGTCTATCTCGACGTCGCGCTCGTCTGCGGTCTGTTCGGGTTTCTGCTTGTGCCCGCGATCGCGCGCCATCTGGAGCGGGGAATGTAACGTGCTTGACCTGCTCGCTTTTCTCGCGGCGATCGGCGTCGTGACGAGCGCCATCCTGGCGGTGGCGCTGCGCAACGTGACGGCTGCGGCGGTCTGCGCGGGCGTCTGCGGGCTCGCCGCCTCGATCATGTATCTGCTGCTGGCCGCGCCCGACGCCGCAATGGCGGAAGCGGCGATCGGCGCGGGGCTGACGACAGTCGTCCTGCTGTACGCCATCCACAAGACCGGCGCGGGAAGGACCTGAGCCATGCATCAGGAGGCGGTGACGGGCTTTCTGGGCGACCTTGCCGTTCTTGCCGGCGCGTTCCTCCTGTTTTCCGCCGGGCTCGGCGTGCTGCGCATGCCCGATCCCTTCACCCGCATCCAGGCGGGCGCCAAGACAGCGACGCTCGGCAGCCTGCTGGTGATGGCGGGGATCGGCCTCCATCATCCTGCCTGGGCGTTGAAGCTTGCGGTCGTCGCGGGGCTGGTGTTCACGGCGTTTCCCTTGTCGGCGCATGTCATCGCCCGCGCCGCCCATCGCATCGGCACGCCGATGAAGCGCGCCGGCGGGGCGGACGAAACCGGCCGCGACGCCTGACCATGGAAGGCCGGACATGAGACGCCATATCTTCAACGCCCTCGCCGTCGCAGCGCTCGGCCTGATCTTCGCCGCCGTCGTGGCGGACTACGGCGAACGCCGGTTCCTGCGTCCGCTGGCGGAATTCTACGTGACGCGAACGTCCGTCGAACTCGGATCGCCGAACGTGGTGAGCGGCATTCTCGCCGTCTGGCGCGGCATCGACACGCTCGCCGCCGCCGCAGGGCTCTTCACCGTCATCCTGCTTATGGCCGCGAACGGCGCGGAACCGCCGCCGCGCGCGGCGTCCGCTTCTCCCGAGCCGCCGGCGGGCGAGATCGCGGAAACCGGCGCGGCGCTGCTGTTGCCGCCGCTCCTGCTCTTCGCGGCCTATGTGGCGTCGAGCGGCCACCTGTCCGCGGGCGGCGGCTTTCAGGCCGGAGCCATCGCCGCCGCCGGCATCGCGCTGCTCGTGCCGGCACGTCCGCAAGCCGCGCTGCCCGCCGGCGCGCTCGCGATCGCGGCCTCGCTCGCCGGTGCAGCCTGCGTCGTGTCGGGATTGTCCGGCGTGCTTTTCGCCGGCGGAATTCTCGATGCCCGGCTATCGTCGAAGAGCGGGCTCGGGGCGTTCCTGAGCGCCGGCGCGATTCCGGTCTTCTCCATTCTGCTCGCCGTCGGGACGGGCGCGGCGCTGTCAGCCGTCATCGACCGCTTCCGCACCTGAGGAGATTTCGCGATGAGCCCGCCGGTTTCACAACTCGCCCTCACGACCGGGCTTGCACTCGCGCTCATCGGCCTGTGGGGGCTGCTGTCGCACCGGCATATCCTGCGCATGATCATCGGCTTCTCGCTGCTGGGCACCGGCATCCGCCTCGCGCTCGTCGCCACCGGCTACGTCACCGGCGCGACCGCTCCCATTCTCGACGAGGCGCTGGGGCCGGGCGAGGCGGCGGTCGACGCGGTCGACGCGCTGCCTTCCGCGCTGGCGATAACGGCCGCCGTTCTCGGCTTCTCCGTCACCGCCGTCATGCTCGCCTTCGCCATCAGGCTGTATCGGGCGCGGGGTACGCTCTCCATCGACGCCTTCACGGAGTCGAAGTGGTGAGCATTCTTTTCCACCCGCTGAACATCTATGTTCTGGGGCTCGGCGGCGGCTTCCTTCTTCCGCTGGCGGGCAGGCTGGCGAAGCCGCGCACGGAGCCGGCGCTCCTTGCGGCGCTGTCGGGCCTCGTCGTCATCAGCGGCGCGTGCCTCATGCGCGTCGTGCGGGACGGCCACGCCATCGAGGCGCTCGTCGCGGGCGCGTCGCCGCCCGTGACGATCGGCCTGCGCCTCGGCCTCGCGGAAGGCGTCGTCGCGCTATGCGTCAACATCCTGGCGCTGCTCGGCGCCATTCACATGAGGCGGCATCTGCGCGAGCACGGCGGGGCGGCGGCGCTCTGGCTGATCGGCGTGACGGGCGTCAACGGCATGGTGATGACGGGCGATCTGTTCAGCCTGTTCGTATTCATGCAGATGACCTTCATCGCCGTCTACGGCCTGTCGGGCCTCGCCGACGCGGCGAGATCGCTCGCGGCGGTCTTCAAGTACGTCATCGCGACCGCCCTCGCCGCGTCCTTCTTCCTGCTGGCGACCGCCCTGCTCTATCATGCGGCGGGCACCTTGCGCATCGACACGCTCGCGAGCCTGCCGCAGCCGGCGGACAGGATCGGCGCGACAGCGCTCCTGCTGCTGCTTTCCGCGCTGCTCGTGATGCTGAAACCGTTTCCCGCCAACGGCTGGGCCATCGACATCGACGAAACGGCGACCGGCGGAACCGCCGCCTTCATCCTCGCGGGCGGAGCGGGAGTGCTTTTCACCTTCTGGAAGCTGCTGCCGCTGTTCGCGCCGTGGCATGCGCTGATCGCCTTCTCCGGCGGCCTCACTTTCATCGCCTCCGGCCTGCTCGCCCTGCGACAGGTGCGGGTGCGGCGGATGCTCGGCTATTCCTCCGCCGGCCAGGCGGGCCTTGCGCTGCTGGCGCTCGCGCTGCTGGAGAAGGCCGGCGCCGGGGAAGCGGCGCCGCTCGTCGCGGGCGGGCTCGCCTTCAACCATCTGCTGGCGAAAACGGGCCTGTTCTGGCTGTGCGACCTCGTGGGGCGTCAGTCCACGGCGGGGTGGTCGCCCGTCGCGCGCCGGCGGGTGCTGATGGCGTCCTTCGCGGCGCTGGTGGCGGCGCTCGCCGGCCTGCCGCCGTTTCCCGGCTTCTGGGCGAAATGGGAACTGACGATGCGGCTCTCCGCCGCCGGTTACGGCTGGGCGCTGGCGGCGATTCTCGCCGGCTCCTTGCTGGAGGCGGCCTGCCTGTTCCGCTGGCTGGGGCGCTCGCTGCACATGCATGGCGACGAGACGTTGCCCGTCACCGGGCCGCTCAGCGTCGCGCCGGTGGTTTGCGTCGTGGCCCTGCTGCTCGCGGGCGGCGTCCTCGCCGCCGCCCTCGTCGCCCCCGCTGCGCTGTGGGTGTTCCTGCCGCCGGCCACGGGCGTGGCGCTGGCCGCCGTCGAGCGCCGGCTCGGGGCGAGGCTGCCGGGCCGGGCGCGGGCGGCGCTCGCGCTGGCCGCGCTCATCCTTGTCGGGCCGTTCCTGTTGCCGGCAGCGGACGGCCTCGGCCGGCTGTTCGGCATCCTCTTCATCGCAGGCGGTTTCGTCATCGGCATCGGCGCGCTTCATCGCGCCGATCCGCGACCGTTCTACCATCCGCTGGCGGCCGCCATGCTCCTGTCGCTGACGGCGCTGGCCGGCGCGCGGACGGGGCTTGAATTCCTCGCCTGCTGGCAATTTGCGACGCTGGCGTCCTACTTCCTCATCGCGCACGGCCGCTGGGCGGGATCGCAGACGCTGCGCTATCTGCTGTTCTCGCTCGGCGGGGCTTTCCTCCTGCTCGCGGGCTTCGGGCAGCTCCACGCCCTCACCGGCACGACCGCCCTCGGCGCTCCGGTCCTCACCGGGCCGGAAGCGGGCCCCGCCTTCCTCCTGCTCGCCGCCGGCTGTCTCGTTCAGGCAGGGATCGTCGGCGTGCATGTCTGGGCGCCCGGCGTCTACGCGCTCGCCGACGACGATCTGTCGGCGCTGCTGTCGGCCGTGACGGGCAAGGCGGCGATATTCGGGCTGCTGAGCATCACCGTCCCGGCGGCCGGCGCGGCCGCGATGCCCGAGGCCGGCCATCTCCTGGCGTGGCTCGGTTTCGCCACCGCGCTCGTTTGCGGCGGGCTTGCGCTTCTTCAGGACAGCATCAAGCGGATGCTGGCCTATGCGAGCCTGAGCCAGACCGGCTACATCGTCGCCGCCATCGGGCTGATGAGCCCCGCCGGCCGGGTGACGGCGCTATGCCTCGCCATCACTCACCTGCTGACGCAAGGCATCCTGTTTCTGGCCGCCGCCGGCATCCTGCTGCGCACGGGCGTGGGCACGTTCAGCAGCCTCGGCGGGCTTGCCGGCCGCATGCCGTGGACATTCGCCACAGCCCTCGTCTCGCTGGTCGCGACGGCCGGCCTGCCGCCGCTGGCCGGCGCCGGCGCGCCGTGGCTGCTGATCGGCGAGACGATCGGCAGGGAGTGGTACGCGCTCGCCGCCATGGGCTTTCTCGCGACCTTCGTCGGCTTCCTGTACATGCTGCGCATGGCCTGGGGCATCTTCCTGCGCGATCGGGGCGACGCCTTCGCCCATGTGGCCGAAGCGCCGCCGGCGCTCCTTGCGCCGCAGATCGTGCTGGCCGCAGGCATCGCCGCGCTGTCCCTCCATCCGGCGGCGCTGACGGCGGCCGTCGATCCGCTCTTCGCCGCCTCGCCCGCATTGCCGAATCCGCTGCCGGTGATGAGCGCGGCGATGATCGTGTCGCTGACGCTGTGCGGCGCCGCGATGCTGATCCATCGCCGCTGCGCCACGCCCTCCGCTCCCGGCGGGCGGGCAGCGGTCCGCGAGTTCCTGTTCCTTCTGCGGAGAGCGGTGCGGCAGATCGATATCCCTTCCGCCGGCGCGCTGTGGGACCGCGCCGCCGGGCTGGCGCCGAAACTGGCCGGAAATCTGCGCGCCTTGTACGACGGCAACGGCCAGACCTACCTGCTCCAGGTGCTCGTCTACATCATCGCGCTTTTCAGCGGCTCGCGCTGGATCTGAGCATCGAAGCCGGCGGAAAACGCAAAAACATGCCGGCCGCTTCGTCCCGCAAGCCGGCGCGGCCTCATGTTTCCGGCAGGGCCGCCGTTTTGTGCGCCAGCCGGATCGGCTCCGGCAGGCGATAGCGCGTCGTGCAGCGCAGCGTCATCGCCACCGCCGTCGGAATATCGGCGCGATGGCCGGGCGAGATGAACATCGGCGAGACACCGGCGCGCGTGCGCACCACCGCGCCGATGGCCTCGACGGGGCGCTCCCCGCCCGCCCGGCGGCGCGGCGATGCGGCGGGATCGCGCACATGGTCATAAAGCCACGTCCATGCGCCCTTGCCGGCATCCGGCTCGTCGTGAAAGCCGCACAGCCGCGTCTTGCCGCAGCCGATGCCGGGCCGGTCGAGCAGCAGCCCCATATGGGCGGCGATGCCGATGCGGCGCGGATGGGCGATGCCGATGCCGTCGAACAGGAAGACATCGGGCTCCGCCCGCAACCGTGCGAAAGCCTCCACCAGCGCCGGCCCCTCGCGGAAGGTCAGCAACCCCGGCACATAGGGAAACGGCGTCGGCACGGTGGCGCGCGCCACCTCCACGACGGAAAAGTCCGGCAGGGCGCAGACCACGACGGCGGCGCGCGACAGGCCGTCCTTCACGCTGACGTCGACGCCCGCCACGAGCCGGACCGCCGCGACATCGAGCGGCGTCTCGACGAGTTGCGCGCGCAATTCCTTTTGCAGCGCGATCGCCTCGCGCGGCGTCAGGTTCCACGCATGCAGGCGGCGAACGTCCATCGCGCAAAAAACCGCGTCAGGTGTTGAAACGGAAGTGCAGCACATCGCCGTCGGCGACGACGTAATCCTTGCCTTCAAGACGGAACTTGCCGGCCTCGCGCGCGCCGGCCTCACCCTTGAACGCAACGTAGTCGTCATAGGCGACGGTCTCGGCGCGGATGAAGCCCTTCTCGAAATCCGTATGGATGACGCCCGCCGCCTGCGGGGCGCGCGTGCCGGCGGTGATCGTCCAGGCGCGGGCCTCCTTGGGGCCGATGGTGAAATAGGTGAGGAGCCCCAGAAGATCGTAGCCGGCGCGGATCACGCGGTTGAGACCGGGCTCGGTGAGGCCGATGGCTTCGAGATATTCCTTCTGCTCTTCGGGCGGCAGCACGGCGATCTCGCTCTCGATCCGCGCGGAAACGACCACCGCGACCGCACCCTCCTCCTTCGCGCGCGCGAACACGCGGGCGGAAAAGTCGTTGCCGGATTCGGCGGCGCCCTCGTCCACGTTGCATACGTAAAGCACCGGCTTGGCGGTGAGCAGGCCGAGCTGGGAGAAGATGCGCTCCTCCTCCGGCTTGCGCTCCACGAGGCGGGCGGGCTTGCCGTCGCGCAGCAGGGGCAGCGTGCGGCTGACGATATCAAGCGTTTCCTTCGCCTCCTTGTCCTGCCCGCGCGCCCGCTTCTCCAGCGCCGTCACCCGCTTTTCAAGGCTGTCGAGATCGGCGAGCATCAGTTCCGTCTCGATGGTCTCGATGTCGTTGACGGGATCGATGCGGCCCTCGACATGGGTGATGTCGCCGTCCTCGAAGCAGCGCACGACATGGGCGATGGCGTCGACCTCGCGGATATTGGCGAGGAACTGGTTGCCGAGCCCCTCCCCGCGCGAGGCGCCGCGCACGAGGCCGGCGATGTCCACGAAGGTGAGGCGCGTCGGGATGATCTGTCCCGAACCCGCGATCTGCGCCAGCACGTCAAGACGCGGATCGGGTACCGCCACGTCGCCGACATTGGGCTCGATGGTGCAGAAGGGATAGTTCGCCGCCTGCGCCGCCGCCGTCTGCGTCAGCGCGTTGAAAAGCGTGGACTTGCCGACATTGGGCAGCCCGACGATGCCGCATTTGAAACCCATGATCCTCGCCAGCGACGCCTTGAGGCGGCCGCCCCTTTCCTGCCAAACGATGTACTTTCCGTGGAGTGCCTGACGGCGCGCCGCCAGTCAATTGCCGATCGCAGCCTGCACCGATCGCGGCCCGCGCCGCTCTCAGCCCTGCGAGCGCTCGCCGACGCCCTTGACGTCCTTCCAGCCCCGCGCCTCCATCGCCAGATGCACGCGGTTCTGGAAGCTGGCGTCCTCGCCCTTCGCCAACAATTCCGCGCTGTCGGCGATCGCGCGGCACAGGTCGTCCACCCACTCGAACTCGCCCTTGCCGAAATCGCCGAGCACGTAGCCGTGTACGCGCGCCTTGTCGCCCGGATGGCCGATGCCGAGGCGCACGCGCCGGTAGTCGTTGCCGATATGGGCCGAGATCGAACGCAGGCCGTTGTGGCCCGCGTTGCCGCCGCCCGTCTTGACGCGCAGCTTCGCCGGCGCGAGATCGAGCTCGTCATGCAGCACGGCGATGTCCGAAAGCGGTATCTTGTAGAACTGCGCCGCCTCCGCCACCGCGACGCCCGATTCGTTCATGAAGGTCTGCGGCAGCAGCAGGAGCGCGCGCCGCGTGCCGATCACGGCTTCCGCCGTCAGCCCATGAAAGCGCTTGCGCCATGGGGCGGCGTTGTGGGCGCGGGCGACGGCCTCCACCGCCATGAAACCGATGTTGTGGCGGTTGCGCGCATAACGGTCGCCGGGATTGCCCAGTCCGACAATGAGCTGCATCACGCCCTCCCGATCACGAACCGCGATGGCGCCGGCGCGCCGCTGTTTCCATAGTCCCGCGGCTTGCATGCGGCCCGATGTTCACGCCGGACGCAAGCCGCTTCAGGGCGGGCTTACGCTGAAAGCCCGCGCGGCGCTTGAGAGACGATCATGCGGCCCCGGTCGTCGACCGGGGCCGCGACGGTCTTACGCGCCGGCCGCTTCCGTCGTCTCGCCTTCAACGGCGACGGGCGGGACCACGGTCGCGATCGTCGCGTCGCGCTCGATCGCGCCAAGCTCGATGCCGGCCGGCAGCTTCAGCGTCTCGATATGCAGCGCGTCGCCGATTTCAAGCGCGCCCACGTCCACCTCCACATGGTCGGGGATGGCGTCCGCCGCCACGATCAGCGGCAGCTTGTGGTGAACGATGTTCAGCGTGCCGCCGTTCTTGACGCCGGGCGCGGTTTCCTCGTTGACGAAATGCAGCGGCACCTCGACCTCGATCTTCGCGCCGCGCGCCACGCGCAGGAAGTCGACATGGATCGGGAAATCCTTCACCTTGTCGAGCTGGTAGTCGCGCGGAATGACGGTGGTCTTGCGGCCTTCGACCTCGATCTCGAACAGCGTGGACAGGAAACCGCCGGCGTAGATGAGATGCTTGGTTTCGTTGAAGTCGAGCGAGATCGGCTGGGCGGGCGCGCCGAGGCCGTAGATGACGGCGGGAACCTGGCCGTTGCGGCGGATTGCACGGGCAGCCCCCTTGCCGACCCCTGCGCGCGCCGTGGCCTTGAGCGGCTTTGCCGTCGTAGTGGCAGCGGACATGATATTCATCCTCAAAAAGCGAAAAGCAAACGAATGCCGCAAATGCAAACGGCCGCGCAAACGCACGGCCCCAGAACTTCCGGCTCACGAAAGCGCCCGTGCCTCCAAGGGTGTCACGCGGGCGCAGGCGTCTTATAAAGATTTTTTCGCGGATTACAAACCCGAATCGCCGCTCAGTCGCGCGAAACCGCGCCGAGCTGCCGGATCATGAAGCGCGCGTCCGCGTCGTAGCTGCGCAGCGAGGCGGCGAGCCGCGCATCGTCGACGACGGCGAACGCCTGCCGTTCCCAGAACGGCACGGAGGCGTTCACCGCCACGAGCGACAGGTCGGCGAGGCCGATCGCGGCCGCATGATCCACGAGATGCGCGACCGCCCGCCCGCCCGCGCCGCTGCCGCGCGCCGCCGGCAGCAGGGCGAGATCGTGGATGTAGAACGTCGCCGGGAAAGTCGGCATGGCCACCACGAGGCTGTCGAGCCGGGGCGGCATCATCGGATGCCAGGGATGGCTGACGACGTAGCCGGCCATCTCCTCTTCCCGCTCCAGCACGAGGCAGCCGGCCGGATAAAGCCGCAGCCGCTCGGCGAACACCTCGATACGCTCGGGATAGCCGGGATGCACCCGCTCGCCGATGGCGTGCACGTCACCGAGATCGTCAGGCTCCATCGCGCGCCAGACGAACGGCGGGCCAGCCTCGCGCCCGGCTCCGCCCACATCCGATACGCTCCCGATCATCGTCATGTCGCCCCGCATGCCTCCTTCGTTTCTCCGCCGCCGCCGGCAAGACCGGCAAGGTTCTTCAGGCTTCGCCGCCGCGGCCGACGGCCCTGGCCGCCTTGACGAACTTGCGGTTCACCCGTTCCCGCTTCAGCCGCGACAGATGATCGATGAACAGGACGCCGTTCAGATGATCGATCTCGTGCTGCAAGCAGGTCGCGAGCAGGCCGTCGGCCTCGATTTCCCGCGTCTCGCCCTCAAGATCCATGTAGCGCAGGCGGATGCGCGCCGGGCGCTCCACCTCCTCATAATACTCCGGGATGGAGAGGCAGCCCTCCTGATGGACGCGGAACGCGTCGTCCGACGCCCACACGATTTCCGGGTTGATGACGGTGAGCGGGTCGCGCCCCTCCTCGCGGCTGCCGACATCCACCACGAGCACCCGCTTCGCCACGCCGACCTGGATGGCGGCGAGTCCGATGCCGGGCGCATCATACATGGTTTCGAACATATCCGCGACAAGCGTGCGGATCTCGTCGGTCACAGTCGCCACCGGCTCGGAAATCAGCCGCAGCCGCGGGTCGGGAAGTACAAGAATGGGAAGGATGGTCATCGTGTCTCTGCCTCAATGCAAGCGAGATAAGCGCTCTTGCGCCGAAGGTCAACATGTTCCTTATTCGTTCGGATTTTGCCGCGAATCGGCTATATCTGCGCCATGAATGCCTTGAATGACGCGCTGGTCCTGTTCGGTCATCCGCTGCCGCTGCCTTACGCCCTGGCGGGGGCGGGCGCGGCGGTTTTCGTGCTGCTCGGCATCATCGCGGCGCAACTCGCCGGGCTGTCGCGCGCGCGCCGGGCGGAGGCGGCGGCGGCGTTCGAGCGGGCGCGGGCGCTGGAGGAACGGCTCGCCGAGATGCGCGGCCTGCAAGCGCAGTTGACCGGGCGCATGCAGACGGTGGCGGAGGTCTTCGGCACGCGGCAGAACGATCTCGCCCGTTTCGTCTCCGAGCGGATCGAGGGGTTGCAGCATCGGATGGGGCAAAATCTCGACGCCTCCACCCGCCATACCGCCGCCCATCTCGCGACCCTCAACGAGCGGCTGGCGCTGATCGACGCCGCGCAGAAAAGCCTGACGGAACTGTCCGGCCACGTCGTCGGGCTGAAGGACGTGCTCGCCAACAAGCAGGCGCGCGGGGCCTTCGGGCAGGGGCGGATGGAGGCCATCATCCGCGACGGGCTGCCGGCGAACGGCTATCGCTTCCAGCCGACGCTTGCCAACGGCAAGCGGCCCGACTGCCTCATCGACCTGCCGGGCGATCTGCCGCTGGCGATAGACGCCAAGTTTCCGCTGGAGGGGATCACCGCCTTTCGCGAGGCGGCGGATACCGAGGCGCGGCGGCGCGCCGTCCAGCGCGTGCGCAACGATGTCGGCTACCACATCCGCGATGTGGGCGAAAAATATCTGGTGCCCGGCGAGACGCAGGACACGGCGCTGCTGTTCGTGCCCTCCGAGTCGGTCTACGCCGACCTGCACGAGCATTTCGACGATCTGGTGCAGCGTGCGCACCGCGCGCGGGTCATCTTCGTCTCGCCCTCCCTGCTGACCATGGCGATCCAGCTCGTGCAGTCGCTGGTGCGCGACACGCGCATGCGCGCGGAGGCGCGGACGATCCAGACGGAAGTCGGCCGCCTGCTCGACGATGTCGGCCGCCTGCGCGAGCGGGTCGAGAAGCTCGATCTGCATTTCCGGCAGGCGCAGGAGGATGTCGGCCAGATCCGCCTTTCCGCCGACAAGGTGACGCGGCGCGGGGCGGCGGTCGCTGCGCTGGAGTTCGAGGAGCATCCCGCTCCTCACGCCCCCGAATAGGGCGAGAAGCGCCGGCGCGTCTCGTCCACGGTCAGCGCGCGGCCGATGGGCGGAAAGGCGCGCTGCGGGCAGGCGGGGCGCTCGCACACCTTGCAGCCGACGCCGATCGGCGTGGCGGCGGCCGGATTGTTGAGATCGAGCCCGTCGGAATAGACGAGCCGGCCCGCATGGCGCAGGTCGCAGCCGAGCGCCACCGCGAAGGTCTTGCTGGGCGCGCGATAACCGCCGTGGTCGCGCGACACCGTGCGCGCCACCCACAGATAGGCGCGCCCGTCCGGCATCCGCGCGAGCTGCGTCAGCACGCGCCCCGGATGCGCGAAGGCTTCATAGACGTTCCACAGCGGGCAGGTGCCGCCGATGCGCGAGAAGTGGAAATCCGTCGCCGACTGGCGCTTCGAGATGTTGCCGGCCCTATCCACGCGAATGAAGAAAAACGGCACGCCGCGCGCCTCCGGCCGCTGCAAGGTGCTCAGACGATGGCAGATGGTCTCGAAGCCGACGCCGAAATTGTGGCTCAGCAGGTCGATGTCGTAGCGCCGGTCCTCCGCCGCCCGCAGGAAGGAGCCGTAGGGCAGGATGAGCGCGCCGGCGAAATAATTGGCGAGGCCGATGCGCGCGAGCTTGCGCGCCTCCGGGCTGGTGAAACGCCCTTTCGCGATGAGCGCCCCGATGGCGTCGTCGTGCTCCAGCAGCGCGAGCTGCGTCGCGATCTGGAATGCCTGCTGGCCGGCGCGCAGCCGCGAGGAAAGGCGCAACACGCGCGTGTGCGGATCGTAGCTGCGCTGCACATCCCGCTCCGGCCCCTCGCCGGCGACGATGATCTCGACACGGACGCCGTGGCGGCGGGCGATGAGCGCCGCGAACTCGCCGGCCAGGTTTCCCGGCCGCAGATCGGCGGCGAGCGCGAGGTTTTCCGCCGCCACGTCGAGTTCCGCGATGTGGTTGTGGCGCTCGTACATGAACTCGCGCACTTCCTCGAACGGCGCGAAAGGCGAGGCGGCATCGGTGCGCTCGTCCCCGAGACGCGCCGCGAGCGCGGCCGATTGCTCCGTCATCTGGCGGCAGCGGGTGTGGAGCGCGATGAAGGCGCGCGCCACCGCCGGCATGGATGCCGCGAGTTCGTGCAACTCCGCCCGCGAGATGGTTTCGCCGAACATCGGATCGGCGGCGGCGTCGGCGAGATCGGCCACGAGACGCGCCTCGTCGTCGTGGGAGAGCAACTGCACCTGCCCGCCGAACGCCGCGTCGAGCCGCAGCAGCACCTTGGTGGTGACGGGCCGCTGGTTGTTCTCAAGCTGGTTGAGGTAGCTCGGCGACAGGCCGATCGCATGCGCCAGCGCCTGCTGGGTCATCTGCCGCTCCTCGCGCAGCCGCCGCAGGCGCACGCCGATGAAGTTGCGCTTCGCCTCCCGCCGCGCGGGGCGGCGCCCGCCCGGCCCCGCGCCCTCGCCTGCCGGCGCGGCCGGCCGGCCGGCGCCTGAAGTCCTTATGGCCACAAGGCTTATTCCTTTACCCGATCGGTTGATTTGCAATATTCGCAAAATAGCACGAATGTAGCTGGAAAACTATGCACGGCCGGCATCTTGCCGACCCTGAAAATTGCAGATATTGCAAAATGCGATGCGTGTGATGCCGTCCTGCACATGCTTCCGCCGTCGCCCGTCCGCGTGCGGCCTGTCCCTGGCGATCCTTCCTGCGAGCCGCCGGGACGACCGTTTTGCGAACCTGCGAGCATCGCGCGGCGCCGACGCCACCCGGCCCAACCAACGCCCGAGGAGCACCCAAATGGTTACGCAGCATAAGGTCCGCACCTACAAGTCTTCCGAGAATCTGCCGCGCGAAAATCAGCTCGCCTGGAAGATCGCCGAAGTTGCCGCCGATCCGGTCGCCGTCGAGCCCGCCGTCATCGAGGAAATCGGCAACCGCATCATCGACAACGCTTCCGTCGCCGCCGCCTCCGTCAACCGCCGCCCGGTGGCGAGCGCCCGCGGCCAGGCCGTCGCCCACCCCTACAAGCCCGGCGCGACCGTTTTCGGCCTGCCCCAGGACCAGCGCGTGTCGCCTGAATGGGCGGCCTGGGCGAACGGCGCCGCCGTGCGCGAGCTCGACTACCACGACACGTTCCTCGCCGCCGACTACTCGCACCCCGGCGACAACATCCCCGGCATTCTGGCGGTCGCCCAGCACACGGGCCAGAACGGCGCCGACCTGATCCGCGGCATCGCCACGGGCTACGAGATCCAGGTCGATCTCGTGAAGGGCATTTCGCTGCACGAGTTCAAGATCGACCACATCGCCCATCTCGGCCCGTCCGTCGCCGCCGGCATCGGCGCGCTGCTGAAGCTGCCGACCGAGATCATCTATCAGGCCGTCCAGCAGGCGCTGCACACCACCACGACCACGCGCCAGTCGCGCAAGGGCGAGATTTCGAGCTGGAAGGCGTATGCGCCCGGCTTCGCCGGCAAGCTGGCCGTCGAGGCCGTCGACCGCGTGCTGCGCGGCGAAGGCGCTCCGTCGCCGGCGTGGGAAGGCGAGGACGGCTTCATCGCGTGGCTCCTCGGCGGCCCCGAGCGTGAATACACCGTGCCGCTGCCCGAGAAGGGCGAGCCCAAGCGCGCCATTCTCGACACCTACACCAAGGAGCACTCGGCCGAGTACCAGAGCCAGGCGCTCATCGACCTCGCCCGCTCGCTGGGACCGAAGATCGGCGACCTGTCGAAGGTCAAGAGCATCGTCATCCACACCAGCCACCACACGCACTACGTGATCGGCTCGGGCGCGAACGACCCGCAGAAGTTCGATCCCAAGGCGAGCCGCGAGACGCTCGACCACTCGATCCCCTACATCTTCGCGGTGGCGCTGGAAGACGGCGGCTGGCATCATGAGAAGAGCTACGCGCCCGAGCGCGCCGGCCGGCCCGAGACGGTCAAGCTGTGGCACGCGATCTCCACGGTCGAGGATCCCGAGTGGACCCGCCGCTATCACTCCGTCGATCCGCAGGAAAAGGCGTTCGGCGGCCGCGTGGTCGTGACGCTGGAAGACGGCACGGTGATCGAGGACGAGCTGGCGGTGGCCGATGCGCATCCGCTGGGCGCGCGTCCCTTCAAGCGTCCCGACTACATCAGGAAGTTCCGCACGCTGACCGACGGCGTGCTGGAGAGCGCCGAGCAGGACCGCTTCCTCGCCCTCGTGGAGCGCCTGCCGGAACTGACCGCCGAAGAGCTCGGCGGCCTGACCTTCACCTTGCCCGCTGGCAAGCTGATCACGCCCGCTACCGGCATCTTCGACTGGAAGGGAAACAAGTAAGCAATGAGCACGACAGAAGAAATCAAAAAACCTGCGCCGAAGAAATCGGTCGCGCTGTCGGGCGTCGTCGCCGGTAACACCGCGCTCTGCACCGTGGGGCGCACCGGCAACGATCTGCACTATCGCGGCTACGACATTCTTGATCTGGCCAAGGATAGCGAGTTCGAGGAAATCGCCCACCTGCTGATCCACGGCCATCTGCCGACCCAGCAGGAACTCGACGCCTACAAGGCGAAGCTGCACGGCCTGCGCGGCCTGCCCGCGACGCTGCGCGCGGTGCTGGAGACGCTCCCCGCCTCCGCGCACCCCATGGACGTGCAGCGCACGGCGGTCTCCGTTCTCGGCAGCGTGCTGCCGGAAGCGGCGGACCACAATCATCCGGGGGCGCGCGACATCGCCGACCGGCTCGTCGCCTCGCTCGGCTCGGCGCTGCTCTACTGGTATCACTTCAGCCACAACGGCCGGCGCATCGAGGTGGAAACGGACGACGATTCCGTCGGCGGCCATTTCCTCCACCTGCTGCACGGCAAGGCGCCGACCGAGGCGCAGGTGAAGGCGATGCACGTCTCGCTCATCCTCTACGCGGAGCATGAGTTCAACGCCTCGACCTTCACCGCGCGCACCATCGCCGGCACGGGAGCGGACTTCTACTCCGCCATCGCGGGGGCCATCGGCGCGCTGCGCGGCCCCAAGCACGGCGGCGCGAACGAAGTGGCGTTCGAGATCCAGAAGCGCTACAGCGCCCCGGACCACGCGGAGGAGGATATCCGCCGCCGCGTCGACGCGAAGGAAGTGATCATCGGTTTCGGCCACCCCGTCTACACGGTGTCCGATCCGCGCAACGTGGTGATCAAGGAAGTGGCGCGTCAGTTGTCGGAAGAGGCCGGTTCGACGGCGCTCTTCGACATCGCCGCCCGGATCGAGTCGGTGATGTGGGATATCAAGAAGATGTTCCCGAACCTCGACTGGTTCAGCGCCGTTTCCTACCACCTGCTCGGCGTGCCGACCGCGATGTTCACGCCTCTCTTCGTGATCTCGCGCACCACCGGCTGGGCGGCCCACGTCATCGAGCAGCGCACGGACAACAAGATCATCCGTCCCTCCGCGAACTACGTCGGACCGGAAGATCTCGAATTCGTGCCGATCAAGAAACGCGGCCAGGGGAAAAGCGGGACGGCTTCCTGACAGACGATTTCCGGCGGGCTTGTCCCGCCGGTTTTCATTGCAGTGATCATTTCGAGGATTGAACCATGCCCTATCTTGTTGCTTCCGATCTCCCCCAGGAGCCCGCCGGCGCGCGCTTCCGCGCGCTGGTCGAGCGTCCCGGCATCCTCCGGATTCCGGGCGCGCACAACGGCCAGGCCTCCATTCAGGCGCGCAACGCCGGCTTCGAGGCGGTCTACCTGTCGGGCGCTGCGATGACAGCCTCGATGGGCCTGCCGGACCTCGGCATCATCACCGTTGACGAAGTGGCGTTCTTCATCCGCCAGGTGGCGCGCGCATCGGGCCTGCCCGTGCTCGTCGACGGCGACACCGGCTACGGCGAGGCGCTCAACGTGATGCACGCCGTGCGCACGTTCGAGGACGCCGGCGCGGCCGCCATCCATCTCGAGGACCAGCTTCTGCCCAAGAAGTGCGGCCACCTCAACGACAAGAAGCTCGCCGACGCCCACGACATGGCCGCCAAGGTCGCCGCCGCCGTGAAGGCACGCCGCCACCTCTACGTCATCGCCCGCACGGACGCCGCCGCCAGCGAGGGCATCGAGGGGGCCGTCGCCCGCGCCAAGCTCTACGTGGAAGCCGGCGCCGACGCCATCTTCCCCGAAGCGCTGAACGACGAGGAACTGTTCCGCGAATTCGCCAGGCGCCTGCCCGGCGTGCCGCTGCTGGGCAACATGACCGAATTCGGCCGCACGCCCTATTACACGGCGAAGGAATTCGAGGATTTCGGCTACAAGCTGATCATCTGGCCGGTATCGTCGCTGCGCGTCGCCAACAAGGCGCAGGCGAAGCTTTACGCGACATTGGCGCGCGACGGTTCGGTCAAGGCCATCCTCGACGACATGCAAACCCGCGCCGAGCTTTACGACACCATCGGCCTTGCCGATTACGAGGCGCTCGATTCCTCCATCGTCGCGACGATCGTCCCGCCGACGAAGCTCGATTGACGGATTTACCGGCCGGGCGGTGACGTCCGGCCGGCCGTCGGATCGCTGGCCCGCGCCGCGAGCCGCGCCAGCGGCGGCCCGGCCAGCACCACGATGACGAAACGCACCGTCTGCAAGGCCATCACGAACGCCAGATCGACATTGCTTGCCGCCGCGATGATGGCGACCGCATCCAGTCCGCCGGGGCTCGTGGCGAGATAGGCCGTCAGCGGATCGATGCCGAGCGCGTAGACGAGCACCGCCGCAAGCCCGCCGCAGAAGACGATCAGCGCGGCGATCGAGGCGAGGATCCACGGCAGCGCCCGCAGCGCCACAGCGAGCACCTGCCGCGTGAAGCCGAGCCCGATGCTCCAGCCCAGCGCCACATAACCGCAGGCCAGCAGCCAGGGCGGCAGCGCGATGCTGATGAGACCGAGGCTGTTGAGCAGGCCGCCGAGCAGCATCGGCGTGAGAAAAGCCATCGAGGGAAAGCGCACCAGCCGCTGCGAGACGAGCGCCGCCGCCAGCAGCGCGGCCGTCGTCGCCCACTCCCCGGCGGCATGGGCGGGAAACCACACCCTGCCGGCCTCCACGCCGGCGGTCTGCGTCCACAGGCCGGCGACGAGCGAGGCGGCCAGCGTCACGCAGATGACCCGCAGATATTGCATGAAGGCGACGAGCCGCGCATCCGCGCCGAAGGCGGAAGCCATCAGCACCATGGCGGAGGCCGCGCCGGGCGACGATCCCCAGATGCCGGTCGTGCCGGGCAGGATATGCATCCGGCTGATCTGCCAGCCGAGCAGGCTGCTCGCCAGGATGGTCGCCAGCACCACGCCGAGAAACAGCGGCCAGTCCCGCAGGAAGGACGTCACGATGGCGGGCGTGATATCGGCGGCGATGAGACAGCCGATCAGCGCCTGCGCCAGACTGAACGGAAGAGCCGGCACATGCAGCCTGCCGTTCATGACGCCGACGAGAATGCCCGCCAGCATCGCACCGAGCAGCAGCGCCGCCGGCGCGCCGGCCAGTTCGAGGACGACGGCGAGCAGCGCCGTGGCGACAGCCAGCGCCCCCCACCGGCCGCGCGCAGGCAGCGCGGCGAACGCTTCGACAGACAGGCGCATCGGACATCCGGCTCCGGGAACGTGACAGGGCGAGAACGGCATCGCGACATGCAGCCCACGCGTCCGCATAGCATTCGCCGCGGGCCACCGTCCATACGGGACCCGGCCGAAAAATGCCCCCCGTCCGGCCCGATGCGATAAGGTGTGCAAACACACGCCCTTCCGGCCGCCGGATCGGCGCGCTGCTTGACCGCCCAGGGGCCTACGCCTACGTTGACATCAACAGCGCCGCAGGCGCACAACCCCGATCGAGGATGACCGTCATGACGGAAAAGGTGACTGATGCAAGCTTCGAGGCCGACGTTCTGAAGGCGGCCGAGCCCGTCGTCGTGGATTTCTGGGCGGAGTGGTGCGGCCCCTGCCGGGCGATCGCGCCCGCGCTGGAGGAAATCTCCACCGAGCTCGCCGGCAAGGTGAAGATCGTCAAGCTCAATGTCGACGAGAATCCCGATACGGCGGCCCAGTTCGGCATCCGCTCGATCCCGACGCTGCTGCTCTTCAAACAGGGCAAGCTCGCGGCGCAGAAGGTGGGCGCGTCGCACAAAAGCGACCTTTCCAACTGGATCAACACGAACGCCTGAGCATTGCGCGACGTGGCCGGTTTCCCGTCCTCGCCGCGCTCGAACGCCGTCATTCAGGGCACTTCCATGTTTCGTTGAAACGCGCATGTTTCATTGAAACGAGGAAGTGCTCTTCGTTCTTCAGGTCGGCGGCGTGCCGTTGGCCGCCAGTACGTCGCCGGCCAGATACAGCGAACCGGCGATCAACACCCGCGGCGGACGCTCCCATACCGTATCGTGGGTGGAGGTGAGCGCCGCTTCCAGGCTGTCGAAGGTCGAAGCGCGCAGGCCCGCGCGCCGGGCGATGTCGGCCACTGCTTCCGGCCGGCGCGCGGCAACCTGCGAGGGAACCGGCACGGCCAGAACCTCCCGCGCGAGCCCCTTGAAGGGGTGCAGGAAGCCCTCCGAATCCTTCGTGCCGAGCATGCCGCACACGAGCACCAGCGGCGCGGGATGCTTTTCCTCCAGCTCCGCCATCGCCGCCGCGAGCACCCGCCCGCCGTCGGGATTATGGCCGCCGTCCAGCCACAGATCCGCGCCCTCGGGCAGCAGGCCGATGAGGCGCCCGCGCGTCAGGCGTTGCAGGCGCGCCGGCCAGTCCACGCGCAGCATGCCCGCCTCGAAAGCCTCGATCGGCAGGTTGCCGAAACCGGCGGCCCGCAGCGCCGCAATCGCCGTGCCCGCGTTCACATGCTGATGGCGCCCCGGCAGACGCGGCGTCGGCAGATCGATGAGGCCCTGCTCGTCCTGATAGATCAGCCGGCCGTTTTCCTCGTGAACGGTAAAGTCCTGCCCGCCGATGAAGGGCCGCGCGCCGACGCGCTCCGCCGTCGCCTCCAGCACGGCGGCGGGTTCGGGATCCTGCGGCGCGATAACGGCCGGCGCGCCCTTCTTGAAGATGCCCGCCTTTTCGGCGGCGATCAACGTCACCCGGTCGCCGAGAAAATCCGCGTGGTCGAGCGACACCGGCGTCACCACGGCGGCGGCCGGATCGCTGACGACATTGGTGGTGTCGAAACGCCCGCCGAGCCCCACCTCCAGCAGCAACACATCGGCGGGATGACGGGAAAAAAGCACGAGCGCGGCGGCCGTCGTCATTTCGAAGAACGTTATCGGCTCGCCTGCGTTCACCTCCTCGCAATGGCGGAACGCCTCCACGAGCGCGCGCTCGCCGACGAACCGCCCCCCTCCCCGCGCGCCCAGCCGGATGCGCTCGTGAAAGCGCACCAGATGCGGCGAGGTATAAACATGCACCACGAGCCCCGCCGCCTCCAGGATGGCGCGCATGAAGGCGATGGTCGATCCCTTGCCGTTCGTGCCGGCGACATGGATGACCGGCGGCAGGCGCCGCTCGGGATGGCCGAGTTTCTCCAGCAGGCGCTCGATGCGCTCAAGCGAAAGATCGATGGCCTTGGGATGCAGCGCGAGAAACCGCGCCAGCAAAACCTCGGATGACTCCATTTGAATCATACTCCCGGCGGCACGCGCCCGGATCGTGAGGCGCGGACCGCCGCAGGCAAAACGGCTGTCAGGAAGCCCGGCTGTCGACCGTGGCGGAAACGGCCGGAACGTCGATGGTCTCGGCGGGCGCCTCTGCCTCTTCGGGCGGCGGTTCCACGACCGGCGGCTTGGGCTGGCGGGTGAGAAAGCGGCACAGGCGCGCGATGGTGGCCTTCAGTTCGTGACGATGCACGACCATGTCGACCATGCCGTGCTCGTAAAGATATTCCGACCGCTGAAACCCTTCCGGCAGCTTTTCGCGGATGGTCTGCTCGATGACGCGCGGCCCGGCAAAGCCGATCAACGCGCCGGGCTCCGCGATCTGCACGTCGCCCAGCATGGCGTAGGACGCCGTGACGCCGCCCGTGGTCGGATTGGTCAGCACGACGATATAGGGCAGCCGCGCTTCGCGCAGGCGATCGACGAGAATGGTGGTGCGCGGCATCTGCATCAGCGACAGGATGCCCTCCTGCATGCGCGCGCCGCCCGAGGCGGTGAAGATCACGAACGGCGTGGCGCGCTCGATCGCGGTCCGCGCGCCCTGGATGAACGCCTCCGCCGCGGCCATGCCGAGCGAGCCGCCGATGAAGTTGATGTCTTGCACCGCCACCGTCACCGGCGACCCTTCGATGGCGCCGACGCCGACCCTGATCGCATCCGCCAGCCCGGTTTTCGAGCGCGCATCGCGTATGCGGTCGGTATATCGCTTCTCGTCGCGGAACTTCAGCGGGTCCTGCGCCGCTTCCGGCAGCGGAATGTCTTCCCACAGCCCGTCATCGAAGGTGATTTTCAGGCGCTCCGCCGCGCCGAGGCGCATATGATAGTTCGAGCCCGGAATAACGTTGAGATTGGCCTCGACATCCTTGTGGAACACCATCTGCCCCGTTTCAGGGCACTTGATCCACAGGTTTTCGGGCACCTCGCGCCGGAACAGCGTCTTGATCTTCGGCCGAACGACGTCAGAAATCCAGTTCATCGAACATTCTCCCGGAAGCGCTTCCGCGCCGCCGCTCAGGCGTCCTGCTTCACGACGGAGCGCACGCCCTCCGCCAGTTCCTCCACCAGCGCCCGCACCGTCGGCACCGTGCGCGCCGTCGCCCGCCCGTCCTCGTCGAGCGAGCCGGCCAGCGCGCCGACGATGGCGGAGCCCACCACGACGCCGTCCGCGCCGCGGGCGATGGCCGCCGCATGCGCGCCCGAGCGCACCCCGAAGCCCACGGCCACCGGCAAATCCGTGTGGCGCTTGATCCGCGCCACCTGCGCCGCGACGGCATCGAAATCCGGCACCGCCGTTCCCGTCACGCCGGTGATGGAAACGTAATAGACGAATCCGCTCGTGTTGGCGAGCACCGCCGGCAGGCGCGCGTCATCGGTCGTCGGCGTCGCCAGCCGCACGAAGGCGAGCCCCGCCCGCAGCGCCGGCAGGCAGAACTCCCCGTCCTCCTCCGGCGGCAGGTCCACCACGATGAAACCGTCGACGCCCGCCGCCTTCGCGTCGCCCAGGAACCGCTCGACGCCATAGATATAGATCGGGTTGTAATAGCCCATCAGGATGATCGGCGTTTCCTGATCGCCCTCGCGAAAGGCCCGCACCAGATCGAGCGTGCGGCTGAGCGTCTGCCCGCCCTTGAGGGCGCGCTGGGCGGCGAGCTGGATCGCCGGGCCGTCGGCCATCGGATCCGTGAACGGCATGCCGAGTTCGATGAGATCGGCGCCGGCTTCCGGCAACGCCCGGATCGCCGCGAGAGACGTATCGAAATCCGGGTCGCCGGCGGTGATGAAGGTGACGAGCGCGGCGCGGCCCTGCGCGCGCAAGGCTGCGAAACGGCGGTCGATGCGGCTCATGCGGCCCCTCCTTCATGCTGCGAGGCGCCGAGCCTGCCGGCGATCATGTCGAGATCCTTGTCGCCGCGCCCGGACAGATTGACCGCCATCACGTGATCGCGCGGCCGTTGCGCGGCGAGATCCACCGCCCGCGCCAGCGCATGCGAGGATTCGAGCGCCGGAATGATGCCCTCCAGCAGCGAAAGCTGGCGGAAGGCCGCAACGGCCTCGTCGTCGGTGGCCGACAGATAGGTGACGCGCCCGGTCTCGTGCAGCCAGGAATGTTCCGGCCCGATACCGGGATAATCGAGACCGGCCGAGATCGAATGCGCCTCGGTGATCTGGCCGTCATCATCCATCAGCAGATAGGTGCGATTGCCGTGCAGCACGCCAGGACGGCCGCCGGCGATCGACGCCGCGTGCTCGCCCGAATCAAGGCCGCGGCCCGCCGCCTCCACGCCGAAAATCTCGACGGACGGCTCATCCAGGAAAGGATGGAACAGCCCCATCGCGTTGGAGCCGCCGCCGATGCAGGCGACGAGCGAATCCGGCAGCCGCCCCTCCTGCGCCAGCGCCTGCTCGCGCACCTCCGCGCCGATGACGGACTGGAAATCGCGCACCATCGCGGGATAGGGGTGCGGCCCCGCCACGGTGCCGATGCAGTAGAACGTGTCGGCGACATTCGTCACCCAGTCGCGCAGCGCCTCGTTCATGGCGTCCTTCAGCGTGCGCGCGCCGGACTGCACCGGCCGCACCTCCGCGCCCAGCATTTCCATTCGGAACACGTTGGGGCGCTGGCGCGCGGCATCCACCGCGCCCATGTAGACGACGCACCGGAGGCCGAAGCGGGCGCACAGCGTCGCCGTCGCCACGCCGTGCTGGCCCGCGCCGGTCTCCGCGATGATGCGCGACTTGCCCATGCGCAGCGCCAGCAGGATCTGGCCGAGCACGTTGTTGACCTTGTGCGAGCCCGTATGGTTGAGGTCTTCCCGCTTCAGGAAGATTTTCGCGCCCTGCCCGGCCGGCGCCTTTGCCCGCACCGCCTCCGTCAGCCGTTCCGCGTAATACAGCGGGCTCGGGCGGCCGACATAATGCGCGCGGTACGACGCCATTTCACGCGCGAAACCGGGGTCGGCACGCGCCTCGCCATAGGCCTTTTCCAGCGAGAGGATCAGCGGCATCAGCGTTTCGGCCACGAACCGGCCGCCGAAGATGCCAAAGTGACCATGCTCGTCCGGCCCCGACGTATACGAATTCGGCTTGGTGCTCACGCTGTCGTGTCCTCGCGGATTGCTTTATCGGGAGGCAGCCTCCCGGCCGGTTCCTCAACGGCCTCCAGGGCCGCTCATACTGTCATTATCCGTTCATGTCCAATGCTTCACGCGCCGCCCGGACAAAGGCGCCGATCCTGGCCGCGTCCTTGACGCCGGGCGCGGACTCGACACCCGAGGAGACGTCGACGCCCTGCGGGTGCACCAGCCTGACGGCGGCGGCGACATTGCTCGCGTCAAGCCCGCCGGAAAGCATGAACGGAATCCCGAACTCCCGCCCCGCGATCAGACGGTGATCGAAAACGAGGCCGTTGCCCCCGGGCAGGGCCATTCCCGCAGCCGGCTTCGCATCCAGCAGGAGCATATCCGCCGTGGGCGCAAAGCGCTGCGCCAGCGCGACATCGCTCTCACCGGCAATGCCGATCGCCTTCATGACGCGGATGCGAGAACCGGGCAGGTTCAGGCCGCGCGGCGCGCCGGCATGCGCCGCGTCCGGCCGATCGGGCGTCTCCGTGTGAGATGCGCCGAAACGTCCGCGCAGCATCGCCACCCGCTCGGGCGTCTCCTTGCCGTGCAATTGCAACCAGTCGGGTTCGATCGATTCGACGATGGCGGCGAGTTCGTCGTCCGATGCATCCACCGTCAGCGCGACGATTCCGACATCCGCCGCGCCGCGCCGCGCCTGGGCGACGAGTTCGGCGGCCTCACGAAATCCGAGATGGCGCGGGCTTTTCGGAAAGAAGACCAATCCCAACATGTCCGCCCCCGCCTCAACGGCGGCGGCGACGGACTCACGTGAGTTCAACCCGCAGATCTTGATCAGCCGGCCGGAAAAATCCTGCGTCCGCCGACCCCGCCGGTCAGCGGACATTGCCGGAGGAAGTGAGCGCCAGCGCGCCGCCGGGCACGGCCGGCCCCGATGCGGCGCCTCCCTGCCTTCTCGCGGCATCGGCCTTCACGCGGTCCAGTTCCCGCGCACGCTGGCGGGCGGCGCGGCGATACCGCCCCTGCGACCACCAGACCGCGAGGCCGCCCAGCACCACCCCGACCACGGCCGTCGCCAGAACGATGACGAACAGCGGCGCAGTAAAGGCAACGAGCGGCGCCGCGCCGGAAAACGGATCGAGCGACACCAGCACCGGCGTGCGGTTCGCAACCGACAGCAGAATAATCACCACCGTCAGCGGCAAAATGATCAGAACTCTGATGAGCGTCTTCACGGCGCGTATCCCGCTGTTTCTTGTATTCCATCACGCATCCGGCGACTTGCAACCCAAATGCCGGTTGCAGCCGAACTGCTACTTGCCGGCCGAACGGCGGACACCTTCAGCATCCGCGTCATCCCCGTCGTGGCCGGCGGCGAGCGCCTCCCGCCCTTCGTTCAGGCGCAGGCGCATTTCCTTGCCGGTCTTGAACACCGGAATCATCTTGGCGTCAACCGCGACCGTCTCGCCGGTGCGCGGATTGCGGCCCACCCGCGCCTCCCTCTTCTTCACCGAAAACGCTCCGAACCCGCGCAACTCCACGCGATCGCCGCGGGCCAGCGCACGGGTAATCTCTTCCAGAATGGCATTGACGATGTTCTCGACGTCACGCTGGTAGAGATGGGGATTTTGCTCCGCAATCCGCAGAACGAGTTCGGATTTGATCATCAACCCCACTCTTGATCTGTTTAAATGCCTGTCTAACGATATATAATTGAAAAGATACTATTTTTCAGCCTCAGGGTGCCAGAGCGCAAGCAGACCGTCAAGCCGCTGCGCGGGGATGCCCGCCCCCAGACGGCTGAAAAACGCAGCGGCGCTTTCAAGGCCGATGGCCTGCGCCCCGAGCGCCACGCCTTCCAGCACGCCGAGGCGCTGCCGCGACCGCTTCCATGCCCGAAGCGGCAGCCCTTCCGCAACCCCACGTTCGCGGGATAGCCATGCGATGGCCTCCCGCTCGCCGCCCAGCTCATCGACGAGCCCGACATCGACGCCCTGCCGGCCGGTGAACACCCGCCCGTCCGCCACGCGCGCGAGCGCCGCCTCGTCATAGCCGCGTCGCTCCTGCACAAGGCGCCGGAACCAGCCGAAACTGTCCGCCACCAGGCTTTCGAGCGCGGCGCGCGCTTCCGGTGAAGTGGGCGAGAACCCGTTGGGCGCCGCCTTGAGCGGGCTCGACTTGACCTCCTCGACGCTCACGCCGACCTTGTCGAGCAACCCCGAGACATTCGGATACTGGAACAGCACGCCGATCGAACCGACCAGCGACGTTTCCCGCGCGACGATCCTGTCGGCGCCGAGCGCCGCGATGTAGCCGCCGGATGCCGCCAGCGTGTCGACGACGGCGACCACGGGCTTTTCCTGCGCCAGACGGCGCAAGGCGTCATGCAGCGCCTCCGACCCCGCCGTGGTGCCGCCGGGGCTGTCGATGCGCACCACGACGGCCCGCGCGGCGCTGCTCTTGCGCACGTCGCCGATGAGATCGAGCGTGCGCTGGTCGCCGGTGATCAGCCCGTCGATGGTGATCCGTGCGACATGAGGCCGCGAGGCCGGAACCGCGCTCCCTCCCGCCAGTGCAAACCCCACGATGACGGCGAGCGCGATCAGCGTCACGAACGCCAGCGTCCGCCAGAGTGCAACGCGGCCGCGCAGGCGGCGGCGATCGACAAGAAGGTCGGCTTCGTAACCCATGTCTTTCCCGAAACGGCGGGCCAATACTCTGGCCGTGGAACTGGTGTCACACTAGAGCAATTCACCCGTGAAGGGAAATCCTATTTTTGATAAGTGATTGATATGAACGGCCTTCATAAAGCTTTCACATGTGCCGTCATTGATTCCCGATAGTCGGCCGGCAAATAAAAAGCCTGCGTGTCGCCACGCAGGCCCTGGCGGCGCGATAGCGCCCCGACGGGAACGGGGCGCGGCCGGAGAAAACCGGACCGCGCCCCGCAATTCCGAAGCGACTTTCCGCCGATCGGACCAAAAGTCCGACCGGCGTGTTCATCGCCAGGCTTACTTCTTTTCCGTCGCCTTCTTCAGGGCGGCGCCGAGGATATCGCCGAGCGATGCGCCCGAATCGGCGGAGCCGTACTGTGCGATGGCTTCCTTCTCCTCGGCCTTCTCCAGCGCCTTGATGGAAAGCTGGATGCGGCGCGCCTTGCGGTCGAACTGAACCACGCGGGCATCGACCTTCTCGCCGGGCGAGAAGCGCTCGGACCGCTGGTCGTTGCGGTCGCCCGCGAGTTCGGCGCGGCGGATGAAGGACGTCAGATCGGTGTCGACGATCTTCACCTCGATACCGGCGTCCTTGACCTCCAGCACCTCGGTGGTGACGGTCGCGCCCTTGCGGATGTCGGAGGCATCGGCGAAGGGGTCGCCCTCGAGCTGCTTGATGCCGAGCGAGATGCGTTCCTTCTCGACATCCACGTCGAGAACGACGGCGCGCACCACGTCGCCCTTCTTGAACTCCTCGATGACCTGCTCGCCGGGACGGTTCCAGTCGAGGTCGGTGAGGTGGACCATGCCGTCGACATCGCCGTCGAGGCCGATGAACAGACCAAATTCGGTCTTGTTCTTGACCTCGCCCTCGACCTCGGTGCCGATCGGATTCTTCTCGGCGAAGGCTTCCCACGGGTTCTGAAGCGTCTGCTTGAGGCCCAGCGAGATGCGGCGCTTGACGGGATCGACCTCGAGGATCTGCACTTCCACTTCCTGCGAGGTGGAAACGATCTTGCCGGGGTGAACGTTCTTCTTCGTCCACGACATTTCGGAAACGTGGATCAGGCCCTCGATACCCGGCTCCAGCTCCACGAACGCGCCGTAATCGGTGATGTTCGTCACGCGGCCGGTGAAGCGGCTCTCGACCGGATAACGCTCGGCGATGCCCTCCCACGGATCGGCCAGCAACTGCTTGATGCCGAGCGAGATGCGGTGCGTCTCGTGGTTGATCTTGACGATCTTGACCTTGACCGACTGGCCGATGGTGACGACGTCGGTCGGGTGATTGACGCGGCGCCACGCCATGTCGGTGACATGCAGCAGGCCGTCGATGCCGCCAAGGTCGACGAATGCGCCGTATTCGGTGATGTTCTTGACGACGCCCTCGATGACCTGACCTTCCTCGAGGTTGGCCACCAGTTCCGAACGGGCCTCGGCGCGCGTCTCCTCCAGCACCGTGCGGCGCGAGACGACGATGTTGCCGCGGCGGCGGTCCATCTTGAGAATCTGGAACGGCTGCGGCACGTTCAGCAGCGGCGTGACGTCCCGCACCGGGCGGATATCGACCTGCGAGCGCGGCAGGAACGCCACGGCGCCGTCGAGATCGACCGTATAGCCGCCCTTGACCTGATTGAAGATGACGCCCGTCACCTTCTCGTTGTTCTCGAACGCCTTCTCGAGCTTGACCCAGCTTTCCTCGCGGCGGGCCTTGTCGCGCGAGATGACGGCCTCGCCGAGCGCGTTCTCCACACGCTCCAGATAAACCTCGACCTCGTCGCCGACTTCGAGGGACTGATCGCGGCCGGGGCCGACGAACTCCTTCAGCGGAACGCGGCCTTCGGTCTTGAGGCCGATGTCGATGACGGCGACGTCTTTCTCGATCGCGACGACGATACCCTTGACGACGCTTCCCTCCTGGGATTCGTTGCCGCCAAAGGATTCTTCGAGAAGAGCGGCGAAATCCTCGCGGGTCGGGGCATGGCTAGCGGTTACGGACATGAAAACTCCTGACCAACGGCGCCGGCGGCTCGAAAAACGGGCCGCCCCATGCCGTCGGCGCCGCGCGGTCTGGTTTGCCGCACGACCTTCCGCCGATAACGGCGGGCCGGCGCCTCATGGCCGACAGCAGGGAACGTGTCCGGCAGCGCGCACAGGCAACGGCATCCGCCGCTTCATACGCAACAACGCCAAAGCACGCGTGAGCGCCAAAAGAGCGCCATCACGCGCCCTCGTGCCACCCGCACGCAGCAATTTTCGGACTTTGGATAGATATATCGACCGCGCCCGCTTAACAACCCCCCAATACGCCGACCGCCGCATGAAAATGAGCGATCGGACCTTATCGTCAGTAGGTCACGATCGGCGGCAGTTCCTTCGCCTGCTCGATCCATTTCGCCACCACCTTCTCGGTGGGCAGCGCGCGCACATACTCGCCCTTCTCGTTCGCCTCGGCGAGGGCCTTCGTCAGGTTGGCCGGGTTGCGGTGCTTGAGTTCCTTCACCGTGTCCACGCCCGCGGCCTCCAGAAGATCGGAGTATTCCTTGCCGACACCGTGAATGCGCAGCAGATCCGCGATGTTCACCCATCTCAGGATCTGCGCTTCGGCGATGCCCGCCTCCTCCGCCAAGGCCCTGCGGCCTTTGGGGTCGCTTCCGCGCTCAAGCAGAGTCTGCGCGGTCGCGACGCCCGCGGCCCTGAGCGCCTCGGCCTGGCTTTCCTCGATGCCTTCGATCCCGGCAATTGCATATGATGCCACGATATGCCCCTTCCCGCTCGCCCGTCGGAGCCGCTCATGCGAAGCGGAACGCGCCGGCGCGAATACGACACCGACTTCGCGAAACCGCTGGCCGAACCCGCCCGCACGAAAGTAACGGTAAGTCATCCCGCAAAAGGACGCAACAGCTATTGCTGTCGCGGTTCTTGACACAAATACAATACATTATCGTTCTATCATCGGCTTTTTTCACCCGCGCCGCACAAGCGCGCAGGCGGCCGCGCGGCGAAACGGCGGATCGGATGACGATGACGGCCAATGAGTAAGGAATGGACTGGTAGCAGTGGGCAGACTTGAACTGCCGACCTCCGGGTTATGAATCCGGCGCTCTTACCAACTGAGCTACACTGCCCCTCGCGTCATGCGACGCAGCATGCATCCCGCGCCGAAAAGACGGCGGCAACCCTGCACGCATCACGCGATATAGAAAGCGCGGACCACCTTTGTCAAGCGGCATGACGCACCCTGCATCGACCGGCCTGTGTGCAACGGGCCGGCGGCCTGCTATTTCGCCGGATCGATTCGCAGGATACGGCCGGCGGCATTGTCGGTCAGCAGGTAGAGATGGCCGTCGGGCCCGGCGCGCACGTCGCGGATGCGCTCGTCGAGGCCCGTCAGCATCCGTTCCTCATGCGTGACGTTCTCGTCCGATATGTCGAGGCGCACCAGCGCCCGCCCCGCGAGCGCACCGGTGAACAGGCTGTCGCGCCACGGCGCGATCACGCCTCCCCGGTAGAACGCGAGCCCGGAAGGAGCGATCGACGGCACCCAGTAATAAACGGGCTGCTCCAGCCCCTCCCGCGCCGTACCGATGCCGACCGGCGCGCCGGAATAGTCGACGCCGTAGGTGATGATCGGCCAGCCGTAGTTCAGCCCCTTGCGGTTGACGTTGATCTCGTCGCCGCCGCGCGCACCGTGCTCCGACGTCCACAGATCGCCGGTTCCGGGGTGCAGCGCCGCTCCCTGCGCGTTGCGGTGCCCCAGCGACCAGATTTCAGGCAGGGCGTCATCCTGCCCGACGAAAGGATTGTCGATCGGAATGGTGCCGTCGGTGTTGATTCGCAGCACCTTGCCGAGATGGCTGGCCGGGTCCTGCGCCTTGTCGCGGGTCGAGAACCTGTCGCCGATGGTGACGAACAACGTGCCGTCCTCGGCCGGCACCAGCCGCACGCCGAAGTTCGCGGTGCCGGAAGCCGTATCCTTCTGCCGGAAGATCACCTCGACGCCATCCAGCGCATTCCTCTCCCGATCGAAAGCGCCGCGGATGACCGCAATCCCGGAGCCGCCGTCGCGCGGCTCGACATAGGCAAGATAAACAAACCCGTTCCCGGGGAAATCGGGGTCGAGCGCGATATCGAGCAAGCCGCCTTGCCCGCGCGCCGCCACGGCCGGCACGCCGGCGACCGGCGCGGAAAGCGTGCCGTCGCGGCCGACGCGGCGCAGACGCCCCGCCCGCTCGGTGACGAGAAACTCGCCCCGGGGCAGAAAGGCGAGCCCCCAGGGATGTTCGAGACCGGAGGCGACGGTTTCGACGACGATCTCGGCCTTCTCCGTCTTTTCCCGCGACACGGGCGCGGCATGAGCGGCATCGGGGAGAACGGAAGTCGCCGCAAGCCACGCGCACGCCGCAACGGCAGCCCGCACCGGCAACTGCCTCGACAATTTCATCGAAAACGACAATTTCATCGACGATCCCTTTGGAAAACGCACCTCTCGCACGCTTTCCAATGTAGCCCGTTTACGGCGCCCGTGTCATCACGGTAGCGTGCGGCGCCGGCGCCGTTCAGGAAACGCGCGCCGCTGCGGCGGGCGCGGGCGTCTGCGCCGTGCGCGAGGGTGCGAGCAGCGCGCCCGCGGCGACGATCAGCGATGCCGCGATCATCACGATGGCGAGAACGGCCGACACCCTGAACTGCCTTGCCGCCTCGCCGGGCGCGATGGCGAAACGGCGACGCCTGCGGAAATCCGACATGCGGATCGGTTCGTGCATTGTCATCTCCGGCTCCTGTCGTTCCGGGACATTCTGTCACATGGTCGGCGAGGGACTTTCAGTTCAGCCTGACAGAATTCCCTCGATGCGGTCATGACATCTTAACGGGGCGGTTAACGAAAGGTTCCCGGCTTCCAACGCGGATGGCCCGTTTTGAGGCTTGTCAGCGCGCGGAAGGCGGACTACCTTTCCACGCTTTTCGGAAAGCGGGGCTCCGCGAAGCCGGGGCGCGCAGGCGCCCGATACATGCCCCGGCAATCCCTTCAGATTCCCAAGGAGCTTACGATCATGGCCTTTCTCGCCGATGCCCTGTCGCGCATCAAGCCGTCCGCAACCATCGCGCTGACGCAGAAAGCCCGCGATCTGAAAGCCCAGGGCCGGGACGTGATTTCCCTTTCCGTCGGCGAGCCGGATTTCGATACGCCCGACAACATCAAGAACGCCGCCATCGAGGCGATTCGCCGGGGTGAGACGAAGTACACGCCCGTCGCCGGCATTCCGCAGCTTCGCGAAGCCGTCGCGCGCAAGTTCAAGCGCGAGAACGAACTCGATTACAAGCCTTCCCAGACGATTGTCGGCACCGGCGGCAAGCACGTCATCTACAACGCGTTCCTCGCCACGCTGAACCCCGGCGACGAGGTGGTGATCCCGGCCCCCTACTGGGTGAGCTATCCCGAGATCGTGGCGCTGTGCGGCGGCACGCCGGTCATCGTCGATACCCACATCGACAAGGGCTTCAAGTTGCAGGCGGAAGACCTCGATCGCGCCATCACGCCCCGGACGAAGTGGGTGCTGCTGAACTCGCCGTCGAACCCCTCCGGCGCCGCCTACAGCCACGACGAACTGAAGGCCGTCACCGACGTGCTGGTGCGCCATCCCCATGTCTGGGTGATGACCGACGACATATACGAGCATCTGGTCTACGGCGATTTCACGTTCGTCACGCCGGCGCAGGTCGAGCCCAACCTGTATGAGCGCACGCTGACCATCAACGGCGTTTCCAAGGCCTATGCCATGACCGGCTGGCGTATCGGCTACGCCGGCGGGCCGGAGGCGCTGATCAAGGCGATGGATACCGTGCAGGGCCAGCAGACGTCGGGCACCTCCTCCATCTCGCAATGGGCGGCGGTCGAGGCGCTCGACGGCCCGCAGGATCATCTGGCCGTGTTCAGGAAGGCTTTTCACGGACGGCGCGACCTGATCGTCTCGATCCTCAATCAGACGTCCGGCATCACCTGCCCGACGCCGGAAGGCGCGTTCTACGTCTATCCGTCGATCGTCCCGCTGATCGGCAAGACCGCGCCGTCCGGCAAGAAGATCGAGACGGACGAGGATTTCGTGCTTGAGCTGCTCGCCACGGAAGGCGTCGCCACGGTGCACGGTTCGTCGTTCGGCTCCGGCCCCAATTTCCGCGTCAGCTATGCGACGTCGAACGACAAGCTGGAAGAGGCCGGCAACCGCATCCAGCGCTTCGTCAACAGCCTGCGCTGAGGCGGAAGCCGTTTCCGGGCATCGTCCGACCCTTTGATCGGGCGATGCTCCGGAGCAGTTTGCGTTCAAGGCGATCTGTCGATTTGAACGTAAGTTGTTGTAAAATATAGAATTTAAAGCGTCAGGCGTTCGGGAGAACGGGAAACGACACCGCGAGCCCGTCGCGGGCGACGAAAGACCCCGGCAGCGCAGCGCGCAGGCGGGCATCATAGGCCAGCAGGCGCGTGTCGTCGTGGCAGGGATGCAGGTGAAAGGCCGCCATCGCCTTCACCCCGCCGGCGGCGCACAGCGCAAGGCCGGCCTCGCAGGTGGAATGCCCCCAGCCCTTGCAGCGCGTATATTCCTCCGCCGCATACATGGCGTCGAAAATCATCAGGTCGGCGTTCGATACGAAACCGGTGAGATCCGCCGGAGGCCAGTCCGGCCCATGCTCCACATCGCTGACGTAGCAGACGCGCCGCCCGCCGAAATCGAACCGGAAGGCGCACGCGCCGCCGGGATGAAGCAGCGGACAGGTGGCGACCGACAGGCCGTCGGCGAAACCCAGTCTCTCGCCGGCGCGAAAGCCGACATGCTCGAAGCGCGCCGGCATCTCGTCGAGCGTCAGGGGAAACAGCGGCGGCGAGAAAAGCCGCCCGAGGGCTTCGGCGCCGCTCGCGCCGCCGAGAATGCCGACGTGAACGCGGATCGTGTTGCCGCGCACCAGCGCGGGCCGGAAAAACGGCAGGCCGATCACGTGGTCGAGGTGCAGATGGCTCAGGAGAACGTCGATCGCCTGCCCGCCGGCAGCGGTGCAAACATGCTCGCCGACGAGATGCTCGCCGAGCGGCCGGATGCCCGAACCCGCATCGACGACGAAAAGCCGCTCGCCGCAACGCACTTCCACGCAACAGGAATTGCCCCCGAACGCCACATATTCGGCGCCCGAGACAGGCATGGAGCCTCGCACTCCCCAGAACCGCACCGACAAGGCGTCCGCGGCAAGGGGGCGAGGAACGACGATGGAGGGCGTGGTGGCGCACATAAGAAGAGTGTACCGTCAATCGGGCTGGCGGACAGTGCGCCAATACACTTTCATCGCCATCATCGCAACCGCGGCGAAAGCAGCATGACCGGCGGAGGGGGCAGTGTCGGCAAGCGCGAAAGGCCGCCCGGCAACCGGATGAAAGGGAGGGGGCACCGCAAGAACGGTCCTTTCACGCCGGCTGCCGGGCGAGGCGCCCGCGCGCCTCTGGCATGCGGGCGACAAGGGATCGCCGGAAGGCTCGGCTTACAATCCTCCGGCCGCGTGAGATTTTTCCTATCACCGTTTCCGCCCCGCGACCGTGCGTTGCCACACGTCATGGAGCGGGTGAAAGTCGGATAACGATAACGCGGCCGGGCCAATGGGCTCCCGCATCCCGGCGGCTCTCAGGGAGGTGACGGGCGTCCGGCGGGAATCGTGCGGTCGAGGAAGGCGGCAAGATCGGTCGTCTGATGGCCGACATGCGCCGCGGTCGAGCCGTTCTGCTCGTGAAGCTCGCGGTGCGGATCATGCGTCGCAGGCAGCACGAGCACCGTCTGCATGCCGAGCCGGTGCGGCTCGGCGAGATTGGCGGCGATATCCTCGAACATCGCGGCGCGCGCCGGATCGACGCCGTGCCGCTCGATGAAGCGCGCGTAGGTGTCCGCTTCGGGCTTGGGGATGAAATCGGCGTCGACGATATCGAACAGATCCTCGAACAGATCGGCGATGCCGAGCCGCTCGATGACGGCTCCCGCGTGAGCGCGCGAGCCGTTGGTGAACACGAACCGGCGTCCCGGCAGCGCCGCCACCGCGCGCCTCAGGCGCTCGTTGCGCCCGAGGGCGGAATAGTCGATGTCGTGCGCGAAGGCGAGAAACGCATGCGGATCGACGTGCTGCTCCGCCATCAGGCCGCGCAGGGTCGTGCCGTAACGGTGGTAGTAGTACTTCTGCAAGGCGCGCGCGGACAGCGCGTCCAGACCGAACAGCTCGCAGACATAAAAGGTGATCTGCGCATCGACCTGCGGCCAGAGACCCGCATCATGCGAATAGAGCGTATTGTCGAGATCGAATATCCACGTCTCGACATGAGCGAAAGCATCGTGGGTGAAAACATCGGCGAGCCCTGCCGCGAAAGACGTGCGAACAGGGTCGGGAAGGGCGCCGTGCGCCCCGTTTTCTTCATATGCCATGGCGCGCTTGAACCTCTTGCTGAACCTCTTCGACGCCGCCGCGGCGACAACCCGAAAAAAGCCGATCGCGAAATATCATTCTCCGGCAATACTGCAATCCATAAAAGCCGGAAACGCCGGAAGCCACAAGAGCCCTGAGTCGCAACAGCCATGCCCGAAGCGTGCGGCGCCGGCCGTCTCCGGCGGTTTCCCGGGCGGCACTTCGACCGTGTTCCCGCGAAATCAAGCCTGTAGGGCGATATAAAGTCCCGGACGCGGCTTTCGGGCCGGCAGCCGTTATGTTAGGAAGCGCGCGACGGGGTTGCATCCAGGGGTCGGGAATCGATTTGCGAAGGTGGCTTTTACCTGTAACGAACGCCGGACACGATGGCCCGTTCCGCGCATGCGCCGATGGCGACGTCGAGGTTCCCGCCCGCTGTCGGGCAGGATTTGGCCGGAGGGCATGAAAGCGGTTTCCCATCGGAAACCGCTCGACGGAAAGAATCGCTGGGTGTTTACCGATTTCGTGAAATCGATAGACATTCTAGCGCCGTGAACGATGACGAAACGATGAAAGGAACGACCGGGGGACATGGAGCGCCAGTCGAGTTTTGATTATGAACAGCTCCTCGCCTGTGGGCGAGGCGAACTGTTCGGTGCCGGAAACGCGCAGTTGCCCCTGCCGCCGATGCTGATGTTCGACCGCATTACCTCCATCACCGAGGACGGCGGCGAATTCGGCAAGGGCGGCGTGCGTGCGGAGCTCGACGTGCGGCCGGACCTTTGGTTCTTCGCCTGCCACTTCAAGGGCGATCCGGTGATGCCGGGGTGCCTCGGGGTCGATGCGCTCTGGCAGCTCGTCGGCTTCTTCCTCGGCTGGCTCGGCGCGCCGGGGCGCGGAAGGGCGCTTGGCGTGGGCGAGGTCAAGTTCGCCGATCAGGTGCTGCCCACCATCCGCAACGTGGTCTACGGCGTCGACCTCAAGCGCGTGTTCCGCTCCAAGCTGGTGCTCGGCATCGCCGACGGCTGGCTGGAGGCGGACGGCAAGCGCATCTATACTGCGAAGGACTTGCGCGTCGGCCTGTTCACGGCGGATGCGAACGCGGCCGGCGCCTGACACGGCGCTTGCTCCGGCGATCGTCCCGCCGTCTCGGGAGGGCGGCTGGACAACGCGGCCCGCGCGCTCCATATGCTGCGCAGGCGCGGCCGCGCGCCGATGACTGACTTAAACGGAATTGGGAAAGAGGGAACGTTTGCGATGAGACGTGTCGTGGTGACGGGGATGGGCATCGTCTCATCCATCGGCAACAACGCGCAGGAAGTACTGGCTTCGCTGCGCGAAGCGCGTTCCGGCATCGTCTTCGCGCAGGACTATGCCGATCTCGGCTTCCGCAGCCGGGTGCACGGTGCGCCCACCATCGTGCCCGAGGAACACGTCGACCGGCGCGCCATGCGCTTCCACGGCGGCGGCACGGGCTGGAACCATATCGCGATGGATCAGGCCATCGCCGATTCGGGGCTCGAAGCGTCGGACGTCAGCAACGAGCGCACCGGTATCATCATGGGCTCGGGCGGTCCTTCCGCGCGCACGCTCGTCGAGGCGGCGGACATCACCCGCACGAAGGGCCCCAAGCGCGTCGGCCCCTTCGCGGTACCGAAGGCGATGTCTTCCACCGCTTCCGCGACGCTTGCCACCTGGTTCAAGATCAAGGGCGTCAACTACTCGATTTCCTCGGCCTGCTCCACCTCCGCGCATTGCATCGGCAATGCGTGCGAGATGATCCAGTACGGCAAGCAGGACGTGATGTTCGCCGGCGGCTGCGAGGAGCTGCACTGGACGCTTTCCGTGCTGTTCGACGCGATGGGCGCGATGTCGTCGAAGTACAACGACACGCCGGCGACCGCCTCGCGCGCCTACGACCTCAACCGCGACGGCTTCGTCATCGCCGGCGGGGCGGGCGTGCTGGTGCTGGAGGAGCTGGAGCACGCGCGGGCGCGCGGTGCGAGGATCTATGCCGAGATCGTCGGCTACGGAGCGACGTCCGACGGCTATGACATGGTCGCCCCCTCCGGCGAGGGCGCGGAGCGGTGCATGCGGCAGGCGCTGGCGACCGTGAAGGTGCCGGTCGATTACATCAATCCGCATGCCACCTCGACGCCCGCCGGCGACGGGCCGGAGATCGACGCCATCCGGCGCGTTTTCGGCGCGGGCGAGGCGTGCCCGCCCGTTTCCGCCACCAAGTCGCTCACCGGCCATTCGCTGGGCGCGGCCGGCGTGCAGGAGGCGATCTACTCCCTGCTGATGCTCAACAACAACTTCATCGCCAAGAGCGCCAACATCGAGGAACTCGATCCGGCTTTCGCCGACATGCCGATCGTCCGTGAGCGCATCGACGACGTGTCGCTCAATTGCGTGATGTCCAATTCGTTCGGCTTCGGCGGCACCAACGCCACCCTTGTCCTCAAGCGGCTGGAAGCCTGAGGGGAGACGACAGGGTGACACAAGGTTTGATGCAGGGAAAGCGCGGCCTCGTCATGGGCGTCGCGAACGATCATTCCATCGCCTGGGGCATCGCGCGGACGCTGCACCGGCAGGGCGCGGAACTGGCCTTCACCTATCAGGGCGAGGCGTTGCGCAAGCGCGTGGCGCCGCTGGCGGAATCGGTCGGTTCCGACGTGCTGCTGCCGTGCGACGTCGAGGATCTCGCCTCCGTCGACGCCGTTTTCGACGCGCTCAAGGCGCGTTGGGGCGGCATCGACTTTCTCGTGCACGCGATCGCCTTTTCCGACAAGAACGAGCTGAAGGGCCTCTACGCCGACACCACACGCGAGAATTTCGGCCGCACGATGCTGATCTCGTGCTTCTCCTTCACCGAAGTGACGAAGCGCGCGGCGGCGATCATGCCGAACGGCGGCTCCATCGTGACGCTGACCTATGGCGGTTCCACCCGCGTCATGCCGAACTACAACGTCATGGGCGTGGCGAAGGCGGCGCTGGAGGCCAGTGTGCGCTACCTCGCCAACGACTACGGCGCCGACTCCATCCGCGTCAACGCCATCTCGGCCGGCCCCGTGCGCACGCTGGCGGGCGCGGGCATTGCCGATGCGCGGCTGATGTTCGCCTACCAGAAAGCCAACTCGCCCCTGCGGCGCACCGTCACCACCGACGAGGTCGGCGGCGCGGCGGCCTATCTGCTGTCGGACCTGTCTTCCGGCGTCACGGGCGAAATTCATTACGTGGATTCAGGCTACAACATCATCTCCATGCCGCGCACCGAAGCGTTGAAGATCCACGATGCGGCGGAAGCCGCGACGGCAACCGAAGCCGCGAAATAAGGCACGCTCCCGGAACGCGGCATCCGCTTGCCGGGAATATGATTCTCGAACAGGGGAGCCGGTGACGGCTCCTTTTTTGACGTTTCCCGCCATACGCCCCGTTGCCGGATGTGTTATGCATGAACACAGGCGGCGACGCCCGCTTCACGACACGTTCCGGCATCGGGAGTGAAAGGGGTTGGCTTGGATATCGTCACCCGTCTCGCAAAGCTGATCTGGCTGTCCTTCCGTCGCTTCGATGCGCATGACGGCTGGGCCATCGCGAGCCATATCGCGCTCTCGGCGCTGATGTCGCTGTTTCCGTTCGTCATCCTCGTCGCGGCGGTCGCCAGTACGTTCGAAGCGGAGGGGCTGGCCGATTCCGTCACCGATCTGATGCTGGAAGCATGGCCGAAAGAGGTGGCGGAACCGATCGGCCGGGAAATCCATCAGGTATTGACCATCCAGCGCGGCGACCTGCTGACGGCGGGCGCGCTGCTGGCGCTCTACTTCTCGTCGAACGGCGTCGAGGCGCTGCGCATCGGCCTCAACCGCGCCTACGAGGTGACCGAAACGCGCCCGTGGTGGCTGACGCGGCTGGAAGCGTTCGGCTATGTGATCGGCGGCGCGGCGGTGCTGAGCGTGTTCTCGTTTCTCGTCGTGCTGGGGCCGCTGCTGTGGCGCGCGCTGGTGGACTACGTGCCGGCGCTGCAACCGCTGCACGGCATCGTGTTCGCGACGCGCTTCGCGGTGGCGACGCTGGTCATCGTCATCGCGCTTTTCGTCGGGCATCTGTGGCTGCCGAGCGAGCGGGCGCGCCGCAAGAAGGATCGCCTGACGAAAGAGCGGCGCACGACTCTGTCCGTGTTGCCGGGCGTGGTCGTCACGCTGATCCTGTGGCTGGTCGGCGGCACGGCCTTCGGCCTCTATCTCGACAGCTTCGCGCGCAACTACGTGTCGACCTACGCGGGGCTGGCCTCGGGCATGATCGTGCTGGTGTTCCTCTACATGCTGGCCGCCATCTTCATCTACGGCGCGGAACTCAACGCCGCCATCGCCGCGCTGCGGCGCAAGGCGCGCGAGGAAGCGCAGGAACGGGAGCAGACGCAGACGCCGGCACGGCAATCCGCTCAGGCGCGCGTGGCGGCGATCATATAGTTCACGGACAGATCGGGCGACGTGCGCCATTCGTCGGTCAGCGGGCGGTAGACCACGCCGATGCGCTCGGTCACGGCGAACCCCTGGCGGGAAACGGCGGCGGCAAGTTCCTCGGGCGTGACGAACTTGTGCCAGTCGTGGGTGCCGCGCGGCAGCCACCGCAACACGTATTCCGCGCCGACGATGGCGAGCGCGAAGGATTTCGCGGTGCGGTTGAGCGTCGCCATGACGAGCAGGCCGCCCGGCCGCGCCGCGGCGCAGGTGGCGGCGACGAAGGTCTCGACATCCGCGACATGCTCCACCACCTCCATCGCGAGCACGATGTCGAAGCGCTCGCCGCTCGCGGCGACGCTTTCGACGGTCTGCGCGCGGTAGTCGATGGAAAGCCCCTCCCCGGCGGCGTGGGCGCGTGCGACGGCGAGGTTCTTCTCCGCCGGATCGAGCCCGGTGACGGAAGCGCCGAGACGCGCCAGCGGCTCCGACAGCACGCCGCCGCCGCAGCCGATGTCCAGCACGGACAATCCGGCGAGCGGCGCATCCGCGCGGATGTCGCGCCCGAAGCGATTCGCCGCCAGATCGCGAATGTAGCGCACGCGCACCGGATTGAAGCGGTGCAGCGGCCGCATCGGCCCGTGCGGATCCCACCAGGTTTCGGCGAGACGCTCGAAACGGGCCACCTCGCCCGGATCGACCGTGCCGGCGGTGGCCGCGCCCGGAGCCGCTTCCGCCCCGGCCTGTCCTGTGGTGCCCGTCACCGCCATCCTCCCGTCCGCTCGCCACGGCGCGATAAAAGCATTGTCCTCAATGCGGAGCGGCATCCGCCGTGCATTGAGGACAATGCGTCAAATCAAAAAGACGCGCCGTTTCCGCATCTCGATGGAAACGCGGAAACGATGTCGTCCACCGGCCCGGCCTCGCACGCGAAAACGCTGTCGGCCGGCAGTTTACCCGCCGCCCGGCCGGCATGCAAACCGTTGGTGCGCGGACCATTGACATAAGGGCGCGGCGACGGCATTTATACACGCCTTTCATGCCGTTATCGGCGGCTGAATGCCAGTTTCATCCCGGCTGCCGTCGCCGCCCGCGACGGTGGCTCGCCAACGGAAAGCGAACCTGATCCCATCATGGCCCGTCTGGTGTTGAAGTTCGGCGGTACGTCCGTCGCCACGATCGACCGCATCCGCAATGTGGCTCTTCATGTGAAACGCGAGGTCGATGCGGGCCATCAGGTTGCGGTCGTCGTTTCCGCCATGTCCGGCAAGACCAACGAGCTGGTAGCCTGGTGCCGCGAGGCTTCCCCGCTGCACGACGCGCGCGAATACGACGCGGTGGTCGCATCGGGCGAGCAGGTGACAGCCGGACTGCTCGCGATCACGCTGCAATCGATGGGGCTCGACGCGCGCTCGTGGCTCGGCTGGCAGATCCCCATCCTGACCGACGGCGCCCACGGCGCGGCGCGCATCACGGGCGTCGACGGCACGGCGCTCATCGAGGCGTTCGAGAAGCAGGGGCAGGTCGCGGTCATCGCCGGCTTCCAGGGCATCCACAAGGCGACCGGGCGCATCGCGACGCTGGGACGCGGCGGCTCGGACACGAGCGCCGTCGCGGTCGCCGCCGCGATCAAGGCCGACCGGTGCGATATCTATACGGATGTCGACGGCGTCTACACCACCGATCCGCGCGTCGTGCCCAACGCAAGCCGCCTCGACCGCGTGTCCTTCGAGGAGATGCTGGAAATGGCGTCGCTCGGGGCGAAGGTGCTTCAGGTGCGCTCGGTGGAACTGGCGATGACACACAACGTGCGCACTTTCGTGCGCTCCAGCTTCGACGACCCGGCCGCGCCGCGGCCCGGCACGCTGATTTGCGATGAGGAGGATATCTTGGAACAACAGGTCGTGACGGGCATCGCCTTCTCGCGCGACGAAGCGCAGATCACGCTGCGGCGCGTCGCCGACCATCCCGGCATCGCGGCATCCATTTTCGGCCCGCTCGCGGATGCCAACATCAACGTCGACATGATCATCCAGGTCGTCTCCGACGACACGACGACGACCGACATCACCTTCACCGTCCCCTCTTCCAGCTACGAGCGGGCGCGCCAGATCCTCGAGGACCTGCGCGAGACCATTCAATTCTCGACGCTCCAGGGCGCCACCGACGTGGTGAAGATCTCGGCCATCGGCATCGGCATGCGCAGCCACGCCGGCGTCGCCGCGCGCGCTTTCCGGGCACTGGCGGACAAGGGCATCAACATCCGCGCGATCACCACGTCCGAAATCAAGTTTTCGGTGCTGATCGACGCCGAGTACACCGAACTCGCGGTGCGCACGCTGCATTCCCTCTACGGCCTGGACAAGAAGCCGGCGGCGGAAGCGAAGGCCGCGAGCTGAGGGTAAAAGTACAGGCAAATCGTGCCGCCGTCTTTGCGCATGCATGAATACATGCGACAAGTTGCATGCTCGCGATCATGCGGCTCATGCTCATATGGTTTTCGTCCATGTGCTGCCTGACCGCATGTCGCTTGTCCATGCGCGCCGTCCGGACAGGCCGCCTGAAAAAGAGGCGCATGTTGCATTGCACAAGTGCAACCGGCTTTCTTCTTCCCATTTCAGGTGCTTGCGCAGTTGCATGAGACCCGATTATACCCCCAACAGGGGATGTCGGGGGAATCATGCGGTGAGTCGCTGTCCCGGCGGGAGAGGCGCCGTCCGGCGGCAACGGACGGCCTGATGGGAACGGGCTGATGCGGGGAGCGTTGGGGAGCCCACGATTGTTGTTGCGTCGTCTGCGCGAGGTCATGGTGGAACCGGTCAGCGCGCAGGAGCGGCTGGACCGGATCGTGACGGTTATCGCCTCCAACATGGTGGCGGAGGTTTGCTCGGTCTACGTGCTGCGGGTCGACGGCACGCTGGAGCTTTACGCCACGGAGGGCCTCAATCCGGGGGCCGTTCATCTGACGACCATGCGCCTCGGCGAAGGCATCGTCGGCACCATCGCGCGCGATGCGGAGCCGCTGGCGCTGGCGGACGCGCAGCGTCATCCGGCCTATTCCTACAAGCCCGAGACGGGCGAGGAGATCTACAACAGCTTCCTCGGCGTGCCGGTGCTGCGCGCGGGCAACACGCTGGGCGTGCTCGTGGTGCAGAACCGGGCGCGGCGCAATTATACGGAAGAGGAAATCGAGGCGCTGCAAACCACGGCGATGGTGCTCGCGGAGATGATCGCCTCCGGCGAGTTGCAGGCGCTGGCGAAGCCCGGCGCCGATATCGCCGTGCGCCGGTCGCTGCATCTGCACGGCACCTCGCTGGCCGACGGGGTGGGGCTGGGCCACGCGGTGCTGCACGAACCCCGCGTCGTGGTGAAGAACCTGCTCGCGGACGACCCCACGCTGGAGCAGGCGCGCATCGACAAGGGCATCGCCACCGTGCGCGAGACCATCGACAGGCTGGTGGAGCGCGGCGACGTGGCGCATCACGGCGAGCATCGCGACGTGCTGGAGACGGTGCGCATGTTCGCCAACGACCAGGGCTGGATCCGGCGCGTGCGCGAGGCGGTGGCGACGGGCCTCACCGCCGAGGCCGCCGTCGAGCGGGTGCAGTCGGACGTGCGCGCGCGCATGCTGCGCCAGACCGACCCCTATCTGCGCGACCGGCTGCACGATCTCGACGAATTGTCCGACCGCCTGCTGCATGCGCTGGCGGGCGAGCATTTCGGCGCCTCGCGCGAGGATCTGCCGGAAAACGCCGTTCTGGTCGCCCGCTCCATGGGGCCGGCGGCGCTGCTCGATTACGACCGCTCGCGTCTGCGCGGCCTCGTGCTGGAGGAAGGCGGCCCGGCGAGCCACATCGCCATCGTGGCGCGCGCGCTGGGCATTCCCGCCGTGAGCGAGATCGCCGGCATCACCGGCCTGCTGGAGCCGGGCGACGCCATCATCGTCGACGGCGCGGCCGGCGACGTGCAGGTGCGCCCCCAGCCCGACGTCCAGTCCGCCTATGCCGAGAAGGCGCGCCTGCGCGCCCGGCGGCAGGAGCAGTACCGCAGCCTGCGGGACTTGCCCTCCGTCACGCCCGACGGCGAGCGGATATCGCTCAACGTCAACGCCGGCCTGCTCGTCGATCTGCCGCATGTGGCGGAGACCAACGCCGACGGCATCGGCCTGTTCCGCACCGAGCTTCAGTTCATGATCGCGGAGCGCATGCCTTCCACCAGCGATCAGGAGGCGCTTTATCGCCAGGTGCTGGACGAGCTGAACGGCGCGCCCGTCACCTTCCGCACGCTCGATATCGGCGGCGACAAGGTGCTGCCCTACATGCAGGCGGTGGAGGAGGAGAATCCCGCGCTCGGCTGGCGCGCCATCCGCATCGGGCTCGACCGGCCCGGCCTGCTGCGGGCGCAGGTGCGCGCGCTGCTGAAGGCCTGCGGCGGGCGGGCGCTGAAGGTGATGTTCCCGATGGTGGCCACCGTCGAGGAATTCAACCGCGCGAAAGCCATCGTGGCGCGCGAGCTGACCTATCTGCGCAAGCACGGCCATGTCGAGCCCGCCTCCATCGCCATCGGCGTGATGGTGGAAGTGCCCTCGCTCGTGTTCCAGATCGAGGAACTGGTGCAGGTGGCCGACTTCCTGTCCGTCGGCTCCAACGACCTGATGCAGTTCCTGTTCGCGGCGGACCGGGAAAACCGGCAGGTGGCGGAGCGCTTCGACCCGCTCAGCGCGCCGCTGCTGCGCGCCCTGAAGACGATCCAGGACACCGCCGATGCGCACGATACGCCGGTGACGCTTTGCGGCGAGATCGGCGGCAGGCCGCTGGAGGCGATGGCGCTCATCGGGCTCGGCTATCGCTCGTTCTCCATGTCGCCGGCGTCCATCGGCCCGGTCAAGGCGATGCTGCTGTCGCTCGACGCCGGCGCCATCACCGCGGAGATGCGGCGCCTGCTGGCCACGGCGGGCGACCGGGGCACGCTGCGTCAGGCGCTGGCGGGCTTCGCGGCCGCGCGGGGCGTGCCGGTGTAGCGACGCTTTCCGGCTCCTCCCGCACGTTCCACCCGCCGCCCTCACCTTCCGGTTTCGCTCTCCATGACCGACATCATCACCCCGCCCCCCGAGCGCCTCGCCGCCATCATCGACCGCCACGCCGTGCTCACGGCGACGCTGGCGGCGGGGGCGGATTCCGATACGTTCGTCGCGCTGTCGCGGGAACTCTCGGAACTCGATCCCGTCGTGGAGACGATCCGCGCCTTCCGGGCGGCGGAAAGCAACCTCGCCGAGATCGACGCGCTCGTCGCCGATCCGCAGACGGACCGGGACATGCGCGCCTTCGCGGCGGAGGAGCGCCCCGCCGCCGCCGCGCAACTGGCGGAGGCGGCGCGGGCGCTGACCATCATGCTGCTGCCCAGGGACAGCGCCGACGAGAAGAGCGCCATCCTCGAAATCCGCGCCGGCACCGGCGGCGACGAGGCGGCGCTGTTCGCGGGCGACCTGTTGCGCATGTACACGCGCTATGCCGCGACAAGGGGCTGGTCGGTCGAGATTCTCTCCGAGAGCCCCGGCACGGCCGGCGGCTACAAGGAAATCATCGCGGAAGTGGCGGGCCGGGGCGTGTTCGCGCGTCTCAAGTTCGAATCCGGCACGCACCGCGTGCAGCGCGTTCCCGAGACGGAAGCGTCCGGGCGCATCCATACCTCCGCCGCGACGGTTGCGGTGCTGCCGGAGGCGCAGGATGTCGACATCGCCATCGACGAATCGGACCTGCGCGTCGAGACCATGCGCTCCAGCGGCGCCGGCGGGCAGCACGTCAACAAGACCGAATCGGCCATCCGCATCACCCACATCCCGACGAACACCGTGGTGATGGTGCAGGAGGAGCGCTCCCAGCACCGCAACCGCGCCAAGGCGATGGCCATGCTGCGCGCCCGCCTCTACGACGCCGAACGCAGCCGCACGGAAGCGGCGCGCGCGCAGGACCGCAAGTTGCAGGTGGGCTCGGGCGACCGCTCGGAACGCATCCGCACCTACAACTTTCCGCAGGGGCGCGTCACCGACCACCGCATCAACCTCACCCTCTACAAGCTGGAAGAGGTGATGATGGGCACAGCGCTCGACCAGTTGCTCGATGCGCTCATCGCCGAGCATCAGGCCGAATTGCTCGCGGCGCAAGCCACGTGAGCGGCGCCCCCCCTTCCCGCGCGGAGGCGTTGACGCGGCTGACCGCCGATCTGCGGGCAGCGGGCATCGACACCGCCGCCCTCGACGCGCGCCTGCTGCTGGCCGCGGCCGCGCGCCTGTCGACGATCGATCTTTATACCTGGCCCGATGTCCCGCTCGATGCGGCGTCCCACGCGCGTCTTGCGGCGATGGCCGCCCGCCGCCTCGCCCGCGAGCCGGTGGCGCGCATTCTCGGGCAGCGGGAGTTCTGGGGGCTGCCGTTTCATCTTTCCCCGGCCACGCTCGTGCCGCGCCCGGAGACGGAACATGTCGTCGAGGCGGCCATCGCCGAACATGCGCGCATCGTTGCGGGGCGCGACAAATCCGCGCAGACGGGCGCGCCCTTCACGATTGCCGATCTCGGCACGGGCTCGGGCTGCATCGCCGTGGCGGCGGCGCACGAACTGGCGGACGCACGCGCGATCGCAGTCGATCTCGCGCCCGACGCCGCCATTGCGGCGCGCGGCAACGCGGTGCGCAACGGCGTCGGGGATCGTGTATCGGTGATCGTGGGATCGTGGGCCTCGGCGCTCGCCGACCGTTGCGCCGATCTCGTGCTTTCCAACCCGCCCTACATCGAAACTCTTGACCTGGAGGGTCTCGATACCGATGTAAAGGACTACGATCCGCGTCTTGCCCTTGATGGCGGCGCCGACGGGCTGCATGCCTACAGACAGATCTTCGCCGATGCGCGGCGCATCCTGCGTCCCGACGGGGCGGTCGTCGTGGAGTTCGGCCGCGGACAGGCGGCCGCGATCGCGGATATCGCACGGGCGAACGGCCTGCTTCCGCGCCCTGCGATCCTCGATCTCGCCGGAACAGAGCGCGTCATTGTTGCCACATTGTTGTGAAAGATGAGGCTGTTCGACGCTTTCCGACCAAAAAAGTGCTTGGCGCGATAATGGGAAGCCGGTAGTGTCAGGTTGTGAATCAAGCTTGGCCGTCAATCAGGTTATCCGGTTCGCTCTTCGGCATGTAGGTCGGGGCGGCCGCCAGCTCGTCTGTTGAACTGATCGCATCTATCAAATGGATGATTCCAGCAGATCGGATTTCATGTGATCCATCAGCGTGTCGCTTTTTCGTTGATCGCGGTCCGGAGCCTCCCCGCCGCAGGCCGGCGCGGCGGGTTTGCCTGCTGTTCGTGTCGTTGAAGCGTGCATGGCGTTGCGAATCGCTGCCCGTCGGATGCGCCGCGATCCGGGAAGGTTCGTTTCCGCGCGGGTTCACTCGGCCACGATGAGGCTCTGGAAAGCGGTATCGAGGTTTTTTAAGAGAACACTGACGCAACAACGGCTGTTTGTCGCCCTTTCGCGAGGGGGCAAACAAGTATCCTTGCCGCCACGGACAGCACGCAGGGATTTTGGAGCGCTTTCCGGTTAGATGGAATCATTTAATCGACAAGAACTCGCTCAAAATCAAAGCCTTGAGGATTTTTGCGTTTCGACGGGACGCAAAAATCCTCCAGGAAGCATGATCCCGGAAAGCGGATGCCGCCTTTTGGAAAAAGATGATGCTCGAACAAGAAGATAGAGAATTCCTGCGTTTCGACGAAAGGCAGGGATGCTCTTGACGACCGGCACCGGAACCGGCAACCGATCCTGCCAGACGATCGGCGCACCCGGAGCGGGCCGGATGACAGCAGGGACGCGACGTCCCCATTTTCAGCTCCCAATGAGATAGTCGATGAGACCAGGTCAAAACAGGCGCATGCGCAACCGCAACCGGAAAGCTCCCAACCCGCTGACGAAGACGTTCGAGTCGAACGGGCCGGACGTCAAGGTGCGCGGCACGGCCCAGCATATCGCCGAGAAATACACGCAGCTCTCGCGCGACGCCCATGTCGCCGGAGATCCCGTGGCGGCGGAAAACTATCTCCAGCATGCGGAGCATTACCTGCGCATCATTCTCGCCGCGCAGGCGCAATACCAGCAGAATTTCGGATTTCCGCGATCCATGGACGAGGATCAGGAGGACGGCGCCGACGACGGCGCTTTCGGCTACGGCTACGGCGTGCAGGACTACGGCGCTCCCCAGCCCGACACGCGTCAGCACGAGCCGCGCCAGCATGAACCGCGCACCGTCGGCCAGCGCCAGCCCGAATCGCGCTTCGCCCCCGCGTTCGACGACGAAGGGCAGCCGCCCCAGCGCGACCGGCCCGAGAGGAACGCGCGCGGCCAGGACAGGCAGCAGGAGCGTCAGCCGCAAGAGCGGTCCGAGCGCCCCGAGCGGCAGGATCGCCGCGAGCGCTTCCGCCGCCGGCGCGAGGATAACGTGAACGGCTTCGCACAGGCCCCCGAGGATGCCGGCGCCGCCCGCCAGCTCGCCCTGCCCGCGTTCCTCACCACCCCGGTTCGCCCGGCTGCGGAAGCGGACGAGCAGCCCGCCATCGCGCGCGAAGTCACCGCCGACCCCATGCATGCGGAACCTGCGCACGCCGAACCCGTGCGCGCCGCGCCCGAACAGCCTGCCGAGGCGGTCGTTGCGGCGCCGGTGGTCGAGGCGGAAGTCACTCCGACCGCCGCTCCCGTCGAGCCGCCGCCGGCGCCCGCCGCGGAAGCCGAGACGCCCGCGCCCCGCACCCGCCGCCGCCGTGCCGCCGCGAGCGAGGAGACGGCCGGCGAGGAAGTCGAGCCCGTCCGCAAGCTGCGCGCCACACGCACCCGCAAGAAGACCGTGGACAGCGACCTGCCGGTCGCCGAGTAAGGCGTCTTGCATGACCGGCGCATCGAAGCCGCCATGCAAAACGCCTTCATCCCTGTCTTTTGATTTCCGAACCTGCGTTCAATCCGGCACGCGGGGCCGAGTGCAACCCGCCTGCGGCGGGGGGCCGGTATTCTTGCGGTTGACAAAGCCGCCTGTTGCGTCAAAGGTAAGGCTATTCCGAGGGGGGTCCCGCGAGGGGGCTGAGATTCCGTCATGCCGTTCAGGGCCTTGAGGCCACGCAAACGGCGCCGCGGTGACCCTTGAACCTGATCCGGGTCATACCGGCGGAGGGACGGGACAATGCCGACGCAAAAGCGCCTCGTTGCGTTACAAAAATCGTTGCATCTGAAATCTTGTCAGCCGCTTCACGCCCGGATTCTCACTTTCCGGGAGGTTGATAGCCGTGACGACGACAGTTGCAGAAACCAGCACGACGACTGAAAAACGCCCGCGCACCAAGGTCGCCGCGGCGCCGGCAGCCGTCACCACCGGGCCGATTCACGGCTCGCGCAAGATCTACGCCTCGCCCGAGGGCCGACCGGACATCCGCGTGCCGTTTCGCGAGATCGCGCTCGATCCCGCCTGCGGCGAGGATCCGGTGCGCGTGCAGGATACCTCCGGCCCCTATACGGACCCGGATGCGGCGATCGACCTCGAACAGGGGCTCGCGCCGCTGCGCGCTCCGTGGCTTGTCGCGCGCGGCCTCGACGAGATCGCGGCGCGCGCCGTGAAGCCGGAGGACAACGGATTCGTCTCGCCCGAGCGCCTCGTGCCGGCCTGTCCCGCCGCGCGGCCGGTGCTCGCCGGGCGCGACGGCCAACCCGTGACGCAGCTCGAATTCGCCCGCGCCGGCATCGTCACCGACGAGATGATCTATGTCGCGCATCGCGAAAACCTCGGCCGCGCAGCCATGCTGGCCGGCGCGCAGGCGCGCCGGGCGGACGGCGAGGATTTCGGCGCCGCGATTCCGGCCTTCATCACACCGGAATTCGTGCGCGAGGAAGTGGCGCGCGGGCGCGCCGTCATTCCCGCCAACATCAACCATCCCGAGCTGGAGCCCACCATCATCGGCCGCAATTTTCTGGTGAAGGTCAACGCCAACATCGGCAATTCCGCCGTCACCTCCTCGGCGGCGGAGGAAGTCGAGAAACTGGTGTGGGCCACGCGCTGGGGCGCGGATACGGTGATGGACCTCTCGACGGGGCGCAACATCCACAATATCCGCGGCTGGATCATGCGCAACTCGCCGGTGCCCATCGGCACGGTGCCGATCTATCAGGCGCTGGAGAAAGTCGACGGCGAGCCGGAAAAGCTGACGTGGGAGCTGTTCCGCGACACGCTCATCGAGCAGGCCGAACAGGGCGTCGACTACTTCACCATCCACGCGGGCGTGCGCCTCGCCTATGTGCCGCTCACGGCGAGCCGCGTCACCGGCATCGTCTCGCGCGGCGGCTCCATCATGGCGCGCTGGTGCCTCTCCCACCACCGCGAGAGCTTCCTGTACGAGCGTTTCGACGAGATCTGCGACATCATGCGCAAGTATGACGTGTCGTTCTCGCTCGGCGACGGCCTGCGCCCCGGCTCCATCGCCGACGCCAACGACGCGGCCCAGTTCGCCGAACTCGACACGCTGGGCGAACTCACCAAGATCGCCTGGGACAAGGGCTGCCAGGTGATGATCGAGGGTCCCGGCCATGTGCCGATGCACAAGATCAAGGCCAACATGGACAAGCAGCTCGCCACCTGCGGCGAGGCGCCCTTCTACACGCTCGGGCCGCTGACGACCGACATCGCGCCGGGCTACGACCACATCACCTCGGCCATAGGTGCTGCGATGATCGGCTGGTTCGGCACGGCGATGCTCTGCTACGTCACGCCGAAGGAACACCTTGGACTGCCCAACCGCGACGACGTGAAGACCGGCGTCATCACCTACCGCATCGCCGCGCACGCGGCCGATCTCGCCAAGGGCCACCCGGCGGCGAAGCTGCGCGACGACGCCCTGTCGCGCGCGCGCTTCGACTTCCGCTGGAACGACCAGTTCAACCTGTCGCTCGACCCCGACACGGCGCGCGCCTTCCACGACGAGACCATGCCGAAGGACGCGCACAAGGTGGCGCATTTCTGCTCGATGTGCGGGCCGAAGTTCTGTTCCATGCGCATCACGCAGGATCTGCGCGCCGAAGCGGAGCGGCTGTCCGGCCTCACCGACAAGGCGGCGCAGTTCCGCGAGCAGGGCGCGCAGATCTACGTGCCGGCCGCGGAATAGAGCGGAACGGAATCGCGTATTCGCGATGGTCGGGCAGGCTCCGCGCGCGTTCTGTCCAAGCCGAGTTCCGGCCCGGCCATTGACACGCGCGCGCGGGCAGGCAAATTTTGCCTTTCGGCAATGCAAGCGCCTGCCCAACCAAACACGGACAACCATGACACACGACGCCATCGCCTCCATCATCGACAACGCCTGGGAAAAGCGGGCCGACGTTTCCTTCGACACCACGGGCGAGGTTCGCGACGGCGTGGAGGAAGCGCTGCGCCTGCTCGATGGCGGATTCGCGCGTGTCGCGGAAAAGATCGATGGCGAATGGCACATCAACCAGTGGCTCAAGAAAGCCGTGCTGCTCTCTTTCCGCCTCAACGACATGAGCATCATCGAAGGCGGCCCCGGCGGCGCGGTGTGGTGGGACAAGGTGCCCTCCAAATTCGCGGGCTGGGATGCGCTCGCCTTCCGCGAGGCGGGCTTCCGCGCGGTGCCAGGCACGATCGTGCGGCGCGGCGCCCATATCGCGCCGGGCGTCGTGCTGATGCCCTCCTTCGTCAATCTCGGCGCCCATGTGGGCGAGGGCACGATGGTCGATACATGGGCGACCGTCGGCTCCTGCGCGCAGATCGGCAAGAATGTGCACCTTTCCGGCGGCGTCGGCATCGGCGGCGTGCTGGAGCCGTTGCAGGCGAATCCCGTCATCATCGAGGACGATTGCTTCATCGGCGCCCGTTCCGAAGTGGTGGAGGGCGTGATCGTGCGCGAGGGTTCCGTGCTCTCCATGGGCGTGTTCATCGGCGCCTCCACCAAGATCGTCGACCGCGAGACGGGCGAGGTGTTCCAGGGCGAGGTGCCGCCCTATTCGGTCGTGGTGCCCGGCAGCCTGCCCGGCAAGCCGCTGCCCGACGGCACGCCCGGCCCCTCGCTCTACGCCGCGGTCATCGTCAAGCGCGTCGATGCGCAGACGCGCGCCAAGACCAGCATCAACGACCTGCTGCGCGATTGAGTTTCCGATCATGACCGATGTCGTCTCGCTCGCACAGGCGCTGATTCGCTGTCCCTCCGTCACGCCGGCGGAGGGCGGGGCGCTGGCGCTCGCGGGGGAATACCTCTCGGCGGCGGGTTTCGCCGTCGAGCGGGTGACTTTTTCCGCGCCCGGCACGCCGGATGTCGACAACCTCTACGCCCGCTACGGCAGCGGCGCGCCCTGCCTCATGTTCGCCGGGCACACGGACGTCGTGCCGCCGGGCGACGTTTCGCGCTGGCGGCACGATCCCTTCGCGGGCCGCATCGTTGACGGCAGGCTCTACGGGCGCGGCGCTTGCGACATGAAGGGCGGCGTCGCGGCGATGGTGACGGCGGCGGTCGATTTCGTCGCCGCCCGCCCGGCGTTCGCCGGCTCCATCGCCTTCCTGCTGACGGGCGACGAGGAAGGCCCCGCCGTCAACGGCACGGTGAAGCTGCTGGAATGGGCGAAGGCGCGCGGCGAGGTCCTCTCGCATTGCATCCTCGGCGAGCCGACCAACCCCGACCGGCTCGGCGACATGATCAAGATCGGCCGGCGCGGCTCGCTCACCGGCCGGCTCACCGTCACCGGGAAGCAGGGCCACGTCGGCTATCCGCATCTGGCCCGCAACCCGGTGCCCACCCTTCTGCGGGCGCTCTCGGCCCTCATCGCCTCCCCGCTCGACGGCGGCACGGCGCATTTCGATCCGTCCAACCTCGAAGTGACGACGATCGACATCGGCAACCCGGCGACGAACGTCATTCCCGCCGCCGCGACGGCGGTCTTCAACATCCGTTTCAACGACCTGTGGACGCTGGACAGCCTGAAGGCGGAGATTGCGGACCGTCTCGCCCGCGCGCGGCGGGAGGGCGACGCCGAGGTCGCGCTCGCCTTCGATCCGAGCAACGCCGTCGCCTTCCTGACCGATCCGGGCCCGTTCGTCACGCTCGTGAGCGAGGCCGTCGAAGCGCAGACCGGCCGGCGGCCGGCGCTTTCCACCACCGGCGGCACCTCGGACGCGCGCTTCATCCAGGCGTATTGCCCCGTGGTGGAATTCGGCCCCGTCGGCGGCACCATGCATCAGGTGGACGAGTTCGTGGCGGTCGACGATCTCGTGGCGCTCACGGCGATCTACCGCGCGGCGCTGGAGCGCTATTTCGGATAGAGCAGTTTGCGTTCAAATCGATCCATCGAATTGAACGCAAGTTGCGGTAAAATATAGAATTTAGAGCGGCGTGACGATTCCACTTGAACGCACGACGCTCTGGAGCATTTCGGCGTTTCGTTGAAACGCAGAAATGCTCTATCTTATTGACTTGACGCGTTTTCTTCACGCAAAGCGGTATCCGCTTTGCTTGAAAACGCTCTAGTCAGGGCTGTTCGGGATAATCCACACCCACGAGATAAAGCCCGCAGGCCGGTGCCATCGTGCCGCAGCGGGCGCGGTCGCGTGCGGCAAGGGCGTCGCCCACGTCCTCCGGCGTCCATTTGCCCGCGCCGACGAGTCCGAGCGTGCCCGCCATCGACCGCACCTGATGGTGCAGGAAGGAACGCGCCGAGGCGAAGATGCGGATCTCGTCGCCGATGCGCTCCACATCCAGCCTGTCCAGGGTGCGGACCGGGCTCGCGGCCTGACAGTCCGCGGCGCGAAAGGTCGTGAAATCGTGGTTGCCGAGCAGGTATTGCGCTCCCGCCTGCATGGCCCCCGCATCGAGGCGGCGGGGAACGTGCCAGACGCGATCGCGCTCCAGCGCCGGCTGCGGGCGCCGGTTCAGGATGCGATAGAGATAATGCCGCCCGATGGCGGAATGGCGCGCCTCGAACGTCTCGTCCACCGCCTGCGCGTCGACCAGCGCCGCCGCATCACCCTGCAATTTCAGATGCGCGTTGACCGCATCGCGCAGCCGGTCGGGACGCCACACGCGCGCAAGATCGACATGCGCCACCTGATGCGTGGCATGCACGCCCGCATCGGTGCGGCCCGCGCATTGCACACGCGCCGGCCCGTTGCCGCTGGCCGCGATCGCCTCCTCCACCGCCTGCTGCACCGAGCGGCCGTTGTCCTGCCATTGCCAGCCGACATACGGCGTGCCGTCATATTCGACGATCAGTTTGTAACGCGGCATTCAGGCGGTTTCCCCGCTATCCGCCGCCGCCAGAAGCATGCCCTTGCGCAGATGCGTGCCGTTGAGGAAATCCGCCGCCGGCACGACGCCCTTGCCCGCCCGCTGCACCTGCAACAGCCGCACGGCGCCCTCGCCGCAGGCCACCGTCAGGTGATCGTCGAGCAGCGTGCCGGGCGCTCCCGCCCCCTCCGCGAGCGCGGTGCGCAGGATCTTCAGCCGCTCCGGCCCCTTCCGCTCCGGCCCCTTGCCGAGATCGGCGAGCACGAAAGCGCCGGGAAAGGGCGAGAGACCGCGCACATGGTCGTGCACCTGCCGCGCCGGCCAGGCCCAATCGATACGCGCTTCCTCGTTGGTGATCTTGCGCGCGTAGGCGACGCCTTCCTCCGCCTGCGGCACGAAACCCAGCGCCCCGCGCGACAGGGCGGCGAGCGCGCGCGCCATCAGATCCGCGCCCAGACGCGACAGGCGGTCGTGCAGTTCGCCGGAGGTCTCGTCCGGGCCGATGGCCACCCGCTCCAGCATGGCGACGGGGCCGGTGTCGAGGCCCGCCTCCATCTTCATCACGGCGACGCCGGTCTCCCTGTCGCCCGCCATCACCGCCCGCTGGATGGGCGCGGCCCCGCGCCAGCGCGGCAGCAGCGACGCATGCAGGTTGAGACACCCCAGCGCCGGGGCATCGAGCACCTCCTGCGGCAGGATCATGCCGTAGGCCACGACCACCGCCGCATCCGCCCCGAGCGAGCGAAAGGTCTCGATGGCCTGCGGGTCGCGCAGCGTCGCGGGCGTGAACACGGGAAAGCCGAATCTCTCCGCCATCGCCTGCACGGGCGAGGGCTGTTCGGCAAGGCCCCGGCCGCGCTTCGCCGGCGCGCGCGTGTAGACGGCGACGACCTCATGCCCCTGCCCGACGATCTCGGCGAGCGTGGGAACCGCGAAATCGGGCGTGCCCATGAAAACGATGCGTAGCGACATATTGTCCCGGCCCGAACCCTGACCCTGCCCGCGCCGAACGCGGGCGGAAACTTGCGATCCGTCGCTCATAGAATATTCCGGTGGCCGGGGGCAACCGTCAACATCACGCCGATTTTCCCGGCACCGTCATCGATCCTTCATCCGCCGATGGCCAGTCTGCTGTAGTCGTCTCTCCCATGGCCGTCCGGGCAGGCGCCGCGCCGGTGCGGCAGGGCCGCGTTCCATCGCCATTGCCGATCGACACCGACGAGGTTTCATGAACGTCCACCCGCCCGCCGCCGCGTCCGCCTCTCCTTCCGGCGATCCGCCGTCATGGCATGCGCTGCCGGTCGAGGCGGTCCGCCGGCGGTTGCAGGCGGGCGAGGACGGGCTCGATCAGGCGCAGGTGCGGGAAAGGCTGGCCGCCCACGGCCCCAACCGCCTGCCCGAGCCGCCGCGCCGCAACCCGATCATGCGTTTTCTGGCGCAGTTCGACAATGTTCTCATCTATGTGCTGCTCGCCGGCGCGGCGGCGGCCTGCGTGCTCGGCCATCTGGTCGACGCGGCCGTGATTCTGGCGGTGGTGACGGTCAACGCCATCGTCGGCTTCGTGCAGGAAGGCAAGGCCGAAGCGGCGCTGGGCGCCATCCGCGACATGATTTCGCCGCGCGCCAACGTCATCCGCGAGGGTGCGCGCGCCAGCATCCCGGCGGGCGACATCGTGCCGGGCGACGTCGTGCTGCTCGAGGCGGGCGACCGCGTGCCCGCCGACCTGCGCCTGACGCGCGCGCGCAGCCTGCTGATAGACGAGGCGATCCTGACCGGCGAATCGGTCGCCGCCGAAAAGGCCGACGCGCCCGCAGCGCCCGATGCGCCGCTCGGCGACCGCCGGAGCATGGCCTTTTCCGGCACCATGGTGGCGGCGGGACAGGGAGCGGGCATCGTCGTGGCGACCGGCACGGCCACCGAGATCGGCCACATATCGACGCTGCTCGCCACCGTCGAACCGATGTCGACGCCGCTGCTGCGCCAGATCAACGCCTTCGCGCGCCGCTTCACGCTGCTGGCGCTCGGCTTCGCGGTGCTGCTGTTCATCTTCGCCGTCTCGTTTCGCGGTTTCGGCTGGGCGGAGGCGCTCATCGCCGTGGTGGCGCTCGCGGTGGGCGTCGTGCCGGAGGGGCTGCCGGCGGTGATGACCATCACGCTCGCCATCGGCGTGCGGCGCATGGCCGCGCGCAACGCCGTGATCCGCCGCCTGCCGGCCGTGGAGACGCTCGGGGCGACATCGGTGATCTGCTCCGACAAGACCGGCACGCTGACGCGCAATGAAATGACGGTGCGGCGCATCGTGACCGCGACCGATGTCCTGCAAGTTTCCGGCGCGGGCTACGCGCCGGAGGGCGCCGTCACCGCATCGGACGGGCGGACGGTCGATCTGACGCAAGCCGTTCCCGTTCAGGCCGATCCGGCGGCGCTGATCCTGCGCGCGGGCGCGCTCTGCAACGACGCCGTGCTGCATCGGCGCGACGGACGCTGGATTGTCGAAGGCGACCCGATGGAGGGCGCGCTGCTGACGCTCGCCCACAAGGCGGGGCTCGATCCCGCGCCGGAGCGCGAGGCATGGACGCGCCTCGATGAAATTCCGTTCGACGCGGCCCATCGTTTCATGGCCACCCTGCACCGCGCACCGGACGGCGGCGCCGTCATCCTCGTCAAGGGCGCGCCCGAGCGGCTGCTGGAAGCCTGCCGTCGCCAGCTTTCGCGCGAGGGGCATGCGGACATCGACACCGCTTACTGGCACGGCGAAATCGCGCGGGCGGCGGAACAGGGCGAGCGCCTGCTGGGCTACGCCGTCCGCAGGCTGCCCGCGCCGCCCGCGCGCCTGAGTTTCGACGACCTGCGCGAGGGGCTCGTGTTCCTCGGTCTCACGGGCTTCATCGATCCCCCGCGCGACGAGGCGATCGCGGCGATCGGCGAATGCCACGCCGCCGGCATCGCCGTGAAGATGATCACGGGCGATCATGCCGCCACCGCCGCCGCCATCGCCCGCCAGCTCGGCCTTGCGCCGAATCCGGCGGTCGCCACGGGCGCGGATGTCGACCGGGTTGCGGACGCGGAACTGCCGGCACTCGCCGCGCGCACCGATGTCTTCGCCCGCACCAGCCCGCAGCACAAGCTGCGCATCGTCAAGGCGCTGCAAACGACGGGCGCGATCGTGGCCATGACCGGCGACGGCGTCAACGATGCTCCCTCGCTGCGGCAGGCCGATGTCGGGATCGCCATGGGCCGGAAGGGCACGGAGGCGGCGAAGGAAGCGGCGCAGGTCGTGCTGCTCGACGACAATTTCGCCTCCATCGTCGCCGCGGTTTCGGAGGGGCGAACGGTCTACGACAACATCCGCAAGATGATCGCCTGGACGCTGCCGACCAACGGCGGCGAGCTTCTCGCCGTCGTGTTCGCCATCGCGGCCGGTTTCGCCATGCCGCTGACGCCGACGCAAATCCTGTGGCTCAACCTCATCACCACCATCACGCTGGGGCTTGTGCTGGCGTTCGAGCCGGGGGAGCCCGGCGTGATGGCGCGCAAACCCCGCGACGCCACCGCCGCGCTGCTCTCCCCGCTCATGCTGTGGCGGGTGGTTTTCGTCTCCCTGCTGTTCTTCGCCGCGCTGCTGGCGGTGTTTTTCCACAGCCTGTCGCGCGGCGACGAACTGGCGCTGGCGCGCACGCTGTGCGTCAACGCCCTTGTCGTGCTCGAAGCCTTCTATCTTTTCAACGTGCGCTATCTCAACTCCACCTCGTTCACCTGGCGGGGGGCGCTCGGCACGCCGGCCGTCATCGCGGCCATCGCGGCGGTGACGGCCGGGCAGTTCATGTTCACCTACATGCCGTTCATGCAGGCCACTTTCGATACCCGGCCCGTTGCGTGGCAAGACGGCGCGGCGCTCGTCGGGCTGGGCGTCGCCATGATGATCGTGCTGGAGATCGAGAAATGGCTGCTGCGACGCTTCAAACTCTTCGGCATGCAATAAAGGCGGGTATGCCGATCGCCCGGATGATTCATCCGGGCGAAAAGTGCGCACCCTTTCCGGCTCGCCGCCTTACAGGCTCCTTATCGATCAAATGATTCCGTTTGATCGGAAAGCGCTCCGGAGCGGGATGCGATCAGGCTGAACGCCATCCCGCTCTCAATTCTATATTTTACCGCGACTTGCGTTCAAATCGATCAATCGACCTGAACGCAAACTGCGCTAGGGACTGAAGCGATGCCTGCCCGGCGGCAGCGACGGGAGACCGGGGCGCAGATGGCTCCGGTGCCTGAAAAGCGTTTCACGGGGCAACGGCACCGCTTCACCGTCGCCCTCACGCCGCCCGCCCCCCTTGCCGGCCGGCGGCGGCATGCCCCGGAAAGACGTATCGCGAACCTGCGTCGGGTCCCGCTGTCCCGCGACAAGGCTCTCCCCGACAAGCGCGACATCGCCGCCGTCCGATGCGCCGCCCGCCGCCCCGCGGGGCGAATAGCCGAACTCCCGGCGAAAATTGCGGTAGAAGGTCGAGACGTCCCGAAAACCGGCGTCGAAGGCGATGGCCGTGACCTTCTTCGTCTCGCCGCCCGCGAGCTGGCGGCGCGCCTCCTCCAGCCGATAGCTGAGCACGACGGCGTGAAGCGACAGATCCACCCTGGCGAACGCGTTGTAGAGCTTGCGCACGGACACCGCGCAATGGCGCGCGAGATGGGCGGGCGTCACGTCCGCCTTGTGCGCATGCTGGCGCAGATAGCGCTGCACCGCCGCCACGATATCGCGGCCGCCGGCCTGCGGACAGGAACCGCCGATATCCGGCCGTTCGATCCTCGCTTCGTTTTCCAGCAGGTCGTGGATCCGACCGGTCAGACGCCCCGCCAGAAGCGCGACGTCGGCGGCCGATCGCAACCCTCCGGCCGCCATTCCCGACAGGATGCTCTCGCCGAGCGCCCGCAACGTCTCGCCGCAGCCTTTCACCGATCCGTCGGCGGACGCGCAGGGCGCGACGATCGGCCACACCATGCGCGCCGCAAGATCCGGCGCATCCGTCAGCGCGATCCAGCCGACCGAACAGGCGCGCCCCCTCTCGGCAGCGCGGATGGTGAAATCCGTATCGGAACCGACGATGGCGACGTCGAGTGGCAATACCGTGCCGTCGATGCGCAGCAGCGCCCCGCCCGCACGCCTGAAGAGCATGAACGTGTCGGAGCGGCCCGCATCCCGCGGCCCCGCGACGTGACTGATATGATCGCCGAACGTCGCTGAAATGGAGAACAGCCGGGGCGACACGCCGATATCGGCCGTGAACAGACGATCGGCCGGCCTCGCCGTCGCAGATACGGGCGATCCGCATACTCTGTTGAAATCAGCAGAATTGTCGACACGCACGAACGGCAGACTTGACATCGTGAGCTGCGAACTGTCATCGGCAACAACGTTCCTTTCGCCTTTTTCGTGAGCGCATTTCCAATTGATAGCCGGATTCATTTTCACCATTTTTCACTACTTCCAATTGAGACCACTTTCAGCGCCATTTACGCCAGCCATCTGCTGATCGACGCTCAATCAGTTGAGATCGATACAAATATTGACGGCAATAACTATTGGCGGTAAAAAAGCGCATAAATTGCGTCAGAATACGAAAAAGCGACTGGATGCGTCATTTCGATCGCCACAAGGATACACGGAAGCGACATGAATGCAACATAAAGTTGTATTATAAGCACCCTGCGGTTGTAATCCCGACATATATGCCGCATTCACCGTCAGTCCGCTCGCGCCCTTTCCACCGGATGCACACTCTCGGGTGATATAACGTCTTGCGGAACGACCGCCGGCCGGGGCAAGCTTGCACGCATCCCAAATCCGGCCGCCGCGCGCAGAGGCGTTCATTCCGAGACGAGTTCATTCCGAGACGAGTTCATTCCGAGGCGAGTTCATCCCATGTCGGACATACCTTTCGAGCGAGACGACGGCGCGATCGCGGGACCGGCCGTTTCGCTGGAGTCGCTCGTGCGCCGTGTGATCGCGCCGAACGCCAGCGCCTACACCTTTACCGGCACCTGCACCTACATCGTCGGTCAGGGCGAGGTGGCGATCATCGATCCGGGACCGGACGATCCCGCCCACCTCGCCGTCCTGCTCGACGCCGTGCGAAATGAGCGGGTGACGCAGATCGTCGTCACGCACACCCATCTCGACCATACGGCCGGCCTCGCGGCGCTGCGCGCGGCGACAGGGGCGGAGGTGGTCGGCTGCGCGCCGCATTTCTCCGCCCGCGCCCCCGCCGGCGACGAGAAGGTGGAGGCCGCGGCCGATGTGGCTTATGCGCCCGACCGGGTGCTCACGGATGGCGAGCGGCTGTCGGGCGATGGCTGGACGCTCACCGCCCTCGCCACGCCCGGCCACACGGCAAACCATCTGGCCTTCGCACTTGAGGAGACGGGCGCGCTGTTTACGGGCGATCATGTGATGGCGTGGTCGACGACGCTGGTTGCGCCGCCGGACGGCTCAATGGCGGCCTACATGGCCTCTCTGGATCTTCTGCGGGAACGCGACGACCGCATTTACTGGCCCGGCCACGGCGGGCCCGTGCGCGAGCCGCGCCGATTCGTGCGCGCCCTCCATCACCACCGCCGCCAGCGCGAGGCCGCCGTGCTGGCGCGCATCGAGGCCGGCGATACGCGCATCGAGGACATCGTCGACAAGCTCTACACCGGGCTCGCGCCCGCGCTGCGCGGCGGCGCCGCCCTTTCGGTGTTCGCGCATCTCGAAAGCCTGATCGCGGCAGGAGCGATCGTCGCGGACGGGCCGGCTCATATCGGCGGGCGCTTCTTGCGGCGATAAGCCACGGCGCGCCCCGCGCCGTCACCCTCGGGGAACGCCCTCTTCGGGAGCCACGCCCTCCAGAAAGCGCTGGATGGATCGCGGGCCAGTTCCCGCGTCGAACAGCGGATAACGGGGAACGGAGCGCACGTCGATGGTGGTGCCTTCCGCATGGATGCGCAGCCGCACGGTCATGTCGACCGGCAGTTTCAGGATGCCGGTCGTCCGCACCACATCGAGATGCCCCATGCCGAAGCGGCCGCCCGGCGGGCTGGAGTCGACGATGCGCCAGCCTTCCGCTTGTGCGATTTCCAGGCTCCGCGCGAAAATCACGTCAGCGGACAGGTCGGTGCGGCGGGAAACGAGGTCGGGGAGCCGGCGGCGCTGGGCCTGCCGCAGCGCCGCCCCGTCGGGAAACAGCCGCACGGGAACCTCGAACGCCACGACCCGGAAATCGGGCGCCTCCGGCATCCGGCCGCCGCGCGCATCCATGGCGGCCGCGCTGCGCGAGAAGGCGGGCGGGCGCGTCAGATCCGTCGACAGATCGGCATAGTAGGGCGCGAACACGAGACGGGCGGCGAGAAAACCCGGATAGGCCAGCACCGCCGCCGCAACCAGCAGCGCGCGGATGGCCTGCCCCAGCCCCCGCCGGCCCTCCCGCCAGATCCGGGAAAGCGCCGCCACCGCCAGCGCCGCCGCGGCCGATGCCAGCACGCACGCCGCACCCGCCACCGCCAGCCCCGCCCCGAACTCCGCCGACCCGGACCGCACCAGTACGATACCGGCGAGAAAGACCGGCAGGCTGAACAATCCGATACGCCAGCCCGCAACTGCGGCGCGGCTGACAGGTTCCTCGATGACGAGACGCCGCATGATCCACCAATACTCTGTGAAGACGCCGGGCCGCACGCGCAGGATGGGGTGAACGGCTTAACGATCCATTAGCGACACCATCGAAAATACCGGCTCAAAATGCGGGATGCCACGAGTTCGCCATTCAGGGGACAACACTCCGACGCTATCGTCGGACATTGTAGGCATGTCAGCGACGCTCGTCGGCATTCGGCGTCAGCGCGCGGCAAAACCGTTCAGTTCCAGCATCTTGTGGATATCATGACCGTCCAGCAGCATCAAACCCACACGACCGCCACCGACGACCACGCCGCCGTTGCGGCGCCGCGCACGGCCACCGCGCCGGACGAGAAGCGCGTGCTGCCCTCTTTCCGGGCGCTCGGCATCCCGGCCCTCGCCGCCGCGACGCGGCGCGCGCCGGCCACCCGCGAAAAGGCGCAGGCGCCTCGCGATCTGCCCGCCTTCCTGCGTCAGCCCCACTATAGCTGACGCGGCCGGCCGGGCGCACGACACGCCATGCCGCGCCGCCATGAAGGCGGCGCAGGCGCGGCGCAAGGTTCTGCCCGGGAGGTCCCGACCGGGAGTTTCCGACCGGGAATCGGAGTCAGCGCACGATCACGCGCGCGCCGGGCTCCACACGGTTGTAAAGATCGATCACGTCGATATTGCGCATGCGGATGCAACCCGAAGACACCGCGCGGCCGATCTTCTCGGGTTCGTTGGTGCCGTGAATCCGGTACAGGGTATCGCGGCCTTCCGCATCGTAAAGATAGAGCGCCCGCGCGCCCATCGGGTTGAGAGGCCCGCCCTGAACCGGGCGCACATGCGGCCAGCGCTTGACCATTTCGGCAGGCGGGTTCCAGTTCGGCCACTCGGCCTTGCGGCGCATTGTCGCCTCGCCCGTCCAGCCGTAAGCCTCGTCCCCCACCGCGACGCCGTAGCGGATCGCCTTGCGGTCCGGCAGCACATAGAAGAGCAGCTTCTTCTTCTGGTCGACGACGATGGTGCCGGGAGCCTCGCCCGTCGGATCGTCGATCAGATACCGCTCGAACTCCAGCCCGACATCAGCCTGCGGCATCTGCGCCATCCATTCGGCGTCCCTGGCCGAGACGGCGGGATCAGGTACGCTCCTGTATGTGCAGCCCGCCAGCACCAGACCGATGCCGAAGACAAGCATCCGCATGCTTCTCAGTCTCACAACCCCGAATTTCACCATTTCCCGTCCTTCCGAAACCCGGAACGCCGCGACGCGACAGATATTCGGTCAAGCAGTACCTGCCAGATTCGCCAAGCGCATTTTCCATCTTAACCACATAGGAAATGGTTAACGGGCGGCTGATGCCACGGCGGGCGCCGCAAGGCAATCCTTCCCGCGCCGTCTTTTGCCGATGCCGCCGGGCGGCTCTCCCTGCTGGCTAAAAAAAGCGTGCCGGCGACGGGAAAACGGCTATGCTTGAAAAAAAAGATGATGCGTTCGGGAATCAGCGCCTCGCCCGCCGTCGCGCTTCAGGCCCGGATGCCGGTTGGCAGGAAACGTCTATTGAACACGCTGTATCTCTCTCATCCCGATTGCCTCGATCATCAAACGCAACTGGGACATCCCGAGCGGGCCGACAGGCTCCTCGTCGTGGAACGGGCGCTGGAGCAGGAAATCTTCTCCGGCCTGCTGCGCGAGAGCGCGCCGCGCGGCGACGAAACCCTGGCGCTGCTCGCCCACCCCGAGGATTACGTGCGCGATATCTACGAGGCGTTGCCCCGTGAGGATATCATCAACGTCGCCGACGACACGGTGCTGTCGCCGGGTTCCTGGAACGCGGCCATGCGGGCGCTGGGCGCTTGCAGCTATGCGGTCGACGAGGTGGTGACGCGCAAGGTCGACAACGCCTTCTGCGCCATCCGCCCGCCCGGTCATCATGCCGAGCGCGACCGGCCGATGGGGTTCTGCCTGTTCAACAACGCCGCCATCGCCGCGCGCCACGCGCAGAAGGAGCACGGCGTCGACCGGGTGGCGATCTTCGATTGGGACGTGCATCACGGCAACGGCACGCAGGACATCTTCTGGGCGGACAAGAGCGTGCTCTACGCCTCGACGCACGAGATGCCGCTTTTCCCCGGCACCGGCGCGGCGAGCGAGCGGGGTGAGCACGACACCATCGTCAACGCGCCGCTGCACGCGGGCGACGGCAGCCCGGCCTTCCGGGAGGCGCTGGAGAGCGTGATTCTGCCGCGCATCGAGGCGTTCTCGCCCGATCTCATCATCATATCGGCCGGGTTCGATGCCCACTGGCGCGACCCGCTCGCGAACATCAACCTGACGGAAGCGGATTTCGCCCTCGCGACGCGGGCGATCCTCAACCTCGCCGACCGCCGCTGCGGCGGCCGGGTCGTCTCGATCCTCGAAGGCGGCTACGATCTCGTCGGCCTTTCGCGCTCGGTCGCCGCACACGTCACTACCCTGATGCGGGGGTGACGCGGCAGAAGACCGGCCGCGCCGGCGTTACTTGTCCAGCGCGGTCGTGCGGTCGATGGTGATGCCGAAACCCGACAGGCCGACATAACCGCGCGGCGTCGTGGCCACGTTGTCGATGGAGTTGACGCCGAGATCGCGCAGGATCTGCGCGCCGAGACCCACCTCATGCCATTGGCGGGCGCGCTCGGCTTCCGTGCCCTCCAGCACGCCCGGCCGCTTGACGGGAACGCCGGCGGTGCCGTCTCGCAGATAGACGAGAACGCCCCTGCCCTGCTCGCCGAAATAGGCGAGCGCGCGATGAAGCTGGTTGCCGCCGAAAATATCGCCGATGACGTCCGCCCGGTGCAGCCGCGCCGGCACGCCGCGCCCGTCGCCGATGCTCCCGTAGACGAAAGCGAAATGCTGCACGTCGTCAAAGGGCGTGACATAGGCATGGCCGGTCAGTTCGCCGATGTCCGTCTGCACGGGGAATGTGGCGACACGCTCCACCAGCTTCTCCCGCGCCTGCCGGTAGGCGATAAGGTCGGCCACCGAAATGCGCTTCAGACCGTGCTCCTTCGCGAAGGCGGCGATCTGCTCGCCCTTCATCACGGTGCCGTCGTCGTTGGCGAGTTCGCAAATGGTCCCGACCGGCGGCAGGCCGGCGAGGCGGCACAGATCGACCGCCGCCTCCGTATGGCCGGAACGCATCAGCACGCCGCCGTCGCGCGCGATCAGCGGAAAGACATGGCCGGGCCGGACGAAATCGTGCGGCCCCATGTTGTTGTTGGCGAGGGCGCGCACCGTGTTGGAGCGCTGCTCGGCGGAAATGCCGGTGGTGAGCCCGTGGCGCACGTCGACGGTAACGGTGAAGGCGGTGCCGAGCGGGGCGTCGTTGGAGGCCACCATCGGCTCCAGCCGCAGGCGGCGCGCCTCCTCCAGCGACACCGGGGCACAGACGATGCCGCAGGTGTGGCGGATGATGAAAGCCATCTTCTCCGGCGTGCACAGGGAAGCGGCGCAGATGAGATCGCCTTCGTTCTCGCGGTCGTCGTCGTCGGTGACGACGACGATCTCGCCACGCGCAAACGCCTCGATGGCTTCAGTAACCGACTGGGACATCATATTCTCCTCGACACCGCGCGCGCCGCCGAGAAAGTCGTTGGGCGTCACGGCCCCGCGCGTCTCGCGCAGGATGAGCTCGGCCGTCTCGCGCGAGAGCCAGCCGGCCGGGTTGTTGCAAAGCTGCGTCACCGCGCCCGGCGTCACGCCGATGCGCCGCGCGAATGCCACGCGCGAAACGCCGTTCCTGTCGAGCCAGTCCGCAAGCTTCATGAGCCGATGCTAAACCGCGATCCATTTTAGTTCAACTAAAATGGATGCGTCCGTGACAACCTGTGCGATTGAGCACAACTCAATTCCGCCCGAAGGGCCACGCCGGCGCCTCGCCCACCTGCCCCCGGTGACGCAGGAAATGGTCGGCGACGGCGCAGGCCACCATCGCCTCGCCCACCGGCACGGCGCGGATGCCGACGCAAGGATCGTGCCGGCCCTTCGTCATCACCTCGACCTCCGCGCCGGCGCGGTCGACGCTGCGGCGCGGCGTGAGGATCGACGAGGTCGGCTTGACGGCGAAGCGGGCGACGACGGGCTGGCCGGTGGAAACGCCCCCCAGGATGCCGCCGGCGTGGTTGGAGAGAAAAGTCGGCCCGCCGGCGTTGCCGGCGCGCATCTCGTCGGCGTTTTCCTCGCCCGTCAGCGCGGCGGCCGCAAAACCCTCGCCGATCTCGACGCCCTTGACGGCATTGATGCTCATCAGCAGCGCGGCGATATCGGCGTCGAGCTTGCCGTAGAGCGGCGCGCCGAGACCGGCGGGCACGCCCTCCGCCACGATCTCGATGACGGCTCCCACCGACGAGCCGCTCTTGCGGATGCCGTCGAGATAATTGCCGAACACTTCCGCGGCCGTCGCATCCGGCGTGAAGAACGGGTTGCGCGACACCTCGTCCCAGTCCCAGCGCCGGCGGTCGATGGCGTGAGGGCCGATCTGCACCAGCGCGCCGCGCACCACGAGCCCTGGCACGACCTTGCGCGCGATGGCCCCCGCCGCCACCCGCATCGCGGTTTCCCGCGCCGACGAGCGCCCGCCGCCGCGGTAGTCGCGGATGCCGTACTTGGCGTCATAGACGTAATCCGCATGGCCGGGCCGGTAGGTGCTGGCGATGTCGCCGTAGTCTTTCGACCGCTGGTCTACGTTGTCGATGATGAGGCCGATCGGCGTGCCGGTCGTCACCTGCTCGCCCGTGCGCGGATCGGCGAAGACGCCCGAGACGATGCGCACCGTATCCGGTTCCTGCCGCTGGGTGGTGTAGCGCGATTGGCCGGGGCGGCGGCGGTCGAGTTCGGCCTGGATATCGGCCTCAAGGAGCGGAATGCGCGGCGGCACGCCGTCGACCACGGCGCCGATCAGCGGTCCATGGCTCTCGCCGAAGGTAGTGACCCGGAAAAGGTGGCCGAAAGTATTATGCGACATGATCGTTCATCCACAGCGTCGAGGGGCTTGCGCTTTTCCTGATAAACGAAGCCGCGGCCCGTTGATAGAGCGCGCAGGGCGCCGGGAGACGCCGGCGGCGGCGCGGCGCACCCGGCCCGCGCGCTTCGCTATCTGGCGGCTGCACAACATCCGGCATGCCTCTGGCGCATAATACAGCAATTCTACCCGCAGTGCCGCAAAATCGCGCAAATGCGAGAATGGTGCAATTCTGGCATGAAAAAGGCGAAAATCGTTCATGCTTCGCTTTCGCCGTCCTGCTTACGCAAATGAGATATTCCTCAAACGCATGGACAACCTCTTGCTATATTTTCCGATCCGGGTATTGTTGCGTTGCGGTATGGCTCTGCCTGCCGCTGCCCTTCTTGGGCGTTTCCTCCCTAGACTTGGGCCGCATGTTCTGCATGTGGCCCTTTTTTCTTGCTCTCTCCCCTCTTCCCGCCCGTTCCCCGCCGCCGCTTCAATCCGGCACGGCCTCGATGATCACGAAGGCTTGCGCCAGCGGCGGGTCGTCGGTGAGGGAAACGTGAACGACGGCCCGGTGCCCGGCCGGCATCAGGGCGGCGAGCCGCGCCGCCGCGCCGCCGGTGAGGCGCATGGTCGGTTTGCCGCCGGGCAGGTTCACCACTTCCATGTCCCGCCAGAACACGCCGCGCGCCATGCCGGTGCCCAGCGCCTTGGCGCAGGCTTCCTTGGCGGCGAAGCGGCGCGCGTAGGAGGGCGCCCGCGCGGCGCGGCGCTCGGAGCGGGCGCGCTCCCCCTCCGTGAAGATGCGGTGCGTGAAGCGCTCGCCGAAGCGCTCCAGCGTGCGGGTGATACGGTTGATGTCGCACAGATCGGAACCGATGCCGATGATCATATCGTGCCCCCTGCGGCCTCACCATGATATACTTATCGTTATATACATGATCGTCGTCCACGGGCGCCATCGCCGCAATCCGCACGAAAAAGCGCGAATCGGCGGAAGATTCCTTGCATCCGGCGCGCCTGTCGTGTAAGAGGCGCGCTTTACGTTGTCTCCGGCCGGGGGCTGAACGGACGGTGCCTTCTGGCATGGGGGTTTCCCCGTCGTCCCGTGTCTCCGCCTTCGACGCAACTCCACTCGGGCCTTGGTGACGAGGCTCGAAGGGCTTGGCGCCGGAGCAACGGTTGCATAAGGAACGAAAGGCCGCAAATGTCTCTTTACGAGCATATCTTTCTGGCGCGTCCCGACGTGACCCAGCAGCAGGTCGAGGCTCTTGTCGAACAGTACAAGGGCATCATCGAGACCGGCGGCGGCAAGGTCACGAAGATCGAGCCGTGGGGCATCAAGTCCCTCGCATACCGCATTCGCAAGAACCGCAAGGCGCATTTCACGCTGCTGAACATCGACGCCCCGCCGGCCGCTCTGGCCGAGGTGGAGCGCCTTCAGCGCATCAACGAAGACGTGCTGCGCTCGCTGACCATCCGCGTCGAGGAACTCGAGGAAGGTCAGTCCGTCATGTTGCAGAAGCGTGACCGCGACGACCGCCGCGATCGTGACGGCGGCGGCTTCGAGCGCGGCGGCCGGTTCGACCGCGGCGATCGGGGAGACCGTGGCGATCGCGGACCGCGCCGGGATCGCCCGCGCGACGACATCGAAACCGAGGCTTCGGAGGAGAACTGATCATGACAACCGCAGCAGCTCCCCGCCGCCCCTTCTTCCGCCGGCGCAAGACCTGCCCGTTCTCGGGCGCCAATGCGCCGAAGATCGACTACAAGGACACGCGCCTGCTGTCGCGCTACATCTCCGAGCGCGGCAAGATCGTTCCCTCGCGGATCACCGCCGTGTCCGCCAAGAAGCAGCGCGAGCTCGCGCAGGCGATCAAGCGCGCCCGCTTCCTCGGCCTGCTGCCTTACGTCATCGCGTAAGCGCCGCAGCTTTTTGATCCGACGCGTTTTTCACGCAAAGCGCCATCCGCTTTTCCTGAAGACGCCATGGACGACAACCGGGCGGCGGATGCTTCGCCGCCCGCATCGAACGAACGGGTCGCTCTCCGTCGCGCAGCGCCGGAGGGATTGTTGGGGCGGTGGACGCTTCTAACCCTGCAACGGCAGCGGGACAGCAGGACGATGGCAACGATTCTTCTCATCGGCACGGGCGCGGGCCTGGTATCCGCGTTGTTGTTCGGCGTGGTGGCGACGATGTCGCCGCTCGGCCTGCTGCTCTCCTATGTCGCTCCCCTTCCCGTCCTGATCGCCGCTCTCGGCTGGAACCATCGCACGGGCCTCGTCGCCTCCGCGGCGGGAGCGGCCGTCTGCGCCGTTTTTCTCGCCCCCTCGGCAGGGGCGGTGTTCGCGGTGGCCGTGGCGCTGCCGGCATGGTGGCTGGCGTATCTCGCGCTGCTCGGACGCGCGGACGACGCCGGGCGGATCGAATGGTATCCGCTTGGACGCCTCCTGATATGGATGGCCGGGACGGCCGCGCTCATCACGCTGATCGGCGCCATCGCTCTCGGCCCGTCATACGGGGAATACCGGGGCAATCTCGAAGCGCTGATCCGCGCCGTCATCGGCGCCGAACTCACGCCCGCCATGCCCGTCGACGCCGACGTGGAGCAGTTCGTGGGCCTCGTCACGGCGGTGGTGCCGGCGATCGCCGCCATGACCTTCGTCTTCATGCTGACGATCAACCTGTGGCTCGCCGCCGTCACGGTGCGGGTGTCGGGACGCCTGCCGCGTCCGTGGCCCTCGCTGCCCGACATGCTGATGCCGCGCTCGTCGCTGCTGGCGGCCGCGGCGGCCACCGTCGGCGCGGTCGTCCTGCCGGATTACGCGGGCCTGACGGCGACCTCCATTCTCGGCGCTCTCTCGGCGGCCTTCGCCTTGCAGGGGCTGGCGGCGGCTCACGCCGCGACGCGCGGCAACCGCGCCCGCCCCGCGCTGCTGGCGCTGCTCTACCTGTCTCTGCTGCTGCTGTCGGTATGGGTTCTCGTCATTCTGGCGGGAGCGGGAGCCGCCACAGTGGCGTGGAAATCCCGGCCCGCCGGCAAGACCGGCCCGCCCGAAAGCGGGCCGTGATGCCGCGCCGGATGCAAATCACTCGAAAAACATGTTTGAATACTAAGGAGAAGAACAATGGAAGTCATTCTGCTTGAACGCGTCAACCGTCTCGGCCAGATCGGCGACACCGTGCGCGTGAAGGACGGCTACGCTCGCAATTTCCTGCTGCCGCGCGGCAAGGCGCTGCGCGCGACGGATGTCAACAAGAAGCGTTTCGAGAGCCAGCGCGTCCAGCTCGAGGCCCGCAACCTCGAACTGCGTCAGGAAGCCGAGGCCGTGGGCGAGAAGCTCGACGGGCAGGTTTTCGTGCTGATCCGTCAGGCCGGCGAATCCGGCGTGCTGTACGGCTCGGTCGCGGCCCGTGACGTCGCCGACACGCTGACCGCCGGCGGCTTCAGCATCAATCGCCAGCAGATCGTGCTGCACACGCCGATCAAGACGCTCGGCCTGCATGCGGTGCCGGTTGCGCTGCATCCCGAGGTCGAGGTGTCGATCACGCTCAACGTGGCCCGCAGCCCCGAGGAGGCCGAACGCCAGGGCCGTGGCGAGGAAGTCGTCGCCCGCGAGGAGATCGACCTCGACGAGCTGGGCCTCGAAGTCGGCGCAGCGCTGGCCGACGCGGCCGGCGACGACGAGGAAGCCTGATCGCGCGGCGGAAAAGTCATCTGTCGATCGTGCGGCGGGGAGCGTGAAGACGCTCCCCGTTGTTTTTTGCCCAAACGGGATTACCTTGAAGGCAGAGGGGATCCCGGCCCTGCGCCGGACTGACGGGGGAAAGCTGTCGGAACGCGCTCCGGCCGGGTGAGATCGTTTATCGATCGGAACGCGCTCGAAATCGAAGGCTTGTATCATGTCGGCGTTTCAGTGAAGCGCTGACGTGACTCAGGACGGAGGTGGGCATGGAACGATTGCTGCGCTTCGCACTCACGCGTCTGATACGGTCGGGATCGCTGACCGTCTCGGTGGGTTCAGGTCATCCGTTTACCGTCGGCGACGGTTCCGGTCCGCCCGTCGCCGTGCATTTCACCACCGCGCGCGCCGCACGCAACCTGCTGCTCAACCCGGATCTGCGGCTGGGCGAACTCTACATGAACGGCGATCTCGAAATCCGGCAAGGCGAGATCGGCGACCTGCTGGCGCTCGCGATGCGCAACTACAACGCGGGCGGCGCGCCGCCCTCCATGCGCGTCATGCGATGGCTGCGGCAGCTTTTCCGCTTCTTCGCGCAATTCAACGTCATGAGCCGCGCGCGTCGCAACGTCGCCCGTCACTACGATCTCGACGGCCGTCTCTATGCGCTGTTTCTCGATCGCGATCTCCAGTATTCCTGCGCCTATTTCGAGAATCCGGGCGCGCTGCGGGCGGCCTCCGGCGCGGACGACCCGGACGGGCTTGAAGCCGCGCAACTCGCCAAGAAGCGCCATATCGCGGCCAAGCTGCTGGTGCGACCCGGCGACAGGGTGCTGGACATCGGCAGCGGCTGGGGCGGCATGGCGCTCTACCTGGCGCGGCTGTGCGGCGCCTCCGTCACCGGCGTCACGCTGTCGCGCGAGCAGCTCGACGTGTCGCGCGCCCGCGCGCGGGAACTCGGCATCGACGACCGGGTCCGCTTCGATCTGGCGGATTACCGCACGCTTCAGCCCGTCTGGGACAGGATCGTGTCCGTCGGCATGTTCGAGCATGTCGGGGTGCCGTGGTATCGCGCCTTTTTCGACAAGGCGTCGAAACTGCTCGCCGACAACGGCGTGATGCTGCTGCACGCCATCGGCCGGATGGACGGGCCGGGCAGCACGAACCCGTGGATTGCCCGCTACATCTTTCCGGGCGGCTACATTCCGGCCTTGTCGGAGGTTCTGCCCGCGATCGAGCGGGCGGGCCTCGTCGTGACCGATATCGAGATCCTGCGGCTGCACTACGCGGATACGCTCAGGGCCTGGCGGCGGCGTTTCCATGCGCGGCGCGAGGAGGTGCTGGCGCTGTTCGACGAGCGCTTCTTTCGCATGTTCGACTTCTACCTCGCCGGTTCCGAAATGGCCTTCCGGCACGACGGCATGATGGTGTTTCAGGTTCAGCTCGCGAAACGGCAGGACGCGGTTCCCCTCACGCGCGACTACATCGCGCGGCAGGAGGCGCTGCTGCGCGCGCGCGAAACCGGGCTCTACGCACCCGCTGGCCACGAAGAGGGACTGCGGCAGGCGGGCGAATAGCGCATCGTGAGACTAGAGCATTTCGGCGTTTCGTTGAAACGCAGAAATGCTCTATCTTATTGACTTGACGCGTTTTCTTCACGCAAAGCGGTATCCGCTTTGCTTGAAAACGCTTTAGGCGGCGTCCCGCGCGGCGGAAAACCATGATGCCCGCCTGCGGGCAGTACACGCGAGCGTGGATTTTCTCTATCATGAGCGGTGAGTCGCGGAAGCATCCGATCCGGGCCGTCGATGGGACAGGTATGAGCATCGTCAATTCACTCGTGGCAAGGCTGGACAACGGCGAGGCGCAGCAATACCGGCTGATGCCGCACAACATCGACGCCGAACAGGCGCTGCTGGGCGCGGTGCTCGTCAACAACGACGCCTTCTTCCGCGTGTCGGATTTTCTGGAGCCGGCGCATTTTCAGGAGGAAATCCACCGGCGCATCTTCGAGGTCGCCGCCTCGCTGATCAAGGCGGGCAAGGTCGCGACGCCGATCACGCTCAAGACCTTTCTCGGCGAGCATGATCTGGGCGGCATCACCATCCCGCAATATCTGGCGCGCCTCGCCGCCGAGGCCACCACCGTCATCAACGCCGAGGATTACGGGCGCACCATCCACGATCTCGCCGTGCGGCGCGAACTGATCGCCATCGGCGAGGACGTGGTCAACGCCGCCTATGACGCGCCCGTCGATTCGAGCCCGCGCGAGCAGATCGAGACGGCCGAGCAGCGCCTCTACAAGCTCGCGGAAACGGGCCGCTACGACGGCGGCTTCATGCGTTTCTCGGACGCCCTGACCAGCGCCATCAACATCGCCGCCGCCGCCTACAAGCGCGACGGCAACCTCTCCGGCATCGCCACCGGCCTCACCGATGTCGACCGCAGCATGGGCGGGCTGCAATCGTCGGACCTGATCATCCTCGCCGGACGCCCCGGCATGGGCAAGACGGCGCTCGCCACCAACATCGCCTTCAACGTCGCCCGCGCCTGGCGCGGCGAGAAGCAGCCGGACGGCGCGATGAAGACGGTCAACGGCGGCATCGTCGGCTTCTTCTCGCTGGAAATGTCGGCGGAGCAGCTCGCCACCCGCATCATCGCCGAGCAGTCGGGCGTGCCCTCCTACAAGATCCGCCGCGGCGACATCGCCGAGGAAGAGTTCTACAAGGTGTCGGACGTGGCGCGCGAGATGCAGATGCTGCCGTTCTACATCGACCAGACCGGCGGCATCTCCATCGCGCAGCTCGCCTCGCGCGCGCGCCGCCTCAAGCGCCAGCGCGGCCTCGATTTCCTGGTGGTCGACTACCTGCAACTGCTCTCGGGCTCATCGAAGCGCGGCGAGAACCGCGTGCAGGAGCTGACGGAGATCACGACCGGGCTCAAGGCGCTGGCCAAGGAACTCGCGGTGCCGATCATGGCGCTGTCGCAGCTCTCCCGCCAGGTCGAGGCGCGCGACGACAAACGCCCGCAACTGTCGGACCTGCGCGAATCGGGCTCCATCGAGCAGGACGCCGACGTCGTGCTGTTCGTGTTCCGCGAGGAATATTACCTCAAGAACAAGGAGCCCAAGATGGGCAGCGAGGACTATTTCAAGTGGCAGGCCGAGATGGACCGGGCGCACGGCACGGCCGAACTCATCATCGGCAAGCAGCGCCACGGCCCCACCGGCACCGTGCGCCTCTCGTTCCAGGCCGATGTCACGCGCTTCGGCAACCTCGCGAGCGACGACCACCTGCCGGACCAGTTCTGAACGCGACGGCATACTTACACCGGAATTACCTTTGGCCCGATCCCCTTCCTTCATCTGCCAGAGCTGCGGCGCCATCTATTCGCGCTGGCAGGGCAAGTGCGACGCCTGCGGCGGCTGGAACACGCTGGCGCAGGAGGCCGCCAGCGCGCCTGTAGCAGGCGCGCGGGGGGGCGGGCGCGGCAGCGGGACCGGCAAGGGCCGCGTGTTCGCGCTGGAGGGACTGAAGGGGGCGAGCGAGGAAGCGCCGCGCGTCGCCTCCGGCATCGCGGAGCTGGACCGCGTGACGGGCGGCGGCTTCGTGCCGGGCTCGGTGATCCTGATCGGCGGCGACCCCGGCATCGGCAAGTCGACGCTGCTCACGCAGGCCTGCGCGGCGCTGGCGCGGCGCGGCGCGCGCGTCGCCTACATCTCGGGCGAGGAGGCGGTGGCACAGGTGCGCCTGCGCGCCGAACGTCTCGGCCTCGCCGATGCGCAGGTGGGGCTCGCGGCCGAAACCAATGTCGAGGACATCGTGGCGACGCTGACGGACGGCGCGCCGCCGCATCTCGCCGTGATCGATTCCATCCAGACCATGTGGAGCAGCGCCGTCGAGGCGGCGCCGGGCACGGTGACGCAGGTGCGCGGCAGCGCGCAATCGCTGATTCGCTTTGCCAAGACCACCGGCACCACGGTCATTCTCGTCGGCCACGTCACCAAGGACGGGCAGATCGCCGGCCCCCGCGTCGTGGAGCACATGGTCGACGCCGTGGTGTCGTTCGAAGGCGACAGCGGCCATCATTTCCGCATCCTGCGCGCGGTGAAAAACCGCTTCGGCCCCACCGACGAGATCGGCGTGTTCGAGATGACGGGGCGCGGCCTGTCGGAGGTGGCGAACCCTTCGGCGCTGTTCCTCGCCGGGCGCGATCTCTCCGCGCCGGGCACGGCCGTTTTCGCGGGCATGGAAGGCACGCGCCCGCTGCTCGTGGAAATCCAGGCGCTGGTCGCCCCTTCCTCGCTGGGAACGCCGCGCCGCGCGGTGGTGGGCTGGGACCCCGCGCGCCTGTCGATGGTGCTCGCCGTGCTGGAGGCGCGCGGCGGGCTGAAACTCGGCAGCCACGACGTCTATCTCAACGTCGCGGGCGGCCTGCGCATCAGCGAGCCGGCGGCGGATCTCGCGGCCGCGGCCGCGCTCGTCTCCTCGCTCGCCGGCGCGCCGCTGTCGCCGGAAACGGTGTATTTCGGCGAGGTCGGGCTCTCCGGGGCGATCCGCCCCGTGGCGCAGGCGCCCGCGCGGCTGAAGGAAGCCGGCAAGCTCGGCTTCGCCCGCGCCGTGGCGCCCGCGAGCCTCAAGGACGCGCCCGATACCCCGCCCGTGGCGCTGGAGGGCCTCGGCCATATCGCCGATCTCGTCGCGACCGTCGCGGCCCGCCGCCCGCCCGCGCGTGACGGCGCGAGCGCGAACAGGTGACGCGGCGCAATTCTGCCGCTATACACACGGGCGATCTTCCCGGTTCGGGCGCGTATGTGGTCATGCGCGTCTGTCCATCCGTCCCGCTCGCCACCAAGGTGCCGGTCCATGCCCATCGCTTTGCTTGATCTGATCGTTATCGGCGTCGTGCTGATCTCGTCGCTGCTCGCCTCCGTGCGCGGATTCACGCGCGAGGTGCTTGCGATCGTTTCGTGGATAGCGGCCGCCGTCGCGGCGCTCTATCTGCACCCCTTCGTCCTGCCGCATCTCGAACCCTACATCTCGAATCCGACGGTGGCGCAGGTGGCGGCCATCGCGGCGGTGTTCATCGTCACGCTGGTGCTGGTGTCGTTCGTGACGGTGCAGATTTCCGACCTCATCCTCGATTCGCGCATCGGCGCGGTCGACAGGTCGCTCGGCTTCGTGTTCGGTGCCGCGCGCGGCATCCTGATCTGCGCCATCGCCTTCCTGTTCTTCAACTGGCTGGTGAAGCCCGAGGCCCAGCCCGAATGGGCGCGGGACGCGAAGTCGCGACCGCTGCTGCAAAGCACCGGCGACCAGCTTCTCGCCCTGTTGCCGGCCGATTTCGGCAATGCCGTCCTGCAAAAGGTCAAGCCGCAGCAGGGCGCCGACGACGCCGCCCCCGCCGACGCCGATCCCGGCGCCGACCAGATCCAGCAGCTTCTCGGCGGCCAGACGCGGACGCAGTAATGCAGCGCGCGCAACCGGGGATCGCGAATATTTGGTTCGCCCTTCCCGGTGCGGATGCTGTATGACAATCGCGTGAAAGGGGCGGTCGCTCTGCCGGCCGACGATTCCGCAAGGCGAGCCCGACAAGCGATCGGAGGATGTTCGATGGACAACGGTCGGTCCACAGACCCGCAAGGCGACCGGGATTTCGATCCCGACGACGATACGCTGCACGAGGAATGCGGCGTGTTCGGCATCCACGGACATCCCGAGGCGGCCACCATCACGGCGCTCGGCCTGCATGCCCTGCAACATCGCGGGCAGGAGGCCACGGGCATCGTCTCCTTCGACGGCACGCGCTTCCATTCCGAGCGCCAGCTCGGCCTCGTCGGCGATACCTTTTCGGATCATGACGTGATCCGGCAACTCGCCGGCGATTCCGCCATCGGCCATGTCCGCTACGCCACCACGGGCGAAACCATGCTGCGCAATGTGCAGCCGCTGTTCGCGGAGCTGGCCGGGGGCGGTTTCGCGGTGGCGCACAACGGCAACCTCACCAACGGGCTCACGCTGCGCAGCCGGCTCGTGCGCGAGGGCGCCATCTGCCAGTCGACGAGCGATACCGAAGTCATCCTGCATCTCGTCGCGCGCAGCCGCCACAACCGTTTCGTCGATCGTTTCATCGATGCGCTCACGCAGCTCGAGGGCGCGTATTCGCTCGTGGGCCTCACCAACAAGAAGCTCGTCGGCGCGCGCGATCCGCTCGGCATCCGCCCGCTCGTGCTCGGGCGGCTCGACGGCCATTACATCCTCGCCTCCGAGACCTGCGCGCTCGACATCATCGGCGCGCAGTTCATCCGCGACGTGGAGAACGGCGAGGTCGTCGTCATCGACGAGGACGGCATCGAGTCCATCAAGCCCTTCGCGCCGCAGCCGATGCGCCCCTGCATCTTCGAGTACATCTATTTCGCCCGTCCCGATTCGATCGTGCACGGCCGCAGCGTGTACGACGTGCGCAAGAAGATGGGCGCGCAGCTCGCGCTGGAAGCCCCGGCGACGGCGGATGTCGTGGTGCCGGTGCCCGATTCCGGCGTGCCGGCGGCGATCGGCTATGCCCGCGCCTGCGACATTCCCTATGAGCTGGGCATCATCCGCAATCACTATGTCGGGCGCACCTTCATCCAGCCGACGCAGTCGGTGCGCGAGCTCGGCGTGCGCATGAAGCATTCCGCCAACCGGGGCGCGGTGGCGGGCAAGCGCATCGTGCTCGTGGACGATTCCATCGTGCGGGGCACGACCTCGATGAAGATCGTGCAGATGATGCGCGAGGCCGGCGCGCGCGAGGTGCATTTCCGCATCGCGAGCCCGCCGATCACGCATCCCGATTACTACGGCATCGATACGCCGGAGCGCGACAAGCTGCTGGCCGCCACGCACAGCGTGGAGGAGATGCGGCGCATGATCGGCGCCGATTCGCTCGCCTTCCTCTCGGTGGACGGCATCTACCGCGCCTGCGGCTATCAGGGGCGCGATTCTCTGCGGCCGCAGTTCGCCGACCATTGCTTCACCGGCGATTATCCGACGCCGCTGACCGACATCGCGGGCGAGGCGCCGCGCCACGCGGCGCTGCTGGCGGAAGCGGGCTGAGCGCCATGACAGCATCGACTTCGGTATCGGCTCCCTCCCCCGACACGCCGCTCGCCGGGCGCGTGGCGCTCGTCACCGGCGCCTCGCGCGGCATCGGCCGGGCGGCGGCGCTGGCGCTGGCGGCGGCGGGCGCGCATGTCGTCGCGCTGGCGCGCACGGTGGGCGGGCTGGAGGAACTCGACGACGCCATCCGGGCGCTCGGCGGCTCGGCCACGCTGGTGCCGGTCGACGTGAAGGATTTCGACGCGCTCGACCGGCTGGGCCGCTCCATCTTCGACCGTTGGGGGCGGCTCGACGCCCTGCTGGCGAACGCCGGCGTGCTCGGCACGATGACGCCGCTCGCCCATCTCGACCAGAAGCGCTGGGACGAGGTGATCGCCGTCAACGTCACGGCCAACTGGCGGCTCGTCCGCTCGCTCGATCCGCTGCTGCGCGCCTCCGATGCCGGGCGGGCGGTGTTCGTGACATCCGGGGCGGCGCACCGGTTCCGCGCCTTCTGGGGCTCTTATGCGGTGTCGAAGGCGGCGCTGGAGGCGCTGGCGCTGACCTATGCCGCCGAGACGCAGACGACGGCGGTGAAGGTGTCGCTCGTCAACCCCGGCCCGCTGCGCACGCGCATGCGCGCCATGGCCATGCCGGGCGAGGACCCGCTGACGCTGCGCACGCCGGAAGAACTCGCGCCGCATCTCGTGCGGCTGCTGTCGCCGGCATGGGAGCACACCGGCGCGATCTATGATTTTCCGCAGGACAAGGTATTGTGGCCGCAGCCGCCCGCGCCCGCCGCATGACCTTCACGACAGCAGATTGAGCCCATGACCGAAGCAACGCACGACAAGATCCTCATCATCGATTTCGGCAGCCAGGTGACGCAGCTCATCGCCAGGCGGGTGCGCGAGGAGCGTGTCTATTCGGAAGTGGTCCCCTACACCCGCGCGGCGGAGGCGTTCCGGGCGCTGAGGCCGAAGGGGGTGATCCTGTCGGGCGGGCCGTCTTCCGTGACGGAGGATGTCAGCCCCCGCGCGCCGCAGGAGATTTTCGAGGCCGGCGTGCCGGTGCTCGGCATCTGCTATGGCCAGCAGACCATGGTGGCGCAACTCGGCGGCGCGGTCGAGAGCGGCCATCACCGCGAGTTCGGCCGGGCGGAAGTCGATGTCGCGGCCGACAGCGCGCTGTTCGATGACGTATGGCGGGTGGGCGAGGCTTATCCGGTGTGGATGAGCCACGGCGACCGCGTGACCGGGCTGCCGGAGGGCTTTTCGGTGGTCGCGACCTCCGAGAACGCGCCCTTCGCGGTCATCGCGAACGAGGGGCTGCGCTTCTACGGCGTCCAGTTTCATCCCGAGGTGGTGCATACGCCCCACGGCGCGGGCCTCATCCGCAACTTCGTTCGCCGCATCGCCGGCTGCACGGGCGACTGGACGATGGCCACGTTCCGCACGGAGGCGGCGGCGCGCATCCGCGAGCAGGTGGGCACGGGCAAGGTGATCTGCGCGCTTTCCGGGGGCGTCGATTCGGCGGTGGCGGCGGTGCTGATCCACGAGGCGATCGGCAGCCAGCTCACCTGCGTGTTCGTCGACCACGGCCTGCTGCGGCTCGGCGAGGCGGAGCGCGTGGTGCAACTGTTCCGCGACAGCTACAATATTCCCCTCGTTCACGTGAATGCGCGCGACCGGTTCCTCGGCGCGCTGGCGGGCGTGACCGACCCGGAAGTGAAGCGCAAGACGATCGGCGGGCTGTTCATCGACGTTTTCGAGGAGGAAGCGAAGACGCTTGCCGCGAAGGATGGCCAGCCGGTCGAGTATCTGGCGCAGGGCACGCTCTATCCCGACGTCATCGAAAGCGTGAGCTTCACCGGCGGCCCTTCCGTCACCATCAAGAGCCATCACAATGTCGGCGGGCTGCCGGCACGCATGAACATGAAGCTCGTCGAGCCGCTGCGCGAGCTGTTCAAGGACGAGGTGCGGGCGCTCGGCCGCGAGCTCGGTCTGCCGGAAGTATTCGTCGGCCGCCACCCCTTCCCCGGCCCCGGCCTCGCGATCCGTTGCCCCGGCGAGATCACGGCGGAAAAGCTCGACATCCTGCGCCACGCCGACGCGGTGTATCTGGAGGAGATTCGCCGCGCAGGTCTTTACGACGACATCTGGCAGGCGTTCGCAGTGCTGCTGCCGGTGCGCTCGGTCGGCGTGATGGGCGACGGGCGCACCTACGAGCACGTGCTGGCGCTGCGCGCCGTTACCTCGGTGGACGGCATGACGGCCGATTTCTACCCCTTCGACATGGGCTTCCTCGGCCGCGTGGCAACGCGCATCATCAACGAGGTCAAGGGCATCAACCGCGTCACCTACGACATCACGTCAAAGCCGCCCGGCACAATCGAGTGGGAGTGATTTCCCGCTCCCCGGCATAAGCCCGGACGGCTTCGTGCCGGGCTTCAGATCACGATACTGGCCAGGAAGCGCAGGCTGATGGCGAGAAGGAAGGCGCCGAAGGCGATTTCCAGCCGCCGTTTTGACAGGCTGTGCGCCAGTTTCACTCCGAACGGCGCGGCCAGAATGCTGGTGGGGATGAAGAGAATGAAGCCGAGCAGCGAGACATAACCGAGCGCCAGCGGCGGCTGGAGGGCCGCCACGCCGGGATATGCCGCCGCGTTCGGCCAGCCGGCGTAGATGTAGCCGAGCGCGCCGGGAATCGAAATCAGGATGCCCAGCGCCGACGACGTCGCCACCGCCTGATGGATGGGCCGGCTGTAGAGCGTCATGAACAGGTTGGAAAGCTGGCCGCCGCCGATACCCATCAGGGACGACAGAACGCCGATCGCCAGCCCCACCGCACGGATGACGGCACGCCCCGGCAGGATATCGCCCAGCCGCCAGCTATCCTTGCCGAACAGCAGGCGGATGCCCGTCAGCCCGGCGACGACGACGAACACGGCCTTGAACACCTCGGCCGGCGCATGGCGGGCGATGAGGCTGCCGGCGAGGACGCCGATCACCACCGGCACCGCCCACAGCCGCACCAGGTTCATATCCACCGCGCCGCGCGCATAATGCGCCCGGAAGGAGCGGATCGAGGTCGGCACGATGATGGCGAGCGAGGTGCCGACGCACAACGGCATGCGCACCTCCTCCGGCACCTCCATGTAACGGAACAGCTCATAGAGAATCGGCACGCTCACCGTGCCGCCGCCGACACCGAACAATCCTGCCAGAAGCCCCGTCACACCGCCCGCGATCAGGAGGCCGAGGCCCAGCCAAAGCATTTCCTGCAATTCGATACCCATTCCGAAAAGTCATCCTTGCAGCATCAACCGGAAAGCACGCGCCTCTTCGGTCAAACCTGACGCGCCGACGAAAGCGGCGCCAGACGCCGCACTTTCCCGGCATCACGCTTGAAATATCTTGCGTCTGAGGCAGAAGGAAACGGCCGGGTCGTCACGATTCGGCAACACGAAAGGAGGTGAGACGATTGAAATTCCGGCTTACGCTGACAATCAGGATCAGGACTTGGCGGTTCACCCTGACGGTCAGTCAACAAGAAAGCGGGGGTCGGGCGAAAGCCCGGCTCCCACCGGAAGAAAGGTCGTCTCACCTCCCCTGAAAGTCATGTTTATCACGGCGGCAGGGAAACTCAAAGCCCGGTGCGGCGGGCCGCACGATGCGCCGTCGCGCCCTCAAGACATCTCGCCGTCGCGCCGGAAGCCATATTTTTCCAGCTTGGCATAGAGCGTCGAGCGCGCGATGCCGAGACGCCGGGCCGTCTGGGAGATATTGCCGCCGTTGCGCGCAAACTCACGTTCGATCACCGCGCGCTCGGCCGCATTCCAGGGCAGCGCTCCATCGTCGGCCGGCGGAAGCGCCTCTCCGCCCGTCGACGCGGGATCGCTGCGGCTGGTGACGGCGCGGACGATTTCGTCCGGCACCTCGCGCATGGTCAGATGCGCGTTGCCGAGCACCACCATGTTTTCCACCACGTTGCGCAGTTCGCGCACATTGCCCGGCCACGGATAGCGCAGGAAGGCTTCGCGCACCTCGTTGTCGAGCGTCGGCGCCGGCACGTTCATGGCGCGCGCGCTTCTGCGCAGCAGGTGGTCCGCGATCAGCAGCACATCGTCGCCGCGCTCACGCAGGGGCGGGATCGTGAGACGCAGCGTCGCGATGCGATAGTAGAGATCACGCCGGAAGTTGCCGCGGTCCACCTCGGCCAGCATATCCCGGTTCGTCATCGAAATGAGGCGCACATTCACGCAACGCCCGACATTGGCGCCCACACGGTAGACGACGCCATCCTCCAGCACCCGCAACAGATAAGGTTGCAGGCTCATCGGCATTTCGCCGACCTCGTCCAGACAGAGCGTGCCGCCGTCCGCCGCCTCCATGCGGCCCGCGCGCCCCTGATCGACCGCACCGGTGAAAGCGCCCTTCTCGTAACCGAAAATCTCGCTGGCGATGAGATCGCGCGAGATGCCGCCGCAGTTCACGGGAACGAAGGGCGCGCCCTCCGCCGCGCCGAGCGTGTGCAGGGCGCGGGCGAAAAGCTCCTTGCCCACGCCCGTCTCGCCCTCGATCAACACGGGCGCGCGGCTCGCCGCCATGCGCCGCACGCGCGCGAAGGCCTCGCGCATCGCCGCGCTCTCGCCCAGAATCTCATCGAGCGCGATCCGCTCGCCGCCCGCCGGCTTCGGCGCGACCGCGCGGCTCCTGCGCCGGCCGGGAAACGCGAGCACGGCGCCGATCTGCCCCTCTCCCGCCTCATCCCGATGCACGGCATCGATGATCTCCACCTCGGAGCCGGGCAGGCTGCCCTGCATGAGCGACGGCCACAGGCTGAGCGGCACCCCGCGCAACGTCGCGATCGACCGGCCGGCAACGATGTCGGGATGGTCGCGGGCGAGCACGGCAAGTGCCGCGTCCGTCGCGTGGATGATCGCGCCGCGGTTGTCGAGCACGACGATGTCATCGTTCTGCCAGCGGAACCGGCGCGACAGGAACACCCGCAGCAGTTGCTCGCGCGTATCCTGCACGCTGCGCAACACCAGCGCCTCGATCTGCTGGCTGACGGAAACGGCGAGCGCCAGGCTTTGCGGATTGAACGCCCTTGCCGGCCCGGAGATATCGACGACGCCGAGCATCTCGCCGTCGACGGGATGGCGCACCGGACTTGCGGCGCAGGTCCAGCGCTGCACGTCCTCGCAATAATGCTCCGCCGCGTGAATCTGGACCGGGCCGTTCATGGCGATGGCGGTGCCGATGGCGTTGGTGCCGATGTCGTTCTCCATCCAGCGCCCGCCCCGCTCCAGATGGACATCCCGACCCAGATCGATGACGCGCGGATCGCCCTGCGTATCGATGATGAGGCCGGCGGGGTCCGTGAGCACGATCATCGAACTCGCCTCGGCCAGAAAATCCGCCGTGCTCGCCAGTGCGGCGCGGGCCGTGTTCAGCAGGAGGCGGTTCTCATGCCTGCGGCGGAAAAATTCCGGCTCTGGCAGCTTGGGCGCGTTGCGCCGGCGCGCGATCCCCGTCGTGGCGCGAGAACGAACCCATGATGCCGCAACCTCCTGCCGGAAATCCGATGGCAAATGGCCCTCGGAAACGAACGACTCCCACGCCTGCCGAATATCGCGTTCGTTCACAGCGGTTCCCTTCCCGTCGTGCCGCTCCGCCCGGCGGCGCCGCTTCCGCCGGCCGCCGCGTGGAAGGTGACACCCTGCAACGGGAGAAAGGTGCGGACGGGCACCCACCGCGCGTATTTTGCCGCGCAACCCTCGCGGCCGCCGCAAGGCGCGCCGCTGTCCGCCAACCGCCCGACATTTCCCCCTGCCCGTCGCGCTTCTTCATGACCGGCGCAACTGGGCTACGCACCATAACCGTGTTTGACGGCGATTGCCAACATATCTTCCGACGAAGATTATAATATCAATGTATTTATTCACTATGGCCGAAAATCGGACAATGAATTGTCCGATACCTGTCCGACACGACACCACGCCGACAGTACGGCAACGCGGCATGAAATTATAAATCTTTTTATTTCAAAGGTTTGAATTAAATCTACAGAGCTGGCACGCCCATTGCTCCGTTACGGGCAAGCCGATCGGCATGCCGGTGGCGACAGGCGCAAGCGCCGCCGGACATCGCATCCGCCGGTCGGCTTCACACAACGACGGACAAAGGGGAGGTTATTTCATGAACGTCCACAACAAGGACTTGCCGGCCCGAAACGTGCAGGTTCTCGGCATCGACGCCGGCGGCACGATGACGGACACGTTCTTCGTCGACGCGGACGGCGACTTCGTCGTCGGCAAGGCGCAGAGCACGCCGCAGAACGAAGCGATCGGCCTCATCAACTCCAGCGTCGACGGCCTCGCGGCCTGGGGCATCTCCCTCGACGACGCGCTGAAGCAGTTGCAGACGGGCGTCTATTCCGGCACCGCCATGCTCAACCGCGTGGTGCAGCGCAAGGGCCTGAAATGCGGCCTCATCGTCAACCAGGGCCTTGAGGATTTCCACCGCATGGGCCGCGCCATTCAGGCCTATCTCGGCTATGCCTACGAGGACCGCATCCACCTCAACACGCACCGCTACGACCCGCCGCTGGTGCCGCGTCATCTCACGCGCGGCGTGGTGGAGCGCGTCGACATGTTCGGCACCGTCGTCATTCCGCTGCGTGAGGAGAGCGCGCTGAAAGCCGCGCAGGAGCTGATCGATCAGGATGTCGAGGGCATCGTCATCAGCCTGCTGCACAGCTACCGCAATCCCGCCCACGAGCGGCGCGTGCGCGACATCGTGCAGGAGGCCGTGGCGAAAAGCGGCAAGAACATCCCGGTATTCGCCTCCGCCGACTACTATCCCGTGCGCAAGGAGACGCACCGCACCAACACCACCATTCTGGAAGGCTACGCCGCCGAGCCTTCGCGCCAAACCCTGAAGAAAATCTCCGACAGCTTCAAGGAGCACGGCACGAAGTTCGACTTCCGCGTGATGGCGACCCACGGCGGCACCATCTCGTGGAAGGCGAAGGAGCTGGCGCGCACCATCGTCTCCGGCCCCATCGGCGGCGTGATCGGCGCGAAATATCTCGGCGAGGTGCTGGGCTACAAGAACATCGCCTGTTCGGACATCGGCGGCACCTCCTTCGACGTGGCGCTGATCACGCAGGGCGAACTCACCATCAAGAACGACCCGGACATGGCGCGCCTCGTGCTCTCCCTGCCGCTCGTGGCGATGGACTCGGTGGGCGCGGGCGCGGGCAGCTTCATCCGCCTCGATCCCTACACGAAGGCGATCAAGCTCGGTCCCGACTCCGCCGGCTACCGGGTGGGCGTGTGCTGGGCCGACAGCGGCATCGAGACGGTCTCCATCTCGGACTGCCACGTCGTTCTCGGCTATCTCAACCCGGACAACTTCCTGGGGGGCGCGATCAAGCTCGACCGCGACCGCGCGGTGGCCGCCATCAAGGCGCAGATCGCCGACCCGCTGGGGCTCTCGGTCGAGGACGCGGCGGCGGGCGTGATCGAACTGCTCGATTCCGACCTGCGCGACTATCTGCGCTCGATGATCTCGGGCAAGGGCTACAGCCCGTCGAGCTTCGTGTGCTTCTCCTACGGCGGCGCCGGGCCGGTGCATACCTACGGCTACACGGAGGGCCTCGGCTTCGAGGACGTGATCGTGCCGGCATGGGCGGCGGGTTTCTCGGCCTTCGGCTGCGCGGCGGCCGATTTCGAATACCGCTACGACAAGAGCCTCGACATCAACCTCGCCCCCGATGCGCCCGACGACCAGCGTGAGGCGGCGTCGAAGACGCTACAGGCCGCGTGGGAGGAGCTGCGCGAGAACGTGCTGGAGGAATTCAGGCTGAACGGCTATTCGGCGGATCAGGTCACGCTGACGCCCGGATACCGCATGCAGTATCGCGGACAGCTCAACGACCTTGAAATCGAATCGCCGCTCCCCGCGGTCGCCACGACCGAGGACTGGAACCGGCTCGTCGATGCCTTCAACGACACCTACGGGCGCGTCTACGCGGCTTCCGCCCGCTCGCCGGAGCTGGGCTATTCGGTGACGGGCGCGATCATGCGCGGTTCGGTGCCGATTCCGAAGCCCAAGATCCCGAAGGAAGCCGAACACGGCCCGACGCCGCCCGAAGAAGCGTTCCTCGGCACGCGCAAATTCTACCGCAAGAAGCGCTGGGTCGACGCGCAGCTCTATCGCATGGAGACTCTGCTGCCGGGCAACCGCATCACCGGCCCCGCGATCATCGAATCGGACGCCACGACCTTCGTCGTGCCGGACGGGTTCGAGACGTGGCTCGACGGCCACCGCCTGTTCCACCTCAAGGAAGTGTGAGCTGTCACAACAAGATATTCGGAGAGGAAACGTCATCATGAACGTCAATGTTCACAAGGATTCCCTCGCGGGGGCGGCGCGCGGCGTCGTGCGCGGCGGCGAGACGCTGAAGCAGCATCGCGACCGGCTGATGGATGCGACGAAGGCCAGCGGCCATTACGCCGGCCTCGAAAACCTGGAGCTGCGGGACAGCCAGCCCATTCTCTACAACAAGTTGTTCTCGCGCCTGCGCGCCGGCGTCGTGGACGCGCGCGAAACCGCCAAGAAGATCGCCGCCTCCCCCATCGTGGAGCAGGAAGGCGAGCTGTGCTTCACGCTCTACAACGCGGCCGGCGATTCCATCCTCACCTCGACGGGCATCATCATCCACGTCGGCACCATGGGCGCGGCGATCAAGTACATGATCGAGAACGGCTGGGAACAAAACCCCGGTATCAAGGACAAAGACATCTTCTGTAACAACGATGCGCTCATCGGCAACGTGCATCCGTGCGACATCCACACCATCGTGCCGATCTTCTGGGAAGGCGAGCTGATCGGCTGGGTCGGCGGCGTCACCCACGTCATCGACACGGGCTCCGTCGGTCCGGGCTCGATGTCGACGGGGCAGGTGCAGCGCTTCGGCGACGGCTATTCCATCACCTGCCGCAAGGTCGGCGCCGACGACACGCTGTTCCGCGACTGGCTGCACGAGAGCCAGCGCATGGTGCGCACCACCCGCTACTGGGTGCTCGACGAGCGCACCCGCGTCGCTGGCTGCCATATGATCCGCAAGCTGGTCGAGGAAGTGATCGCCGAGGAGGGCATCGAGAACTACTGGAAGTTCGCCTACGAGGCAGTGGAACACGGCCGTCAGGGCCTGCAAAACCGCATCAAGGCGATGACCATCCCCGGCAAGTACCGGCAGGTCGGTTTCGTCGACGTGCCCTACGACCACCCGGACGTGCGCGTGCCTTCCGACTTCGCGAAGGTCAACACCATCATGCACACGCCTTCCGAAATCACCATCCGGGGCGACGGCACCTGGCGGCTCGATTTCGACGGCTCCTCGCGCTGGGGCTGGCACACGTACAACGCCCATGCGGTGAGTTTCACCTCCGGCATCTGGGTGATGATGACGCAAACGCTGATCCCCTCGGAGATGATCAACGACGGCGCGGCCTACGGCACCGAATTCCGGCTGCCGAAAGGCACCTGGATGAACCCGGACGACCGGCGCGTCGCCTTCTCCTACGCCTGGCACTTCCTCGTCTCGTCGTGGACGTCGCTGTGGCGCGGCCTCAGCCGCTCGTACTTCGGGCGCGGCTATCTGGAGGAAGTGAATTCCGGCAACGCCAACACGTCGAACTGGCTGCAAGGCGGCGGCTTCAACCAGTATGACGAGATCCACGCCGTCAACTCCTTCGAGTCCGCCGCCGAAGGCACCGGCGCCAGCGCCGTGAAGGACGGCCTCGACCACGCCGCCGCCATCTGGAACCCGGAAGGCGACATGGGCGACATGGAGATCTGGGAACTGGCCGAGCCGCTCGTCTATCTGGGGCGCAAGATCAAGACGAACTCCGCCGGCTACGGCAAGTATCGCGGCGGCTGCGGCTTCGAGAGCCTGCGCATGGTCTGGAACGCCAAGGACTGGACCATGTTCTTCATGGGCAACGGCCACATCACCTCCGACTGGGGGCTGATGGGCGGCTATCCCGCCGCCTCCGGCTATCGCTTCGCCGCGCACAAGACCAACATCAAGGCGCTCATCGAGGAAGGCAAGCCGCTGCCGCTGGGCGGCGACACCGACCCGGAAAACCCCGAATGGGACAGCCTGCTGCCCGCCGCGCAGATCAAGCGCGACAAGCAGGCGATCACCACCGAGGAAATGTTCGCCGACTACGATCTCTACCTCAACTACCTGCGCGGCGGCCCCGGCTTCGGCGATCCGCTCGACCGCGAGACGCGGCGCATCCAGGAAGACCTCGACGGCGGCTATCTGCTGCCCCGCTTCGCCGAGCGCGTCTACGGCGCGGTGCTGAAGGACGAGAACGGCCGCAAGGTCATCGACGAAGCGGCGACGCTGGCGCGGCGCGAGGAAATCCGCAAGGAGCGCATCGCCAGGTCCGAGCCCGTCTCCGACTGGCTGGCGCGGGAACGCGAGAAGATCGTCGCCAAACAGGCGGAAACGCAGGTGCAGCAGATGTTCGCCGCCTCCTTCAAGCTCAGCCCCCGCTTCCTCGCCGACTTCAAGGCGTTCTGGAAGTTGCCGGCGGATTGGGAACTGAAGGAGGAAGACCTCGATATCCCGAGCTACGGCGCGAACTACTCGATGGACGTCTCCGAACTGCCGGACGTCACCACGGTGAAGTTCGTCGACGAATGACGTCATCAGGGGCGGCATGCGCCGCCCCGCTCACGCGAGAGTTCAAGAAAATCCGGAGGAAATGACAATGGCTTCATACACCCGCACCAAGATCGCGGACCTCGTCGACGGCACCATCGACCACGACACCCTGCACCAGATGCTGTCGACGCCGAAGGACCCCGACCGCTTCGTCACCTACATCGACATCCTGCAGGAGCGCGTGAAGTGGGACGACCGCATCCTGCTGCCGCTGGGGCCGAAGCTCTACATCGTCCAGCGCAAGGATACGAAGCAATGGGTGGTGCGCTGCGAGTGCGGCCACGACTTCTGCGACGCCAGCGAGAACTGGAAGCTGCACGCGCGCGTGCGCGTGCGCGATACGCAGGCCGATATCGAGGAAATCTACCCGAAGCTCATGGCCCCGACAGCAACGTGGCAGGTGCTGCGCGAATATTACTGCCCGGATTGCGGCACCCTGCTCGACGTGGAGGCGCCGACGCCGTGGTATCCGGTCATTCACGATTTCGAACCGGATATCGACACCTTCTATCGCGACTGGCTGAACCTGCCGGTGCCCGAGCGCGCCCGGGTGTAACGCGCGCGGCATGCGTCTGAAACAATGGACTGTCAGGTTTGAACCGATCCGGCAGGACCGGTTCATCCTCCAGCCTCATCGTGCCCAACTGGGGAAGGCATCTCTGACGGCCTTCCCCGTTTTTCTTCAGGCTGTATCCGCCTCAGCCCTTGCGGTTCGCCGCGATCCAGGCGGCGAAATCGGAGACGAACCCGGCAAGGAAGTTCCGCGTGCCCTCGTTGGTCAGCCGCCCCTCGTCGTCCAGCAGCTTGCCGATGCCGCCGACATAGGCTTCCGGCTGTTGCAAGGTCGGCACGTTGAGGAACACCAGCGACTGCCGCAGGTGATGGTTGGCGCCGAAGCCGCCGATCGCGCCGGGCGATACGCTGACCACCGCGCCGGGCTTGCCGCTCCACACGCTCTGCCCGTAGGGGCGGGAGCCGACATCGAGCGCGTTCTTCAGCACCGCCGGCACCGAACGGTTATACTCGGGCGTCACGAACAGCACGGCGTCGAAGGCTTTCACCTTCTCGCGAAAGGCGGTCCACGCCACCGGCGGCGTGCCCTCGTCATCGAGATCCTGATTGTAGAGGGGAAGGTCGCCGATCTCGACGATTTCCAGATTCAGGCTGTCGCCGGCGAGCCCGGCGAGAATATGGGCGACCTTGCGGTTGAAGGATGCCTTGCGCAAGCTGCCGACGAACACGGCAACGGAAGCGGGATTGCTCATGAAGGATGCCTTTCCGGGATCAGGGGGCCGATACGGCCGGGCGCCATCCTATACCGGATCGCCATCCGCCGCCATATCCCGGCCCCCGGCGAGCCCCGGCCGACGCAGCGCCTGATCCAGCCGCGCCTGCGGCACTTCCAGCACCGCCGGCCCCGCTGTGTGGATGAGGAAGGCGCGCACCTCGCGCGCCGGCATGATCTGCCGCAGCAGCGCGCCGTAAAGCGCGAGCTGCGCGACATGCGAGGGCCGGATGCCGCCCGGCGGCGGCGCGCCGGTCTTGAAATCCGCGATGTGCACTTCACCCTCCGCGAGCGCGAGCCGGTCGATGCGGCCGGAAACGGGCAGCACGCGGCCGTCCGGCAGCTCAACGTTGCCGGCAAGCGCCACCTCCGCCCGGCTCTCCGGCCCGAACAGCGCGGCCAGTGCCGGCGCGGCCAGCACGTCGAGCGCCGCCGTCACGATCCGGGCGCGTTCCGCCTCCGGCATCCGCGCGGCGCGGGCCTTCACGAACCCCTCCGCGGCACCGGTCCGCGCCGCCGCCGGCAGGCCCGGCAGCCGTTCGATCAGCGCATGCACGAGCCGGCCGTGCAGACGGGCGGCGGCGGCCGGCGTTTCCGCGGCGCGGTCCGGCCGGTCGGCGGCGGCGAGCGCGCTGGAAGGGCGCAGGGGCGGCGCGGGCTCGGCCTCGGGGCGGACGGGCGCGGCGAGCCAGTCCGGCGCGGCATGCGGCGAGGCCTCCCAAACCGCTTGCGGCGGACGGGCGGGAAGCGGCTTGTCGGGCGTCAGCCACCGCAGCACCTCGCCGCCCTCCTCGCGCGCCACGCGCACGAGACGCGCCGCGCCCGCCGCCTCCGGCGCGCGTTCGAGCCCGTTGAGGACCATGCCGGTCCAGCTTTCGGCAGGCGGGCGGGGGGCGCCCTCGCCGCCCTCGTCCGGCGGCGCGCGGTTGATGGCGGAGGCGACGATGAGGCGGTTCCTCGCGCGCGTCAGCGCCACGTAAAGCAGGCGGTTGTTTTCCTCCGCCGCCTTGCGGCGCAGCACCGCGCGCGCCTCGGCGACAGGCGCGGGATCGTGCTTCTCGCCCGGCGACCAGACGGGCACGGCGACCGTCTCGCCGTCCACGACGACCTCGACCTCGATCAGTTTCGGATCGTGGCGGCCGTCCGGTTTCTCGCCGCCGTCGGCGAGGAAGACGACCGGCGCTTCCAGCCCCTTCGCGCCGTGCACCGTCATCACGCGCACCTCGTCGCGCGTGTCGTCCATGTCGCGCTTGATGTCGCCGGTCGCGCCCTCGAAGGCATTCAGAAAACCCGTGAGCGAGGGCGGAAAGCGCCGCTCGTGATCGAGCGCCTGCGCCAGAAAGGCGTCGATGGCGTCGCCCGCTTCCGCGCCCAGCCGCGAAACGAGCGCCCGGCGCGCCCCGCAAGGCCCGAGCAGGGTGGCGTAGAAGCCGAACGGCCCGGCGGGCGATCCCTTTCGCACCACGAGATCGCGCCACTGCGTCAGCGCCGCGAGCCCGCGCAGCGCCGCCGCATCGCCCGCCGCCGCCGACAGCCGCAGCGCGTCGACCAGCGGCGTTCCCGCCTCCCGCGTCGCGGCGATGCGCACGAGATCCTCGTCGTCCCAGCCGACGAGCGGCGATTTCAGCGCGGCCGCCAGCGTCAGGTCGTCGCGGGGCAGCAGCGCCGCGCGGCCCGCCGCCACGAGATCGCGCACGCCGATATGCTCCGCCACCGTCAGCCGGTCGGCGCCCGCCACCGGCACGCCGGCGTCCTTCAGCGCGCGGATGACGGCCTCGAAAAACGCGCCGCGCTTGCGCACCAGCACCAGCACGTCGCCGGGCGCGACGGGCCGGCCGGTTTCGTCGCCCCGCTCCATCCAGCGGCGGATGGCGGCGGCGATGCGGCGCGCGAGCCGCACCGGCGGGGCGGACCCTTCCGGCTCATCCAGCGGCAGCGCCCAGGCGTCGGCGTCCGGGGCGGCGGCCTTCCACTCGGTTTCCCACACCTCCACGATTCCCGGCGCGGAAGGGCGGGCGCTTTCATGAACGGGCGCGCCGGCATCGTCCGCGAACGACAGGCCCCGACGGTGCTCCGGCACCTCGAACACGGCGTCGACCGCCGACAGCACCTCCGGCGCGGAGCGAAACGACACCGTGAGTTCCACTTCCTCGAAGCGCATCCCGGCGGCCTGCGCGCGCGTGCGAAAATACCGCCCGCTCGCCTCGAAGGCATGCGGGGCCGCGCCCTGAAAACCGTAGATCGACTGCTTGGGGTCGCCCACCGCGAACAGCGTGCGCCGGCGCACCGCCGCGCCCTCGCCCGCCGTGAACTCCTCCGCCAGCGTCCGCAGGATCGTCCATTGATCGGGCGAGGTATCCTGCGCCTCGTCGATCAGCACATGGTCGATGCCGGCGTCGAGCTTGTAGAGAATCCACGCAGCATCGGCGCGGCGCAGCAGCGCCACGGTGCGGGCGATGAGGTCGTCGAAATCGAGCGCGCCGCGCGCGTTCTTCAGCGCCTCCACGCGGCCGAACACGGCGTCCGCCAGCGTGAACAGCGCCCCCGTGCGCGCCACCGCCTCCGCCGCCTTCAGCCCGCCCAGCAGCGCGAACACGCGGTCCCGCTCCGCCTCCAGCCGCTCCTTCAGCGCGGGGTCGACGGCCTTCGTCGCCAGGCGCTTGGCCGGCTCGCCCGCCTGCGTGAGAAAAAGCCCGCAATAGAGCGCGAAACGCTCCGCAAGATCGGCCGCCGCATGGGCGCGGCGAAAGCCCTCTGCGCGGTCCTTGTCCGTCTTGCCGCCCTGCGCCAGCGCGGCCGCGATCGCCGGCCACGTCTGCGGCGCGAGCCCGTCCTCCACGATCCTGCGGCGCAACTGCTCCGGCGTCTCGCCGGGCGACAGCCCGCACAGCGCGCCGAGCGCATCGAGTACGCGCGCGAGCACGTCGCCGCGCGCGTGCTCGCGCAGGAACGTCTTGCAGCGCAGCGCCGCACGCAGCGCGACGCCCACCGCCTCGTCGCCCGCCTCGTGCGATATCAGCGCCAGCGCCTGCGTCAGCGCCGGATCGCCGGCGCGCGCCGCCGCGATCAGCGCCTCGCGCGTCGCCTGTTCGAGCAGCTCCTGCGACATCGCCTCGTCCAGCACCTCGAAGCGCGCCGGCACGTTGGCCTCGAACGGAAAAAGATGCAGCAGCCGTTCGCAGAAGGCGTGAATCGTCTCGATCTTCAGCCCGCCGGGCGTCTCCACCGCGCGCGCGAACAGCCGGCGCGCCTGCGCCAACCGGCCGGAAGCCGGCGTCTCGCCGGCAAGCGCCGCGAGCCTTCCCGACAGCGCCGCATCGTCCAGCGCCACCCACGCGCCGAGTTCATCGAACACGCGGTTGGCCATGTTCGCCGCCGCGGCCTTGGTGAAGGTGAGGCACAGGATGCGCGCCGGATCGACGCCCGCCAGCAGCAACCGCAACACGCGGTCCGCCAGCACCTTCGTCTTGCCCGATCCCGCATTGGCGGAAACCCACGCCGAGGCGGCGGGATCGGCCGCGCGGCGCTGGTCGTAGCCGGTCTTGGCCGGCACCACGAAGTCGCTCATGCGTCTTCCCCTTCCGCCATCACGGACCATTCGCGCACCCGCGCGAGGTGGTCGTATGGCCCCTCCCGCCGCGCGTACTCGGCGAAGGGGCGCGAGACGAAACCCGCCTTGCCGGCAAAATAGCGCGCCAGCATGGCTTTCAAGCCGGCGAAATGTTCTTCAACGATCGCGCCGACGGTGCGTTCCTCGCCCGGCGGCTGCTTGACGGCCCGTTCAAGCAGCGGCTCGCGCCCGCCGGTGGCGTGCATGTAAAGCAGCGCAAGCGTTTCCGCCGGCGCGATGCCCTGGAAAGCGCCGCGCTTCAGCATCGCCGCCTCCAGCGTGAGCTGCGGTGAGAAGCCGGCAAATATCTGCTTCGACGACGGCACCCGCCCGGTCTTGAAATCGACGATCACCGCGCCGGCGTCCGTTTCCTCGATGCGGTCGGCGCGGGCGGTGAGGGCGAAGCTGCCGCCGTCCGGCAACGGCAGGTCGAGCCGGCCGGCGATCTCCGCGTGCACCTTGCGGATGGCGGCGCGGCGCGCCTGTTCCCAGCCCGCGTAGGCCAGCGCGAGCCGCTCGAAGCGCGGCCACCACAGCACGGCGATGTCGGGATAGACGGCGAGCGGCGCGAAGGCGGCGCGTCCCGCCGCCAGCACCTCGGCAAGCGGATCGTCGGGCAGCGCCTGCGGCCAGCGCATGGCGAAATCCCCGAGCGCGGCATGCACGAGCGTGCCCCTGTCCGCCGCGCCGGGCGGCACGGCGATGCCCTCCAGCGGATCGAGCCCGAGGATGTGGCGCGCGTAGACCGCATAGGGATCGCGCACCAGCGTCTCGATGGCGGTGACGCTGAGGCGGCGCGGCAGCAGCGCCACCGGCGGGCGCGGCGCGGGCCGGCGGATCGGCTTGACCGGGAGCGGCGCGTCGAGCGCCTGCGCCAGCGCGATGTAGCGGTCGCCCGCATCCGTCACCGCCCGCCACGCCGGCGCGCCCGCGAGCGCCTTCATGCGCTGGAGGAAGCGGGACGCCACGGTCGGCGCGCCGCCGCGCTTCAGCGCGCGGGTGATGACGACCTCGGGCGCGCCGAGCGCATCGGTGAAATCGTGCGCGGTCTGGCCGATGCGCCGCTCCGGCGGGGACAGCCCGAGCATGCCGCGCATGGGGCGGTTGAGGAAGGCGTCGGTGCGGGCGGCGGGCGGCCAGACGCCTTCGTCGAGGCCGCCGAGCACCACGCGGTCCGCATGCAGCAGCCGCGCTTCCAGCAGGCCCCAGATTTTCACGCGCGGATGGACATCCGCCTCCCGGCGGCGGACGACGCGCATCTGCGCCAATCCGTCGAACAGCCCCGGATAATCGGCGAAGCGCCCGCGCACGCCAAGGCTTTCGGAAAACGCCAGTTCGTCGAACAGCGCCGCCAGCTCGTCGCCGCCCTCGTCCGCCGGCAGCATGTCGATGCCGTCGCGGGCGGCGATCTTCGCCAGCGCCGCCGCATGGCGGGGCGCCAGCGCCACGAGATCGAGATCGGCGGGGTTCTCGCCCTCCCCCGGCAGGAAACCGGCGAAGGCGTCCCGCAAAAGATCGAGCATGCGCTCCGCGAGCGCCCAGTCATCGACGGTGAGCGCCGCGAGCGGCCGCGCGGCGTGGTTCTCCCGCGCCGCCGCCCGGCGCAGCGGCAGGATCGTCCGCAGGCCGGCAAGCCCCGCCGGCGGCGCGGGGCCACGCAACAGGCCGATCTCGATGGCGGCGGCCGCGCGCTCCACATCGACGCGCGCCAGGCCGAACGTCGCCGCGGGATGCGCCAGCAGCGCCAGCAGCGGCTCCGGCGCAAAATTCGACACGGCCGCGTGCGCCGCAAGCCGCGCCAGCGTGCCGGCGGAGCTGCGCGACAAGGAACGGCCCGCCGAATCCTCGGCCGCAATGCCCCAACGCGCCAGCTCCGCGCTCACCCGCTCGGCCAGCGCGCGGTCGGGCGTGATCAGCGCCACTGTGCGCCCTTCGTCCTCCAGCGCCTCGCGCAGCGCCACCGCCGCAGCCAGCGCTTCCACGCGCTCGTCCGCCGCCTCGATCACCGCGACGCCCGCCAGCGCATCCGGCGCGAGATCGGCACGGCCGGCTTGCCAGCGGTCGGTCGTCTCGGCCGGGCGCAGCGCCTCGCTCACGAAGCGCCGCCGCGCCTCCAGCCCCGAGGGCGGCTTGCCGATCATGACGACGTCGCCGCGCGTAACACCGATGGTCGCCAGCAGCCGGTGCATGATCGCTTGAGGATGGGTGGCTTGAGGGTTGGTCGCTTGCGGATGCGCGCCATCACGCCGATCGCCGCCGAGCAGGTTCCAGGCCGCGTCATCGAGGCGATCGTCGAGCCCCGGCAACACGACGGCGCCCATCGGCAGGTGGGCAATGGCTGCGATCAGCCGCGCCGTCGCGGGCTGCGAGCCCGTGGAACCCGCCACGATCATCGGATCGGCGGGCGGCGTGCGCCGCAAGCGGTCGGCCTGGGCCAGAATCAGCCGATGGTTGCGCGCCACCGGATCGCTCGCCGCCCGCTCCGCCAGAATCTGCGGCCATTGCTCGGCGGCGATCTTCAGAAAAGCCAGGGTGATGGCGAAGTAGCGCGAATGGCGCTCCTCGACGAGTTCGGAGAGCGCGCTCCACGGCACATCCTCGGCGGTGAGCGCGTCCATGAGCCGGGCGAGATCGCCCGCCAGCGCCAGCGCGTCGGCGGGCGACGCGGGCACCAGCAGCGGCTCGCGGTCGTCCAGACGCAGCAGCGCCCTGTCTACCGCCCGCGCCCATGAAAGCACGAGCCGCGTCAGGATCAGCAGGCGCTCGGTGTCCCCCAGCGCCGGCGCGAAGGAAGCGGCAAGCGCGGGATCGGCCAGAGCCGGGCCGGCCAATGCGTCGATCTCGCCTCCGTCCGCCGCGAGCGACAGCTCCGCGTCATCGACATCGCCGAGCGGCACGAGTCGCGGCAGCAGCACGGGCGACGGGGCGAAGCGCGCGGCGAGCAGGGCGGCGAACGCCCGCGCGGCGCGGCGGGTGGGCAGGAAGATCGTCGCCCGCGCGAGCGAGAGCGGATCGGCGGGATCAGGAAATCCGGGCAGGATGCGCCCGTCGAGCAGCGCGTCGGCGAGCGTCGCCAGAAACGGCGCGCCGGCGGGGATGGCGTGGACGCGCGCCGCCCCGCCCGCCCGTGTCATCTGGCGCTGGCGGCCACGTATTCCTCCGCCTCGGTTATCGCGTGCGGCGTGCCCACATGCAGCCATTCCCCATCGAGGCGAAGGCCGAACAGCCGCCCGGCGGCGATGGCGCGGTCGAACAACAGGTTGAGGGAGAACGCCCCGTCGGGCGTGTCTGCGAAAAGCTCCGGCTTGATCAGCCCGACGCCGGCATAGATGAACGGCGCGATCTGCCGCTCGGGACGGCGGGCGAGACGGCCGGCGGGGTCCATGAGGAAATCGCCCTCGCCCTCATGGCCGATGCTGGTGGACGCCGAGGCGAGCAGCAGCAGCATATCCATCTCGTCGGGGTTCCAGCGCCGGATCAGCCGGGCGAGATTGGGCGTCGGCCCTTCCAGCCACATGGCGTCGGTGTTGACGACGAAGAAGGGATCGGCCCCCAGCAGGCCGAGCGCCTTCTTGGTGCCGCCGCCCGTCTCCAGCAGCTTGTCGCGCTCGTCGGAGATGACGATGTCGAGCCCGTTGAAATGCTTCAGATGCTGCTCGACGAGATCGGGCAGGTAATGCACGTTGACCACCGCGCGGCGCACGCCGGCGCCGGCGAGCCTGTCCAGCGCGCGGTCGAGCAGCGAACGCCCCGCTATGCGCACCAGCGGCTTGGGCAGGGTGGCGGTGACGGGGCGCATGCGCTTGCCAAGCCCTGCGGCAAGCACCATGGCGGAAGTGGGCGTAAACGACGGGCGTTCGGACATGATTGACGCTGCTGATATGGCTCTTGCAAGGATTACGGCAAACCGGGACAGGTGGCATCACCTCTCCCGTGCGGGTCGCATGTGCGCCCTTTTTAGAACCTGCGCACGATAAGGCAACCGCCAAGCGGCGGAAAACACATCCGCCATGCGCCATTCGCCGCCGTCGGCGCGCGGGAAATCAGGCTTCCGTCGCCAGTTGCGGCAGGTGGGTGGCGAACCAGTCCCGCAATTCGTGCAGGGCGGGGTGGGCGAGATTGCGGCGCAGATACTCGGCGATGCGCGGCAGATGCGCCAGATATGCGGGCTTGCCGTCGCGCCGGTCGAGTCGCACGAAAAGGCCGAACAGTTTCGTCGCCCGCTGCGCACCGAGCAGGGCATAGGCGCGGATCAGCTCCTGCGTGTCGAAGCCGGGATCGCGCGCGCGCCGCTCCTGCGCGTAAAGCGCCAGCAGCTTCAGTTCGAGCGCCGGCGATACGGTGACGCGGGCGTCCTGCAACAGCGAGGCGAGATCGTAGGCGGGATGGCTCATCACCGCGTCCTGAAAATCGATCAGCCCGACTCGCGCCACGCCCTGCCGCGTCTTCAGCCAGATCAGGTTGGGCGAGTGGAAATCGCGCAGCGCCCAGGTGCGCGGCCCGGCAAGCACTTCGTTCAGCAGCCCGGTCCAGATGCGCTCGAACGCCGCGCGGCCCGCATGCGGCACGAAGCGCCCGGCGCGGTAGGGCAGATACCACTCCAGCAGCAGCCGCGCCTCGATCATCAGCGCGTCGATGTCGTAGGGCGGCACCACATGCTCCACCCCGTCCACCACCGGCAGCACATCCGGCACCTGCGAGGTATGCAGGCGCGCGAGAAGGCGCACCGCCTCGGCATAGCGCTCGGGAATCGGACCGGCGGCGTCCGTCACGCCCTCGCTGCCGAGATCCTCCACCACCAGCAGGCCGGCGTCGAGATCCTGCCCGTAGATGACCGGCGCGCTGAAGCCGAGCGCCCGCAAGCCCCGGTCGACGGCGACGAAGGCATGCACGGAATCCGACAGCCGCGCGACGACGTGATAGGGCTTCTCGCGGCCGAAGGACGGCGCTTTCGGGCGCGGCGGCGAGAACATGAGAATCGCCGTCTCGCCAGACGGCTTCGTCAGCCGCTCGTAAAGCCGGATGGAGGCATCGCCGTAGATGGGAACGCGCGCGGCGTTGCCCCAGCCCGAACGCTCCAGCACGGTGCGCAGCGCCTTCATCTCCGCAAGGCGCGCGGCCCGTGCGCCCGAGGCCGTCAGCACCGCGATTCGCTCGCCCTCCAGCCCCGGCACCAGCCGCAGGTTCACGTCCAGCCGATCGCCCGTCAGGTATTCTCCCGCCCGGTCGGGCCATTCCACCAGCACGATCGCGCCGTCCGCCGCCTCGTCCCAGCCCAGATGGTCCAGCTCCAGCGGATCGCCGATGCGGTAGAGATCGGCATGCACCACCGGGCCGCGCGCCGTCTCGTAGACCTGCATCAGCGTGAAAGTCGGACTCGGCACCTCGAGCTGCGGATCGCCCGCGACGGCGCGCACGAAAGCCCGCGCGAAGGTCGTCTTTCCCGCGCCCAGATCGCCGCAGAGCGTGATGAGATCGCCCGGCCGCGCCTCGTCCGCCAGCACGCGGGCAAGGCCCGCCGTGGCCGCCTCGTCGGAAAGCCGGACCGCCCAGGTCGTCGTCGCGGCCGCCGCTCCGGTCGCGGTCATGTTCGTCTCGCCATCGCTCATGCCGCCGCTTCCCCGGCTTGCCCGGCTTCTTGCCCCGCCTTGGCGCGCGCCAACGGAAAGACGCACACGATCCGCGTGCCGCCGCCGTCGGCCGTCTCCACCTCCACGCGGCCGCCGTGAAGCTCCACGAACGACCCCACCAGCGACAGGCCGACGCTCGCCGAAAGTCCCATGTCCGCCGTCCGCGCGCGGGAAAACAGATGCGCCGCCTGCTCCGGCGGCAGACCGGGACCATCGTCCGCGACCGCGATGCGGATGTCGCTGTGGCCGCGCGCCGCCCCGACGACGATCGTGCCGCCGGACGGCGAGGCGTTGACGGCGTTCGACAGCAGATTGTAGAGCACCTGCCGCACGCGGCGCGCATCGCCGATGAACACGCCGATGTCGACCGGCACGTCGACCCGCAGTTTCACCGCCTTCTCGGCGAGCCGGTCCTCGATGCCGCGAATGGCGCCGGCGACGGCTTCCGCCACGTCGACATCGCCCATGCTCATCTCCACACCGCCGTTGTCGATGCTGGCGAGATCGAGAATATCGTTGATCAGCGCCAGCAGGCTTTCGGACGAGCGGGTGATGTGGTCGGCGTATTCGCGCTGCTTGGCGTTCAGCGGCCCCACCGTTTCCTCCGCCAGCAGTTGCGCGAAGCCGATGGTGCTGGTGAGCGGCGAGCGCAGCTCGTAGGAGACATGATGCACGAAATCGTCACGGATGCGGGACGCCCTTTCGAGCGCCTCGTTGCGCTCGGTCAGCGCCCGCTCGACATTGACGCTCGCCGTCACGTCGGTAACGGTCAGCAGCGTGGAACCGTCCGGCAGCGGGGCGGTGGCGCAATCGAGCGTCGCGCCGTCCGCGCGCACGACGCGGAACGTATGCGGCGTGCGCGTGTCGTGCAGACCGGCGATCGCCATGCGAATGCCGTCCCACACCGCCGCATTCACCGAGCGCGCGGCGCAATGGCCGGCGATGGCGTCGACATGCGGGCGCGAGGCGATCAGCGCGTCGTCGAGATCCCAGAGTTCCGAAAAGGCCGGGTTGGACAGTTTCAGCCCGCCGTCCGAGCTGAACACCGCAACGCCCTCGCGCAGCGAGTCGAGCGTCTCGCCCTGCATTCGCATCAGCGCGTTGTAGCGCGATTCCAGCGAGAACCGCTCCGTCGCGTCGTCGAAAACATAGGTGACGCCGCCCTGCGGATTGGGCGTGACCACGACGTGCAGCGTGCGCCCGTCCGGCAGATACCACCAGTGCTTTTGCGCCGCCGAGGCGCCGTAGGCCGCGAACAGCTCGCGCTTCCACGCGCGGAAATCGGCCTGCTCCGGCAGCTTGCGCTCGCTGCGCAGCCGCTCCAGAACATCGCCGTCATCCGGCGCCGTCTCCAGAAACGCGGCGTCGAGCGCCCACAGCCGGCGATAGGCGGCATTGTGAAACACGAGCCGCCGGTTCGCGTCGAAAACGGCCACGGCGGTGGGCAGCTTGTCCAACGTACGGGTATGCGCTTCCTTCAGACGGTCGCGCTCGGCGCGGGCTTCCTCAAGCGCCGTCACGTCGCTCGCCATGCCGGCGGTGCCGCCGCCGCCGGGGCTTTCCACGATCTCCAGCGCCAGCCGCGCCTGCCCCGCAACGGTGGAGACGCGCCCGGCATAGACGGCGCCGGCCGCGATCTTCGCCCGCACCGCGTTGCGCGCCGCCTCGTCGAGCAACTCCATCTGGCGGGCCACCACCTCCGCGCCGTCCGCCGCGCCGACCGCCGCCGCATAGGCGACATTGGCCCAGATGAGAGCGCCGTCCCGGTCGCGCAGCCAGATCGGCTGCGCCATCGCGTCGAGCATGGTGCGCAGCGCCGCGAGGTCGCCGCGCGCCGCCGCCAGCGCGTCGCGGGCGCGGGCGAGTTCCTGCCGGTCGGCGGTCATCTCGCGCAGGCGAAACACCGCCTGCCCGCCGATCGCCCTTCCGTCCGCCTCGAAATAACGCCCGTCGAGCGCGCGCACGCCGAGATGGAAGCGTTCGCCGCCGTTCTTCAGCGCATCGAGCGCCGCATCGAGCGCCTGCGCGTGCGAGGGCGCGAGCCAGGCGCCGAAGGCCAGCACCCGCCGCGCCGGCTGCCCCGGCACCGCGATGGCGGCATCGCCCTCGATGACGGGCTCGCCGTCGCGGGCCGGCCAACTGACGATGATCTGGGGATCGCTGGCGATCAGCGTGGCATGACGGTCGTGGCGGGTGCGCAGATCGTTCAGCTCCCGCAGCAGCGCCGCCGCGCTGCGCTGCCCCCGCGCACGCTCGCGCAGCAGCGCCATGGCCACGACCGCGAAAACCGCCGCGAGCCCCGCGAAAACCGTGACGATCGCGGCGGCATGCGGCGTCAACCGCAACGCGCCCGCCTCGCCCCCGGCCGCCTGCGCCGTCGCCGGGGCGGCCAGCGCGCAGGAGAACAGGGCCGCGCGCCACGCAGCCCTGAACCAACGCCGATGCGCGCGCGCCATCCCCGTCATCACCCCCGCCCGCAGAGCCTTGCGACAACACCGCGCCCGGCACCCCGCCGAACCGCGAATCACTCGTACATTAACGTTTCGCGCAGCTCATCAGAAAGTGGTTAACGGTGAGGAAACGCCGCGTGCCCCCAGCTATCTGGGGCTTGCCGCCGAAAAAAATCGTGAGCCGATTCAATATGTCGCGGCCGGACCTTCATAATCTTCCGGCCGCGAACGGATGAGGGGCTCAATAACGGTAATGATCCGCCTTGAACGGCCCGGCCGCCGAGACGCCGATATAGGCCGCCTGCTCGTCCGTGAGCTTCGTCAGCGTCACGCCGATCTTGGCGAGATGCAGCGCGGCCACCTTTTCATCGAGATGCTTGGGCAACGTGTAGACCTTGCGCGCATATTCGCCCTGCTTCGTATGCAGCTCGATCTGCGCCAGCGTCTGGTTGGTGAAGGAGGCCGACATCACGAAGGAGGGATGGCCGGTCGCGTTGCCGAGGTTCACGAGCCGCCCCTCGGACAGCAGAATGATGCGCTTGCCGTCGGGGAAGGTGATCTCGTCGACCTGCGGCTTGATGTTGTTCCACTGGTAGTTGCGCAGCGCCCCGACCTGGATCTCGTTGTCGAAATGGCCGATGTTGCAGACGATGGCGCGGTCCTTCATCACACGCATGTGCTCGATGGTGATGATGTCCTTGTTGCCGGTCGCCGTGACGAAGATGTCGGCGCGCGGCGCCGCCTGTTCCATCGTCACCACCTCATAGCCTTCCATCGCCGCCTGCAAGGCGCAGATGGGATCGACTTCCGACACCAGCACGCGGCAGCCGGCGTTGCGCAGCGAGGCGGCGGAGCCCTTGCCCACGTCGCCGAAGCCGGCCACCATGGCCACCTTGCCGGCCATCATCACGTCCGTGCCGCGGCGGATGCCGTCGACGAGCGACTCGCGGCAGCCGTAGAGGTTGTCGAACTTCGATTTCGTGACCGAATCGTTGACGTTGATGGCCGGGAAAAGCAGGCCGCCTTCCTTCTCCATGATGTAGAGGCGGTGGACGCCGGTCGTCGTCTCCTCCGACACGCCGCGGATGTTGGCGGCGAGCTGCGCGAACCAGCCGGGCTTTTCGGAGAGCGTGCGCCGGATCAGCGCGAAAAGCACCTCCTCCTCTTCCGAGGCGGGCTTGTCGAGGAAGGCGGCGTCGCCCTGCTCCGCCCTGAGGCCGAGATGCACGAGAAGCGTCGCGTCGCCGCCGTCGTCAAGGATGAGGTTCGGCGTGCCGCCGTCGTCCCATTCCAGAATCCGGCGGGTATAGTTCCAGTATTCCTCCAGCGTCTCGCCCTTCACGGCGAACACCGGCACGCCGCTCGCCGCGATGGCCGCCGCCGCGTGGTCCTGCGTGGAATAGATGTTGCACGACGCCCAGCGTACCTGAGCGCCCAGCGCCGTCAGCGTCTCGATCAGCACCGCCGTCTGGATCGTCATGTGCAGGGAGCCGGCGATACGCGCACCCTTGAGCGGCTGCGACGGACCGAACTCCTCCCGCACCGCGATCAGCCCCGGCATCTCCGTTTCGGCGATGGAGATTTCCTTGCGGCCCCAATCGGCCAGCGACAGATCCTTGACGACATAATCCTGCGACATGAAGCGTCCCATCCTGATAAAGACGTATCGAGGGCGCGACGACGCCCCGTCCGCTGCGCTCTATAGCAGCGCCGACGCAAAACGGCAACCGGCATATAAAGAGATCTTTATATATGGATCGGCCCATGAGACCGCTCCGGCCCATGAAACCCGGCGCTTTTCTCGTCCTGAGCGAAGCGAAAAGCTGAAAAACCCCAAGCCCACGCGGCATTCGAGCGAAGGAAAAAGAAAAGCCTTTTCAGCCACAAGCAAAAGCGGAGCGGGAGTCGTCTTTCGGGTTACGCCCTACTCATCCTCGCCGAAGCGGCCGGCGAGCAGGGCCTCGATGGCGTCCAGCGCCTCGCCCGCCTGCGGGCCGGAGGCCGCGACGGTGATCGTGGTGCCCTTGGCGGCGGCGAGCGTCAGCAGCCCCATGATAGAGCGCCCGCCGACGGTTTCCCCGCTGCGGGTCACCGTGACCTCGGCGTCGAACCGGTCGACGGTCTGGACGAACTTGGCGGAAGCGCGCGCGTGCAACCCCTTGCGGTTGACGATCGGCAGTTCGCGCGGCGGCGGATTATCGGCGGACAGGTGCGAAGCGCTGTCGATGGAATCGGTCAAGATCGGCCACTCTTCAAAACTGCGCCGCAGTCAGGAACGCTGACCCCGCGCGAAACGGTGATGCCCTTGCCGGCCCGCCGTCGCGGCGGCGCCCGCACACCACCATTCAGGTAGCGCCTTCCTCTGCCCTGTCAATAGCGGGCCGTCGACCGCCCGCGCGAAGCCTCACCGGCCGGTGAGGACGTGACTGGCGACGTTGATGTACTTGCGGCCCGCTTCCTGGGCCTCGATCACCGCCTCGTCGAGCGGCCGATCTTCCCTCACCGACGCCAGCTTGATCAGCAGCGGCAAGTTGATGCCCGCGATAACCTCCACCTTGCTGCCGTTCATGCAGGAAATCGCAAGATTCGAGGGCGTCCCGCCGAACATGTCGGTCAGTACGACCACCCCGTCTCCCGCATCAGCCCTGCATACGGCCGACAGTATATCTTGCCGACAGCCGTCCATATCGTCTTCGGGACCGATAGCGACGGTCTCCAGCTGTGTCTGCGGACCGACGACGTGCTCCAGCGCGGCGCGAAACTCCGTCGCCAGAGAGCCATGAGTCACCAATACGAGACCGATCATTCAGAACCCTGTGCCACCGTCATAATTCATGACAGGAGCAATCATTTTGTGCATTGCAGGGAAAAGTGCAAGGGTTCTAAGAACATTTCGTCATCGTTCGGCCACAAATATCATGCCCCGTCACTTTTCCCTTGCACAACAAGGCGGTTGATGACTTCGGCGGCGTCGGCGAGCCCGCCGGCGGCGATACGCGGCAAATCAATTTCCAGAACTGTTGTCATTTTGTCGCAGTCGGAAGGCAGGCGTTCCGGCGGCATTTCCATATCCACCACCAGTCCGACCACGGCCGCCGGCTCGTGGGGAACGGCGATGATTCCCACGCCCCGCACTTCCAGCAGGCCGGCGATGGCGGCGACGCTCTCAGCCACGAGCCGGCCGTGAACGGCCGTCAGCCGCACGCGATCGTCACTGACGAGGCGGGCGAAGCGGCCGCCGCAGGCGGCGCGGGCGATCAGTCGTCGGGCGAGGGTCGACTTGCCGCTTCCCGAGCGGCCGCGGATGAGCACGCCGGTCTCGCCGATGACGACCGCCGTGGCGTGAACGGTTTCCTGACGCGGCGGATACTCCATCGCGCTCAGCCGCCCTGCTCGACGGCGGCGGGCAGTCGCACGACGAACCGGGCGCCGCGGCCGCCTGACGCGCCCGGCGCGGGCGCGCGATTGCCGGCCTCGATGCATCCGCGGTGCGCCTCGACGATCTGGCGCGAAATGGACAGGCCGAGCCCCGAGTTCTGGCCGAATTTCTGCTCCGGGCGATCCGTGTAGAAACGCTCGAACACGCGCTCCAGCGCATGTTCCGGGATGCCGGGACCGTCATCCTCGACCGAGAGCACGACCTCGTTGCGCTCGCGCGCCAGCCCGATGCGGATCTCGCCGCCGGGCGGCGAGAACGACAGCCCGTTGTCGACGAGGTTGTTGAGCACCTGCCCGAGCCGGCCGTCATGGCCCAGCACGAGAAAATCCCGGCCCGGATCGTCGGCCCCGGTAACGGTGACGGTGACGGGATGATCGTGAACGGAACGCGCGACGGCCGCCACCGCTTCCGCCAGTTGCAGCATGTCGACGGGCTCGGCCTCGATGCGGGCGAGTTCCGCGTCGAGACGCGAGGCGTCGGAGATGTCGCTGATCAGCCGGTCGAGCCGCCTCACGTCCTGCTGGATCACGGCCATGAGCCGGGCGCGCGATTCGTCATTGCGCGCCAGCGGCAGCGTCTCCACCGCGCTGCGCAGGGAGGTGAGCGGGTTCTTCAGCTCATGCGCCACATCGGCCGCGAAGCTCTCGATGGCCTCGATGCGCCGGTAAAGCGCCTGCGTCATGTCCCGCAGCGCGCCGGAGAGGTGGCCGATCTCGTCCGACCGGTCGGTGAAATCGGGAATCTCCTGCCGCGACTTGATGCCCCGGCGCACGCGCTCGGCCGCCTCGGCGAGGCGGCGCACCGGGCCGGCGATGGTGCCGGCGAGCAGCACCGACAGCACGGTCATCACCGCCGCCGCGACGGCGAACACCCGCAGCAAGGCCCAGCGCTCACCGGCGATGATGGCGTCGATATCGCCGCCCTGCGTCGAGAGCAGCAGCGCGCCGCGCACCGTGCGCAGCCGCTGCACCGGCACGGCCACGTAAACGATCGTCTCGCCCTGCGAATTGACGCGGGCGGCGCTCGCGGCGGTGCCCGCCAGCGCCTGCTTCACCTCGGGCAGATTGCGGCCGTTGGCCGTATTGATCTCGTCCGTGATGCCGGAGGCGCCGCCGCCGAACAGATGCTCGACCGGCGCGAGCCAGCCGCGCAGGGTGCCGAGCGGCCCCGCCTTCTGGCCGATCGGCGGCAGATCGTAGCGCAGGATGTCGCCGCGCGAATAGAACTGGCGGGAATCGAGCAGCAGCATTCCCTCCCGGTCGTAGATGCGGGCTCGGGTGCGCGTCGGCGTCACGAGGCGGCGCAGGACGGGCGCCACCTGCTCGGGATTGATGGAAAAATCGAGCGGCGACAGATCGTCGCCGAGCCCCAGGCTCTCGCCCGCCTGAAGCTGCATCAGGCGGTCCGGGTCGAGCGTGATCGTATCGGTTTCCACGGTGGCGGAGGCGGCCACCGCGCCGGCGATGATCTCGCCCTGGATAAGCAGGCTCTGCGTGCGCGCCTCGATGAGGCCGGCGCGGAACTGGTTGAGGTAGAGGAAACCGAGCAGCAGCGCGACAAGCCCGGCGAGATTGAGCAGCACGATGCGGCGCGTCAGGCTGGAAAGGCCGCGTTGCAGCACCCGACGCAGCACCAGCCGGATGCGCGTGCGCCGCCGCCGCGCCGCGCGCGCCGAAGCGGCGGGAGCGCTTCCGGAAGCCCTCTCCGAAGCCCCCGCCGGACCGATGTCGGGATATTCGATCGTCATCGACAGTCAGCGTTATCGTGAGCGCGAGGCGTTCATGCCTCCTTGAAGCGATAGCCGACGCCGTAGAGCGTCTCGATCATGTCGAACTCGTCGTCGACCGCCTTGAACTTCTTGCGCAGCCGCTTGATGTGGCTGTCGATGGTGCGGTCGTCGACATATACCTGATCGTCATAGGCGGCGTCCATCAGCGCATTGCGGCTCTTCACCACGCCGGGGCGCTGGGCCAGCGCCTGAAGAATCAGGAACTCCGTCACCGTCAGCGTCACGGGCTGGTTGCGCCAGGTGCTGGTGTGGCGCTCGGGATCCATCTTGAGCAGGCCGCGCTCCAGCACCCGCGCGGCGTCGACCTCGCGCGGGGCGCTCTGGTCGCGGGGGGCGGCGCGGCGCAGCACCGCGCGCACACGCTCCACCAGCAGGCGCTGCGAGAAGGGTTTGCGGATGAAATCGTCCGCGCCCATCTTCAGGCCGAACAGCTCGTCGATCTCGTCGTCCTTGGAAGTGAGGAAGATCACCGGCAGATCGGTCCGCTGCCGCAAGCGGCGCAGCAGTTCCATGCCGTCCATGCGCGGCATCTTGATGTCGAAGATGGCCATGTCGGGCGGATCGGCCGCAAGGCCGTCGAGCGCGGTCGCGCCGTCGGTATAGGTCTGGATGCGATAGCCCTCCGCCTCCAGCGCGATGGATACCGACGTCAGGATATTGCGGTCGTCATCTACAAGGGCGATGGTTGGCATGCGGTGTCGCTCTCCTCGGCGGTGGCTCCCCCGTGGAACCCGGTTTCTTTCTGAAACGGGCGAGCGGGGCCAAATTGTGGCGCGCCGGCAACCGGACCCGATTTTCGAGGTTACACCCTCGCCGCCCACGACACAATCCGCTCGCGCACCCGTTGCATTGTTCGGGCACATCGGCATCTACTGTATGCAGGCGGCGGACAACGGAAAATGCCGTTCGGATCGACAGCGGGAGGGGACCTCATGGAGAATATCGGCGTATTCAGCGAAGCGGCAGGCGCGGCGGACCTGCGCAACGTCGCGCGCATCTACTGGAACTTCGAGGCGCCCTTTCTTACCGAGGAAGCCATCCGGCGCGGCGAGGCGACGCTCGCGGCGGGCGGCGCCCTTCTCGCGGAGACGGGCGTGCACACCGGCCGCAGCCCCAGGGACAAGTTCATCGTCCGCGACGCCCAGACCGACGGCGCGGTATGGTGGGAGAACAACGGCGCGCTCGCGCCCGAATCATTCGACACGCTGCTCGCGGATTTCCTCGCCCACGCGGCCGGCAAAGAATTATTCGCGCAGGATCTTCACGCCGGCGCGGACCCGGACTACCGCGTGAAGACGCGGGTGTTCACCGAGTATGCCTGGCATTCCCAGTTCATCCGCAACCTGCTGATCCGCCCCGACAGGAGCGAGCTTCCCGGTTTCGTCCCGGACCTGACGATCATCGACCTGCCCTCCTTCCAGGCCGATCCCGCGCGCCACGGCGTTCGCTCCTCCACGGTGATCGCCTGCGACTTCTCGCGCCGCATCATCCTCATCGGCGGCACCTCCTACGCGGGTGAGATCAAGAAATCCGTCTTCACCTATCTTAACTTCGTGCTGCCGGACCGGGGCGTCATGCCGATGCATTGCTCGGCCAACACCGGCGACGCGGACGACGCGGCGGTGTTCTTCGGCCTTTCCGGCACCGGCAAGACGACGCTTTCCGCCGACGCCTCCCGCACGCTCGTCGGCGATGACGAACACGGCTGGTCGGCGAACGGCATCTTCAACTTCGAAGGCGGCTGCTACGCCAAGACGGTGCGCCTCTCGGCGGAGGCCGAGCCCGAGATTTTCGCCACGACCGGCCGCTTCGGCACCGTGCTCGAAAACATCGTCGTCGATCCGCTGACGCGCATGCCCGATTTCGACGACATATCGAAGACCGAGAACACGCGCTGCGCCTACCCGCTCCACTTCATCCCCAACGCGAGCGCCACGGGGCGGGCGGGCATCCCGAAGAACGTGGTCATGCTTACCTGCGACGCCTTCGGCGTGCTGCCGCCGATCGCGAAGCTCACGCCGGCGCAGGCCATGTATCACTTCCTGTCCGGCTACACGGCCAAGGTCGCCGGCACGGAAAAGGGCGTGACCGAGCCGGAGGCGACCTTCTCCACCTGCTTCGGCGCGCCCTTCATGCCGCGCCATCCGTCCGTCTACGGCAATCTGCTGCGCGATCTCATCGCCCGCCACGGCGTCGACTGCTGGCTGGTGAACACCGGCTGGACGGGCGGCAAATACGGCACCGGGCGACGCATGCCGATCCGCGTGACGCGCCGGCTGCTCGCGGCGGCGCTCGACGGCTCCCTCAACGAGGCGAGCTTCCGCACCGATCCCTATTTCGGCTTCACCGTGCCGACCTCCGTGCCGGGCATCGAGCCGCACATCCTCTATCCGGTGAAGACGTGGGCCGACAAGGCGGCGTTCGCGCAAACCGCCGCGCGCCTCGTCACCATGTTCCGGGAGAATTTTTCGGCCTTCGCGCCGCATGTCGACGCGGAGGTCCACGCCGCCGCGCCGCATGCCTCCATCGCGGCCTGAAAGAAGAACTCTACAATGCCTCACCGCGCAACAGCCGCGGCGGGGCGCCCGTGAGGCCGCCGGCCTCGCGCGCCAGCAGCCGCTTGAGGCCCGGCAGCCTGTCCACGACGCCGAGGCCGAGGTCGCGCGCGAGCCGCAGCGGCAGGATATCGTTGGAGAAAAGCCGGTTCATGCCGTCCATCGCGAGGCCGGTGCTCACCACGTCGAACCGGCGCGCGCGCGCATAGGCTTCCAGCGTATCCGGCAAGCCCGGATCGAGCCCCAGCCGCACGCTGTCGGCGACCGCCTCCGCCAGCGCCGCCACGTCGCGCAGGCCGATGTTGAGGCCAAGGCCCGCCAGCGGATGCACCACATGCGCCGCATCGCCCACCAGCGCCAGCCGCTCGCCGGTGAAGCGGCGCGCGATGCCGGCGGCCAACGGAAACGCGCGCGGCCGGTCCAGCAACTCCAGCCGGCCGAGGGACGCGCCGAAACGACGCTCGACCTCGCGGATCACGTCCTCGCCATCGAGATCGGCGTAAAGGCGTGCATCCTCCTCCCGCTCCACCCAGACGATGGACGAGCGGTTGCCGGTGAGCGGCAGCATGGCGAAGGTGCCCGCCGGCAGGAAATGCTGCACCGCCGCGCCCGCATGCGGGCGCTCGTGGCCGATGGTGGCGACGATACCGGCCTGCCCGTAGGGCCGCCCGATCCACGAAATGCCCGCCGCCCGGCGCAAGGGGGAGTTCTTGCCGTCCGCCGCCACGACGAGCGTCGCCTCGCGCGTTTCGCCGTCGTCCAGCGTCAGCCGGGCCAGCCCCCCGGATGCGGACGCCGCCTTCACCGCCGCCGGCTCCAGGGCGATTCCCGCCGCCACGGCCGTCTGCCGCAGCGCCGCGAGCAATACGTCGCCCTCGACGATCCATGCCAGCGGCCCGTCCGCTTCGCCGGCGTCGCCGAATGTCAGGATCGGCAGGCGAACCGCGTCGCCGGGACGGCTGTCGGTGATGCGCATGGCGGCGACCGGCTGCGCGTCGGCCGCGATTCGCTCCCACACGCCCAACGCCGCAAGCATCCGCTGCGAACCGCCGGCGAGCGCGTAGGCGCGGCCCTTCTCGTGCGCGGGCTCACGCGCCAGCGCCGGATCGAACGCCACGACCGGATACCGCCCGCCGACCGCCTGACGCAGCGCCAGCGCCGCACCGAGACCCGCCGCGCCGCCGCCCGCCACCGCGATGGCCCGCCCCTTGTAAGCCGCATCCGTCATCTGCCGCACTCCCCGGCGCGGCGTCCGCGCCCTGTCATCGAGACTTTCCCAAAACATCCTATAGCAGCCTGCATGCCATCCGGGCATCGAATCGGATGCAAGCTGCGGCAAAACGCGGAAACCGGAGTGGATTGCGCAAGGCCCCGATTCAGCGACGATGAAAATCGCTCCAATATACACTTGACGCGCCGCAGGGGAACATGCCCCATAACCGCAGGCCGGTGAGCCGGCCGCTGCCTCATCATATGTCAGGACAATAAAACAAGCGTTTGTTCTGCTACCGGAAAGGGAAGCCGCCGGTGCGCTCGACGAAACGCCCCTCAGCGATACGGGATTGCGCCCATGAGCACTGACGAGAATACCGCCGTGAACCCCGCCGTCGCCGGCCTGCTTTCCATTCTCGATCTGGAGGCGCTGGAGGACGATCTTTTCCGCGGCAACAGCCCGCAAGAGGGTTGGCAGCGCGTTTTCGGCGGGCAGGTCATCGGGCAGGCGCTGGTCGCGGCCACGCGCACGGTGGCCCCCGAGCGCAATGTGCATTCGCTGCATTGCTACTTCGTGCTGCCGGGCGATCCGACGACGCCGATCATCTACGCCGTCAAGCGCATCCGCGACGGCGGCAGCTTCACCACGCGCCATGTCGAGGCCGTGCAGCACGGCCGCGTGATCTTCACGCTCATCGCCTCGTTCCACAAGGAAGAACCCGGCCTGCGCCATCAGCCGCCGATGCCCGTCGCGCCGCCGCCCGAGGAAACCGTCGCCGAGGAGGTGAAAAGCGCCTTCCTGCAAAGGATACCGCCCCATATCCGCGCCTATTTCGAGCGGGAACGGCCCATCGAGCTGCGGCCCGTGGATTACAACCGCTTCAACCCCGGCGTCGAGGGCACGCGCAAGCCGGCCTTCTCCATGTGGATTCGCGCCACCGGGCCGCTGCCCGACGACGAGGCGATTCATCGCTGCGTGCTGGCCTATGCCTCCGACATGACGCTGCTCGACACGAGCCTCGCCGTTCACGGACGCTCCGTCTTCGACGGCGACATCCAGGGCGCCAGCCTTGATCATGCCATGTGGTTCCACCGGCCGTTCCGGGCGGACGAGTGGCTGCTGTACTCGCAGGAAAGCCCCTTCTCCGGCGGCGGGCGCGGCTTGTCGCGCGGGCTCATCTTCACCCGTGACGGCCTGCATGTCGCGACCGTCGCCCAGGAAGGGCTCATCCGCCCCGTTCGCGATTCCGCCTGATTTCCGACCATATTTTGATCATTGCCTAATTTTTAGGCTCTCTCGCGCCCGGATTTTTCCGGGCGCCCGCTTTTTCTCGCGCCATTTGCAGCATTTTTTGCGCCTGTACGCCTTTTCGGCCATCGCCCACCATGTTTTTTTCGCATACCGCGCCGATCTGGCACGAAGCTTGATTGTTCTTCCGCATCGGCCGCGATGGTGCGCGCCGAATCCGCAGCGGGAGACAACGCCATGAAACTCGTCGTGGCCGTTATCAAGCCCTTCAAGCTCGAGGAAGTTCGCGATGCTCTGACTGCGCTCGGCATCCACGGGCTGACAGTGAGCGAAGTGAAGGGCTACGGCCGTCAAAAGGGGCATACGGAAATCTATCGCGGCGCCGAATACGCCGTCAGTTTCCTGCCCAAGCTCAAGATCGAGGTCGCCGTCGAGGCGTCTCTCGTCGATGCCGTCGTGACGGCGATCAAGACCGCCGCCTACACCGGCCATATCGGTGACGGCAAGATTTTCGTTTCACCCATAGAACAGACGATCCGCATCCGCACCGGCGAAACCGGCCGCGACGCCCTGTGACGGGAGGAATCCATTCGATGAAGCTTCTTTGTTCAAAGTTCCCCTCCCCGTCGCGGAGGCCGCGCGCCGGGCACGCCCTGCCGCTCGCGCTCGCCGCCGCCTTTCTGGCAACGCCCGCGCTGGCGCAGGACGCGCCGGTCGCCGACAAGGGCGACACCGCCTTCGTGCTGATCTGCGCGGCGCTGGTGCTGTTCATGTCGTTGCCGGGTCTCGCCCTGTTCTACGGCGGTCTCGTGCGCTCCAAGAACATGCTTTCGGTGCTCTCGCAGGTGCTGGCGGTGGTGTCGCTGTCGGCGATCATGTGGGTCGTCTTCGGTTACTCGCTGGCCTTCACCGGCGGCGGCGGGCTCAACAGCTTCGTCGGCGGTTTCGACAAGCTGTTCCTCTCCGGCGTCGACGCATCCACCACGGCGGCGACCTTCTCCAACGGCGTCGTCATCCCTGAATACGCCTATATCGCCTTCCAGGCCGCATTCGCCTGCATCACGCCGGCGCTGATCGTGGGCGCCTTCGCGGAGCGCACGCGCTTCTCGGCCGTGCTGCTGTTCACCGCCCTGTGGCTGACCTTCGTCTACTATCCGATCGCGCACATGGTCTGGTACTGGGCCGGGCCGGACGCGCTGGCCGACGCGGCGCGCGCCGTCGCCACCGCCACGGACGACGCCGCCCGCACCGCGGCGACCGCCGCCCTGGAGGCCGTGCAGGCCGATGCGGGCCTGATCTACAAGTGGGGCGCGCTGGACTTCGCCGGCGGCACCGTCATTCACATCAACGCGGGCGTGGCGGGCCTCGTCGGCGCCATCATCATCGGCAAGCGCATCGGCTACGGCAAGGAGGCCATGCCGCCCCACTCGCTGACCATGACGCTCATCGGCGCCTCGATCCTGTGGATCGGCTGGTTCGGGTTCAACGCCGGCTCCAACCTCGAAGCCACCGGCGGCGCGGCGCTCGCCTTCGTCAACACCCTGTTCGCCACCGCCGGCGGCGTGCTCGGCTGGCTGTTCGCCGAATGGGGCGCGAAGGGCAAGCCCTCGCTGCTCGGCATGGTGTCGGGCGCGATTTCGGGCCTTGTCGCGGTGACGCCCGCCGCCGGCTTCGTCGGCCCCGTGGGCGCGACCATCCTGGGCGTCATCGCCGCGGTCGTCTGCTTCTACTTCTGCACCGCGGTGAAGAAGGCCTTCGGTTACGACGACTCGCTCGACGTCTTCGGCATTCACGGCGTGGGCGGCATCGTGGGCGCCATCGGCACCGGCATCCTCGTGCTGCCGTCGCTGGGCGGCGCGGGACTGGTCGACTACGTCGAGAGCCCCGGCGAAGCGGTGGGCGTGGCCGTCTCGGTCGGCTCGCAGGTGATGGCGCAGATCAAGGGCGTGCTGCTTACCGTGGTCTGGACCGGCGTCGGCTCGGCCATCCTGTTCAAGGTCGTCGATGTCCTCGTGGGGCTGCGCGTCAGCGCCGAGGTGGAACGCGAGGGCCTCGATCTCGCGGAGCACGGCGAGCGCGCCTACAACACCTGACCGTCACAAAAACAAGGGGAACGGTTGGAGAAGCGGGGGCGGCCTCAACGGGCCGCCCCCGAAGCGTCTTTCGCCGCTTTCGGCGCCACCTGATCGAGGGCCAGCAGCGAGCCGCGCACCCGTTCCAGATCGCTGGACAGCGCCGCGAGCCGCTCCGCGAGCACGGCGCGGAACGTGGCGGCGGAGGCGGGAAATTCTCCCAGAATCCGCCGCATCAAGGCCCGCGATACGCGCATGACCACGGCCGGACTATCCGCCACCGCCGTATGCGGCCATTCCGTTTCCACCAGCAGCGCGATCTCGCCCAGCATGTCGCCCGCCCGCGCCACGGCGACCGCGCCGCCTGCCGTGTCGAGCAACGCGATATCGCCGGACATCACCACATAAGCGCCCTCCGCCGCATCGCCGCGGCGGAAAAGCTCTTCTCCGGCGCGCATGATGCGCGTCTGCGCCGAGAGCGCGACACGGCGCAGCGCGCCCTGCTCGAACCCGCCCAGCGCGGGCAGCGCTGACAATATCGCGATTTCGTCATTCAGGGCCACGACAGACACTCCGTTGCGTATCGGCAAACCCGCCGCGCCTCACGGCACCAGCTTGTAGCCGCCCGGCTCGGTCACGAGAATACGGGCGTTCGACGGATCTTCCTCGATTTTCTGGCGCAGGCGATAGATGTGCGTCTCCAGCGTGTGCGTGGTGACGCTGGCATTGTAGCCCCACACCTCCGCCAGCAGCGTCTCGCGCGCGACCACCTGATCCTCCGCCCGGTAGAGAAAGCGCAGGATCGCGGTTTCCTTCTCGGTGAGCTTGAGGCGCGCGCCCTTGGCATCCACGAGCAGCTTCGCGCCGGGGCGGAAGGTGTATTGCCCCACCGTCAGCACCGCGTCCTCGCTCGCCTCGTGCTGGCGCAACTGGGCGCGGATGCGCGCCAGCAGCACCGCGAAGCGGAACGGCTTGACGATGTAATCGTTGGCGCCGGCTTCGAGCCCCTGAATGGTGTCGGCGTCCTCGGCGTGCCCGGTCAACATCAGGATAGGCGCGCGAAAGCCGCCGCGCCGCATGTCCCGCACCGCCTGGCGGCCGTCGGCGTCCGGCAGGCCGACATCCATCACGACGATATCGAAACGCTCGCCGCGCACCGCCTCGATGGCGCGCGCGGCCGTGTCGACGGCCGAAACGCGGAAATCGCCGGTCAGTTCGAGCTGCTCGGACAGGGTGTCCCGCAGGTCCGCCTCATCGTCGACGATCAGCAGTTGGTAAGCGCCCGGCATCCGTTCATGGTCTCCAGAATGTGGAGGGCATCGCCGCCCGGAACTGTTAAGGCCGATTCAACCATCACCGGCTATCCTCCATAAACCGATCACCCCTTCCTGGGCAACGGCGGCAAAGGCCGACTGGCGACGATGAAATCCCGCACCCTTTCACGGATTCGTGTATTTTCCCGCATCGACGATCCCAAACGCGGCCATATCGCGGCCGGCAGCATGACGATCCCCTGCGCGCTCGGCAAGGGCGCCATCGCGGGCAAGCGGCGCGAGGGCGACGGCGTGACGCCGGCGGGCGTCCACCATGCCGTGCGCGGCTGGTATCGCGCCGACAGGCTGCGCCGGCCCGCGAGCCTCGTGCCGCTGCGCCCCTCGCGCCCGGATGACGGCTGGTGCGACGCACCCGGCCACCGCCTCTACAACCGCCCCGTGCGGCTGCCCTTCGCGGCCGGCTTCGAGACGATGCAGCGCGACGACCATCTCTACGACATCGTACTCGATCTCGGCTGGAACGCGCGCCCGCGCATCCAGGGCCGCGGCAGCGCCATTTTCCTGCATCTCGCGCGCGACAACCTCGGCCCCACCGAAGGCTGCATCGCCGTGCCCCGGCACCGGGCCGCCCGCCTGCTCGCCGTGCTCGGGCCGCGCACGGCCATCGTCGTCGGCCCGCGCATGCAGCCGGTCAAACGGGCGCGGCCCATCAGGCGCAGGCAAGCGTACTGACATCGGGCGCACAGGCGAGCAGCGCGCGCGTATGGGGATGGCGGGGCGCGCGCAGCACGGCGGCGGCCGCGCCTTCCTCCACGATGCGGCCGTCATGCATCACCGCGATCCGCTGCGCGACGGACTCCGCCACCCGCAGGTCGTGGGTGATGAAAAGATAGGCAAGCCCGTGCCGCTCGCGCAGGTCGGCCAGCAGGTCGAGGATCTGCGCCCGGATCGAGACATCGAGCGCGGACACCGCCTCGTCCAGCACGATGAGGCGCGGACGGGTGATCAGCGCCCGCGCCAGCGCGATCCGCTGCCGCTGGCCGCCGGAAAAGGCGTGCGGATACTTTTCCGCGTCGTCCGGCGACAATCCGACTTCCGCGAGCGCCGCCGCGACGCGCTCGCGCGCGTCGCCATCCATCAAGCCACCCGCCGCCCGCCAGCCATGCAGCGGCTCGGCGACGATCCAGCCCGCCCGGCGGCGCGGATCGAGCGAATCGAACGGGTCCTGAAACACCGCCTGCACATCCCGCCGCATGGTGCGCAGCGTCGCGGCATCGGCGCGGGCGATATCCGCGCCGCGATAGGCCACCGTGCCGCCGTCCGGCCGGTCGAGCCCCAGCAGCAGCCGCGCCAGCGTGGATTTGCCCGAGCCCGATTCGCCGATCAGCGCCACGCTCTCGCCCGCATGGACGGCAAGGCTCACATCGTCGAGCGCCAGCCGGTAAGGCCGCCGGGCGAAAGGGTGCGGCCGCGCCAGCGGGTAGCGGCGCGTGAGCGCCTTTCCGGCAAGAAGCGGCGGGCCATCCTCCCGCGCCGGCGCCGCCGGCCGGCGCAGGTAGGCGGCGGCCGCGCACAGCGCTTTCGTGCGCGGATGCGCGGCGCGCCCGAAGAAGCCCCGCGCCCGGCCCGTTTCCACGATCTCGCCGTCATGCATCACGGCGATGCGGTCGGCCATCGTGCCGATCATGGCGAGATCGTGCGATATGAGCAGCAGGCCGGGGCCGTCATCGCGCACGATATCCTTCAGCAGCGCCAGAATCTGCGCCTGCACGGTGACGTCGAGCGCCGTGGTCGGCTCGTCGGCGACGATGACATCCGGCCGCAGGGCGATCGCCGCGGCGATCACGACGCGCTGGCGCTGACCGCCGGACAGCTCATGCGGAAAGCGCTCCGGCCCCACCTTGCCGGGATCGAGCCCGACGCGCGCCAGCGCCTCGCCCGCCAGCGCGCGCGCCTCGCGCCGGCCGAGCCGCCGATGCGCGCGCAGGCCCTCCGCCACCTGATCGCCGATGCTCATTAGCGGATCGAGCGCCGTCATCGGCTCCTGAAACACCATGCCGATACGCGCGCCGCGCACCGCGCACATGACCCGCTCATCGAGCGCCAGCAGGTTTTCGCCGGCGAGCTTCACCGCCCCGCTCACCTGCGCACCGTCGGGCGGCAACCCCACCAGCGCCAGCGCCGTCATGGACTTGCCCGACCCGGATTCGCCCACGAGCCCGAGCGTTTCCCCGCGCGCGAGGGAAAAGCTCACGTTCCGCAGGATCGGGCGGCCGGCGATGCGCACACCGAGATTCTCGACCGACAGCAGCGTCATCGGCGCTCCTCCCGGCGCGGATCGAGCGCATGGCGCAGCCCCTCGCCGGTGAGGTTGAGCCCCAGCACGGTGAGGGCGATGGCGAGCCCCGGCGCGATGGCGAGCCCTGGCGCCAGCGCCATGAAGGTCTGCGCCTCGAACAGCATGCGCCCCCAGCTCGGTTGCGGCGGCTGCACGCCGAGCCCCACATAGGACAGCGACGCCTCCGCCAGCACCCCGAGCGACAACTGGATGGTCGCCTGCACGATGAGCGTGTTGGCGATGTTGGGCAGCACGTGCGCGCCGGCGATCCACGCCTCGCCCCGGCCGGCGACCCGCGCCGCCAGCACATAGCCGCTGCCCCACACGCCCAGCGCCGCCCCGTAGGCAACGCGCGCGAACACGGGCACGTTGAAGAGACCGATGGCGACGGCCGCGTTGGTGATGCCGGGGCCGAAGGTCTCGCGCAGCAGGATGGCGATGATGACGGCGGGAAAGGCGAACAGGAAATCGCTCACGCGCATGACGGCATGGCCCGCGAGCCCCTGCCGGCCGGCCGCCAGCACGCCGAGCGGCACGCCCACGGCGAGGCCGAGCGTCACCGCCGCCAGCGAAACGGCGACGGAGGCGAGCGCGCCGCGCATGACGAGCGACAGCACGTCGCGCCCGAGTTGATCGGTGCCGAGCCAGTGGACGGCATCGGGCGGCGCGAGCTTGCCGGCGACATCGAGCGCCAGCGGATCGTGCGGCGTCCAGACGAGCGACAGCAGCGCACCGAGCGCCACGAGCGCGACGAGGGCGAGCCCGGCCGCGAGTTGTCCGCGCGCGCTCACGCCCGCCTCCGCAGGCGCGGATCGACCAGCGCATAGGCGATGCCGACCAGGAAATTCACCACGATCACGCTCGCCACCAGCAACATGACGACGCTCTGCACGACCGGCAGATCGCGCTGGTTGATCGCCTGGAACACGAGCCGCCCGAGACCGGGCAGGAAAAACACGTTCTCGATGACGACGGTGCCGGCGAGCAGGAAGGAGAACTGCAAGCCGACGATGGTGAGCACGGGAATGAGCGCGTTGCGCAGGGCGTGCCGGCGCAGCGCCTCGCCGCGCGTCAGCCCCCTGGCGCGGGCGGCGCGGATGAAATCGCGATCGAGCGTATCGAGCAGTGCCGAGCGCATCACCTGCGTGAGAATAGCCCCCTGCGGCAACGCCAGCGCCACGGCCGGCAGGATGAGCGCCGCAAGCGCCGGCGCCGCGCCCGCCCCCCAGCCGGGAAAGCCGCCCGGCGGCAGCCAGCGCCAGGTGACGGCGAACAGCAGCACCAGCAGCATGGCGAACCAGAAGTTCGGCATGGCGATGCCGAACCGGGTGAGAAACAGCACCGCGCGGTCCGCCAGCCGCCCGCGCCGGGCCGCCGCCAGCATGCCGAGCGGCAGCGCGATGGCGACGGTAAGCGCCAGCGCGATGAGCGCCAGCGGCAGGCTCACCGCCAGCCGCTCCCGCACCAGCTCCGCCACCGGCACGGCATAGGTGTAGCTCATGCCCAGATCGCCGGTGAGAAAACCGCCGGCCCAGGCGAGATAGCGGGCGGCGAGCGGCCGGTCGAGCCCCATGTCAGCGCGCAGCGCCGCCAGCGTGTCGGGCTGCGCGTTGACGCCGAGCATCACCTCGGCGGGATCGCCGGGCAGAACCTGCAAGGCGGCGAACACCAGCACCGAGGCGCAGGCCAGCGTGACGACGAGCGACGACAGCGCCGACAGCAGCGCCCGGATCATGGCGGCCGCTCCCGGAGCAAGGCAAGAGTCACTCCCGCCACGAGACGCCGGTGAGGTCGATGGCGGGGATCGGCGCATTCTCCCACAGGCCGGTGAGCTTTGCGTCCCGGATGCCGATCTTCGGCAGCAGGAACAGGAAGCCGTTGACGGAATCCTCGGCCAGCCGCTCCTGAATTTTCTTCAGGATGTCGAGCCGCAGCGCCTCGTCCGTCGCCGCCACGAGAGCCGCATAAAGCGCCCGATAATCGGGGCTGTCGTAGTTGAAGTAGTAGTCCTCGCGCGCGTAGATATCGAGGTCGTTGGGCTCCACATGCGCGACGATGGAAAGGTCGTAGCGCTTGTCGCGGAACACCTCGGAAAGCCAGCGCGCCCATTCCACCGGCACGATCTCCGTCTCGATGCCCACCGCCCGCAGTTGCGCCGCGACGATCTCGCCGCCCCGCCGCGCGTAGGAGGGCGGCGGCAGCACGAGGCGCAGGCGCAGGCCGGATACGCCCGCCTCCGTCAGCAGTTCCCGCGCCCTGGCGGGATCGTGCGGATAGCGGCCGGTGAGGTCCACATAGCCCCGGTTCTGCGGCGCGTAATGCGAGCCGATCGGCTGCGCCCGCCCGTCCAGCGCGCCGTCGATCAGCGCCTTGCGGTCGATGGCATGGGCGATGGCGCGGCGCACGCGGATGTCGTCGAGCGGCTTTTTCGCGTTGTTGATGGCGAGCACCGTCTTGCCCTCGGTGTTGCCGATGACGACGGTAAAACGCGGGTCCGCCTCGAACTGGGGCACGTTCTCGGGCGCGGGAAAGTTGGTGTAGGCGTCGATATTGCCGGCGAGCAGCGCGGCATAGGCCGCGGACGCATCGTCGATGACGCGGAAGGTCGCGCGCGTCAGCGCCGGCTTCTCGCCCCAGTAGTGCTCGTTGCGCACGAGGTCGATCCGGTCGCCCTTCACCCAGCGGGAGAGACGGAAAGGGCCGGTGCCGTTGGGATTGGTGCGGTTGGTGTCGGCGGTTTCCGACGCCACGATCACCATGGCGGGCAGGCCGAGCGTGAACGCGAATTGCGAGGTGGGGCGCTTCAGCGTCATCCGCACCGTGCGTTCGTCCGCGACCTCGACCGCCTCAAGAGGCTCCAGCAGCGATTTTTGCGGATTGACGCTGTCGGGCGCGAGCGCCCGATCGAAGGTGAAGCGCACGTCCTCCGCATTGAAGGCGCTGCCGTCATGGAAACGCACGTTTTCCCGCAGCCGGAACGTATAGGTCCGCCCGTCGGCGGAGATCTCCCAGCTTTCGGCGAGCCCCGGCGTCACCTCGCCCCTGGCGTCGATTCGCGTCAGGCCCTCGAACAGGTTGGCGTAGGTGACCTCCCCGATCGCGGCGGCGGCGCCTGCGGTCGGGTCGAGATGCGGCGGCTCCAGGCGGATGCCGACGGCGATGTCGCCACGCGCGGCGAACGCCGCTCCCGGAAGGCAGAACAGGGCGAACAGGACCATCCCGAGCAAGGCGGCCGGCAGCCGCAACCCGCGCGCGTTCCAACGCCGCACGCCCATTCCGCGCCGCATGTCCATCCCGCATCTCCCTGCCATCGCGCCGACGCCTCGCCCGCGCCCACGGTTCGCCGTTCCGGTTATCCGGGGAAAGGCCGCCGGACGCAAGCAACTTTATGTTGAGGACAGGATTGCCCGCAAGCAACGAAGCTGTGCTAAACAACACGGTACCGTTGGCAGAAAATCCCGAGCGAGACATGAGCGAAACACAGCAACGCAATCCCTCGAAGCGTATTACGCCCGTCATTCTTTCCGGCGGCACCGGTACACGCCTGTGGCCCCTCTCGCGCGAGACGTTTCCCAAGCAGTTGCTGGCGCTCGCCGGCGAGCGCTCCATGCTTCAGGAAACCGCGCTGCGGGTGGCGGACCGCGAACGCTTCAACGCGCCCATCGTCATCGCCAATGCGGAGCACCGTTTCGTCATCGCGGAGCAATTGCGCGCGCTCGGCATCCACGACGCAACCATCGTGCTGGAGCCTGTCGGCCGCAACACCACGGCCGCCGCCGCCATCGCGGCGCTGGTCGAGACGGGCCGCGATCCCGAAGGGCTCATCCTGATTCTGGCCGCCGACCATGTGGTGCGGGACCCGCCCGCGTTGCTCGCGGCCGTCTTCAACAGCCTCCCGGCCGCGCTCGCCGGCCGCTTCGTGCTTTTCGGCGTGCAGCCCACGCATCCCGCCACCGGCTACGGCTATATCCAGCGCGGCACGGTGGAAACCGATGTCGCGAATGTCTATCCCGTGCAGCGCTTCGTCGAGAAGCCGGACGCCGAAACCGCGCAGAGCTATCTCGCCTCCGGCGATTATCTGTGGAACAGCGCCCTCTTCCTGCTTCCCGCCGCCGTGTTCCTGAAGGAGATCGAGCGGCTCGCGCCCGAAGTGCTCGCGGCGAGCCGCGCGGCGCTCGAAGCCGCGCGCACCGATCTCGACTTCATCCGCCTCGACGAGGCCGCGTTCTCGCAAAGCCCTTCCATCGCGGTCGACTACGCCGTGCTGGAGAAAACCGACCTGTCCGTCGTCACGCCCACCGATTGCGGCTGGACGGACGTGGGAAGCTGGTCCGCGCTGTGGGCGATCGGCGACCGGGACGGCGGCGACAACGTTCTCATCGGCGACGTGGTGGCGGAGGACGTGCGCGGCAGCTACCTGCGCGGCGAACACCAGCTCATCGCCGCGCTCGGCGTGGACGATCTCGTCGTCGTGGCGACGCCCGACGTGGTCCTGGTCGCGCACAAGGAGCGCGACCAGGACGTGAAGAAGCTCGTCGAACGCCTGCGCCGCAACGGCCACGCCGCCGCGACCCAGACCGTGCAGGTGCATCGCCCGTGGGGCTATTACCAGTCGATCCACACCGGCGAGCGTTTTCAGGTGAAGCGCATCACCGTCAATCCGGGCGCGAAGCTGTCGCTCCAGAAGCACTTCCACCGCGCGGAGCATTGGGTGGTCGTGAACGGCACGGCGCTGGTGACGCGCGATTCCGAGCAGGTGCTGCTGCGCGAGAACGAATCCATCTTCCTGCCGCTCGGCTGCGTGCACCGGCTGGAGAACCCCGGCAAGCTGCCCCTCAACCTGATCGAGGTGCAGTCCGGCCCCTATCTGGGCGAGGACGATATCGTGCGCATCGAGGATATCTACGCCCGCACGGACGAAGCGCCGGCGAAGTAAGAGCGCAGCGCCGCTTCCCGATAGTCGCGATCATCGAGGAGCGGCCGCACCCGCGCGCCGCTCCTCGATTCCTTTGTTTTGAGCGAGTTCTGATCGATTAGAGCGGCGTGCATTCAAGCGGAATCGTCACGCCGCTCCAGATTCTATATTTTACCGCAACTTGCGTTCAAATCGATCAATCGACTTGAACGCAAACTGCTCTATCTTATTGACTTGACGCGTTTTCTTCACGCAAAGCGGTATCCGCTTTGCTTGAAAACGCTTTAGAACGGAACGCGCTCTACAGCGTGGCGTCCTCGTCGGCCTCCACGCCGTAGGCCCGCAGCACGTCCTCGACGGTGCCATCGGCCACGATGCGCCCTTCGGAGAGCATCACGGCGCGGTTGCAGTATTTACGCAACGTCTTGGGATCGTGCGAGGCGAGCACGAGGATGCGGGCGCGGTCCATCATGGCCTCGATGCGTTCGCGCGCCTTGTGGGCGAAAGCGCTGTCGCCGACGCTGATGAGTTCGTCCAGCAGCAGGATGTCCGGCGTGCTGGCGGTCGAGATGGCGAAGGCTAGTCGCAGCGTCATGCCGCTCGAATAGGTGCGCATCGGCAGATTGACGTAATCGCCCAGCTCCGAAAACGCCGCCACGTCCGGGATGAAGCGGCGGGCCTCCTCGATGGTCATGCCGCCGAACACGCCGCGCAGGATGATGTTTTCCGCGCCGGTGAGCTCCGGGTCCATGCCCATGGTGATATCGAGCAGCGAGGCCACCTTGCCGACGATCTCGGCGCTGCCGCCGGAGGGCTCGTAAGCGCCCGAGAACACCCGCAGCAGCGTGGACTTGCCGGCGCCGTTATGGCCGACGAGCGCCAGCCTGTCGCCGCTGCGCAGCGACAGCGTGACGTCGCGCAGGGCGTTCACCGTCACGCCGTCCGCCTCGGTGCTCACCGCTCCGCCCACCCGTTGCAGCAGGGCGGAGCGGATCGAGCGCCCGCGCGCGTTGTAGATGGGGAAATCGACGCTCGCGTTGACGAGATCGATGGACGGCAGAACGTTGCTTTTCGCCAGTTTTTTTCTCGCCATGATGTTTCAAAGCCAGTAGACGATGCGGGCGCGGAAGCGGGCGAAAATCGGCCAGGTGACGGCCACCAGCCCCGCGATGATCGTCAGCGCCGCGAGGTAGTCGTAAAGCTCCGGCACCTTGCCGTGCACCGGATCGGCGACGATGCGCAGGAATATCGCGAACGGGTTGAGATGCGTGACGAACCATCCGCGGCCCTGAAGCTGATCGACACGCCACATGATCGGCGTGATGAAGAAGGCGAGTTGCAACAGGTTGGCGATGATCTGCGGCAGATCGCGGAACCGCGTGCACAATATGCCGCACAGAAGCGTGACCAGGAACGTCGCCACCAGCAGCAGCGCGAAGCCGGGAATCATCAGCAGCAACACGCGCCAGTCCGGCGAGACGCCGAACAGCAGGAAAACCGGCGGCACGATGACGATGTTATGAGCCAGCGCGATCAGGTTGCGCACCATCACGCGCATCACGAAAACCGTCTTGGGCAGGTTCTCCTGCCGCAGAAACACCGTGCCCTGCACGAAGGCGGCGGTGCTGTCCGACACCACGCCGGACATGAAGGTCCAGACGATGTAATTGACGGCGAGATAAGGCACGTACTCGGAAACCGACTGCTTGAACAGCAGCGAGAACACGACGCCGATACCGGCAACGAACACCGCCATCGACAGCGTAATCCAGAACTGGCCGAATCGGGAACGCTTGTAACGCTGCCTGATATCGCTGACGCCCATCAGCGTCCAGACCTGCCACGACGTCATGCCGCGCAGGAAATCGTTGGCGGCGAGCCGCCAGTCTCTGGAAGAGGGTTGAAGGGACATGCAGATGATCACTCGACAACTGGTTGCTGCGACTGGCTGGCCCCGAACCGCCCGGAGAACCGGACCTGCCTCGGATGGCGGGCGATGTCCTGCGCTGGCGCGGCAGGGCGTGGCCCGCCGCACGACCCAAGCAGCGTTGAAAGTACGCCATGTCATTATCGGAGACGCTACTTCGGGTCAACGGCCGCGCGGCCGCCATATCGTCCGCGGCGCGGTGGACCCCGCCGGCCTTCGCTGGTAAACGGTTGCGGCGGCGCGGATACCGGCGGGCCCGGCCCTCGACGGTTCTCCCGGTGAAGGCGGACAGGAAATCATGGAACGGATCATCGCCGGCATCGTCACCTTCAACCCCGATTCCGCCCTGCTGCTCCGGCTCGTCGGCGCGGTCGCGGCGGAGGTCGCGGAGATCGTCGTCGTCACCAACTCGCCCATGCCCGCCGACGAACGCGCCCGCGTGCGGGAGGCGGCCGGAACGACGCCGACGCATATCGACGATCCGGGCGGCAACGTCGGGCTGGGAGAAGCCTACGCACGGATCGCGGCGCGGGCGGAAGCCGCCGGCATCGGGCGCGTCATCCTGTTCGACCAGGATTCGAGCCCGCCGCCGGGCATGGTGACGGCGCTCTCCGCGCGGCTGTCGGCGCTGGCGGACGCGGGAGAACGCCCGGCGCTGGTCGGCCCCAGGCCGGTTTCCGCCGCAGGTGCGCCGTCCGGGTCCGCCGGCGTTTCTCCCGGCGACCACAAGCCGCCGACCCTCCATCTTCATCCTCGGGGCCGCGGCGAGGCGGGGGCGCTGGCGGTCTGGTTCGCCATTTCCTCGGGCAGCCTCGTCGATCTCGCGGCGCTTCGCGCCATCGGTCCCTTCCGGGGCGATTTCTTCATCGACGCGATCGACGTCGAATGGGGCTTTCGCGCCTGGGCGAAAGGGTTTTCCTGCTGGGTGGCGGAGGATATCCCGATGCCGCACCGCCTGGGCGGCGGGCAGGTGAAGGTGCCGGTCATCGGCTGGGAATTGCCGGTGCAATCGCCCCTGCGCCTCTATACCTATGCGCGGAATCAGGCGGCGATGCTCGGCCTCCGCCATGTACCCACGCGCTGGAAGGCGCGCATCTGCGCCTATATCGGCGCGCAGGCACTGGCCTACTGGCTGGCCGATCGGGGCGCGAGCGCCCGCCCGCGCGCGCTGGCGCAGGGGTTTGCGGCGGGCCTTGCCGGCCGGCTGGGCCCGCCTGTGCGCTGACGCACGCGGCAACCGTTTTCTTTCGGTTCAATGGGCGCATAATCGCGCGACGGCGACGACAGAGCGACGGCGCGATTCCGCTTGAATCACGCTGTTCTATCCTTTTGTCGACACATCAGGTTTTTCCGCAAAGCGCACGTACTTTTCGGCTTGATGCCATAGGGGAACACAATCCATGTATGCCGATGTCCAGCTCTTCATCAACGGTTCGTGGCGCGACAGCCTGTCCGGCAAGACCATTCCGGTGATCAATCCGGCGACGGAGGAAGTCATCGGCCATGTCGCCCATGCCGGGATTCCCGATCTCGATCTCGCGCTTGCGGCAGCCGCGGAGGGATTCGCGACATGGCGCAGGACCTCCGCTTTCGCCCGCTCGAAGCTCCTGCGCAAGGCCGCCGATCTCCTGCGCGAGCGCGCCGAGCGGATCGCGCTCATCCTGACGCTCGAGCAGGGCAAGCCGCTGGCGGAAGCGCGCTCCGAAGTGCTCGCCGCGGCCGACACCATCGACTGGTTCGCGGAGGAGGCGCGCCGCGCCTACGGCCGCGTCGTTCCCGCGCGCGCCGAGGGCATCCATCAGCTCGTCATCAAGGAGCCGGTCGGCCCCGTCGCCGCCTTCACGCCGTGGAACTTTCCCGTCAACCAGGTGGTGCGCAAGCTCTCGGCGGCGCTCGCGGCCGGCTGCTCGATCATCGTCAAGGCGGCCGAGGAAACGCCCGGCTCGCCGGCGGAGCTCATCCGCGCCTTCGTCGACGCCGGCGTGCCGGATGGCGTCATCGGTCTCGTTTACGGCGTTCCGGCCGAGATTTCGGAACATCTCATCCCCCATCCCGTCATCCGCAAGATTTCGTTCACCGGCTCCACCGCCATCGGCAAGCAGCTTGCGGCGCTCGCGGGCCTGCACATGAAGCGCGTCACCATGGAACTGGGCGGGCATGCGCCGGCCATCGTGTTCGACGACGCCGATCTCGACGTGGCGGCGAAGATCCTCGCCACCGCCAAGTTCCGCAACGCGGGGCAGATATGCGTGGCGCCCACGCGCTTCCTCGTGCAGGAAAAAGTCTACGAGGCTTTCGTCGACAAGCTCGCCGCTCATGCGAAAGACCTCAAGGTGGGCGACGGCGCGGCCGAGGGCACCACCATGGGCCCGCTCGCCAACGAGCGGCGCATTCCCGCCCTCGAAGGTCTCATTCAGGATGCGGTCCAGCAGGGCGCGGAGATCGTCGCCGGCGGCGGCCGCATCGGCAACAAGGGCTATTTCTTCGAGCCGACGGTGCTCGCCAACGTGCCCACGACCGCCCGCGCCATGAACGAGGAACCCTTCGGCCCGCTGGCGCTGGTATTGCCATTCCGTGATTTCGACGACGCCGTGGCGGAAGCCAACCGCCTGCCCTACGGCCTCGCCTCCTACGCCGTCACCCGCTCGGCCAAAACCGCGACCGCGCTGGCGCAGGAAGTCGAAAGCGGCATGCTGACCATCAACCACCTCGGTCTCGCGCTCCCCGAAGTGCCTTTCGGCGGCATCAAGGATTCAGGCTATGGCTCCGAAGGCGGGCTAGAGGCCATCGAGGCCTATCTCAACACGAAATTCGTCTCCCAGGGCAGCCTGTGACGGCGGCGACATGAAACGATTCCCGCGATAGCGGAAGGCCCCGACACAAAAACCCGGCAGGCGCGCACCGCCTGCCGGCCTTCGAATTGCGGGCGCCCGCCCAAACAGCCGGAACTTCCGGCCGGAAAGCGTCCGGGCGACTCACAGACACGGGGCCATTTCCGTTGCCCTGAAGCGCAGGAAGGCCCCGTCTTTATCCCACGTTCACGATGGCGACGACGACGATCAGCACGAGCGCGATCGTCACCCCGCCTACGAACAGGCTGGCCGGCACCTCGGTGCCGACATTCGCCGCCTGCGCACCCTGCGTATCGTTATCCGACATGGACGCCTCCTGCTGTGTCCGGGGCATCCTGTCGACGCCCGCGCGCCGCATCCCCGTTTCTATCGTTTACATGCCGCCGCGCCCGCTGACAAGATCGCCCGCCGCGCCGGAGCGGGCACGAGCGATGGACTCGGCCCGCCATTTATAGTAAGGTGTTGCTATTTATAGCCTGTCATACAACCAATTGCTATATTCCAAACTGCGGCTGCGCCATTGATGGTCCTTGATATTGCCACAGGGATCGGCTGGTGAGTCGCGCGCATGCGCGCGGTTTTCCACGCGATCCCGGCAGAACGGCCCCTTAACCCGACGCCACGGGCGGCGCCGTTTCAAGACATTCATTCTGGTCCCGTGGACAGGCCGGCGCCTGAACCACGCGCAATCGCCGAGGATACGCTTATGCATCGCGAGAGAATCCGCCATCCTGGTTTGCAGTCCAAGGTCACGACCGCGCTGGAGGCGTCGCGCCACATTCGCGATGGCATGACGGTGGGCATGAGCGGCTTCACCCGCGCCGGAGAGGCGAAGGCGGTGCCGCTGGCGCTCGCCGCCCGCGCGAAGGAAGAGCCGCTCAAGATCACGCTGATCACCGGCGCCTCGCTCGGCAACGATCTCGACAAGACGCTGGCGGAGGCGCACGTGCTGGCGCGGCGCTTGCCGTTCCAGTCCGATCCGGCGCTGCGCAAGCTCATCAACGAGGGCGAGGTGATGTTCGTCGATCAGCACCTCTCCGAGACGGTGGAGCTGCTGCGCACGCGCCAGATCGGCCCCGTCGACGTCGCCGTGGTGGAAGCCGTCGCGATCACGGAGAACGGCGGCATCGTGCCCACGACCTCCGTCGGCAATTCCGCCTCCTTCGCCATTCTCGCCGACAAGGTGATCGTCGAAATCAACCTCCAGCAGCCCGACGCGCTGGAGGGGCTGCACGACATCTACATTCCCAAGCGCCGCCCCTACCGCGAGCCGATCCCGGTGGTGACGCCCGAAAGCCGCGTCGGCATTCCCTACATCGACATTCCACCCGAGAAGATCGTCGCCATCGTGGTGACGGAAAAGCTCGACAGTTCGTCCACCATCCTGCCGCCGGACGACGAGACGCGCGCCATCGCCAGCCACCTGTCGGACTTTCTGCTGAACGAGGTGAAGCAGGGCCGTCTCACCAACACTCTCCAGCCGTTGCAGGCGGGTATCGGCTCCATCGCCAACGCCGTGCTGCACGGCTTCATCGAGACGCCGTTTCACGACCTCACCATGTATTCCGAGGTGCTTCAGGACAGCACCTTCGATCTGTTCGACGCCGGCAAGCTCAACTTCGCCTCCGGGTCCTCGATCACGCTGTCGAAGGAATGCTACCATCGCGTCCTGCCGCGCCTCAACGACTACAAATCCCGGCTCATCCTGCGGCCGCAGGAAGTCAGCAATCATCCCGAGATCATTCGCCGGCTCGGTATCATCGCCATCAACACCGCGCTCGAGGTCGACATCTACGGCAACATCAACTCGACCCACGTCAGCGGCACGCACATGATGAACGGCATCGGCGGATCGGGCGACTTCGCCCGCAACGCCTATCTGTCGGTGTTCGTCACCAAGTCGATCGCCAAGAACGGCGTGATTTCAAGCGTGGTGCCTTTCGCAAGCCATGTCGACCATACCGAGCACGATGTCGACATCATCGTCACCGAAACCGGCCTTGCCGATCTGCGCGGCCTTGCCCCGCGCGAACGGGCGCGCGTGATCATCGACAACTGCGCTCATGCCAGCTACCGCGACGCGCTCAACGATTATTACGACCGCGCCGCCAGGCGCGGCGGGCAGACGCCGCACGTCATCGAGGAAGCGCTGTCCTGGCATGCCCGGCTGCGCGAAAAGGGCTCCATGCTGCCCTGATCCGGCCGCCCGGCCGGCGCATTCACGCAGGGGCAGGTCCGTCCGATACCGACTGACCCGCCGCCTCCCTGATGCGCCGGTGGCGGTGCTCCATCTCCTCCCGCAGCGCGCGCCGCTGGATCGCCGCCTCGAAGCGCTGACGCTCCTCCGGGCCTTCCGGCACGCGCGGCGGCACGGGAACGGCCTTGCCGTTACCGTCGACGGCCACCATCGTGAAATAGCAACTGTTGGTGTGGCGAATCCGCTGTGCGCGCATATCTTCCGTCACCACCTTGATGCCGACCTCCATCGAGGTGCGGCCGGTATAGTTGACGGCGGCGTAGAACGTCACCAGTTCACCCACGTGAATCGGCTGACGGAAGATCACCTGATCCACCGAGAGCGTCACGACATAGGCGCCCGCGTACCGGCTGGCACAGGCGAACGCCACCTGATCGAGATATTTCAGGATATGACCGCCATGAACATTGCCGGCAAAATTTGCCATGTCGGGCGTCATCAGGATGCTCATCGAGAGCTTGTGGCGGGCCTCTTCCAACTTCAACTCCCGGCAGGTTGAACGAAACAGGGCGGTTGTAGACGGCTGCCGCCGCCCTGTCCATCACGGCCCGCGGGTTCGGGAACCGATGCGCCCCCGGATAGCGGCTCAGGCGCCCTTCAGTTGCAGCTTCGCCTGCCGCCAGGCGGGCGATACCACATGGCTCATGGCCGGGATCATGAGCCCGCCGAGAATGAGCCCGGCGACGCCCGAACCCGCCGCGCCGGCGAGCCAGCCGACCGCGGATCCGGCCGCCTGCTCCGCCGCCGCGGACAGGTCGTGCACGAAATGCGCGGGCCAGCCGAAGCCGAAATGCTCGAGCCCATGCAGGACAATGCCGCCGCCGACCCAGATCATGGCGGCGGTGCCGACGATGCCGAGCGCCTTGAGGAACCACGGCATGCCGAGCACGATGCCCCGGCCGATCGCCCGCACGATCTTGCCGGGCGTCGACGGAGACGCGAAGCGCGTCAGCATCAGCCCGAAATCGTCCGCCTTGACGATCAGCGCCACCGCGCCATAAACGCCGATGGTGATGCCTACGCCGACGACGGCGAGAACGATGGCCTGCATGCCGATCGAGGCGTCCGGCACCGCGCCGAGCGTGATGGCCATGATTTCGGCGGAAAGAATGAAATCCGTCTTGATGGCGCTCGCGACCTTCTGGTCCTCGAAGCTCCTGGCGTCGAGGGCCACGGTTTCGAGTTCCGATTCGTGGCTGTGGGCCGCGTGAGGCAGCGCCATCTCCAGAACCTTCTCCGCGCCTTCGTAGCAGAGATAGAGGCCGCCCACCATCAGCAGAGGCGTGATGGCCTGCGGCAGCAGCAGGCTCAGGATGAGCGCGGCCGGCAGCAGGATCAGCAGCTTGTTGCGCAGCGAGCCCATCGCGATGCGCCCGACGATGGGCACCTCGCGCGCAGCCGCAAAGCCCACCACATAGCGCGGCGTCACCGCCGCGTCGTCGATGACGACGCCCGCCGCCTTGGCGCCGGCCTTCGCCGCCTGACCCGCGACATCATCGAGAGAGGCGGCGGCCACCTTGGCCAGAGCCGCAATATCATCGAGAAGAGCTACCAGACCGACACTCATGAAAGCCTCGCGCCGTTGTTCGTCATCACAAAAGCCCGTGCGAACCTTTTCCGCCGGAACGGTCTCGCCCCGGCGGCAATTGTCGTTACAGATCAGGCTGCCCGCATCGGCCATCGGCCCCGGTCCTCGACCGGAGCCGAACGGGCCTGATGGAAAGCCGATGAGACAAGCTCACCGGCCCCTTGGCATCATTCGGCGGGAACGGGGGCCAGGCCGCCCTCGTCCGCGCGGGGCGCGACCGGCTTCTGCCGCACGGCATGCGCCAGCACGCTCTGGCGGTTGACGGACTTGCGCTCGGCATCGATGCGGCGGATGAGCAGTTCCGCGCGTTCGATGGAGCCGAGCAGCGCCAGGATCGTGCCCCGCTCGCCCGCGCCCGCGTTCGGCCCGAGCGACAGCGTGCGCGCGCGCAGTTCCTCAAGCTCGGGGAAGGTGACATGCCCGGCCGGCATCTGGGGATCGGCGATGCCGTAGTCGGGCAGGATCTGGCGCAACGCGTTGTCGAGCCTGTCGAGCGCCACATCGACGATCGCCTGCGCCTTGTCGGAGAACTTCTCCCGCTTCACGCGGCGCGCCACCTGGTGCATGGACTCGGTGAGCGCGGCGGTGAAATCGGCCTCCTCGATCAGGCTGGCGATGAGATCGAGCCGATCGTAAGGCAGATCCTCCTTCATCAGCGCGGCCGTGTAGGTACGGATGTCGCGGCTGAGGATATCGGTCGCGAGATAATGCTCGCCGGGATCGGCCGGCGCATTCTTCTTGTCGCGCGCGATGTCGAGGAACAGCGCGCCGGCTTGCAGATGCCGGGCAGTCTCCTGTTCCACCGCCGGAACCGCGCGGGCGAAATCGTCCGCCAGCGCCCGATTGAGGAACTTGGGCGTGGAATAATCCTCCACGTCCTCGTCGTCCGTATGACCGACGCGCGAGAGCACGCGCTCGAACACGCCCACGAAGGGGAACAGCAGCAGCGTGTTGAAGATGTTGAACACCGTCGAGTAAACACCGACCGCAACCGGCACCAGCGGGAAGGTCTCCTTGCCGTCGATCAGCACCGGCACGGCCGGGTCGCCGCCGAACCACTGCATGCCCCAGCGCAGAACCTCGATGGAGATGAAGAAGAGCGGCACGGTAATACACACGCCGATCAGGTTGAACGATATATGCGCGTAAGCGGCGCGCTTGGCATTCTTCGACAGGTTGAGCGACGCCATCCACGAGGTGATCGTGGTGCCGAGGTCAGCGCCGAGCGAGAAGGCGACGGCCGTCTTCCAGTCCAGAATGCCGGCGGCGCCGAGGCCCATCACGATGCCGATGGTCGCCGAGGAGGAGTGGATCAGCGCGGTGATACCGGCCGCGATGAGCACGCACTTGATGAGGTTGAGATAGGAATCGGCCTGCAACGTGGACAGCAGCGCCATCACTTCCGGCATGTTGCGCAGCGGGCGCAGACCGCCGGTCATCAGGTTGAGACCGTAGAAGATCAGCGCGAAGCCCATGGCCGAAAGCGCGATGTTGCGCACCTTCTCGTTCTTCGAGAAGCAGTACACCAGCGCGAAGAAGCCGGAGAAGATGAGGCCCAGCGGCCCGAGCGGCAGGGCGATGAGGCCGTTGCCGAGCGTGGTGCCGATGTTGGCGCCCATGATCACGCTGATGGCGGGGCGCAACGCGACGACGCCGGCGTTGACGAGACCCACCACCATCACCGTCATCGCGGTAGACGACTGGATGACGCCCGTGATCAGCGTGCCCGCCATCACGCCCTTGATGGGCGTGCCGGCCGCCTTGGCGAGAAACTCGCGCATCTTGTTGACGGAAAGGGCCTGAATGCCGTTGGACATGAATTCCAGGCCGAGCATGAACAGACCCAGGCCGCCGATGACCGGGACCAGTATGTCCTTGAAGATATCGATATTCATGATTTAGCTATCCCTAGAGGTACTGCGATCAGCCTCGCGTATTCTGTTCCTCGGTCCAGTATTGCTTGATACGCTCCACGAGCGACGCCGGAAGCGGCACATAGCCCAGCGCGCGCGCATCCCGCCCGCCCTGATCGAAGGCAAGACGGAAAAAGTCGTGTACGCGGTCGATACGCGCCCGCGAGCGCCGGCTCGGCACGATCGCGAACGTCGCCGCGGTGATCGGATAGGCGGCCTCTCCCGGACGGTTCGCCAGCGTCGCATGGAAATCCCGTGTCTGCGACCAGTCGACGGAGTCGATCGCCGCCTGAAAGCCTTCAGGCCCCGGCGCGACGAAGCGGCCGGACGCGTTTTCGAGCGCGACGAACGGCATGCTGGTGCGCGCCACTTGCCCGAACTCCGCATAGGCGATGGCGCCCTTGGTCGCCTGCACGGCCCGGATGAGGTCCTGCGTGCCTTCGGCGCCGGTTCCGACGGGCCAGGCGATCAGCGTCGCCGCGCCGAGCCGCTCACGCCATTCGGGGCTTGCCGCCGACAGATATTCGGTCAGGGCGAAGGTCGAGCCCGACCCGTCCTTGCGATACACCGGCGCGATCGGCAGATCCGGCAGGGTGAGCCCCGGATTGGCCGCCGTCAGGGCGGGATCGTTCCATTTCGTCACGCGGCCCAGATAGATGTCTGCCAGCGCCGCCCCCGGCAGGCGCAGCTCGCCCACCTTCACGCCGTCGAGGTTGACGACGACGGCGATACCGCCCAGCACGAACGGAAACTGCCGATGACCGCGCCGCTCCAGTTCCTCCGGCGTGACGGGCACGTCGCTGGCGGCAAAGTCGAGCTCGGGCTGCTCGAGGCGCATCAGGCCGGCGAGGGAGCCGACCAGTTCATAATCCACCGTCCAGTCGGGAGAAACGAAATCGCCGCCGTCGGCGCGCACCTGCCCGTAAAGATGGGCCCAGCGGGCGATGACCGGCGCGGCGAAAGTCGACCCCGCTCCGCGTATGGGTTCAGCCCGAACCTCGTCAGTGGCCAGAACCGTCATGGCGGAAAACATGGAAAGAAACATCGCCGCCAGGAGCCCCAACGCTCTGGCGGCGACAATGGAATTGGCACGTCCAGCCATGATCAATCTCGTAATGGTGCGGCGCGCGCCGCGAGGCGCGCCCATGATCGACATCCGGCAACAAAGATGCGCGCCCTTACGAGCCCAACCTGTCGTTGTTATCAATGAGCCTGCATCAGCACCGAACGGAGACTTAATCTCGGCCATTCTCTTAAAGCGGCGACTTGACAATCTTATGTCACATCAAATGACCGTGAACATGAAATTCCCGCACGTCAAATTCCCGCACGTCGACCCGCCGCCGGCGGATTTCACACCGGAGAGCCGCCTTCTTCTTCCTGCTGGCGCAGTTCTTCCAGCGTCTTCACGGTAAGCGCGTAGCCTTCCTCCTGATTGGCGCGGATGCCCATTTCGGAGAAATCGTAATCGCGGGAAGCGGATTCGCCCGGCTTGCCGACGCGCAGGAAGCGGGTGATCTTCATGGGCGCGCCGTCGCCCATCAACTGGATGTAATAAGGGCGCTGGCGAATGCGCGCGGCCGTGTCGTCCTCCACATGGCTGAGGACATGCTCGATCAGCCCCCGATAGGCGCTCACCACCTCGCGGATGCGGATGTCGTTGCGCACCCGTTCCGAATAGATGATCTCGCTGAGGCGCGAGCGCACCTCCATCATGTTTTGCGGCAAGGGCTTGCTGGAGGCGAACAGATCCACCGCGTAGACGCGCTTGCCGTCCGGGCCGCAGCGGTCGAGCACGATGTCGAGAGGCGAGTTGCTGATGATGCCGCCGTCCCAGTAGGATTTGCCGTCGATCTCCGTCCAGGGAAAGCTCGGCGGCAAGCTGCCGCTGGCGAGGATATGATCGGGCGTCATGTTGTCGACGTAGCTGTCGAAGATCTCCAGCTCCGCCGTGTTGACGTTGACGGCGCTGACAAGAAGCCGCACCGGGCTGTCCTTGAGGCGCGCGAAATCCACATACTTGCGCAGCAGGGATTTCATCGGCGTCGTATCGTAATAGCTCGTCCAGTTGAAGGGCAGTTGCGTGGGATCGAACGCCGGCGGGAACCAGCGCGGCCGGAAGAAGCTCGGCACGCCGAACGCCAGGATCTGCATGGAAACCGCGGTGCGCTTCGCGTCGTCCGGCAGCAGGTGGTGCGGCGCGGTGACGGTCAGTTCCTTCCAGAAGGCTTCAAGCGCGCGGGTGGGATCGCGCGGGTTGCCGGCGATGACCGCGCCGTTGATCGCGCCGATGGAGACGCCGGCCACGATGTCGGGATAGATGCCGTGTTCCTCGAGCCCGCGGACCACGCCGGTCTCGAACGCGCCGAGCGCACCGCCCCCCTGAAGCACGAACACGTTCTGCGTGGGAATGTCGTCGAGAGCGATCGACAGATCGGCGATGCGCTCCTTGCGGTCCGACACGTTGACGCGATAGCGGATCAGGCCCTCGGCCGTGCGCGTCTCGCTGGCGGGCCGCCCCATCGAGAAATAGCCCTGCACCACGCCGTCGCGCAGATAGAACATCGAATAGGAGTGATCCTCGAGGCTGCCGCGCTCGATCCACTCGTCCGCTTCTTCCGAGACGCCGAGCGCGCTGAAGCTCAGTTCGCCGACCTCGCAGAAGAAATACGACACCTGTTCGTAGCGCTGGCGCTTGCCCAGCATGTTGCGCGCCGCGATGCGCCCCTGCCGCATGGCGTTGTCGGCGTGCTCGATGTGGCGCTTGCGGCGAAAGATCGGGTCGTAGAACGTCGTCACGTCGCCCGCGGCATAGATGCCGGGCACGCTCGTGGCCATGAACTCGTCCACCAGCACGCGCCCGTGCTCCAGCTCGATGTCCGTGCCGCGCAGGAAGGCCGTCGCCGGATCGACGCCGACGCTGGACACGAGCATGTCGGTGAAGATGGTGCGGCCCTCGCGCGTGACGATCGACTGAACGCGCTCGTCGCCGTCGATGCTGACCACCTCGTCGTGAAAGTGGATGGTCAGCCCCCTCTCCTGCGCGAAGGCCTGGAAGTAGTTCGACAGCCGTTCGGATTCGAGATGGGTCAGCACCCGGTCGCCGCGCTCGACGATCGTCACCTCGAGGCCGAGATGATGCAGCGACATGGCGATTTCCATGCCCAGGAAGCTGCCGCCCATGACGACCGCCTTCCGCGCCCCGGCGGCCGCGCGGCGGATCGCCTCGCCCTCGCTGCGCCGGCGCAGGGAAAACACGCCCGCGCGCTCGAAACCGGGAATGGACGGCCGCTTCGGTTTCGCGCCGGTGGCGATCAGCAGCTTGTCATAGCCGATGACCTGCCCCTTGTTGGTCACGAGCAGCTTGCCCGGCGCGTTCAGCGTCACCGCCGTCGTGTTCAGGGCGAGCAGGATGTCCTGATCGGCGTAGAAGGTTTCGGGAAAGATCTGGAGTTTCGACGGATCCTGTTCCTGAACGAGATATTCCTTGGAGAGGAACGGCCTGTAATAAGGCGAGATGCTCTCCTCGGAGAGGATGAGGATCTTCCCCTTGGCGCCCTCGTGCCGCAAGGTCTCCGCCGCCGTCGCGCTCGCGAGGCCGCCTCCCAGCAGGAGATATTCCACATGCGTTATCGCCATCTTTCACGCCGCCCTGTCCCGAATGCGTCCGCTCACTCTATAACACCTTCCATGTGAAGGAATTATTAGGGTTTCACCAGCATTCGGGCACGGGAGACGCATCGTCCCGTTCAGCACCGGGGGCTAGCGAAACCGAGCGACTCTTCGGAGACCGTGCCCGAGGCGTCGACGACCGCCCGCCAGACGCGATTGCCGAAACGCACCGTCAGGCGATACCGGCCCTCGTCCTCGTCCCGCCCGGCCTCGACCATGCTCGTGATGCGGCCCTGCGCCATGTTCCTGCGGAAATCGGCCAGAGACATGCGGAAGCGCGCTGCGAGCGCTTCCGTGTCGAGAATGAAGTCGCCGTTGCCGTCCCTTTCGATCAGCAGATCGTCCGCCACGGTCAGGCCCACTCGCCCTTGCGGAACACCGGCGTGCGGCTGCCGTCCGCATGCACGCCGTCGATGTCGACGGTGCCGGAACCGATCATCCAGTCGATATGGATCAGGCTCCTGTTGCCGCCCCGCGCCGCGATTTCCTCCGGCGACAGCCGCGCGCCGTCGACGAAGCATTTCGCGTAGCACTGGCCCAGCGCGATATGGCAGGAAGCGTTCTCGTCGAACAGCGTGTTGAAATACAGAATGCCGCTTTTCGAGATGGGCGAGGAGTGCGGCACCAGCGCCACCTCCCCCAGCCGGCGCGCGCCCTCGTCGGTGTCCAGCACCTTGTTGAGAACCTCCTCGCCGCGCGACGCCTTCGCCTCGACGATCCGCCCCGCCTCGAAGCGCACGCGGATGTCGTCGATCAGCGTGCCCTGATGCGACAGGGGCTTGGTGCTCGATACATGGCCCTCCACGCGCGCGGCATGCGGCGTCGTGAACACCTCTTCCGTGGGGATGTTGGCGTTGCAGGTGACGCCGTTCTTCGCCGTGGCCGCGCCGCCCTGCCATTCGTGGCCGTCCGCGAGGCCCACGCGCAGATCCGTGCCCGGCCCGGTGAAATGCAGCGCCGCGAACCTCTGCCCGTTCAGCCACGCGGCCCGCCGGTGCAGCGCCGCGTTGTGATCGGCCCACGCCGCGACCGGATCGTCGCCGTCGACGCGCGAGGCGGCGAAGATCGCGTCGGCCAGCTTGCGCACCGCGACCTCTTCGGCATCATCCGCGAAAACCCGGCGCGCCCACGACGCGCCGGGATAGGCGACGATGTTCCAGTTGATGTCGAAGCCGGCGATCTTCTCCAGCGCCGGCTGATAGGCGACCGAAACGGCCTTGTTGGCGCGCGCCACCTTCGCCGGGTCCTGCCCGGCGAGCAGCATCGGGTCGTCGCCGACGATGGCGAGCCGCGCCGTGTTGGCGGTGAACGCCTTCGCCATGCCCTCGTAGAGCCACCCCGCCGCCCGGTCGAAACCATGATCGGCCGCGTGGCGATAGCGGGCGAGGGTCAGCGCCTCGTCGCTGAAAAACGGCGTCACGAGCCCCGCGCCCGCCGAATAAGCGTGAACGGCGATGCGGCGCACCAGCGGCAGCGCCGTCACCGGAGCGGTGATCAGCAGATCCTGCCCGGCCTGCAATCGCAGGCCGACGCGGATGGCCACTTCCGCCAGCCTGTCGAGCTTCGCCGGGTCGATCGGTGAGGAATGATTCTGCTGCGGTGCGGTCATGTGATCTGCCGTCCTGGGTCCCTGCCTGAAATGCGCGGCTCCCGGCCTGCCGGCCGGGATCGGTCGAGGGATCAGGAAAGGCCGCGCGCGGGCGCGTGTCAACCCGCCCGCGCCGGCAAAGTCACGTCTGGCCGTCGGACACCGGCACGTCGATCGGCGCGGCGCGTCCGCGGCTCACCTCGCTGCCCGCGCGGGGCGACAGGCGCATGAACAGCAGCGCCGAAGACGCCGCCAGCAACGCCAGCACGGCGAAGGCGACCGTGATGTCCTCGATGGCCATCGTCGTCCCGCCACGCGCGGCGATGCTCGCCCCCAGCGCAAGCGCCGCGATGCCGACGCCCACGCTGAAGGCGAGCTGCTGCATCATGCTGGCGAAGGTGGTGGCGTTGCTCATCCGCTCCGGCGGGATGTCGGCGAAGGCCAGCGCGTTCACGCCCGTGAGCTGGAGCGAGCGGAACACGCCGCCGATGAACAGCACCAGCATGATGACGAGCGGCGGCGTCAGGGGCGTCACCGCCCCACAGGCGGCGATCGTCAGCGCCACGATCAGCGCGTTGACGGTCAGCACCCGCCGGAAGCCGAAGCGGCGGAACACCGGCCCGATCATGAACTTGGCGATGATGGCGCCCGTGGCGCCGGCGATGGTGATCATGCCCGCCGCGAACGGCGTCATGCCCAGCACCACCTGCAACAGCAGCGCCATCAGGAACGGCGCCGCCCCCACGGTGAAGCGGCCGAGATTGCCGGCGATCACCGAGGCGTGAAACGTCGGGATGCGCAGCAGGTCGAGATCGATGATCGGGAAGGGCGTATGAGCGGCGTGGCGCACGTAGAGCGCGACGCAAACCGCCCCGACGAGCAGGATGAGCGCGCTCACCTGCCACGGCGCCGCGCCGTGTCCGAGGGTCTCGAAGCCGAGCACCAGGCAAGCCAGGGCGATCGCCGTCAGCAGGAAGCCGCGCCAGTCCAGCGGCGGCACGTCGCGCTCGCGCGTGTCCCTGATGAAGATCAACGCCAGCACGATGCCGATGATGCCCACCGGCACGTTCATGAGAAAGATCCAGCGCCAGGAACTGACGGTCGTGATCAGTCCGCCGATGGGCGGGCCGAGCGCCGGCCCCAGCAGGGCGGGCACGGTGAGGTAGGTCGTGGCCCGCATCAGGTCGGCCTTACTGATGGAGCGCAGCATGACGATGCGCCCCACCGGCACCATCATCGCCCCGGCCACGCCCTGCGCCAGCCGCGCGGCGACAAGCTCGCCCAGCGAGTTGGCGAGGCCGCAGAAGATGGAGCTGACCGTGAACAGCGCGATGGCCGCCACGAAGACGTTGCGCGCGCCGAACCTGTCCGCCACCCAGCCGCTGACGGGAATGAACACGGATACGCTCAGCAGATAGGCGGTGATGGCGATGTTGAGCCGCACCGGATCGACATCCATCGACCGCGCCATCGCCGGCACCGCCATCGCGATGACCGTGGAGTCGAGCATTTGCAGGAACAGCGCGCAGCCGACGATGAGCGGCACGATGAAGGGCGAGCGCGCCATGCGGGCCACCGGACCGGATTCGAGGAGCGAGCTGCCGGGAAATTTAGCCGGGAAAGTCATGATGCTGGCGTCTCGCTCAGTTTGATCAGCGGCTCCACGGCGTCGAGAACCCGCTTGCGCTCAGCCTCCGTCAGCCGGGAGATGCGGGTGGCGAGCCATTCCGTGCGCAAGCGCTTGACCTCGACGAGCACGCGCCGGCCCTCTTCCGTGATTTCAAGCCCCACTCTCCGGCGGTCGTCGTGGGCGCCTTCGAGGCGGCGCAGCAGCCCCGCCGCCGCGAGTTGCTTGACATGCGCGCTCATGCTGGGCGGCGTGATGCGCTCACGCGCCGCCAGTTCGTTGACGCCGATGCCCTGCTCGTTGGCCAGGGTGCCGAGGATCAGGGTCTGGAACGGCGACAGGCCCACCGCGCTGCGCGTTTCACGGCGCAGGTCGCGGTTGAGCCGCAGGATGGCCGGGCGCAGCAGGTCGGCGATCGCCGCTGCTTCGTCGGCAAAGCGTTCATGAGGCATGATCGACAGATACGTTTCCGTCAGTTGTGGGAGGGCGAACGGATAAGACCGGCCACCCTATGGTTAGTTAGGCTAACAATATAAATGGGGCGCACTTCCGTCAACCCGCGCCCGGCGCAGGGCTGCCCCGCATGCATGCGGCGCCGACAGGGCGCTTGCAGGCGCGGAGCCTCTTCATTAACTCAGGGCATTCACTCGAGCGCGCTCCAGGGAGCCCAGCATGACCGCCTCTCACGATGACCGGCCGACGCCGCGGGATGACCGCCAAAGCCCCGAGCCCCCGAATGAGGGCATCGGCGACATGATCCGCGTCGTCGTGCAGGCGGTGTTGATCGCGCTCGTGATCCGCACGTTCCTGTTCCAGCCGTTCAGCATTCCCTCCGGCTCGCTGGTGCCGACGCTGCTGGTGGGGGACTATCTGTTCGTGTCGAAATATGCCTACGGCTATTCGCGCCATTCCTTCCCGTGGGGCATCGTTCCCTTCGACGGGCGCATTCTGGGCGCGACGCCGCAGCGCGGCGACATCGCCGTGTTCTCGTCACCGAAAAACGACGGCCTCGATTACATCAAGAGGGTGATCGGGCTTCCCGGCGACACCATCCGGATGGTCGACAACGTGCTGGTCATCAACGGCCAGCCTGTCGGGCGCGAGCGCATCGGCACCTACCCGGACATCGACCAGTGGGGGCAGCCGCAACAGGCGCCGCTCTATCGGGAGACCCTGCCCGGCGGCGCCAGCCACATCATCATGGAGCGCGAGGGCGCGGGCAGCTACTGGGCCAACACCTTCGTCTACAAGGTGCCGGAGGGCCATTACTTCATGATGGGCGACAACCGCGACAACTCCAGCGATTCCCGCGATCTTTCGTCGATGGGCTACGTGCCGCTCGACAACTTCATCGGCCGCGCGGAATTCACGTTCTTCTCGCTGGATGAGCAGACGCCCGCGTGGCAAATCTGGAAATGGCCGGCGGCGATCCGTTGGAACCGGCTGTTCACGCGCATCGGATGAACCGGCCCGCCGGCGGGGGGCGCCGTCAGGCCGCCGGATAGACGTCGTTGAAAAACGCCAGCACGCCCTGCTTGTGAACCCTGTCGCCCACGGCCAGATTGTGATCGCGGCCGGGAATGTCGAGAAAACGGCCGTTGGGCAGCAGCGCCGCGAGCGCCTCGCCGGACCCGGCGATGGCGTCGCGCGATCCGACGGCGACGAGAACCGGCAGCGTGATCGCCGCGACCTCGGCGCGCGTCAGCGCCCCGCGCGAGCCGCGAATGCAGGCCGCGAGCGCGCGCAGATCGCTGCCGGTCTGCTCGGCGAAGGCGCGGAACATGCGCTGGTCGGGATCGGTCAGGTCGTCGAGGGAAGCCGCCTCCATCGCCTCCGCGATGCGCGGGGGCAGGCCGGCGCCTTCCACGAGATGAATGCCGAGCCCCCCGAGCACGGCCGCCGCCACCCTGTCGGGATGCAGCGCGGCGAGGCGGGCGGTGTTGCGCGCGCCCATCGAATAGCCGATCACGGCGGCCTTTTCGATGTCGAGATGGTCGAGCAGGCGGCGCGCATCCTCCGCCATCTCGGTGGTGGTGTAGGCGGCGGGCTCGTGGAGCTTCTCGCTCTGCCCATGCCCGCGGTTGTCGAGCGCGATGACCCGATAGCCGGCGCGGCCGAGCGTCGTCGTCCACATCGTGTTGACCCAGTTCACGGTGTGATTCGACGCGAAACCATGAATGAGCAGCACCGGCCGCCCGTCGCCGTGCGGGGCGGGAACGTCGATGAAGTCGATACGAACGCCATCGGACGAGAATGACCGCATGCCGCAACTCTCCCTTGCAGGCCCGCCTCCGTCGCAGGCCGGATCGCCGCCCGCTGCGGCGGCGGGGGCCATTGTTACACGAGATATCCGCCGCCGTTCAACACGCATGGGGGCGGCCGTCAGTAGCGGATGCGGTTGAGCCGTTCGGCGATGGCCGTGAGCCCCTGCGTGGCGGCGGTCGAGACGCCGGTTTTCTGCAGGAGTCTGAACACCCGCTCCGCTTCGTCGAAACGCCCGAGGTGAAAATTGCTCCAGCCCCGCAGCAGCATGAGATCGGTCTGCTCGGGGGCCTGCCTCTGCCGGGCGTCGAGGGCGAACAGGGTCTCGGTGTAGCGCTCCGCGTCATAGGCGGCGATGGCCTGCTGGGTCAGCAGCGCCACGCTCAGGTCCCGCTGCCTCCCAGGACCGATGCGCGCTTCCGAGGCGGCAAGGGCCGCCTTGTTCGTCAGGCCGACGCGCAGATAGGCAAGGCTCTTGCCATAGGCCGCCTCCTTCCGCTGGCCGGCGTCGCCGCTTTTCGCCTGCACGGCCTCGAATGCCCGGACCGCCTCCATGGGCCGGTCGAGTTCCATCAGGCACCAGCCCAGCGACAACGCGGAAGCGGCCGGCAGGCCCGACACGCCATGCAGCGATGCCGACGAGGCGCATCGGCGGGCATTGGCGCGGCTCGCGGTTTGCGGCCCGGCGCGCGCCGGCGCGGAAGTCCGCTCGCCGGCGCTGTCGCCGCTCCGATTGGACCGGCCGTGGTTCTGCGATTCTCTGTTTTGCGCGACTTCCCGATCAGATGCTTCCATCCGGTCGAACGCTCCGGCCGCGGCGCTTTCGGCGCGCGGGGATGCCCGCGCGGGGGCGACAGGCGCGGCCGAGGGCGAAGCGCCGAAAAGCAGCGCGTCGATATCGCTCCCGGCAGCCGGCGACGCTCCGGGCTCCGGCTGCCGGGCGGCGGCGGAGGCGGAAGGACGCCGGCCCGGCCGATCCACGAGGTCGGCGATGCGGGGCGAGCGATCCCGCCAGGCGTTGACGACCGCCAGCAGCCCCTTCCGGTTCCCCAGCCGCTGACGCGCGACGGCGAGGCCGTGGGCGGCGGGCTCGTATGCGCGGTCCCATTTCAGCGCTTCGATGAACCATCGTTCCGCCGTTCGGACCTGCCCCGTGTTATAGGCATACCAGCCGAGCGCATGGCCGGCGGCGGGCAGGCGCCCTTCCACCGCCACGGCGACGAGCCGGGCGATGGCGGCTTCGTCGATGCGGGGCGGCGGCTCGCGCAGCAGCAGCGCGACCATGCCGTCGAGATAGATTTCCATGTTTTCGGGCGATGCGCCGCGCCATTCGTGGGCCAGAGGCTCGACTTCCGCAAATCGCCCCTGCGCGCTCATGGCGAGCACGTAGCCCTCCGCCGCCTTCGCCCCGCCGCCACGGTCGAGCGCAAGCTTGAAAAGCTGCGCCGCCCGCTCCGGCTCGCGGTGGCTATGGAGATAGAAGGCCAGCGCCATAGCGTCGTCCGGCGTCGTCGTGACGGCGGCGACGAGTTGCTCCATCCGCGCGATGTCGGCCACGCTCGCGGTTTCCGCCTTGCCCTGCGCCGCCTCGCCCACACGGCGGCGCACCAGCGTGTCCAGCGCGTTCGCGGGCGCGGCGTCCTTGTCGCGCGCGAGCAGCTTCTCCGCCTCCGCCAGCGGCAGCAGGGCCGAAGCCTTGTCGAGCGTGGCGGCGCGCTCCGCCTTGTCGTCGCAATTGTCCAGAATATAGTTGTAGACATCCACGCCGCGGGACGGCTTGTCCGTCGCGACGAACGCCTCGGCGACGGACCACAGCACCTCCATGTTGGGGCAGACGAGCAGGCCGGCATGGTCGGTGGCCACGCTCAGCACCGTCTCCCATTGCCGCGCGCCGGCGGCGTTCAGCAGCCGCTGGCGCGCCTCGGCCTCACCCAGTTTCTCCACCAGGTCGGCGGGAGGCTGCCATTGCGGATCGCGCTGCTGATGCGTGGCGATGGCGTCGCGCAACGCGGGATAGCGGCCTTCGGAGAACAACGACCACAGCTTCCGCGTCTCCTCGTCGACGACGCCGGCGGGCCCCGCTTCGGGATTGGCCGGCGGCGTCCAGTGCGGATAGAGCGCCTTCAGGCGGTTGATCTCCGCGCGCATGCGCTCCCAGTCACCTTGCGACGCGTAGTAGTAAATGGCGCTCTCGTCGACATGCTGCTCCTCGCCGGCGGCGGGAGTGAAAGGCTGCCGAAAGTTCTTCTGCGAATCGGGCGCGGCATCGGCGACGAGCATGAAGCGCGGCATCGCCGCCGCCGCGACGGAAGCGGCCGCCGGCTGACCCGGCGGAGAAAGGGCGGGCAGCCCGACATCGCCGCCGAAGATGAGCGCGCCGCCGGCCGCCGCCATCACCAGATAGGGCGAAAGCATCTTCACAGACATTGCGGATACCTCTGCCTCACCAGCGCCAGCCCGAGCAGGTGCAGGGTCGAGGGGTAATACAATGTCGGCCGGAAATCCCGCAGCGCGTCGGGCACGGGGGCGCGGTCGAGCGCGCAGTCGAGGGCCGCGACGATCATCGCATAGCCGGGATCGCTCAGACGGTAGGTGACTTCGCCGGTATCAGCCCGGATGATGGCCGGAGCGGGTCTGCCGTTCCCGCTCCACAGACGCCGGAACCGTTCGAGCCGCTCCGGCGCGTCGATGCCGGCGCGCAACAGATAGAGCGGAATGCGCAGCGCATTGTAGCCGTATTCGTTGGGGAACCGCTCGGCGGGCCGCGGCCGCTCGCCGTCGCGCAGCGACACCCATTCCACCGGCACCCCGGCGGGACCGAAGCGCGAGCGGTCGATCAGGTCGAGGCCGCTTTTCGTCAGGCCCCCCCAGGGCTGCGCGCCGGCCTTCAGCGTCCCGAATCGCGCGAGCGCCTCGAATATCCAGTAGGACGGATTGACCACCGGGCCATCGGTGCGCTCGCGCGGCCCGAAGCCCGCCACACCGGGCATCAGCAGCATCCGCCCGCCGCTCTTCATGACGGCATGTTTCGACAGCGCGGCGACGATTTGCTGCGCGTCGCGGGCGAAGCCGGCGTCGCCCCACGCATCCGCCGCGAGCAGGAGGGCGTAGGCGATCAGGATATCGCCGTCGCTCGCGTTGTTGATGTCCGTGACATGGGGGCGCGTGGCGGGATTCCAGCGCCAGGCCGCCAGCCCGTCGTCGCGGATCAGCAGCTCCGTGCGCACGAAGCTCCACAGCGCGGCGAAGGTCGCGCGGTCGCCGGCCATGACCGACAGCATCATGGCGTAGCCCTGCCCTTCGCTGTGGCTGATGTTGCCGTTGCCGTCGTCGACGACGCGCCCGGCCGTGATGAAGCGGTCACGGTATCGCCGCCATTCTTCCGGCGCGATCAACCCCGCCGGCATGGGCGCCGGGGAGCCGGGCGCGGTGGAAACCGCCTGCGCCGACGCCTTCGGGGAAGAGAAAAGCGCCGCCGTGAAGGTGCCGGCCTCCATCACCGAAAAAAGGGCGGCGGCAACGAGGGCGAAGGCGACGGCAAGCGCCCGCATCCGCGAGGCACGCCCCCGAAAGCCGTTTCTGAAACCGTTTTGCAGACGCCGCATCATCGCCTCCCCAGTTGGGAAAGAAGCGCATGAGTGCCGACGCCGAGCAGGACGCACGCCATGAACAGCGCCAGCGCATAGACCATAAAGTTGCGCGACAGCCAGTTGGCTCCCACCATCCGCAGATTGAACAGATCGAGCGGCTGCGTGGGCACCAGGATGACGCGCTCCGGCGCCAGCGTCCGCACCTCCGGCGGAGACCGGCGGAACGCGGTGATGGCGCCGCCCACCCGCGGCCAGAGATCGGGGCGCGTGAGGTCGCCGACGGCGCTTTCCAGCGCCGGCGCGGATGCTGCCGTCATCACCGTCCACAGGCCCGCGCCCTCGGGGCTCGCGCCCTGCGCCAGCACGAGAGAGGCGTCGTCGGGCGGCGAATAGGGCACACTGGCGCGGAAAGGCAGAAGCGCGTCGAACGTCAGATCGAACGTGTCCGCCAGCCAGCGGCCGATTCCGCTCTCCGGCAGTTCGGCGGCAGCATCCGGCCCGGCGGCATCCAGCCCTCGGCCCATGCCGGCGGCGTCGGCATCCTGACGGTTCCGGCGCTGGCGAAAGCTCTCCGTCACGGCGTCATAGCCGAGGGTGCCCGAATCGTTCGCTTCCGCTTTCTCCGCGACTTCCGGGCGGAGCGTCGGCAATCCCGCCGCCAGCCCCGTCTGCGTGAAAGCCGCCGCCGGCAGCTTGCCGACCGCCCCGATCAGCAGCGCATCCCGGTCGCGAACGGCGTCGGCGTGCGGCACGATCTCGACGGACTGCACCCGCTGCGCGCCGGCGGCCAGCCGCGCGAGCAGGGTGGAGGCGGCGGCAATCGTGGCGCGCTCCCCGTCCGCGAGCAGGACGCGCAACGCATCCGGCTTCTGCCAGTAGGGGAAGCCGCGCGCGCCGAACGCCGAGAGGCGGGGCAAGGCGCCGATACGGGCAAAACGGGGAATGATCAGCCGGCTCGTTTCGAACAGGACGAAACGCGGCTGATTCGACATGACCGTTTCCGGCGTGCAGGCGGCGTCGGCGGCGATGACGAAAGTGCCTTCCAGCGTGATGACATTCACGCCGGAACGGAAATGGCGCATGGGGATGCGGATGGGCAGTTGCCGCAGGCGCTCGCCGGTCCGTGTCTCCAGCGGCAGCACGGAAGCCACATGGCCGTTGACGCTCACCGTGAAGCGGCTGTCGGCGAGCAACGCCGGCGAGATGCCCGCATCGATGAGGAGGCGCGCCTCCCCGTAGGCCTGTGCATAAAAATCCGCCGGCAGGCCAACCGTCACCGAAGTCTCGAAGCGCCGCCCGGAGAACGACTGGTTCTCGACGCCGAGCTGCGCGAACGTCAATTCCGCGCCCTCCGTGACGAACGGCGCCGGCGGGTGGATGAAGGATGCCGTATCGATGCCCGCCGCATGGGCTCCGCTTCCCCCGGCGGTCGCGGCGATACCCGCGACGGCCTGGTCGATATCCTTCGCCGCCGCGCCGGTGATCAGCAAGGCGGAACTGCCGTCGCGCAACATCGTGAAACCGACGGAACGGCCGGCCGACATGGCGCCGGCCGACATGGCGCCGGCAGCGGAGGCAAGCGCCGGCGGCAGCCTGGCCGCAGGGGCCATCACCACCACGAGTTCGCCGGGGCGAGAACCCTCCGGCACGCTCTGCGGCAAGGCGACGACAGGATGGCTGAAGCGCCCGCGCAACGCCAGCGCCTGCGAAAGACGCAGCAAGGGCTGCTCCATGCCCGCATCGACCCCGCCCGGCACGACCACCGACAGCGTGGTGCGGCCGTTCCGGTCGAAACCCGCCGCCGGAAGATCGTCGAGCGATTGCAGACGGAGGGCCGGAGCGTCGTTTCCGAACGTCAGCACCGTGCGGGCTGCGTCGATATCGGTCCAGAGCTCGTAGGTGCCGTCCACCGAGCATGCGACACGGTGGCGTTGCTCGGCTTCGATGCGGATGCTGTTCGCACCCGCCCGCATCATACCCTCGGCCAGCGGCGCCTCGAGGAGTTGCACGCCGTCGGGCGAGGCGATGGCCGTCTTCAGCACAGGCTGGCCGTTGATGAAGACTTGCAGCCGGGAGACCTCCGGCATCACGGCGATGGCATTGATGTAAGCCAGCTTCAGGCTTTTCGCCGCCTCCGCCTGCCCCGCCGTCAGGAAGATGCTCCAGGCGCGCGAGGCACGCTCGCCCGCAAATCGCAAATCCCCCATCGGCAGCAGATGCCGGACGATGTCGGGCGCGCGCACCGGCACGGACGCCGCCGGAAGTGCCGGCAACGGGGGAACCTCGGCCTGCGGGCGGGCGCGTTCTCTCTCGCCCGCGCTCTCGTGCTGCATGTCGAACGGCACTATGTGCCGCGCCTGCGCCAGATCGGTAAACCTGTCGAGGGACGGCGCGGCCGAGGGCACGGCGACTGCGCCGAGGATCAGGAAAACGGCGGCCGATCGTTTCATGATCCCGCCCCCGCGACTTTCGCGCCCGAACGACCGCGCGCGAACAGGAAGCGGAGCCCGCGCGCGGTCTGGCGAAGCGCCGTTCGCAGGAACCACAGCGACCCGCGCAAGATGCCGACATTGGCGCGCCGCGACTTCTGGAACTTTTCCCACTGGTCGGCGCTGGCGAAGGCGAGATCGGCGATCAGGATGTGGTGGATCGCCCTGGTGGCGGCGAACTGGCATCCGATGCGCACCACGCCGTTCGCGGTCGTCTTGCGGACTATCACGGGCAGGGGCGCGCCGATCTCCCCCGACGAGGTTCGGAAGGTGATGGAGGCGTGGGAATCCCTCGGCAGCGATTCGGCGCGGGCGTTGACCAGCCGGATGCCCGCGCCGCCGATGGAGACGTCCTCGATCGTGCCGGCGAAGGTTTCGCCCCCGGCGGTGGTCAGGTCGCAGCGCCGCATGATGTCGACGCGGTGGGTGCTCCGCCTGTTGCGGCGCTCCGACACCACGCCCAGCGCGCAGCCGGCGATGATCAGGTTGACGACGTTCCAGCCCCCGATGAGCACCATCAGCCCCGCCGTGCCGGGCCACAGGACGATCCGCACGATCGTCACCGCCAGCGCAACCGCGAGGATACCGAAGATGAAGAAGAGCGGCAGGCCGATGTCCGAAATCCGCGACTCCGCCCGCACCTCGTTCTTGGCGGTGACGCGGAAGGACGGCTTGCGCGGATTGATCAGCGCGGAGATCACCGCCGGCAGCAGGTAGACCGACTGAAGGTATTCGTAAAGCTCCGATATCCACGGCCAGCGGCAGAAGCCGTAAAGGTAGTTCTGCATCAGCAGGTTCACGGTCATATATGTCACCACATAGGCGAGAAACTCGCTTTCGGAGATGACGAAGATCTTGAGCGAAAAGAAGATATACAGGAGCGGCGCCAGGAGGAAGACGAGCCGCGACAGCGGAAAGAACCAGTGCAGCGCGCTGGACAGGTAGCAAAGACGCTGCGGAAACGTGAGGCCCCGCTTCAACGGCGGGCAATCGAACAGCATGATCTGCGTCATGCCCTGCGCCCAGCGCGACCGCTGGCCGATGAAGTTCGCATAGGTTTCCGGCTGCAATCCGGCGATCAGCGGCTTGTCGACATACGCGCTGGACCAGCCGCGCGCATGCAGGCTGAGCGCCGTTTCGCAATCCTCGGTGATGCTCCTGTGGCGGAAGCCGCCGATCTCGTCGAGCGCCGCGCGCCGCAGGACGGCGGCGGAACCGCAGAAAAACACCGCGTTCCACTTGTCGAGCGAGCGCATGACGATGCCGTTGAACATTTCGTTCTCGGACGGCATCTTCTCGAACGTGTCGAGATTGTATTCGATCGGATCGGGATTGATGAAGAAGTGCGGCGTCTGCACCAGGAAGAGCCTGCTGTCGTCCTTGAAGAACCCGACCGTCTCCGACAGAAAGGTGCGCGCCGGCGCGTGGTCGGCGTCGAACACGGCGATCAGCTCGCCCGAGGCATGCGCCAGCGCGTTGTTCAGATTGCCCGCCTTGGCGTGTTCATTGGCGGCCCGCGCGAGGTAGCGGACGCCGAGATCCTCGCATAGCTGGCTCAGCTCCGCCCGCCTTTGCTGGGCCGCGAGGGCGATGACGGCATCCTCCGCATTGCACTTCTCGTCGGTGCCACCGTCGTCGAGCAGCCAGACCGTCAGCCTGTCGGCCGGATAGTCCATGCTTTTCGCCGCGGCGAGCGTGGTGGCGAGCATCGCCGCATCTTCATTGTAGGAAGGCACGAAGACATCGACCGTCGGCAGGTCGTCGCGCGCGAACCGCGGGCTGGTGCGCGGCCGGGGCGGCGCCGCGACCACGAACAGGCTGAGCCCGAGCATGACGATGCCGTACATTTCCGCGCCGTAAAGCAGAATGGCGGGAATGAAGTTCTCGATTTCGCTCGTCGGCGGCAGCGTGCTCGTGGTGCGCCAGTAGGCGTAGCGCAGGATGACGCAGGAGCCGAGCGCCAGCATCACCTGCCGCCACGCGCCTTGCACGCGCGCAAGCTTCAGCAGCGCCATCGCCACGATCACCGCGCACGAGAACATCAGATGCGCCTGAAGGCTGACGGGCAGCGACAGCAGGCCGATGACGACCAGCGACAGCAAGCCCCAGAACATCCCCGCTCCGATTTTTTTCATGTCGTATTCCTTCGGAACATCGGCTCGATCCGTGCAAAGGCGTTACGGAGGCAGGGGAACGGTGGGATAGCCGCCGGAACCGGCCGGCGCGGAACGCGGAGGAAGCAGCGGCGAAGCAAGGTCGTCGGCGAAGGCGTTTCCGTCCTCCTCCGCATCGGCCGCCGCCCTGCGCGGCGCCCGCCGCACTTGCGGCGCCGGCGTGGGCACGGGATTGGCCGGCAGCAGGTTGGCGGGCCGCACTTCCGTTCCGGGCTGGCCGAATTCAGCCGGCAGGACGGGCGCCTCCTCGTAAGGCTGCCAGTGCCAACGCGACAGGTAGGCGTTGACGGTGAAGCCGAACATGACGCCCAGCAGATCGGCCTCGCTGGCATCCGCGTCGCAAAACGCCAGCCGGATGTCGATCTTGCCGCCCTGGCCGTCGATCAGCGACACGTACCGGTTGCGGCTGACGGTTTGCCAGGCGTAGAGACAGACGTCGCCCGTCGATGCGCGGCCGGTCGCGAAGCCGAAGGGACCGTAGCGATTCTGCACGAAATAGGACGACGTGCGCATCGCGACATCGGGAAACTGCTCCGACAGCTCGCGCTGGATGAGTTCGGGCGACAGCGGCTCCAGCGTCAGTTCGCGGCTTCCCTGCCCGCCGCTGTCGCCCGGCAGCATGAACGTGACCCGGAAGCGGTTCTGTCCCGGTCTTTTCGCATGCGTTTCAAGCAGCAGTTCCTGCACGTAGGCGTTCGCGTAACGGCTTTCCAGAACGTTGAGAATCGACGCGCTGCCCGGCGCGGGCACCACCATCGCGCGACCGCGCGAGACCTCGCTGACATCGCTGATCGTTTCGAGATCGCGGGGATCGAAGCGCGGCGTGCAGGCCGCGAGGCACAACAGCGCCAACATCGCCGGAAGCGCAACGCGACGGACTTCCCTGCCGGACGGGAAAGGTGCGAACGACACGCGGCCGGCTTCGTCAAACCTTGCTTGCGGGCCATCGGGCTTCAAACTGTATGATCCACCGGCAAATTTCATTCGTCCATGCCTTCCGGCGTAAAATCATGCGATCGGCAATCGTCCGAACAGCGATATGAAAACCTGATGGCGTCGCGCCATGCGCCTTATCTTGCGCATTTGCCGACAGTATGATGCCTTTCGCCTCCCCTATCGCGAACGAACGACATAAACGTCTCATTGTCAGACGCTAATGTCGCCTCAAATGGTTAATAGAGATTTACGCTGTTTGCGAAAACACGTCGCCGTGAGCGTGGCGTTTACCAACGGTTAGCAGACGGTCGTTCTCGCCATGGCGGCAAACGTGCGGGCGCACCCCGGCCGAGGCAAAAAAACTGCGGCGGCGCGAAGCCCGCCACGGGCTGCGCCGATCGGCAGCTTCAGGAAAAGAGGTCGGATTCGAAGAGATTGGTGGGCGGTGAGGGATTCGAACCCCCGACATCCACGGTGTAAACGTGGCGCTCTAACCAGCTGAGCTAACCGCCCGACCGCGCCGCGCGCGATCCTGTTCCCGACAGGATGCGGTTTCCGGCTGTCGATCATTGTGGCCGCCGGAGCGGCACCTTATCGTCTACGGCAACCCGCCAGACGTTTCAAGATGCAAATCGCCCTCCGCCGGCCTGCCGCGCGATATCCGCCACGGCGGGCACAACGCTCGGGGAGCATAGACCCTGATGCGCCCGCGATGCGCCGGCGCAAGATGCATAGACCCGAATCGGAATTTTTCTCCGTTCACGCCCCTGCATCAGATCCGCCGGAAACGGCTTCCTTCGCCGATCAGATGCAGTAACGGCAAACGGAAAGGCTTCACTTGCCGTTGACGGCATCCTTGAGGCCGGCGCCGGCCTTGAACTTGGGCGTGCGGGAGGCGGCGACCTCGATGATCTCGCCGGTGCGAGGGTTGCGCGCCGTGCCGGCGGGACGGTCCGCGACCACGAAGGTGCCGAAGCCGATCAGCTTCACTTCGTCGCCGCCGGCCAGCGCCGAGGTGATCACTTCGATGGCGGCGTCCAGCGCGTCGCCTGCCTGGGCTTTGGTCAGCCCCGCCTTGTCAGCAACGGCTGAAACGAGATCACCCTTATTCATTTGGTCCTCCTGAACGCGTCACCCGATTTGTGACTTCCATGCCTGCCGTCTGCGACATCCGTCCAATCAAATGGCAGGTGCCACCGGATGCCGCAAATTATAAGCGAACGCAATGCCTTCACAGCGACTTTCGACAAAAAAGGCCTCCCGGATCTGCTCCGGGAGGCCGTTTTCAACAATTATTCCGCACTATCAGCCGGTTCAGTGGGCCACCGCCGTCTTGCCGTCGCCGTCTTCGGCGGGGCGGGGCAGGGTTGCCGCCTCGCCGGCCGGCTGCCGGTCAAGCGCCGCGGGCAGACGCACCAGCGCGTGCTGGAGCACCTGATCCATGCGCGAGACGGGCACGATCTCCAGCCCGTTCTTCACGCTGTCCGGCAGTTCCGCCAGATCCTTGGCGTTCTCTTCCGGGATGAGCACCTTCTTCAGCCCGCCGCGCAACGCCGCGAGCAGCTTCTCCTTCAGTCCGCCGATCGGCAGCACGCGGCCGCGCAGCGTCACCTCGCCCGTCATCGCGATATCGCGGCGCACCGGAATGCCCGTCACGGTCGAGACGATGGCCGTCGCCATGCCGATACCCGCCGAGGGGCCGTCCTTGGGCGTCGCGCCTTCGGGAACGTGAACGTGAATGTCGTGCGCGTCGAAGAACGCCGGATCGATGCCGAAATCGGGCGCGCGCGAGCGGACATAGGAGGCCGCCGCCGAAATCGATTCCTTCATCACGTCCTTCAGGTTGCCCGTCACCGTCATCTTGCCCTTGCCGGGCATGGTGATGCCTTCGATGGTCAGCAGCTCGCCGCCCACCTCGGTCCACGCCAGCCCGGTGACGGCGCCCACCTGATCCTCCGTCTCGACCTCGCCGAAGCGGTACTTCGGCGCGCCGAGATAGTCGGCCAGATTCTCTTCCGTCACCCGCACGCTGTCCGACTTCTTGAGCACGATCTCCTTCACCGCCTTGCGAATCAGGTTGGAGATCTCGCGCTCCAGATTGCGCACGCCGGCCTCGCGCGTGTAACGGCGGATCAGCAGCAGCAGCCCCGCGTCGTCGATCGCCCACTCGCCTTCCTTGAGTCCGTGCTTGCGCACGGCTTCCGGGATGAGGTGCTTGCGGCTGATCTCCAGCTTCTCCTCTTCCGTATAGCCGGCGATGCGGATCACCTCCATACGGTCGAGCAGCGGCGAGGGGATGTTCAGCGTGTTAGCCGTCGTCACGAACATCACGTTCGAGAGATCGTAATCGACCTCAAGATAATGGTCGTTGAACGTGCCGTTCTGCTCCGGGTCCAGCACCTCCAGCAGGGCCGCCGACGGATCGCCGCGGAAGTCCATGCCCATCTTGTCGATCTCGTCGAGCAGGATGAGCGGATTGGACGTCTTGGCCTTGCGCATCGACTGGATGATCTTGCCGGGCATCGAGCCGATGTAGGTGCGCCGGTGGCCGCGAATCTCGGCCTCGTCCCGCACGCCGCCGAGCGAAAGGCGCACGAACTCGCGCCCCGTGGCCTTGGCGAGCGACTTGCCGAGCGAGGTCTTGCCGACGCCGGGCGGTCCGACGAGGCACAGGATCGGGCCCGTGAGCTTGTTGGCGCGCTGCTGCACCGCGAGATATTCGACGATGCGCTCCTTCACCTTGTCGAGGCCGTAATGATCGGCGTCCAGAACCTTCTGCGCCAGATCGAGATCCTTCTTGATCTTCGAGCGCTTCGACCACGGAATGCCGAGAATCCAGTCGAGATAGTTGCGCACCACCGTCGCCTCGGCGGACATGGGCGACATCTGGCGCAGCTTCTTCAGCTCGCCCAGCGCCTTCTCGCGCGCCTCCTTGGTCAGGCGCGTCTTCTCGATCCGCTCCTCGATCTCGGTCAGTTCATCGCGGCCGTCCTCGTCGCCCAGTTCCTTCTGGATGGCCTTCATCTGCTCGTTCAGGTAGTATTCGCGCTGCGTCTTCTCCATCTGCCGCTTGACGCGCGTGCGAATGCGCTTTTCCACCTGAAGGACGGAAATCTCGCTCTCCATCAGCCCGAGCGCCTTCTCAAGCCGCTCCGAAACCGACGAGGCTTCGAGAATGGCCTGCTTGTCGGCGATCTTCACCGCCAGATGCGACGCCACCGTATCGGCGAGCTTCGACGGCTCATCGATCTGCGTGACGGCGGAAACGACCTCGGGCGAGATCTTCTTGTTCAGCTTGACGTAGTTTTCGAACTCGGCCACCACCGAGCGCGCCAGCGCCTCGACCTCGACATCGCCGCCGCTCGACTCGGGCAGCGCCTCCGCCTCGGCCTCGTAGAAGCCGTCGCTGCGCGTATAGGTGCGCACGCGCGCACGCGCAGCCCCCTCAACCAGCACCTTGACGGTGCCGTCGGGCAGCTTCAGCAGTTGCAGCACGTTGGCGAGGGTGCCGACCTGATAGATCGCGTCGGTTGCCGGATCGTCGTCGGATGCGTTGATCTGCGTGGCGAGCAGAATATGACGGTCGCTCTTGACGACCTCCTCCAGCGCGCGGATCGACTTGTCGCGCCCTACGAAAAGCGGCACGACCATATGCGGGAAAACAACGATGTCGCGGAGCGGGAGAACGGGATAAATCCCGACCGTTCCGGCAGTCACCACCTGGCGGGGCTTCGTTGTCGTCATGGCCCGTATCCTTTCTTTTGCGCCCGCGCCCCCGGTTCCGGCAGGCTCTCGGACGGATTGCCGAAAGCGCTCATCGCGGCGGGCGACTGCTTCCGGTGCGCCGCCTCCATCACCCGGCTGGCATGATGGATCGGCCGGCGGCTTCCTTAAGTTGGAGAGACTTGCGCCGGCTTTCAAGTTCGCCGACACCAAGAAGTGTGCACAAGCACCGCAAACGCTGCACTTGATGCACGAAGGGCGCCGTCATGAAAAACGGCGCCCGTCAAAACGGCTCCTCGCTGTCCGCCCGCCGGCGGATCAGGCGCTGGCCGAAGCGCTCGCGTCCGCGCGGTCGGCGTAGATATAGAGCGGGTTCGCCTTGCCCTCGACGACTTCCGGGCCGACCACGATCTGCTCCACGCCCTCGAGGCCAGGCAGATCGTACATGGTGTCGAGCAGGATGCCCTCCATGATGGACCGCAGCCCGCGCGCGCCGGTCTTGCGCTCGATGGCCTTGCGGGCGATCAGCGAGAGCGCCTCGTCGTTGAAGCTCAGTTCGACGTCTTCCATGTCGAACAACCGCTGATATTGCTTGACCAGCGCGTTCTTCGGCTCCTGAAGGATGCGCTTGAGCGCCGCCTCGTCGAGATCCTCCAGCGTCGCGATCACCGGCAAGCGGCCGACGAACTCGGGGATGAGACCGAACTTGAGCAGATCCTCCGGCTCGACTTCGCGGAACACCTCGCCGGTGCGCCGGTCGTCCGGCGCCTGCACGGTCGCGCCGAAGCCGATCGACGTGCCCTTGCCGCGCCCCATGATGATGCGCTCCAGCCCCGCGAAGGCGCCGCCGCAGATGAACAGGATGTTGGTCGTGTCCACTTGCAGGAATTCCTGCTGCGGATGCTTGCGCCCGCCTTGCGGCGGAACGCTGGCGACCGTGCCTTCCATGATCTTCAGCAGCGCCTGCTGCACGCCCTCGCCCGATACGTCGCGCGTGATCGAGGGATTGTCCGACTTGCGCGAGATCTTGTCGATCTCGTCGATGTAGACGATGCCGCGCTGCGCGCGCTCCACATTGTAGTCGGACGCCTGCAGGAGCTTGAGGATGATGTTTTCCACATCCTCGCCCACGTAGCCCGCCTCGGTCAGCGTCGTCGCGTCGGCCATGGTGAAGGGCACGTCGAGGATGCGCGCCAGCGTCTGCGCCAGCAGCGTCTTGCCCGAGCCCGTGGGGCCGACGAGCAGGATGTTCGACTTCGCCAGCTCGACGTCGTTGTGCTTCGTCGCGTGCGCCAGGCGCTTGTAGTGGTTGTGCACCGCTACCGACAGCACCTTCTTGGCATGTGACTGGCCGATGACGTAGTCATCGAGCACCTTGCTGATTTCCTTCGGCGTCGGCACGCCCTCGCGCGACTTCACCAGCGAGGATTTCGATTCCTCGCGGATGATGTCCATGCACAGTTCCACGCACTCATCGCATATGAACACTGTCGGCCCGGCGATGAGCTTACGGACCTCATGCTGGCTCTTGCCACAGAATGAGCAGTAGAGCGTGCTCTTCGAGTCGCCGCCGCCTGTCTTGCTCATGGTCCGTCTCCACTCGGTCACTGCTCCGGCCAGAACCGCCGGAACGTCATCTTGTGTTCATATAGGCCCGGATCAAACAAAAAGTAAGCGCGCACTTGCGCCATTCTTCTCGCCTTCGAACCTGCTCCGCAAGGACGGCCATGTCGCCGCCCCGCCCCGCCTGCCGCCCGTGGGCGGCAATGCGGATTTTCCGTGCGATCGCGGCAATCCGCCGCGATCAATGGCGCCAGCAAACCATATGCCGCATGGCACCGTCAAGCCGTTGATATGCTTGAACCTTCTTCGTACCCGCCCTCAACCCTCGACCTCGGTGCGCTTCACCTGCACCTGGTCGATGAGGCCGAATTCCTTCGCCGCATCGGCCGTCATGAAATTATCACGTTCGAGCGCCGCTTCAATCTCCGCGATGTCACGGCCGGTATGCTTCACGTAAATCTCGTTCAGGCGGCGCTTCAGCGCCTCGATCTCGCGCGCGTGGATGAGGATGTCGGTCGCCTGCCCCTGGAAACCGCCGGAAGGCTGATGAACCATGATTCGGGCGTTGGGCAGCGCGAATCGCTGTCCCGGCTCGCCGGCGGCGAGCAGGAGCGAGCCCATCGACGCGGCCTGTCCGAGACAAAGGGTCGTCACCGGACTGCGGATGAACTGCATCGTGTCGTAGATCGACAGGCCGGAAGTGACCACGCCGCCCGGCGAGTTGATGTAGAAATTGATTTCCTTCTTCGGATTTTCCGCTTCCAGAAACAGGAGCTGCGCCACCACGAGCGAAGCCGAATAATCCTCGACCGGCCCGGTCAGGAAGATGATCCGCTCGCGCAGCAGCCGCGAGTAGATATCGAAGGCGCGCTCGCCGCGATTGGATTGCTCCACCACCATCGGCACGAGCGTGCTGTTGTAAACCTCGAACGGATCTCTCATCGCTGACCAAGCCCTGATTGTATTGCGAGCCACGACGGCGCGCGGCGTTGTGTGACGGGACACCTTGCGGACCTATGGCGCAGGGGGAGAATAATCAAGCCCCTCAACGATCCTGTCGCGCCACACGCCGCCGGGCTGGCCGCCACGGGCATCCCCTCATCACGCGAACCATCGCATCGACCCGTTGAACGAGCGCCGCCCGTTCGCCGAATTCGATGCAAAAACAACCTCAAAAACAACCCCTTGGAGCGAAGTTTCGATTCATGCTCAACACATTTCACTCCAAACGACAGAAGCGCGATTCGCCAATCCTGCGGCGAGTCGCGCTCCTTCATAGCATTATCGCCGGCGGCAGCGACAGCCGGCATACGCTCGTCCGGCGTGTCAGGACGCCGCCTCGTTCACGCTCGCTCCCGCGACAGCCTCGTCTTCCTCGTCCGCGAACAGTTCCTCGCGCGTCACCGTGCGGTCCGTCACCGTCACCTGCGCGAGAAGGTGATCGATCACCTTCTCCTCGAAGATCGGCGCGCGGATCTCCGCCAGCGCTTGCGGGTTCTTGTTGTAGAAGTCCCAGACGGCCTTTTCCTGGCCGGGGAACTGACGCGCGCGCTCGACGACGCCGCGCGTCACCTCGTCGTCGGTGACGTTCACGCCCGCCCGGTCGCCCACCTCGGCGAGCACCAGGCCCAGGCGCACGCGGCGCTCGGCGATCTTGCGATAGTCCGCCTTCGACGCCTCTTCCGTCGAACCCTCGTCCTCGAAGGTGCGGCCGGCCTGCTTCAGATCGGCGACGACCTGCTGCCAGACGCCGGCGAATTCCTGCTCCACGAGGCTCGGCGGCAGATCGAAATCGTACTGGCCGTCGAGCGCGTCGAGCAGCTTCTTCTTCACCTTGCGGCGCGTCTGGGCCTCGAAGTCGCGCTCAAGCGAGCCGCGAATCACGTTCTTCAGCGCGTCGAGCGAATCGAAGCCGACGCCCTTGGCGAACTCGTCGTCCACGACCGTCTCGCCCGGCGTCTCGACGCCCTTCACCGTCACGGCGAAGCTGGCTTCCTTGCCGGCGAGATGAGCGGCCTGATAATTTTCAGGGAAGGTCGTGACGATGGTGCGTTCCTCGCCCTTCGTCGCGCCGATCAACTGGTCCTCGAAGCCGGGGATGAAGCTGTTCGAGCCGATCTCGACGCGGACATCCTGGCTGGTGCCGCCCTCGAAAGGCGTGCCGTCGATGGAGCCGACGAAATCGATCAGCACGCGGTCGCCCGATTCCGCCGCGCCGTCCTTTTCGCTGAACGGGCGGCTTTCGCGCGCGATGCGGGCGATGGCCTCGTCAACCTCGGTTTCCGGGATTTCGGCGACTTCGCGCTCCAGCGCCACGCCTTCCAGCGGCTTGATTTCGAACGTCGGCAGGATCTCGACCGCGACGCTGAAGGCAAGATCGCGCTTGGCCGCGATGACGGCGTCGATCTCGTCCTTGTCTTCCGGCAGCGACACCTTGGGCTCGCCGGCCAGACGCAGGGAATTGTCCTCGACGATCTTGCGATTGGCTTCGTTGATCGCGTTCTGCACCACGTCCGCCATCACGGACTGGCCGTAGAGGCGGCGCAGATGCGCCGCCGGCACCTTGCCGGGACGGAAACCGTTGATGCGCACGCGGTCCTTCAGGCCCGCGAGTTCACTCGACAGCCTGCTCTCCAGCTCGGTGGCGGGCACCACCACCTTGAACTCGCGTTTCAAACCCTCTGAAAGAGTCTCGGTTGCCTGCATGGTACGGTTTCTCAATCCATTTCGCGTTCAGAACAGTCATGCGGGGCATGGTGCGGGCGGAGGGGCTCGAACCCCCACGACTTGCGTCACAGGAACCTAAATCCTGCGCGTCTACCAGTTCCGCCACGCCCGCATCGAGGGCCCGCTGCCACGCGCGCCCTTCCGTGGGTCGCGGCTCTATATCATGGCCGGGGGCCATTGCAGCAAAAAAATGACAGCGAAGCCACTTCTTTGCACCTCATCTTAATCCCTTTTCGCAGATAAAAACAGCATGCCGCCATCCGCCGGTCCGGCGGCCGGGCCGGCCGCCGGCAGCGAGCGGGAGAACAAGAGCTTGCGATATAACGGAAATCCTCTCCGCTTCAACCGCCGCGCGTTGCTGGCGTCGCTCATCCTCGCCCCGGCCGCCGGCGCGCGGGCCGATACCGGCGCCGGCGACACGCACATGCCCCCGCCCGGCCCGCTCACGCTGACGGCGGGCGAATCGGCGCATGCGTTCGACGACGCGCAACCGTCCGTAAAATTATGGACGTACAACGCCCGCTTTCCCGGCCCCCTGCTGCGCGTGCGCCGGGGGGAGGCGCTGGCGCTGCGGCTGCACAATACGCTGGCGCAGCCGACATCCCTGCACTGGTACGGCGCGCGGCTCGCCAACGCCGCCGACGGCGTGGCCGGGCTCACCGGCCCGGCGCTTGCGCCGGGCGAGAGCGCGGATATCGGTTTCACGGCGCGCGACGCCGGCACGTTCTTCTACCGCCCGCTGGTGCCGGCGCACGCGGCGGAGCAGGCCGAACGCGGGCTCACGGGCGTTCTCGTCGTCGATGAGGAAACGCCGCCCTACGCCGACGACATCACGCTGGTGCTCGACGATATCGCCCTCGACGAGAGCGGACAGATCCGCGACAGCTTCGCCTCTCCCGCCGAAACCGGGCTGGCGGGGCGGCTGGGCAACCGCCTGCTGATCAACGGCCGCGCCACGCCGGAGCGGCTCACCCGCCCGCCCGGCCGCCGGCTGCGGCTGCGGGTCGTCAACGTCGCCAACGCGCGGCCGATCACGCTGCGCTTCGACAGTCTCGTCACCCACATCATCGCGGCCGACGGCCAGCCGGTCGACGCGCCCTTCCCGCCCTCGCGCGACAGCGTGGCGCTTGCGCCCGGCGGGCGCGTCGACGCCGTGCTCGATACGCCGGCGGACGGCCTTTCCGGCCGCGTCGTCGCGGCGCTGGGCAAGGACGGCCTGCCGCTTCTCGTGCTCTCGGGCGAGGGGGCGGCGGAGGCGGACGCCGGCGCGCCCGTGACCGGGCTGCCGCCGGGCGACCTGCCCGAATCGCTCGACCTGGCCGCGGCAAGGCGATTCGACGTCGCCATCGAGGGCGGGCTCGATCCCGCCGCTCCCGCCGCGCGCGCGGCCGACCCGGCCCGCATCTGGCGGCTCGGCGGCCGCGCATGGCCGGATACGGCGGAGCGGCCCTTGTTCCGGGTAGCGGCGGGCACGCCGGTCGTGCTCGCGCTGGAAAACCGCACCGCTTTCCTTCAGGTGCTCCATCTGCACGGCCATCACGCGCGGCGGCTGCATGCGCTCGATGACGGCTGGGAACCCTTCTGGCTCGACACGATCGCCGTGCCGCCGGGGCAGACGGCGCGCATCGCCTTCCTCGCCGACAATCCCGGCCGGTGGATGCTGGGCTCCGCCGTCCTCGACCGGTTGGGGGCGGGACTGGCCGGCTGGTTCGAGGTCGGATAGCGCATCAGGCCGAAACCCCGGCGCGCCGGCGAATCACCCCGCCAGTTGTGAAGGACGCCCGGACAACACCTGTCGCAGCACTTGCGGCAGCAACTCGGGCAGATCCTCGGCGATGAGGCCCGGCCCTCCCCGCTGCCCGGCCGCCCCGTGCAGCCAGACGCCGGCGCACGCGGCCTCGAAGGCGGGCGCGCCCTGCGCCAGCGCGCCCGCGATCATGCCGGCGAGCACATCGCCCGATCCCGCCGTCGCGAGCCACGGCGAGCCGTTGTCGTTGATCGCGGCGCGTCCGTCCGGCGCGGCGATCACCGTATCCGGGCCCTTGAGCACGACGACGGCCCCCGTGCGGCGCGCCGCCTCCCGCGCCCGTGCGAGCTTGGACGGCGCGGCGGCGATCGCTTCCTCCCGCGCGAAAAGGCGCGCGAACTCGCCCTCGTGCGGCGTCAGCACGACCCCCTGCACGGATGAAGCGGCTATGGCCGCCCGAAGGCCGTCGACGTCGCCCGCGAAACTCGTCAGCGCGTCCGCATCCAGCACCAGCGCCCGGCTTGCCGCCCCTGCCGCGCCGACAAGGGCGCGCGTCGGCGCGCCCACGCCCGCCGCCGGGCCGATGACGAGCGCGTTCAGCCGCCCGTCCGCCAGCGTCTCCGCAAGCGCATCGGCATCGTCGACCCGGCGCAGCATGATGGCGGTCAGGTGGGCGGCGTTCTCGGCCAGCGCCTCCTCGGGAGATGCGACGGTCACGAGCCCGGCCCCCATCCGCAGCGCCGCGCGCGCCGCGAGCCGCGCCGCGCCCGTGTGCGTCCGTCCGCCGGACAGGACGAGCGCATGGCCGCGCCCGTACTTGTGGCCGGTCTCAGAAGGCGCCCGCAACGCTACGAGGCAATGCGCCGGCCCGTTGACCGTCAGACCTTCCGCCAGCGCATCGGCCAGCGCGTCGTCGATGCCGATGTCCGCGACATGCAGGACGCCGCGACAGGAGCGGCCCGGATAAAGATAATGGCCCGGCCGCGCGCGGGCGAAAGTCACGGTGGCGGCCGCCCGCACCGCGGCGCCGCGCACGGCGCCGCTGTCGCCGTCGATGCCGGTGGGCACGTCGACCGCCACGACCGACGCGGGGCTTGCGTTGATGCGGGCCACGAGCGCCTGCAACGCCGGCGTCAGGTCGCGGTCGAGCCCCGCGCCGAGCAGCGCGTCGACAATCACGTCGGCGTCGTTCAGCGTCACGTCGTCGATGGAAAGCACCTCGCCCCTTGCCTCGCCTTGCCAGTCCGATGCCGCCGCGGCGGCGTCGCCCCGCAGCGCGGCGACCTCACCGGCGAGCGCCAGCCGCACCGCGAAACCCCGCGCCGCCAGCAGGCGCGCCGCCACGAAGCCGTCGCCACCGTTGTTGCCCGGCCCGCACAGCACGACGATGGTGCGGGAGGGAGCGCCGGCAAGTTGCGCGGCCTGCTCCGCCACCGCGCCCCCGGCGCGCTGCATCAGCGTGTAGCCGGCCGTGCCGGCCGCGATCGTGCGGGAATCCGCCTCCCGCGTCGCACGGGTCGTCAGCAGGGTCGTCATCGCCGTTCCTCCATCGTCGCCACATCCGCGTTTCCGCCGATGCGATACATCCGTATGATGGTGGCGCGCCGGCAGCGGCGGAGCAAGGGCGGCCGGCATGAAAAACCGGCGCGGAAAATCATTCCACGCCCGCCATTCCGCCGCAAGCCGGCGCGGCATTTGCCCAACTTATCGCCAGCGATTGCCTATGAATTAGGCACTTTGGCCGGTGCGCCAGGATTTTGGGCATGTCGGGCCTGCCGCAATGATGGTAATTATCATTTCCGTGAACGGCGCGCGGCGTCCGTGTCGATCCGGCGGACTGTTGCCGGCTGACAGACCATGGGAGGGCTTCCGACGTGAAAAAGATCGAGGCGATCATCAAACCCTTCAAGCTCGACGAGGTGAAGGAAGCGCTGCAGGAAGTCGGCCTGCAAGGCATCACCGTGATCGAGGCCAAGGGCTTCGGCCGCCAGAAAGGCCATACGGAGCTTTATCGCGGCGCCGAATACGTCGTCGATTTCCTTCCCAAGGTGAAGCTGGAGATCGTGCTGCCGGACGAGCTCGTCGACCGCGCCATCGAGGCCATCCGCAAGGCCGCCGCCACCGGCCGCATCGGCGACGGCAAGATCTTCGTTTCCCCTGTCGAAGAGGTGATCCGCATCCGCACCGGCGAGACCGGCCCGGACGCGATCTGAGCCTTCCGAATTTCTGCCGCCGGTCTGCGGCCCCGCATCGCGGACGGTCCGGCTTCGTCAACGAAAGCTACAAGGAACACCATAACATGACGACCGCTCAGGATGTCCTCAAGCTGATCAAGGACAACGACATCCGTTACGTCGACCTGCGCTTCACCGATCCGCGCGGCAAGTGGCAGCACGTCACCTTCGACGTGTCCTTCGTCGATGAGGACCTGTTCACGGACGGGACGATGTTCGACGGCTCGTCCATCGCCGGCTGGAAGGCCATCAACGAATCCGACATGGTGCTGTTGCCCGATCCCGCGACCGCCCAGCTCGACCCGTTCTTTTCCGCTTCCACGCTCTCCATCGTCTGCGACGTGCTGGAGCCCACGACCGGCGAGCCTTACGAGCGCGACCCGCGCGGCATCGCGAAGAAGACGGAAGCCTATCTGAAGTCCACCGGCATCGGCGACACGCTCTATGTCGGCCCGGAGGCCGAGTTCTTCCTGTTCGACGACGTGCGCTTCACGGCGACCCCCTACAACAGCGGTTTCAAGCTGGATGCCGCCGAGCTGCCCACCAACGGCGACACTGAATACGAGGGCGGCAACCTCGGCCACCGCATCCCGACGAAGGGCGGCTATTTCCCCGTTCCCCCGCTCGACGCCAGCCAGGACATCCGCAGCGAGATGCTCGCCGCTATCGCCGCGATGGGCGTGACGGTCGAAAAGCACCACCACGAGGTGGCCTCCGCCCAGCACGAACTCGGCATCAAGTTCGCGACGCTGGTGGAGACGGCCGACGCGATGCAGATCTACAAGTACTGCATCCACAACGTCGCCGGCAGCTACGGCAAGAGCGCCACTTTCATGCCGAAGCCCGTCTACGGCGACAACGGCTCGGGCATGCACGTTCACCAGTCCATCTGGAAGGACGGCAAGCCGCTCTTCGCCGGCAACAAGTATGCCGATCTCAGCCAGGAATGCCTGTGGTACATCGGCGGCATCATCAAGCACGCCAAGGCGCTGAACGCCTTCACCAACCCGTCGACCAACTCTTACAAGCGGCTCGTGCCCGGCTTCGAGGCGCCGGTGCTGCTCGCCTATTCGTCGCGCAACCGCTCGGCCTCCTGCCGTATTCCGTGGACGACGAACCCGAAGGCCAAGCGGCTCGAGGTGCGCTTCCCCGACCCGACGGCGAACCCCTATCTCGCCTTCTCGGCGCTGGCGCTGGCGGGCATCGACGGCATCCTGAACAAGATCGATCCCGGCGAGGCCATGGACAAGGACCTCTACGACCTGCCGCCGCGCGAGCTGAAGCAGATCCCCACCGTTTCGGCGAGCCTGCGCGAGGCGCTGGCCGAGCTTGACAAGGACCGCACCTTCCTCAAGGCCGGCGGCGTGTTCTCCGACACGTTCATCGATTCCTACATCGAGCTGAAGATGCAGGAAGTCATCCGCTTCGAACACGCGCCGCATCCGGTCGAGTTCGAGATGTACTATTCCGTCTGACGACGGCCCACGCATAACGAGGGGAGCAACTCCGGCGGTCTCCGACCGCCGGTTTTTTTTGGCGAACGGCTTCTCCGGCAAACCGCCGGCGCGGCTGCGCAAACGAAAAGGGCGGCCTCGCGGCCGCCCCATCGTTTTTGCACAGGCTCCCGTTTGCAGGGGCGCCGGTTGCGCAGCCGGTGAAAAATCAGCGCTTCGAGAACTGGAAGGAACGGCGGGCCTTGGCGCGGCCGTACTTCTTGCGCTCGACGGTGCGGCTGTCGCGGGTGAGAAAGCCTTCCTTCTTCAGCGGGGCGCGCAGTTCCGGCTCGTAGTGGGTCAGCGCCTTGGACAGGCCGTGACGCACCGCGCCCGCCTGGCCCGACAGACCGCCGCCGGTGACGGTGACGGTGACGTCGTACTGGCCGTCGCGGTTCACGAGAACGAGCGGCTGACGCAGGATCATGCGCAGCACGGGGCGGGCGAAGTAGGTCTCGACCGAGCGGCCGTTGATCACGATCTTGCCCGCGCCGGGCTTGATCCACACGCGCGCGATGGCGTCCTTGCGCTTGCCGGTGGCATAGGCGCGGCCCTGGGCGTCGAGCTTCTGCTCGTAGCGGGGCGCTTCCGGCGTATCGGCGGCGATACCGGCGATCTGGCCGAGATCGGCGAGGCTCTGGAGGGTATCGGACATGATCAGGCGCTCCTCACGTTCTTGCGGTTGAGGGCGGCGACATCGAGCACCTCAGGCTGCTGCGCTTCATGCGGGTGTTCGGCGCCGCCGTACACCCGCAGGTTGCCGAGCTGGCGGCGGCCGAGCGGGCCGCGCGGGAGCATGCGCTCGACGGCCTTCTCGACGACGCGCTCGGGGAAGCGGCCTTCCAGAATGGACTTGGCGGTGCGCTCCTTGATGCCGCCCGGATAGCCGGTGTGGTGGTAGTAGCGCTTGTCGGTGTACTTGTGGCCCGTGAAGGCAACGTCGCGCGCGTTGATGACGATCACGTTGTCGCCGTCATCGACGTGGGGGGTGTAGGTGGGCTTGTGCTTGCCGCGCAGCCGGAGAGCGATGATCGAGGCGAGACGGCCGACCACGAGGCCGGACGCATCGATGATCACCCACTTCTTCTCGACGTCGGCGGGCTTGGACGAATGCGTCCGGGCCGAATGGATCGTCATGCTGGATCTTCTTCGCGTTCAGGGCTCCCGAACCGGAACGGCCGCGAGGCGGCCCCGAGCGAGAGCGGAAAAACAAACGGGCCGCCGGCCGCACACACCGTCCCACCCTTGGGGCGGACGATCGCATGCACGGCAAGCGGCGCCGATCGGCGGATGACTAAGGCACTGATATCGCTCTGTCAAGAGGACGTCATTTCCATGACGGTCGAGAAGTGTCATATATTTCAGCGTATTACCGAAATGGGTATTATAGTACCGCCATTTTCAGCGCTCTCCGCTCAATTCGCGCCGCCGCCGGTCGAGTTCCTGCGCATAGCGCTTCAGCGCGTGGGCTTCCGTCACGTAGCCCAGCACCGAGCGGCATTGCGGATCGTCCACGACGGCGAGCGTCTCCGTCTGCGCCTGCTCGAAAGCCGCGAGAATCGCGTTGATGTCCTGGCGCGGCAGCAGGAAGGAGCCCGGCGCGTGGCGCAGGGCGCGCACCGGCGTGGCCTCCGCCGTGCCGTCGTGGACGCTGGCATGCACTTCCGCCGTCAGCACGAAGCCGGCATAGCCGCCCTCTCCGTCCAGCAGAAAGACCCGCTCCGTCGAGCCGATGGGAAAGCGCCTGCGGAAGGCGTCGACGGTCATCTCCTCGCCGGCCGTGCGCGCTTCCCGGCGCATCAGCTTCACCACCGTCAGATCCCTGACGAAGCTGATGTCGAAGGCCGAGCGGATGGACTCGCCGCGCACGTGGAACCGCCATGTCGCGAACGAATAGCCGAACAGCCGCCGCACGATCAGCGAGGCGACGACCGCGCCGATCATCACGCCGTTGGCGATGGCGATGTTGCCCGTCTGCTCGAACACGAGGAAGATCATGGTGATCGGCGCGCCGATGATCGCCGCCGCCATCGACGCCATGCCGACGAGGGCATAGACGATCCGGTCCACCGGCAAGGCCGGAAACAACGACATGATGCCGAGCCCGACCACGTCGCCGAGCAGGATGCCGACGAACAGCGAGGTATGGAACAGGCCGCCGCGAAAGCCGGCGCCCACGGAAAGCGCGGCCGCCAGCACCTTGGCGGCCAGCAGCCCGAGCAGCGCCGCGAAACCGTGGGCATGCAGCAGATAATATTGCGTCGCCCCGTGCCCCGCGCCCAGCACCGCCGGCGAGTAGAGCCCGAGCAGCGCGACACCCAAACCGCCGAGCGCGGGGCGAACGAGCGGCGGTATCCGCAGACGGCGGAGCACGATCTCGCCCGCGGTCGCGATCTTCATGATGCCGATGCCGATCACGCCCGCGACGACGCCGATGCCGACGAAGACGGCGATGTCGTAATGCGAGAAATAAAGGTCGATGTTCAGCAGCGGGCTTTTCAGCTCCGAAGTGAGCAGCGCCGCGACCTCGGGCGCGATCAGCGCCGCGAGCATGACGGGCGCCAGCGTCACCACCGCATAGGCCCCGAGCACCAGTTCGAACGCGTAGAACGCGCCGGCCATCGGCGCATCGAAGGCTGCGGCGATCCCGGCCGCAGCGCCGCACGCCACGAGCGTGCGCAGATCCGCGCGGCGCAGGTTGAATTTCTGCCCCAGCCACGACGCCGCGCCGGCGCCGAACTGGGTATAGCCGGCCTCCATGCCGACAGCCGCGCCGCAGCCGCTGGAAAGCACCGTGCCGCCGGTCAGCAACATGCTGTCCGCCAGCGACATGCGGCCGCCGTAAAGCGCGTTCGCCTCGATCGGATCGACGGCATCGAGCTTGCGCAGCCGGTGCACCGCCCAGGTATAGAAGCCTACCACCAGCCCGCCGACGATCAGCGACGTGAAGACCCGCACGGGATCGAGCACCTGCGCGGCGCTGAGATGCGCGCCGCGCTCAAGGCCGAACAGCACCTCGTGCAGCCATTGCGCGGCGCTGTGAGCCGCCGCCACGCCGACGCCCGTCACCGTGCCGATCAGCACGCCGAAAACGGAAAGCGACAATTCCTCGGCCCGCGCGAAGGCCTTGATCCGCCACCACGCCGCTTCAAACATGACCGGAACGCCCCATCATGGCGGATCATCCCCCGAACGCGTCCGACCGGTCGTAACCAAAGCCTTGCGGCCGGTCAACGCCCCCGAAGATTGTTGACCGGATGATGCGTTCGTTATATCGAACGTATTAGCCCGCTTTCACGGATCGAGCCTTTCGGCGGAGAACCACAGCCATGTCATCCGAGTGTAGAAACCATTTCGCGACGCTCGCCGTCCACGCCGGCGCCAGCCCCGACCCCGTTACCGGCGCACGCGTGACGCCGCTTTACCTCAGCAACGGCTTCGCGTTCGAGACACCGGAAGCCGCCGCGGACATTTTTTCGCTGCGCAAGAGCGGCTACTCCTATGCGCGCGGCGGCAATCCCACCGGCGCCGTGCTGGAGAAGCGCATCGCGACGCTGGAAGGCGGCACCAACGCCGTCGCCATCGCCTCCGGGCAATCGGCGCTGCTCGTCATCCTGCTGACGCTGCTGAAGTCCGGCGACGAATACGTCTCCGCCAACCGTCTTTTCGGCGGCTCGCTCGGCCTGATGCGCCGCCTCGAGGAACGCCACGACCTCAAGGTGGTGTTCGCCAACCCGCTCGACCTCGACGCCTTCACCGCCGCCGTCACGGAGCGCACGCGCGCGATCGTCATCGAGTCCATCGTGAACCCCTCGGGCGATGTGGTCGACATCGCCGCCGTGGCGGACATCGCGAAGAAGCACAACATTCCCCTCGTCGTCGACAACACGCTGGCGACGCCTTACCTGATCCGCCCGATCGAATACGGCGCGGACATCGTTTTCCACTCGCTGTCGAAGTTCATCGGCGGGCATGGACAGGTCATCGGCGGCATCATCGTGGATGCGGGCCGCTTCAACTGGACGGGCGACGCACGCTATCCGCTGCTGTCCGAGCCGTGGGAGGATTACGGCGGCGTCGTGCTGGCCGAGAAATTCCCGCAGACCGCCTTCGGCGTGGCGTCGCGCGTCTACGGCATGCGCGATCTGGGGCCGGGCCTGTCGCCCTTCAACGCCTTCCTCGCGCTCACCGGCACGGAAACCCTGCATCTGCGCATGCCCCGCCACGTCTCCAACGCGCAGGCGGTGGCGCGCCATCTCGCCGCCCATCCGGCCATCGCCGAAGTGAGCTATCCGGGCCTTGAGGACCACCCCAACCACCCGCTCGTGCAACGCTACACGCCCGAGGGGCCGGGCGCCGTGTTCACGGCCCGCGTCAAGGGCGGCGAGGCGGCGGCGAAGCACCTCATCAGCTCGCTGAAGATCTTTTCGCACCTCGCCAACATCGGCGAGACCCGCTCCCTGATCATTCACCCGGCGACCACGACGCACAAGAACATGCCGCCGCAGGAGCGCATCGCCGCCGGCCTGGGGCCGGACGTGGTGCGCCTGTCCATCGGGCTGGAGGACGCCGCCGATCTCATCGCCGATCTCGATCAGGCGCTGGCGGGCTGAACCGGAAACACGCGCGCCGGCGACATCATGCGCCGGTGCGCCACCGCATGGCCGAGCAGCAGCACCCCCATCGTCTGATGCAGCAGGGCCGCCCATAGCGGCACGACCAGCAGCAGCGCCGCGATGCCGATGGCCGCCTGCGCCAGCACGAGGCCCGCCAGCACGCGCGCCATCCGCGCCGTCTTCGAGCCCGGCAGGAGCCTGCGCGCATCGAAAGCGTGCCAGAGCACGAGCGCCAGCAGCAGGTATGCGCCGATGCGATGGTTGAACTGCACGAGCGCGATCGATTCCACGATATTGCGCCACCATGGCGACAGCGGCAGCAGCGTGAAGCTCTCGGGCACGAGCCGTCCGTCCATCAGCGGCCAGGTGTTGAACGACATGCCCGCGTTGCGGCCCGCGACCAGCGCGCCGAGCGCGATCTGCGCCAGAATGGCCGCGATGATGACGGAGCCCGCCACACGCAGCCGCAACGGCGATTCCACCCGCGCATGCCGGTCGCGCAGGCCGGCCGCAAGCCAGGCCACCGCGATGAACAATCCGCAGGCCGCCACGAGATGCAGCATCAGCTTGACCGGCGCAACCGCCGTCATGCCCGGTTCGAGACCGGAGGCCACCATGATCCAGCCGATGCCGCCCTGCGCGCCGCCGAGCAGGCCGATGGCGAGCAGCAGCGCGAGAAAGCGCCCGCGCACCACGCCCCGCGCCGCGAACCACAGCAGCGGCAGCACATAGGCGAGCCCGATCAGCCGGCCGAGCTGCCGGTGGCCCCATTCCCACAGGTAGATGAACCGGAACTCGCCGAGCGTCATGCCCTGATTGAGCAGCCGATATTGCGGCGTGTCGCGATACTTGTCGAACTCCGCCATCCACGCGGCGTCGGAGAGCGGCAGGAGCATGCCCGTCACGGGCCGCCATTCGGTGATCGACAGGCCGGAGCCGGTGAGCCGCGTCGCGCCGCCCACGGCCACCATCGCGACGATGAGCGCGGCGACCACCGCAAGCCACGTCCGCACGGCCCCGCGGTCGGCGGCGCCCGCACCGGCGGCGGAAGGGAAGGTACTGCTGGTCATGAGTTCCGGCTTGACGCTGACACGATTACGGGTATCGATCCCTACACATAGACCGCCCGCCCGCGCGGCACAACGCACCGGGATGCGACGGTTTTTCACATGGCGAACGGTTTTTCACTTGGCGAGCGGCAGACGGGATCCCATGAGGCGGCGCACGCGAAAATTCATCGGCACGATCGCCATCATCGCATTCTGCATTTTCTATGCGCTGCTGATCATGGCCTTCGCCCATTCGCGTGTCCCGGAATGGCCGCGCGTGGCGCAACTCCTCTTTTACATCGTGTTCGGCATGGGCTGGATCCTGCCCATCCTGCCGCTCATCCGCTGGATGGAAAAACGCGGCGCGGACGAGACATAAAGCGTTTTGCGGCGAAGCGGGCATCGCCTTGCAGGCGGAACGCGCTCCCCATCAGGGAAGCGCCGGGGCTCAGCCGCCGGTCAGCGCCACCACGATGTTGTCGATTCCCCGCTCGCGCAACGCCTCGTAGGCCGCGAAAACCTCCATGTCGACGGCATCGCCCGGCGCCGCGAGCACCACGCCGTCGGCGCGCCGGATGAGCCGGTCCGCGAGATCGCCGGTGTCATCCGCCGGCGCGGCGGCCACGATCCAGTCATAGGTCTGGTCGAGCGCGGCAAGCGCCAGTTCCGCCGCGTCGCCTGCCGGCAATCCGGCGGCGGCGGCCTGTCCGCGCTCCATCCGGTGAAGCCGCGAGCCGGGATCGCGGGCGATGATTTCCGCGAACGACGCGCGCCCCTCGACAAGATCGGCGAAGCCCGGCCTTCCGGCCTCCCGCTCTTCCGCACCGACGAGATCGAGCAGAATCACCCGCTCCTGCAACGCAAGCCTGCGGGCCAGCGCATTCGCCGCCGCTTCGGGTGCGCCCCCCGCCGCGAGCACCAGCAAGCGCCGTCCCCGATCGGCGCGGGGCGCGACGGCGAGGCGCGCCAGCACCGCATCCAGCGCATCGCCCGCGCCACCGGCCACCCGCACCGCGGCAAAGGGCGAGCCCGGCAAGACTTCCGGCGGGGCCGACGCGGCGACAGGCGGCCCGCCGGGCGAGGTTTCGGCCTCCGGCGGATGCGATACATCCGGGCGGGCGGCCTGCTCCGCCGGCCGAACCTCGTCCGCCGCGGAAGAGACAGCGCCGCTCCCCGGCGGCGCGGACGAGCGAACAGGGGTGCGCGGACGCGCGCCCAGCAGCGACGCCGCCGACAGCGCCGCCAGCAACGCGGCGGCGAGGCCGACACCGACAGGCGCCGCGCGGTCCGGCGTGTCGGGCGCCTGCGCCATGGTCAGCACACGGGCGGCGCGCGCCTCTTCCCGCACGCGGTCGGTCTCGTCCCGCAATTTTTCACGGTCGAGCGCCAGTTGCAAGCGGGCGCGCTCCACCTCTCGGTCGAGCGCCTCCTGCCGGCGGCTGTTGTCGTCGGCCGCGGCGATGATGGCCTGCCGCAGGCGAATGCCGGCTTCAAGCTCTCCGATCCGGGCATCGAAATGGTCGCGCTCGCTCGCGAGCCGGTCAAGCGCCGATCCCCGCGCCTGCACGATCTGGTCGTCAAGATCGGCGGCACGCGCAGCGAGCAACCGCACCCGCCAATGGCGCGCCGCGCGAATCCGGCGCTCGGCGGCGAGTTCCGCCCGGAGCGTCAGGCGTTGCTCGACGAGATGGCCGAGCAGGTCCGCGCCCCCGGAGGGCAGACGGAACAGATCGTCCGAAGCGTTCATCACCTCGACGGAGGCGAGGCGACGCGTGACGGCGGCGCGCTCCGACGTCAGCGCCGCGCGTTCCGCGATCAGCAGGTCGAGGTCTCCGGCCGCGGCACGTGCCCGCCGCGCCGTTTCATCTCCCGCCGGATCGGCCCGGAACGCGGTGGCGGCGTCAAGACCCGCCTGCAACGCCTGCTGTGCCGCGGCGAGACGCAAGGTGGCGGCATGCAGCCCGCTGTCTCGTTCCGCGACCGCCGCCTGACGCCGCTCGATGTAAACCCGCACGGCCGCATTCGCCGCCCGCGCGGCGGCTTCCGCCTCGTCGGCCCGAACGGTGACGGCGAGACGGCCCGCCTCGTCCGCCGGATCGGCGGCGAACGCACGCAGAAATGCGGCCACGCGATCCGCTTCCGAATCCGCCGCGTTCCGCGTCACGCTTCCTGGCAGCCACCGCCGGGCGAAGGCCAGCGCATCATGGGCCGCGTCGCCACGCAGCCGCCCGGTCGTCTCGGCGCCGAGGCGCGCCACCACCTCGCGCGCGAAATCGGGAGAAGCCATGATCGCCGCCGCGACCGACGGCGTATCTCCGACCCGGGCCGCGCCGCGCCCTTCGGCCAGCAGAAGCGTGGCCCCGGCGGTGAAACGCGGCGGCATCAGCATGGACGCCGATATGCCGGCGACGCAGGCGATCAGCGCGACGGCAAGCACGGCCGGAAAGCGCCGCAGCAAGGCGCGCCCGCGCCCGTCCGCGCAGGCGGAGATCACTGGCGCGGTGCAAACGGCACCTGATAGCTGCGACATCGGCTACTCACCCGGACTGCTCATCCGCCTGCTCGCGAATGACCGACCGCGCCCGGCCGGATCAGTCGACAAGAAAAGCGGTTCAAGGTTGAGGTCCGGTTAACGGCGCGCGATATGGAGCGGTTTGCGTTCAAGTCGACCCATCGAATTGAACGCAAGTTACGGCAGAATATAAAATTTAGAACGGCGAACGTTCAAACGCTTCCGTTTGAACGTTCGCAATTCGCTCAGAACGAAAAACCCCGGCGCGGAGCGCCGGGGTCCTGATCCCGATAGAACGGAGAGGCCGGATCAGAAGTCGCGCTGCAGACGCAGGCGGGTCTGGATCTGGTCTTCGTTGCGGCTGCGATCGAAGACGAACTGCTTCGTAGCCGTGTTGTAGTAGCTGAAGCTGTCACGCTCGACGCGGCCGTACAGAACCTCGACACCGATGTCGAACTTGCTGACCGGCGACCAGATGAGGGCCGAACCGACCTGCCACACGCTGAAGTCGCGCAGGTTGCGGGTGCCGTAGGTCTGGGTCGCAACGCCGGTGTTGTACTCGACGTCGGTGTAGGAGCCCCAGAGGGTCGAACGGATGGACGGGGTCCAGTAGTGGACGCCGGCGGCCGTCAGGTTCCAGCCCGAAGCGGTCTTCAGGTCGGCGTTGACGACGTTGCCGTTGGCGTCGGTGACGTTGTACACGTAACCGTCGGCCACGGAGTTGGCGACGCGGCCGATCGTGACGTTGTTGCCAAGGCCGATGTAGCTCAGCGCGCCGTCAGCATAGGCGGCCTGCAGCCACAGGACGTCGCCCTTGCCGAGCTGCGGAACCTTGAGCTTCACACCACCCTGAACGGCCCAGCCGTAGGTCGTGTCGACGCGCGAACCCCATTCACCGCCCCACGGGCTGTAGATGGTGCCGGAGTTGAGCTGGTGCAGGGCACCGGAGAGCTGGGCGGAGCCCCAGTCCTGATCGACGCGGATGTTGGCGACGACATCGGGAACGCGCTGGCCGGCCACGTCGTAGAACGACGGGTTGACCTGGCGGTTGTTGCGGTCTTCGAGCGAGATCGTCGCCGAGAAGCCCGAGCCGAACGTGGCGGTGTAAGCCAACAGATTGTTGGTCAAGTCCGAGCCGGGGGTGACGATGGCGCCCCAGTTCAGATCGGAAGCGTAGAAGTCGAAGAACGAGGTCGCGTAACCGGCGGTGATGCCGGCCCACTGGATGTAGGCCTTGTCGACCAGCGCGCCGTTGCCCGTGCCGTCAGCGCCCGAGCGCTTGTCGATCTGGAAGCGCAAGTAAGCGCGCAGCGTGCCGTATTCGGTCGGCGTGCGGACGTCGACGTTCAGACGGGCGCGGGCGCGCCAGCCGATCGTGTCCTGGTAACGGCCGGACTTGGCGGCGGCGTTCGTGTCGCCGAAGTTGAACGACTGACGCGGCTGCGCGTAGTAGTAGTCGGCGCGGACACGACCGCTGAGCTGGATGCAGCTATCCGTGCCGGGAACATAGAAGAAGCCGGCGCCGTGCGTGGAGCAGACGCGGACGTATTCGACGGGAGCAGCCTTCGTGACGGGAAGATCTGCAGCCTGAGCTCCGGCAACCGCGGTGAGAGCAGCGGCGGTTCCGAGGAGAAGGCTCTTCACGAGCTTCATTGTGTGACCTCCAGAGAGATATCGAGACCCTTACGAGAGCAGGCCGTCCCCTATAAGCCGCCTTTTCAAGAGACCGGCAGATGAAGCGCCTTTTTCTTCCGAAAACCAGTCTTGTTCCGCACCCCCCGCCGATAGACAGGTTCGTTGCGACTCATCCGATTGTCCGGTTGCCCCCGACAAGATGACCATGACCGACCGACATCGCTCATTCAATAATTATGGAACGATTATGATGCGTTTTGATACCTGTGTTGCGAAAACGCCACGCGATTACGCGATTGGAATCATATATATACCGATGTACAAATCAGCGACCCATCGATACAAAATAATATTATAAAAACAATCGGCACAGATTATTCCAAAATATCTTATTAAAAATAATTAAAATGTTATTAAACGCCCATATGCATATAATATAATCGGAAATATTTCATGGCGCATATTTGCGCCAAAATGCTCCATACATGTTGCATTTTATTGTACAATTCCGCCTGGATGTTTGATGTCGAAATCTCCTTTATCGACGGGATCGGAAGCACATCGACACCCGCAAACCGGACATCGGATGCTCCTGAAGCGATCCTCCCGGGCGAAAAAAGAAAAAGCAGCAGGTCCGGGCGGACATGCTGCCAGAATAGATGCCACCTGCATCGCTGTTTCGAATCATAACGATGCGTATCTGTTCGAGGCGGCGGCCCTGGAGGCTTGGGCAACGCTACCTGCTCCCGGCCCGTGATACCGGCGGGCCGGACATTTCCGTAGGACAGAAAATCAGGCGCGGACCCGACCTTCAGCCAAGAGCGATATTCGCCGCCTCACGACCCTTGGCACCCGCCACGACACCCATCTGCACCCGCTGGCCTTCCGCGAGATCCGTCAGCCCCGCGCGCTGCAACGTGGAAGCATGAACGAAAACGTCCCTGCCGCCGTCGTCGGGCTGGACGAAGCCGAAACCCTTGTCGCGGTTGTACCACTTCACGGTGCCGTTGATGTCCTCGGAAGGACCTTCGATGCGCGGGGGATAGCCGCCGCCGAAACCGCCGGCGCGCGGCGGGCGGGCGGGGCGCGCCTGCGGCGGCAAGTCCTCAAGCTCGATGACCTCGGCCACCTGGGGACCCTTCGGGCCATCGCGCAGGCGAACGATCGCACGGGCGCCCGCCTCGGCGCCGTTGTGGCCGGCTGCCTCGAGGGTGCGGAGCGAAAGGAAGGCGTCGCCCGAGCCGTCCGACGCAGCCACGAAGCCGAAGCCCTTGCTCGGATTGAACCATTTTACGGTGGCTTCAATGGCAGGCCCCGCAAATCCGCCGGTCGACTGGGCATAGTAACCGGTGTCGCTGTCGTCACGGCTCGAATGGCCATACCCGCCATCGCGCGGCTCGAAACCGTCTCTACGGGCGCCCCGCCGGCGCGCGTCACGGGAATCGTCATATCGGTTCATACAGAAAGATCCAACTACAGGTGGTCAATGTTAACAGGACAGGCGCCCCCGAACGAACCATTCGCGTGGCTGGCCCCTCTCCATCGCAGTTTACCGGCGACGGGGCATCATACCCTTGTTTTCGATCTCGCGCGAGAACGTTAATGCGAGAAAATCGAGTAAACGGGCCTATAATGCTCTATTCGAGCACCACCAGCAGGTCTTTCGCATCCACCGAGCTGCCTGCGCTCACGAGCACCTCGCGCACCAGCCCGTCCCGCGCCGCACGCAGGGCCGTTTCCATCTTCATGGCCTCGATCGTGACCAGCACATCGCCGGCCTTCACGCTCTGCCCGGCCTGAACGGCGAGCGTGGCGATCAGCCCCGGCATCGGCGCCGCGACATGCGCGTCGTTCCCATCCTCCGCCTTGCGCCGGGCCGGCAACTGCGCCACCGCGGCGCGGTTCGGAACCTTGACGATACGCGGCTGGCCGTTGAGCTCGAAGAAGACGCGCACCAGCCCGTCCTCGCTGGTCTCACCGATGGCCTGAAGCTGGACGACGAGGGATTTTCCCTGCTCGATCTCGACCGAAATCTCGTCGCCGACCTGCATGCCGTAGAAGAAGTTCGGCGTGGGCAGCGCCGATACCGGGCCGTACTTCCAGCTCGTCAGCGCGAATTCGGTGAAGACCTTCGGATACATCAGATAGGACGCCAGCTCCGCGTCACTGACCGGACGGTCGATCTTGCCCTCGACCGCCTGCCGCTCGGCAGCCAGGTCGGCCGGCGCGATGAGCGAGCCCGGACGGACGGTCGAAGGCGTCTCATCCTTCAGCACCTTCTTCTGCAACGCCTCCGGCCAGCCGCCGGGCGGCTGGCCGAGATCGCCGCGCAGCATTTCCACGACGGAAGCGGGAAAGGCGATCTCGCGCGCGGGATCGAGCACGTCGGCGGGCGTCAGCTCCTGCGCCACCATCATCAGCGCCATGTCGCCGACCACCTTCGAGGACGGCGTGACCTTGACGATATCGCCGAACAGATCGTTGGCGTCACGATAGGCGCGCGCCACCTCGTGCCAGCGCGTATCCAGCCCGAGCGCCCGCGCCTGCTCCTTGAGGTTGGTGAACTGGCCGCCCGGCATCTCGTGCAGGTAGACCTCCGACGCCCCCGCCCGCAGGTCGCTTTCGAACGCGGCATATTGCGCCCGCACCGCCTCCCAGTAGAAGCTGATGCGGCGGATGGCGTCGGAGTCGAGCCCCGTCGCGCGCGCGTCGTTGTGCAGCGCCTCCACCAGCGAGCCGAGGCACGGCTGCGAGGTGAGACCGGACATGGCGTCCATGGCCGCATCCACCGCATCCACGCCGGCGGCGACCGCCGCGAGCACGCTCGCCGCCGAGATCCCCGACGTGTCGTGCGTATGCAGATGGATCGGCAGGCCGACTTCCTCCTTCAGCGTCTTCACGAGCTTCGCCGCGGCGGCGGGCCTGAGCAGGCCGGCCATGTCCTTGATGCCGAGGATATGGCAGCCGGCGGCTTCCAGTTCCTTCGCCAGGCCGACATAATACTTCAGCGTATACTTCGGCCGCGCCGGATCATCGAGATCGCCCGTATAGCAGAGCGCCCCCTCGACCAGCCGGCCGGTCTCGCCGGCCGCGTCGATGGCGACGCGCATGTTCTCGACCCAGTTCAGGCAGTCGAACACGCGGAAGACATCCATGCCCGCATCGGCCGCCTGCCGCACGAAGTATCGCACCACGTTGTCGGGATAGTTCGTGTAACCGACGCCGTTCGCCCCGCGCAGCAGCATCTGCAACAGGATGTTGGGCGCCCGTTCGCGCAGCAGCGCGAGCCGCTCCCACGGATCTTCCGACAGGAAGCGCATGGCGACGTCGAAGGTGGCGCCGCCCCAGCATTCGAGCGAGAACAGCTCCGGCAGGCCCTGCGTGTAGGCATCCGCCGCCGACACGATGTCGAAGGTGCGCATGCGCGTCGCCAGCAACGACTGGTGCGCGTCGCGCATGGTGGTGTCCGTGACGAGCACCCGCGTTTCGGCCTTCATCCAGTCGGCGAAGCCCCTGGCGCCGAGGCGGTCGAATATCTGCCGCGACCCCTCCGGCAGCGCCGCCGGCTGCGCACCGTGCCGGAAGGCGGGCGGCACGGGCTTGCGCGCTTCCGCCGGCGGCCGGGCGCGCCCGCGCGTCTCGGGGTGGCCGTTGACGGTGACATCGGCCAGATAGCCGAGCAGCTTGGTCGCCCGGTCGCGCTTGCGGGCGAAGGTGAACAGCTCCGGCGTCTCGTCGATGAACCGCGTGGTGTAGTCGCCCGAGAGAAAGCGCGGATGATCGAGCAGCGCCTCGAGGAAGCTCAGGTTCGTGGCGACGCCGCGGATGCGGTATTCGCGCAGGGCGCGCACCATGCGCGCGACCGCCTCGTCCGGCGACGGCGCCCAGGCCGTGACCTTTTCCAGCATGGGGTCGTAAAAGCGCGTGACCACCGCGCCCGAATAGGCCGTGCCGCCGTCGACACGGATACCGAAACCGAAAGCGCCGCGATAGGCCGTGATGCGCCCGTAATCGGGAATGAAGTTGTTTTCCGGGTTTTCCGTGGTGATGCGGCACTGGAGCGCATGGCCGTTGAGACGGATCTCCGCCTGGGGCGGAATGCCGGTCTCGGCGACATCGCCGACGTGGCCGCCTTCCGCGATGCGGATCTGCGCCTTCACGATGTCGAGCCCGGTCACGGTTTCGGTGACGGTGTGCTCGACCTGGATGCGCGGATTGACCTCGATGAAGTAGAACGCCCCCGTATCGGCGTCCATGAGGAACTCGACCGTGCCGGCGCCGACATAGCCCGTCGCCCGGCCGATGCGCAGCGCCGCCTCGCACAGCGCGGTGCGCGTCTTGTCGTCGAGATAGGGCGCGGGCGCGCGCTCCACCACCTTCTGATGGCGGCGCTGGATGGTGCAGTCGCGCTCGAAGAGATGCACCAGCCCGCCGTGCGTGTCGCCGAGCAACTGCACCTCGACATGCCGGGCGCGACGCACCAGCTTCTCGAAATACACCTCATCCTTGCCGAAGGCGGCCTTCGCCTCCCGGCGCGCCGTCGCCACCACGCCGGCAAGCCCCTCGGAACCTTCGATAGGGCGCATGCCGCGCCCGCCGCCGCCCCAGCTCGCCTTGAGCATGACGGGATAGCCGATTTCCGCCGCGATGGCCTCCACCGCCTGCGGATCGTCGGGCAGCGGATCGGAGGCCGGCATCACCGGCACGCCGACGGAAATGGCGAGATTGCGCGCCGACACCTTGTTGCCGAGCGTGCGCATGGTCTCGGGGCGCGGACCGATGAAGAGGATGCCGTTCGCCGCGCAAGCATCCGCAAACTCGGGGCTTTCCGACAGGAAGCCGTAACCGGGATGAATGGCGTCGACCTTCGCCTCACGCGCGACGCGAATCACCTCGTCGATGGACAGATACGCCTCCAGCGGGCCGAGTTGCCGACGATCGTCCTGGGCCTTGCCGACCTGATAGGCCTCGTCCGCCTTGAAACGATGCAGGGAAAGCTTGTCTTCCTCGGCATAGACGGCGACCGTCTCGATGCCCAGCTCCGCCGCCGCCCTGAAAACCCGAATGGCAATTTCCGACCGATTGGCCACAAGCAGACGGCGTATCTTCATCCGTTTCCTCATTTATCGTTCACGCGCGCCTTCCGCGCTCTCCGCGCGCGGCGCCGCTACCGCATCCGGGCAGGCGGCCTTTCGCGCCGCACCCGTCAAACGGTTTTGTTGCCAAACAGGGTGCATTGCAAGCACCCTTTTCATTCTTGCCGGTCATCCTCGCCGGCGGGCAGCGCCCTGGAGACCGTCAGAGACCGTCAATGACCGTCCAGCCCACGCTTTCGCCGCCGCGATAGACATGAACCCTCTCGCCGCCGGCGACATCGATATCTTCCGCCACGAAGCGGGGGGCGCGGCGAAGCGTGATCCGCCGCTCGTTGACCGGCAGGCCGTAGTGGCGCGGGCCGTTGAGGCTTGCGAAAGCCTCGAAATGCGCCAGCGCGTTTTCCTCGTCGAACACCTGGGCATAGGTCGCGAGCGCGACGGGCGCGACGAACAGGCCGGCGCAGCCGCACGCGGCCTCCTTGGCGGCGCGCGTATGGGGCGCGGTGTCGGTGCCGAGGAAGAAGCGCGGATTGCCCGAAGTGACCGCCCGGCGCAGCGCAAGGCGATGATGCTCGCGCTTGGCGATGGGCAGGCAGTAATAATGCGGGCGTATGCCGCCCTGGAAAATGGCGTTGCGGTTGAACATGAGATGATGCGGCGTCACCGTGGCGCCGACGCCCTCGCGCGCGCCTGTCACGTAATCGACACCTTCCTGCGTCGTAACGTGCTCCAGCGTCACGGTGAGGCCGGGAAACCGGCGCACCAGCGGATCGAGCACCCGCTCCAGAAACACGGCCTCGCGGTCGAAGATATCCACGGCGCCGTCCGTGACCTCGCCATGCACCAGCAGCGGCACGCCGGCCTTTTCCATGCGCTCCAGCACCGGATGGATGCGCGCGACGTCGCTGATGCCGAAGCTGGAATTGGTCGTCGCATGCTGCGGATAGAGCTTCACGGCCGCGACCGTTCCCTCGGCATGCCCGGCGACGACGTCGTCGGCCTGCGTGTCGTCGGACAGGTAGAGCGTCATCAGCGGCGCGAAGGCGCTGCCGGGCGGCAGGGCCGCCACGATCCGGTCGCGATAGGCGCGCGCCTGCGCGCTCGTGACGACGGGCGGCACCAGATTGGGCATGATGATGGCCCGGCCGAAATGGGCCGCCGTGGCGGGCAGCACCGCCGCGAGCATGTCGCCATCCCGCAAATGGACATGCCAGTCGTCCGGCTGGCGAATCGTCAGGCTGTCAGTCATTCCGCCATCCCCGCTTCGTGCATCGAATCTTTCCGGGCGGCGTTGTAGCAGCCGCCGCCGTCCGCGCCTATCGCGTTATGGCCGGCAGCCCACGCCCTGGAACGCGCACGGCGCGGGAGGACCCGTCAGATGACCGGAGAAGGCTCTCCGCCGGCGGGGACGGTCAGCTTCACCAGCGCCTCGCCGCATTTCGCCGTCGATTGATCGTCCAGTTGCAGCGTCAGGCTGATGCCGCCGGGCAGCACGACGGTGACGATCGGCTGGTTGTTGCGGTTCGACCGCGCCGCGATCCAGCGCAACACCGGAAACTGGCAATCCTCGACAGCCGTGCCGGACGGCGGACGGGAAAGGCCGGCATGGGTGGCGACGGAAGCCGTGAGCAGCGCGCGCCCGAGATGGGCGGCCTGCGCGCCGGTCAGCGGCAAGGCCGTTTCGCCATGAGGCGAACGGGCCTTCAGCAGCACCTGATCGCCCTCGCCGACTTCGGCAAAGAACGTCAGGGCCGGCACCTCCTGCTGCGGGCTCTGCGAAGCGGCGTCACTCATGTCGCAATCTCCATTGCTTGATTCGGCCGTTACTTTACACGAACGATCCGCACATCCGAAACGCCGCGCGGAACAGCCGCCATCCAAAGCCGGCAAAACGCAGTGGCCGCACCGACGGGCACCCGAAACTCCGGTGTATTAACCTCCGAAACCGCGAGAAAAATTCACCAACAAACAACTCTGATCAATCACCGGCACCACGGTGAAATAAAAAATAAAATAATCAAGCGGCATAATATATTATTAATTATAATATATATCGTCATGACATGCCCATTTTCCGGTCATTACATGAGGCTCCCGCGCGCATTGCGATGGAGGAAATTGACATCGGGCGGAAGTACGTGTTATGTTCCGCTCGTTTCCGTCGATCCTGCCCCTCCTTGGCCGGAAAGGCCAGCGGCATTTTCGGCGGAAGGCGATACGGGGAAGACGAGGCGCCTTTTCGCGGTTCGACGAAACGCAAGGGCAGGATTTGGGAGATCGTATGTCTTACGCGTCTGGCGTTATCGCGGCACTGACCGGCGTTTTCATCCTCGGGGCATCGCCCTATGGCGGCGAGGCGGAGGGGCCGTCGCTGTTTTCCCTTCTGGTTCCGTCCGCCGCTCATGCGGCTTCGGACGTCGAGCTCAAATCCATCGCAATCGCGGCTGAAGGACTGGAAGTGGCGATCCCCGCCGCCACCGTCACGGGATCGAATCTGCCGGAAGCGGCGCTGCGCGGATTGTTCGACCTGCCGGCGGCGGGTTCTCGGGCGGGCGCCTCCTGGGCGGAGCGGCTTGGGGCGCTTTCCGCAACCTCCATCGTGATTCCGCAGTTGAGCGTCACGCAGAACGGGGGCGGCGCACGGCAGATCACCACCTATTTCGATGTCGAGCTGCGTGACATCGTGAACGGCGTCATCGGCTCGGCCCGGTCGGGACGCAGCACGATCACCTTCAAGCCGGACGAGAGCGCGGGCGATGCGGCGGCCTTCGCCGGCACCACGGGCGCGGTGTCGGTGGAAAAAATCGACACGACGCTGATCGCGCGGCTTTTCAGCGGCGACGGCAAACCGGCGGGCGACGCGGAGCCGGCCCACCTTCTGCATGGCGTTTTCTCGATCGCGGATTACCGCCTTACCGGTGCGCCGGACGGCGGCGAAGGCGGCTTCTCGCTCGCGATCGACAGCATCGCCGGCGACGGCATGTCCGTGCGGCCGGGCAGCGTTCCGATAGCGGATATCTTCCAACTCGCGAACAAGGGCAGCGATATCGAGACCCTGTCCGCCGACGAGAAGCGGAAGCTGCTGGCGGGTGTGGCCGGCATCCTGTCCGGCATCGATCTCGGCACGACGACCGCCTCCGGTCTGGTTGTCTCGTCCACCGACACCGGAACGCAGGATGACGGATATGCGCTGCGCATCGCCACGCTCAAGACCCGATTCGCCGACCAGGTGCTGGAGATCGGGCTTGACGGGATCGCGTTCGAGAGCGGCGACGGCACGGTCTCCGTGGCGGCAGCCTCGCTTGAAAATCTGTCGTTCCGGTCCGCGGTGAGCGCGCTGGCGGAAGCCGCCCGGTCGACGTCCGAGGATCCCGAGGCCGTCCTTGCCGACGCGCGCATCGCGCCGAGCGGCGGCCGCTTCAGAATCGAGAATGTCGCCGTCGATCTCGCCATCGACGACGACACGGAAGTCGATCAGGACGCAAATGCGGGGCAGGCGGCCGGCGGTTCCGCCGATGCGGGCGCGCCCGAGCGGATCAGGTTCTCGATCGCATCCTTCGCCACCGCGACGGATCTGGGAACGGGCGGCGGCGATGCGCAGTTCGACACCGTTCTCACGGGGCTGCGGGCCTCCCTGCCCCAGAGCGACGAAGACGGCATCCGGCAATTGCGCGAGCTGGGATATGACGAGGTTACGCTCTCCGCGGCGCTGCTCGGCCGCTGGACGGCGGATACGAAAGAGCTCTCGCTCGAAACCCTGTCGCTTTCCGGGGAGGAAATCGGCGCCCTTGCCTTGCAGGCGCGCCTTGGCCGCGTCGATGGCGAGTTCTTCTCGGGCGATCCCGACAAGGCGTTACAGGCCCTTTCGGGCTCCGCCCTGCATAGTTTCTCCCTCACGCTCGAGAACAAGGGCGTTTTCGAGCGGATCGTGAAACTGCAAGCCGGCGCGGGGGGCGTCAGCGCGGACGACGTCCGGCAACAGTTCGCCGCGCTTGCCCTCATCGGTCTCCCGGCCATCATCGGCGACTCGGCTGCGGCGAAAAAGATCGCCGCCGCCGTATCCCGCTTCGCCACGTCGCCGCGCAAGCTCGTGTTGAAGGCCACGGCCAAGGACCCCGCCGGCGTCGGTATCGAGACGATCGATCCTGCGACGATGGGACCCGGCGCCGTTCTCGAACGTTTCGACGTCATAACGGCGAACGAATAAAGTATCCGCCGCCCGGCTTTTCGCGGCCGGGTCGGAATAAAGATCCAAGAACGGGCCGGAAGTCATGCTTCCGGCCCGTTCTTGGATGGAGATCTAAAGCGGGATGCGATCAGGTTGAATCGCCATCCCGCTCTCAGTTCCATATGTTACCGCAACTTGCGATCAGGCTTCGGCAGTGACCGCCTCGCTCTGGGCCTGAGCCTCGACAACCGCCACCGCCGTCATGTTGACGATGCCGCGCGCCGTGACCGACGGCGTGAGAATGTGGGCGGGCAGCGCCGATCCAAGCAGAATCGGGCCGACAGGCAGCGCATCCGCCAGCACGCGCGCGAACTGGAAGGCGATGTTCGCGGCGTCCAGCGTCGGCAGGATCAGCACGTTGGCCGCCCCCTTGAGATGCGAGGACGGCAGCACGCGATCCCGCACGATCTGCGACAGCGCGGCATCCGCCTGCATCTCGCCGTCCGCCTCGATCTCGGGCGCCCGCTCGCGCAGCAATGCCAGCGCCGCGCGCATCTTGCGGGCCGAAGCCGTATCCGCGGAGCCGAAATTGGAATGCGACAACAGCGCGATACGCGGCTCGATACCGAACCGGCGCACGTGCACGGCGCATGAAACGGCCATCTCCGCGATCTCGTGCGCCGTCGGATCGGGACGAATATGCGTATCGGCCAGGAAGTAATGTCCCTTCGAGGTGATGACGAGGCTCATCGCGGCGAAATCATCGACGCCCGGCGCGAGGCCGATGATGTTGCGGATATGGCGCAAATGCGAATCGAAGCGGCCTTCGACGCCGCAGATCATCGCATCCGCATCGCCGCGCAGCAGGGTAACGGCCGCGATGACCGTGGGGTTGGTACGCATCAGCGTGCGCGCGGCATCCGGCGTGATGCCCTTGCGGCCTGCCGCCTCCAGATAGGTGGCGACGTACTCGCGGTAACGCGGATCGTCTTCAGGGTTGATGAGATCGAAATCCCGGCCGGCCACCAGCGACAGCCCGAAACGGCTGAGACGGGTCTCGACCACGGCGGGGCGGCCGATCAGGATGGGGCGGGCGATGCCGTCCTCCACCACTGCCTGCGCGGCCCGCAGCACGCGTTCGTCCTCGCCTTCGGCGTAAATGACGCGCCTGGGCTCCGAGCGCGCCTGGCTGAACACCGGCTTCATGATGAAGCCGGACCGGAACACGAAGCCGTTCAGCGAATCGGCATAGGCATCGAAATCGACGATGGGCTTGCGCGCGACGCCGGACTCCATCGCCGCCTTCGCGACGGCGGGGGCGATGCGCAGGATCAGGCGCGGATCGAACGGGTTGGGGATGAGCGACTCGGGGCCGAAATTGGGCGTCTCGCCGCCATAGGCGCGGGCCACCACCTCGGACGGCGCCTCGCGCGCCAGCTCGGCGATCGCCTTGACGGCGGCGACCTTCATCGCCTCATTGATGGTGGAGGCGGCGACGTCGAGCGCCCCGCGGAAAATATACGGAAAACACAGGACGTTGTTGACCTGGTTCGGATAGTCGGAGCGCCCGGTGCAGATCATGGCGTCGGAGCGCGCTTCGCGCGCGACCTCCGGCAAAATCTCGGGATAAGGATTGGCCAACGCGAGGATGAGCGGATGATCGCCCATCTTCTTCACCATTTCGGGCTTCAGCACATTTGCCGCCGACAGACCGAGGAAGATGTCCGCGCCCTCGATCACCTCGCCGAGCGTGCGCTTGTCCGTCTTCTGGGCGTAGATCGCCTTCCAGCGATCCATCAATACGGTGCGCCCCTCGTAGACGACGCCCTCGATGTCCGTCACCCAGATGTTCTCACGTCTGGCGCCGAGCGAAACCAGCAGGTTGAGGCAGGCGAGCGCGGCGGCACCCGCGCCGGAGGCGACGATCCTGACCTTGTCGATCTTCTTGCCCGACAACTGCAATGCATTGGTGACGGCGGCGGCGACGATGATGGCGGTGCCATGCTGATCGTCATGGAACACCGGAATATTCATCCGCAGCTTCAGCCGCTCCTCGACCTCGAAGCACTCGGGCGCCTTGATATCCTCAAGGTTGATGCCGCCGAAGGTCGGCTCCAGCGCGGCCACGACATCCACGAGGCGCTCGACGTCGTTCTCCGCCACCTCAATGTCGAACACGTCGATGCCGGCGAACTTCTTGAACAGAACGGCCTTGCCCTCCATCACCGGCTTCGAGGCCAGCGGGCCGATGTTGCCAAGGCCGAGCACCGCCGTGCCGTTCGACACCACCGCGACCAGATTCTGGCGGGTGGTGAGGCTGTCGGCCTCGGCGGGATCCTCGACGATGGCCTCGCAGGCGACGGCGACGCCGGGCGAATAGGCCAGCGCCAGGTCGCGCTGGTTGCCGAGCGGCTTCGTCGGCTTGATCTCGAGCTTCCCCGGCCGGGGATTGCGGTGATAGAAGAGGGCTCCCGATTTGAGATCCTGCGAGATGTTGCCGGTCATTGCTGCTCTGCCCCCTGTTCGTGACGAATGGCGTGATTCCGTTATCGTGCCGTCCGTTGTCGCGTGTCGACGCCACTTCGTCAACGCTCTCTCCGGCTACCGGATTGCATTCAGGACATAGCTGATGTCATTTTTCAGGCGCCTGAAGCGCTGGCGCAATCCGCACAACGAAACGCGCGTGTTTCTGGCGCGCGCCTGCCGTCGTTTCGGCTTTTCCATCGGCGCGCACACCTATGGCCACCCCAAGGTGCGCTTCGCCGATCAGGGGCACAGGCTCGTCATCGGGCGGTTCTGCTCCATCGCCGACAAGGTGGAGATCCTGCTCGGCGGCGGCCATCACCTGCACTGGACGACGACCTACCCGTTCTCCGCCTTTCCCGACCGCTGGCCCGGAAGCGGCGCGTTGCCGGACTACCGCGGCGGCGGCGGCGATGTCGTCATCGGCTCGGACGTGTGGATCGGCTCGGGCGCCATGATCATGCCGGGCGTGACCATCGGCCATGGCGCGGCGATCGCGGCGCGGGCGGTGGTGACGCGCGACGTGGCGCCCTACACGCTTGCCGCCGGCGTGCCCGCGCGTCCCGTCCGCCGCCGCTTCGACGACGATACCGTCGCGGGCCTGCTGGAAACCGCATGGTGGGATCTGCCGGATGCGGCCATCGCCTCCCTGCTGCCGCTGCTGCAAGGCGAACGGGCCGGGGAACTCGTCGCCGCCGTCAGGCGGCTGCGGGCGGACGGCGGCTTGCCGCCCGCATGAGCCGCCCCTTGAGCGCCAGCGCCGGTTGCTCCGCCGCATACCACGACGCGGCCGCCACCAGCGCCGATATCGCGATGGCCGGCGCCAGCAACGCTAGGCCGCCGACAGCGGGAAACAACGCGAACAACGCCTGCTGCACCGGCCAGCCGTAAAGGTAAAGGCCGTAGGACAGATCGGCCCGCGGCGGCGCTCGCAGCAAGGGAGGGAGACCGAGCGCCAGCCACAGCACGCCGTAGGCCTGCGCCATGAACAGGAGCGCATGGTAGAACGGCGTACCGGCCGCGAGCCATGCACTCAGCGCAAGCATCGCCACCAGCGGCAGGTTGAGCACGATCCTGTCGCGGTACAGAAAAAGCGCGCTGCCGGTCAGGAAAATCAACAGCAGCCGGATGGTGGTTTGCGTGCCCTTGCCCGCTTCCGGCACGAGCACGTCGACACCGAGACAGGCGGCGAACAGCGCGCCCACGAACAACGCCACCGCAAGCCGATGCCGCAACGCCCCGAGCACACCGAGCAGCAGCACGAGCACGTAGCAGATCACCTCGTATTTCAGCGTCCAGACCGTGCCGAGCGGAAAGCGGAACGGGTTTTCCGTGAACACGCCCGGCAGGGGCGCGGTGCTCTTCAGCGTGGTCAGCGTGGCCTGCACGAAACGCCACAGCGCGGGATCGCGAAAATAATCGCTCAGCGACAGGACGGTCATCGCCGGCCCAAGCAGGAAGGCGCAGGCCAGCACGGCCGCGACCAGCGCGGGCGCAATGCGCAGGGCACGGGCAACGGTGTAGTCGAGCGGCCCGCGCCGCACGAAGCTCATGGCGACGAGAAAGCCCGAGATGGCGAAGAAGCCGTTGACCGCATGCTCGCCCAGCGAAAAACCCGTCGCGGCATGCAACGGCTCGTCCGCGCCGATGCCGGTGCCGACGCTGAAGGCGTGAGAAACGATGACGGCCAACGCCAGCAGGTGCCGCAGCAGGCTGAAGTTGTCGCCGCCGCGCGCCATCGCCGCCGCTATCGTTTGCCCGCGCAGGCTCATGAGCCAGCCGCCCCCGCGAGCCCTTCTTCTGCGGGCCCTTTCTTCTCAAGCCCTTGCCGCGACAATGCATCCCGCCCGCGCAGCCACGCCCATGCGCCGGCGGCCGAACCGCCGTAGCGGGCGGCGCGCGCGCGGTCGAGAATGAGCAGCGATCCCAGCGCCTTGAGCCCGTTCACGAGCGCCGCGCCGGGCGCCGGATCGGGCAGTCCGTATTTGCGGCTGACATAGGCGCGCGACCACGCCAGATGCCAGCGCACGTTGAACGCGCGGGCAAGATCGGGCGCGCTCGATGCGCCGCGCCGGTGCCGCGCCGTCGCCCCATGCACATGGACGAGCGAGCGGCCGGCGTCCGCGAGGCGGCGGCACAGGTCGTCATCTTCGTAGAACAGAAAGATATTCTCGTCGAAACCGCCGATCGCCAGAAAGACGTCGCGGCGCACCAGCAGCGCCGCGCCCGACAGAAACGGCGCGCAGCAATCGCCCTCGGGAAAACGGCGCGCGCCGGACGGGTTGGCGAGAAAGGAAGACAGCAGCGAACGGAACTGGAAGAAGAAGCGCCCGTCGTTCTCGACGATGCGCGGCGCGAGCAGGGCGGCATCGGGATATCTCTCCGCCGCGGCGAGCAGCCCGGCCAGCGCGCCGGGATCGAGCACCGCATCGGGATTGATGACGAGCGCGTAGTCGCCGTCAGCGGCGCGGATGCCGATGTTGTTCGCGCGTCCGTAGCCCTCGTTGCGCGCGTTGCGGATCACCCGCGCGCCATGCGCCTGCGCCACGGCGACGGAATCGTCGCCGCTCGCGTTGTCCACCACGATCGGCCTCGCGCCCTCGCGCCGCAGCGCATCGAGGCAGGAGGGCAGCACTTGCGCGCTGTTGAAGCTGACGACGACAGCCTCCAACCGGGCGTCACCCGCGTCCATCAGGCAGGCTTTTCGGGCAGGTTCAGGCGGATGTGCAGTTCGCGCAACTGCTTCGCCGTCACCTCGGAAGGCGCGCCCATCATGATGTCCTCGGCGCGCTGGTTCATCGGGAACAGCACCACCTCGCGAATGTTGGGCTCGTCGCACAGCAGCATGACGATGCGGTCGATGCCCGGCGCGATGCCGCCGTGCGGCGGGGCGCCGTAGCTCAGCGCGCGCAGCATGCCGCCGAACTTCGCCTCCAGCACGTCGTCGCCGTAGCCGGCGACGGCGAACGCCTTGCGCATGACGTCCGGCCGGTGGTTACGGATCGCGCCCGACGACAGCTCGATGCCGTTGCAGACGATATCGTACTGGAAGGCCGTGATGCCGAGGATGGTCGCCTCGTCCGCCGGATCGAGCGCCAGAAAGGCGTCGTGGTCGAAGTTGGGCATGGAGAACGGGTTGTGCGAGAAGTCGATGCGCTTCTCGTCCTCGTTCCATTCGTACATCGGAAAATCGGTGATCCAGCACAGGTCGAAGCGGTCTTTCGCGGAAAGGCCGAGTTCGTCGCCGATGCGGATGCGCGCCGCGCCCGCGAGCTTGGCCGCCTTCGCTTCCTCGCCGGCCGCGAAGAACACGGCGTCGCCCGCGCCCACGCCGGCCTTTGCGGCGATGGCAGCCTGCACCTCGGCCGGGATGAACTTGGCGATCGGCCCCTTGCCTGCAAGCTTTCCGCCTTCCTCCTCGAACACGACATAGCCCAGGCCCGGCGCACCTTCGCCGCGCGCCCAGTCGTTCAACCTGTCGAAGAAGGAACGCGGCTGGCTCGCCGCCCCCGTCGCCGGAATGGCGCGCACCACGCCGCCCGCCTCGATGACGCCCCGGAACGCCTTGAAGGTGACGCCTTCCGCCATGAATTCATCCGACACGTCGGCGATGACCAGCGGGTTGCGCAGGTCCGGCTTGTCGGAGCCGTATTTCAGCATGGATTCCTTGTAGGGAATGCGCGGGAACACCTGCGTGACCGGCTTTCCTTCCGAAAACTCCTCGAACACGCCGCGCAGCACCGGCTCGACCGCCTGGAACACGTCTTCCTGCGTGACGAAGCTCATCTCGATATCGAGCTGGTAGAACTCGCCGGGAGAGCGATCGGCGCGCGCGTCCTCATCGCGAAAACAGGGCGCGACCTGGAAATAGCGATCGAAGCCCGCGATCATCGTGAGCTGCTTGAACTGTTGCGGCGCCTGCGGCAACGCATAGAACTTGCCCGGATGCAGGCGGCTCGGCACGAGGAAGTCGCGCGCGCCTTCGGGTGAGGAAGCCGTCAGGATCGGCGTCTGGAACTCGAAGAAGTCCTGTTCGCGCATGCGCCGGCGAAGCGAATCGATCACCTGCCCGCGGCGAACGATGTTGCGGTGCAGTTTCTCGCGGCGCAGATCGAGGAAGCGGTACTTGAGCCGCGTTTCCTCGGGATAAACCTGATCGCCGAACACCTGAAGCGGCAGTTCGGCCGCCGTGCCCAGCACCTCGAGGGCGGTGATGTAGATTTCCACCTGGCCCGTGGCTAGATCGTCGTTCTGCGTGCCCTCCGGGCGGCGGCGCACCTTGCCGTCGATCCTCACCACCCATTCCGAGCGCACCTGCGAGACGGCATCGAAAGCCGGCGAATCGGAATCGGCGACGCATTGCGTCAGGCCGTAATGGTCGCGCAGGTCGATGAACAGCACGCCGCCGTGGTCGCGGATGCGGTGGCACCAGCCGGACAGACGAACCTCGGCGCCGATATCGGCTTCGCGCAGGGCGCCGCAGGTGTGGGAACGATAGCGATGCATGACGGAACAAGCCACGGTAAGATGACGGAAAAAGGCGAACGCCCGGTCGACGCGCCCGATCCGGCGGAGAAGTCCACGATGGACCCCGCTTGTCAAGCTTCGCTCGGAAAAAGACGCCGGAATGACGCGCAAATCGCCCCGCCCCCCGCGACAAGCGCCCGTCGCTTCGCTATAGCAGATGCATTATGAATCTGATCGCGACAACAGAAACGCTGGCGGCGGCCTGCGCCCGCCTTGCCCGGCACCCCTTCGTCACCGTGGACACCGAGTTCCTGCGGGAGACGACCTTTTTCGCGAAGCTGTGCCTCATCCAGATGGCGAGCCCGGACGAAGCCTTGCTCATCGACCCGCTCGCGCCCGACATCGATCTCGCCCCCTTCTTCTCGCTGATGACGGACGAGGCGGTGATCAAGGTGTTCCATTCGGCGCGGCAGGATGTCGAGATCATCTGGCAGCGCGGCACCGTCATCCCCACGCCGCTGTTCGACACGCAGGTCGCGGCCATGGTCTGCGGCTATGGCGATTCGGTGTCCTACGAGCAGCTGACGAACGACCTTGCCCACCAGCGCATCGACAAGTCGTCCCGTTTCACGGACTGGTCGCAGCGCCCGCTCGACAACCAGCAGTTGCTCTACGCTGAATCCGACGTCACCCATCTGCGCACCATCTATACCGCGCTCTCCGCCGACCTCGCGAAAACAGGGCGTTCCGCCTGGCTGGACGAGGAAATCGGCATCCTCACCTCGCCCGCGACCTATGAGCTGAAGCCCGAAGACGCCTGGCAGCGCCTGCGCGGGCGCGTGCGCAAGCCGCGCGAACTCGCGGTGCTGATGGAGATCGCCGCCTGGCGGGAAAACGAGGCGCGCACCCGCGACGTGCCGCGCTCGCGCGTCATGAAGGATGACGGGCTGATCGACATCGCCGTCCACGCGCCCCGCTCGGCTGAAGCGCTGGGGCGCCTGCGCTCCATCCCCAACGGCTTCGAGCGCTCGCGCGCGGCGGCGGACATTCTCGCGGCGGTCGAGCGGGGCCTTGCCCGCGATCCCGCATCGCTGCCGCCGCAGGAGCGCCCGCGCGGGCGCAACGGGGGCGGCGCCGTGCTGGAAATGATGAAAGTGCTGCTGAAAAGCGTCGCCGAGACGGCACGCGTCGCGCCCAAGATCCTCGCCACCGTCGACGATCTGGAGGCCATCGCCACGGACGACGACGCCGATGTGCCGGCGCTGCAAGGCTGGCGGCGCGCGCTGTTCGGCGAACAGGCGCTCAAGCTCAAGCACGGCAGGCTCGCGATCGCCATCGAGGGCAACCGGGTGATCCTGATCGACCGCTAGGCGTTGTCTGCATTCATCGTATCCAGATCATGGCACATGCGAGGTGCACGAAGCCCATAAAGGCTGTGAGGGTTTTCTCACAGCGCAGGGCGATCCTTCGGAAGCGTTTGAGCTTATTGAAGAAGCATTCGATCTGATGACGCTCTTTGTAGAGCCTCCAGTCGATTTTTGGGCTCGTGGTGCGTGTAGGGTTGGCCTTGATCTGCGCTGTCGCACCGAGCTCCTGGGCAATGAAGGCGCGTAGCGGATTGGCATCATAAGCGGCGTCGGCGATGACATGGCCGACGCCCTTCAAACCGCGCAGAAGCGCCTCAGCCTGTGGGCAATCCCCGTATTGTCCCGGTGTCGGATGGATTCTCAACGGCAAGCCGATCGCATCGACTACGGCGTGCAACTTGGTCGTCAGGCCGCCGCGCGAACGACCGATGGCGGCAGCTTCAGCCCCCCTTTTGCACCCGTCGCATCAGCATGGACCTTCGAGATCGTGCTGTCGATCAGCACATACTCAAAGTCTGGCGTATCGGCCAGCGTATGGAAAAGCCTCTCCCATACACCTGCATGCGACCAGCGTCGGAAGCGTGCATGAACAGCAGTCCATTTGCCGAACACCTCCGGCAAGTCACGCCAATGAGCCGCATTGCCTGCCATCCAAAGAATCGCATCGACAAACAGTCGGTTATCCACCCCACTACGCCCAGGCGTTCCAACACGACCGGGAAGATGCTTCTCGATCCGGCTCCATTGCTCATCTGTCAGTGTCCGTCTGCTCAAGGTCTGTCTCCTTCAACAACCTTGAATCAGAAACACAACGAAAACGGAATCCCTGAATGCAGACAACGCCTAGAGCAGTTTGCGTTCAAATCGATCCATCGGGTTGAATGCAAGTTGCGGTAAAATATAAAATTTAGAGCGGCGTGACGATTCCACTTGAATGCACGCCGCTCCAAGGCATGCCGACTCACCCGTTCGACATCAAAACCTGCGAGGCGCTCCGCGTTTCAACGAAATGCAAAGCGCCTTGAAAGAAAGGCGCTCCCAGGGGCGCCTCGCTTCTCAGCTCATATGTCCGGCACGGCGGTTCACGCGACAGCGCCGCCGGGCTTCGGCACCGTCACCACCGCGGGCTCGCGACCCACGATGCGCGCCAGTTGCCGCACGCGGTTCAACAGCCGCTCGTTCGCGAGCGGCTCCAGATCGGCCGGCAGCGACAGCACGAGCCGGGCGCCGCTGCCCACCAGCGGGGCGCGCGGCAGTATGCCCGGCATCGCGGCCGACACCAGATAAGCCACCCGCAACATGCCGCCCAGAATACGGGCGCGATTCAGCATGCGCGGCGACACGAGTTCCCGCATGCGTGAGCTGGCGCCGTCAAGCGACAGGCCCTCGTGCCGGAAGAAGACGGACAGCGCGACGAAAGCGCGGCCGGGATGGTCTATGCCCGTCAGCCCCGCATGGGCGATGAGGCTCAGGCTCTGCTCGCCGCGATAATCGGGATGCGTGCGCCAGGCGAGATCGGACAGCAGACACACCGCCTCGCGCTGGCGGCGTTCGTCCTCCGTCTCGTCGAGATGCAGCGAGGCGCTCAGGCGCGCCGTCCAGGCGACAAGATCCGCCGCATGAACGGGCGAACGCGCCATCAGCCGGTTAAGTTCACCGGCACTCGCCAGCAGCGGATCGGTGCGGCGCTCCTCATCGCCGAGCAATTCGTAAAGGAAGCCTTCACGCACGCCCTGCGCCGACATGACGATGGACTCGGGCTTGCCCCGCCTGATGATCTCATCGAGCAGCAAGGCGCCGTAGCCGAGCAGGGGACGGCGTGCTTCGGAGACGGATTCGATCGATTCCAGCATGTCCGTGTCGGCGCGCTCCACGAGCTTGCTGAACTCCGCCGCATCGCGCGCCGGAATGGTGTAACCGTGCATGACATGCAGCGGATAGGCTTTCTGCGCCATATGCAGCGCCGCAAGCGCGCGCCAGGTGCCGCCCACCGCATAGAAGCTGCGGCCGCGCAGCGCATCGAGCGGCGCCGCGGTCGCGAGCGCGTCACGGATCACCTTGACGGCCCGCTTCAGCGATCCGCCGGTGACATCCTGCAACGCCAGCCCGCCGAGCTTGGTCGTGATGCCCTGCGCCACCGTGTTGCCGATGACGTCGACGAGCTCCAGGCTGCCGCCGCCGAGATCGCCCACCACGCCATCGGCATGGTGAAAGCCGGACAGGATGCCGTAAGCGGAAAGCTGCGCCTCTCGCCGGCCGGACAGAAGCTCGATCCTTCTGCCCAGAATGCGCTCCGCCTCGGCGATGAAATCGGGACCATTGGCCGCGTCGCGCGCCGCGGCGGTGGCGAGCACATGCACGCGCTCCACCCCGACGGCCTCGCACAGAATGCGGAAGCGGGCAAGCGACCGGAGCGCCTTCTCGACAGCATCTTCCGCCAGCCGGCCTGTGGAGACGACGCTGCGCCCCAGCCCGCAAAGCACCTTTTCGTTGAACAACTGGGCCGGCGCGCGCGCCAGCTCCTCATAAATCACCAGTCGGATGGAATTCGATCCGATGTCGATGATCGCAATGGGCGAGCCGTTGGCGGCCCGCCCCGATTGTTGCAACCGTTCCGCCGCGCGCGCCGCATCGCCGGATGCGCCCTGCACGGCGGCGCCGTTATCCGGCAAGATGCGATCGGCCAATGAACCGCTTTCAGCCAGCGAAGCCTTTGGCGAGGCTCCGGGGGCGGGAATTTCTGAGAGACTTTCCACGTCCAGACAAACTCGGGTTGGTCATAAAGTACTCATGGGCGTTGAACGGCTCCTCACCCTCGGCAGGCTGGATGCGCGTGCTCTTCCCATCCGGGAGGATGGACCAGCTCTGCTCGTTATCGAGCAAATTGGCAAGCATAATTTGGTCGAGAACCTGTTGATGAACGGTCGGGTTCGAGATCGGGCACATGGCTTCCACACGCCGGTCGAGGTTGCGCTGCATGAGGTCGGCGGAGGAAATATACAGATGCGCCTGCGGGTTAGGCAGCTCCTGACCGTTGCCGAAAGCGTAGATGCGGCTGTGTTCGAGGAAGCGGCCGACAATCGACTTGACGCGGATATTTTCCGACAGGCCGGGCACGCCGGGGCGCAGGCAGCAGATGCCGCGCACGACGAGATCGATCTGCACGCCCGCCCGACTCGCCTCGTAAAGCGCGTCGATGACCTCGGTGTCGACCAGCGAATTGCACTTCAGCCACACGGAGCCGGCACGGCCGGCTTTCACATGCTCGATCTCTTCCCGCAGATGCTGAAGGATGCGCGGCTTGATGGTGAGCGGCGAGACGGCCATGCGCTCCAGCTCCGCCGGCTCGGCATAGCCGGTGATGAAGTTGAAGATGCGGGCGACGTCGCGCGCGACCGCCGGATCGGCGGTGAAGAACGACAGGTCCGTATAGATGCGCGCCGTGATCGGGTGATAATTGCCGGTGCCGACATGGCAGTAGGTGACGAGCTGGCCGGCCTCGCGGCGCACCACCGACGACAGCTTGGCGTGCGTCTTGAGCTCGATGAAGCCGAACACGACCTGCGCGCCGGCGCGCTCCAGATCGCGCGCCCAGCGGATGTTCGCCTCCTCGTCGAAGCGCGCCTTCAGCTCCACCAGGGCGGTGACGGACTTGCCGGCCTCGGCGGCTTCCGCCAGCGCCTTGACGATGGGCGAGTCGGAGGAGGTGCGGTAGAGCGTCTGCTTGATGGCGACCACGTTGGGATCGCGCGCCGCCTGCTGGAGGAACTGCACCACCACGTCGAAGGACTCGTAGGGGTGATGGACGATCAGGTCCTTCTCGCGGATCGCGGCGAAGCAATCGCCCGCGTGCTCGCGGATGCGCTCGGGATAGCGCGGATTGTAGGGCGTGAACTTGAGGTCGGGCCGGTCGAGGCCGACGAGCTGCGACAGCTCGTTCAGCGCCAGCATGCCGGTGGAGACGAAGATCTCGTCCGGCAGCACGTTCAACTCCTTGGCGACGAAATCACGCAGGTTCTCCGGCATGGCGCCCTCCAGCTCCAGCCGGATGACGACGCCGCGCCGGCGCTGCTTGAGCGCCGTCTCGAACACGCGCACCAGATCCTCCGCCTCTTCCTCGATCTCGAGGTCGGAATCACGCACGACGCGGAAACCGCCCTGCCCCTGCACGGAATAGCCGGGGAAGAGACGGTTGACGAACAGCACGAGCACCTGCTCCAGCACGATGAAGCGGGACGCGCCCGTCTCGGCGAAATCGGGCAGCTTGATGAAGCGCTGCACCTTGCTCGGAATGCGGATCAGCGCGTTCAGCGTCTTGTTGTCGCTCTGGCGATGCAGCGAGAGCGCCAGCGAGAAGCCGAGGTTCGGGATGAAGGGGAAGGGATGCGCCGGGTCGATGGCGAGCGGCGTCACCACCGGGAACACGTAATGCAGGAAGTAGTCGTCGAGCCAGTTCAGCTCGGCGCGCGTCAGTTCCTCGGCGTCGATCAGCACGATGGCGTTCTCGACGAGTTCCTCGCGCAGCTCCAGCCAGCGCTTCTGCTGGTCGCTGGCAAGCTTCGCGACCTCGGCGCCGATGCGCGCGAGCTGCTCGGCCGGCGTCAGGCCGTCCTGCGAGAGAACCGACACGCCCGAGCGGAGCTGGCCGCGCACGCCCGCCACGCGAACCATGAAGAATTCATCGAGGTTGTTGGCGGAAATCGACAGGAAGCGAAGCTGTTCCAGCAGCGGATGGCGGCGGTTGGACGCCTCTTCCAGAACGCGCCGGTTGAACTGCAACCAGGACAGCTCCCGGTTGACCAGACGCTCCGGCGAACCGAGCAGCTCCGCGCCGGCGGCCTCCGCCTCGGGAGCGCCCGCATCGGCGCGAATCCCGGTGTCCTCGTTTGCCACGTTCTGAACCGCTTCGATATCCGTCATGGTGAATCTCCACCTTCGTCCCTGGCCGCGTTCGATGCTCGCCCGCCATTATCCGCACTCAAGCCGCGTTGTCGCAATCTTGTGCGACATTTCCACGACGAAAAATCATGAAACCACAACACGAAACACCTGCTAGGCGCCATCGCCGGCCACGCGGTCCAGCACTTCGAGGGCAAAAGTGCGGGTAATGCGCCGCCCGACGCTCAGCGCCTCGCGGTCCAGCACCTCCACAAGCTCCCGCGCCGCCGCGAGCGAGCGCTCCATGCGCCGCCCGAGCGCCTCGATCACGTTGGCGTCGACGACGAGTTGCCGGTCCAGGAAGAGCTTCACCAGCACGGCCCGCAGCAGGACGTCGTCGGGCGGCTCGATGGCCACGGAGGGCGACAGGCGCAGGCGCGACAGCAGATCGGGCGTGGCGAGCCCCCAGGCCTCCGGCGCGCCGCGCGCCGTGATCAGCATGGAGGCGCCCGTGCGCCGCACCACGTTGAGCAGGTGAAACATCGCATGTTCGTCGAGCGGCGTCCGGTCCGCGTCCTCGACCACGAGCGCGCTCGCCCGCGCGAGTTCCTCGACATTCCCGGCCGCGACAGCCCCCGCCGGCACGATGCGCCCGCCTGCCCGCCGCGCCCAGATCGCGGCGAGATGCGTCTTGCCCGAGCCCGCCGGGCCGATGACGCGCAACAGCCCGTCCGGCCAGGCCGGCCAGCTCTCGATCATCGCGAACGCCTGCGCGTTGGCCGGGCCGACCAGGAAATCCTCCGCGCCGAGACGCGGCTCCACCGGCAGGTCCAGCGGCAGTTGCCGCGGCACTTGCGGGCCGAAGGCGTCAGACATCGAGGCGAATCCGCGGCGCCTGCTCCTCCTCCACGCCGGTGTAGAGGGGGCTCGCCAGGTAGAGTTGCAGCGCGAAACGCGTCAGCACGCCGATGGCGGCGGCGATCGGCACCGCGAGCAGCAGGCCCACGAAGCCGAACAGCGAGCCGAAGGCCACCAGCGCGAACATCAGCCACACCGGATGCAGCCCCACCGCGTCGCCCACGAGCTTGGGCGACAGGATGTTGCCCTCCACGAACTGGCCGAACAGGAAGATGCCGACGGTGACGGCGATCATCGTCCATTCCGGCCAGAACTGCACCAGCGCCACCCCCACCGACAGGACGAAGCCGGTGAACGAGCCGACATAGGGAATGAAGGTCAGCGCGCCGCTGACAAGACCGATCAGCAGGCCGAAGTTCAGCCCGATGGCGGTCAACGCGATGGCGTAGAACGAGCCGAGGACGAAGCACACCAGCGCCTGTCCGCGGATGAAACCGGCGATGGCGCCGTTCATGTCCTGCGCCAGCGTGCGGATGGTATCGGCATGGCGGCGCGGCAGCCAGCTGTCGATCGTCTCGACCATCCGCCCCCAATCGACCAGCAGGTAGAAGGCGACGACCGGCGTCACGACCAGCAACGCGAATACGCTCATCACCGCCTGGCCGCCCGACCACAGCGAGGTGGCGAAGGTGCCCATCCACCGCGCCGCCTGCCCGACGAGATCGGTCAGCGAGCGCTCCACGTTGGCCAGCGCCTCCTGCCCGCCGAGACGCTCGACCAGCGGGCCGCCGTATTCCACCGCGAGCTGTTGCAGACGCCTCGCATTCGCCGGGAGGTTCTCGATCAGCACGCCGAACTGGTTGACCACCACCGGCAGCAGCAGCAGCAGCGAGAGAATGAAGGCCAGCACGAAGAGCAGCAGGATCAGGAGCGAGGCGGTGAGCCGCCCCATGCCGATCCGCTCCAGCCGCGTCGCCACCGGATCGAGAACATAGGCGAGCGCCAGCCCGGCGACGAAGGGCAGCAGGATGCCCCGCAGCAGGTAAACCCCGACGAGCAGCACCGCCAGCGCCACGATCCAGAAGCGCATCTGACGCTCGACAGGGGAGAAGTCAGTCATCCGCCAGTTCATTTCCGCCAACTCCGTTCCCGCCGGCGCATCGCGCGAAGAATATCCGCTTCCGCACCATCTAATACCGATTTTTCATTCGGCCATATGACGAAGCCACAGTGCGAGATAGGCGCCCGCAGAAGCAAGCGTCAAGACGACGACGGCGGCCATGCCCGCATTGAACAGCCACGGCGCGGCCGCGTCCGGCCCCGCGCCCGTGAGCCCGAGGCTGCCGAGGGCGAGCGCGGCGAGCCCGATCTGCGCCGCCGTGTTCAGCTTGCTGACCAGCAGCGGGCTGATCGCCACCGGCCGCGCCATCAGCCAGGAGATGACGACGGCCATCAGAATCAGCACATCGCGCGAGACGACGAGAATCGCCATCCACCCCGGCAGCACGCCGGCGATGGCGAGCGAGACGTAGATCGACACCAGCAGGGCCTTGTCGGCGACGGCGTCGAGATAGGCGCCGAGTTCGCTGCGCATGTCGAACCGGCGCGCGATGTAGCCGTCGACGCCATCGGAGAGGCCGGCGATCACAAAAAGCGTGAAGGCCGCGACCCATGCCCCGGCGCCGATCGACACCACGATGACAGGCACCAGCAGCAACCGCACGATCGTGATCAGGTTGGGAATCGTCATGATAAGGACGCTCGTCCTCCGGCTTGCGGGCCGCGCCTTCCTCGCCGCGCGGCCCTGAAAGGGCACAATAGCAACTCGCATTCGCCTTATACCGCTTCTCGGCGAGCTTGACCCGTTGAGAAACGGTCAGGCCCATCGCAGACCGGGAGCATCGGCGTCAATGCGCGAATCGGGCGCAAGTTGCACAAAGAGATGCAAATCGCGCAGAGGGATGAAGACGGAAGCGATTCATGCGGCAGGCCCGGTCCGGCGCACGAGCGCGGGCGGGTTGGCCTGCCACGGTTTCCGGGGCTTGCCCCTTGCCTTTGAGCTTCCGGCAGCGTAGGTGCCTGATGAAGGGCAGCAGCGGGAATTGCAGCGATGTCGCAGACCGAACATGACGAACCGGACAGGAACGGATTGACCTACGCGCAGGCGGGCGTCGACATCGACGCCGGCAACGCCATGGTGGAAGCGATCAAGCCGCTCGTGCGCACGACGCGCCGCCCCGGCGCGGACGGCACCATCGGCGGCTTCGGCGGCCTGTTCGACCTGAAAGCCGCCGGCTATACCGACCCGATCCTCGTCGCCGCCAACGACGGCGTCGGCACGAAAGTCAAGATCGCCATCGAGACCGGCCGCCACGAGACGATCGGCATCGATCTCGTCGCCATGTGCGTCAACGATCTCGTCGTGCAGGGCGCGGAGCCGCTGTTCTTCCTCGATTATTACGCCACCGGCAAGCTCGACCCGCGCGAGGGCGCCCTCATCGTGCAGGGCATCGCCGAAGGTTGCCGGCAGGCGGGATGCGCCCTGCTCGGCGGCGAGACGGCGGAAATGCCGGGCCTCTACGGCCACGGCGACTACGACCTCGCCGGTTTCGCCGTGGGAGCCGCGGAGCGCGGCGGGCTGCTGCCGCGCGGCGACATCGGGCCGGGCGACGTCATCCTCGGCCTGCCCTCCTCCGGCGTTCATTCGAACGGGTTCTCGCTCGTGCGCCGCATCGTCTCCGCCGCCGGTCTCGGCTGGGACGCGCCCGCGCCGTTCGCGCCTGGAAAATCCCTCGGCGAGGCGCTGCTGGAGCCCACGCGCATTTATGTGCGCCCGCTGCTCGCGGCCCTGCGCCGCACGGACGCCATCAAGGGCCTCGCCCACATCACCGGCGGCGGCTTCATCGACAACATTCCGCGCGTGCTGCCGGAAGGCACGGCCGCGCGGCTCGATCTCGGCCGCATCGCGCCGCCGCCGGTATTCGGCTGGCTCGCCCGCACCGGCGGCGTGGCGGAAGCGGAGATGCTGCGCACTTTCAACTGCGGCATCGGCATGGTCGTCATCGTGGCGGCCGGGCAGGCCGATGCGGTGACGCAGGCGCTGATCGCCGAGGGCGAGGCGCCGGCGCCGATCGGTGAAATCACCGAGGCGGGCGAGGGACCGCGCGTCGTCACCGCCGGCGGGCTGGCGCTGTGACCGGCGCGACGACCGGGCGGCTGCGCACGGCGGTGCTGATTTCCGGGCGCGGCTCCAACATGGCCGCGCTGCTGACGGCGGCGGCGGCAGCGGACTTTCCCGCCGAGATCGTGCTCGTCGCCGCGAACCGGCCGGACGCGGGGGGCCTTGCCACCGCCCGCGAGGCGGGGATCGCGACGGAAACCGTCGATCACAAACCCTTCGGGCGCGATCGCGAAGCTTTCGAGCATGCGCTCGACGCGCGGCTTGCCGCGCACGGCATCGAGCTCGTCTGCCTCGCCGGCTTCATGCGCATTCTCACGCCGTGGTTCGTCGGGCGCTGGCTCGGGCGGCTCGTCAACATCCACCCGTCGCTGCTGCCCTCCTTCCCCGGCACGCGGACCCATGAACGCGCGCTCGAGGCCGGCGTGCGCCTGCACGGCTGCACGGTGCATTTCGTGGAACCCGAGGTGGATGCCGGCCCCATCATCGCGCAGGCGGCCGTGCCGGTGCTGCCGGGCGACACGCCGGAGATGCTGGCGGCGCGCGTGCTCGTGCAGGAGCACGGGCTTTATCCCCGCGCGCTCGCCCTCGTCGCGAGCGGGGCCGTGCGCTTCGTGCCGGGACAACCTTCCGGCAGGGCGGAAACGAGCGCCGCCGCCGACACCACGCCCGCCACGCTCGCCCTTAGCGTTCCAGCCTGAAGCGACGCCCCGGCAAGCGGGGCCGCGACGCAAGGCTCGGGGCACAAATGCGCCTGCGGAAAACGCGCCCTCGGGCGGGAGCGCGGCGCCCCCGCCCTCTGTTGAAGAAGCGTCAGCGCAGCTCGCGCGGCGCGGCGCTCACGGTGACAGCCGCGTTCTGGCGCACTTCCAGCACCGCCAGCGCACGATCGTTGGTGCCGTTCGTGTTGAAGCGGAACACGCCGTCCGCGCCGGCGAAGCCAGCCCGGTTGGTCAGCACGGCGGTGGAGAAGCGCTGCGACCCCTGCGTGCGCACGAGCGCCGCCGCCAGCGACACCGCGTCATACGTCAGGCTCGCGATGCGCGCCGGCTCCGCGCCGTATTTCGCGCGGTAGCGCTGCGCGAAGGCGTTGAAGCCCGCGCCGTCGGGAGCGGCGAACCAGCCGCCCTGAAGGCCGGGCGCCGCCAGCGCGCGCTGGTCGTTCCACAGCGACGTGCCGAGCAGTTTCACCCGCCCCGTATCGACGCCCGCCGCGCGCAGGTATTGCGCGATGCTCGGCAGCGTATCGGCGTTATCGGGCAGGAACAGCGCATCCGCGCGGCCGGCGCTCGCGGCGATGCGCTGCACGGCCTGCGGCAGGTTGGAGCGGTCGGCGGCGTAGGATTCGATGGCGACGACACGCCCGCCCGTGGCCGCGACCGTCTCCTGGAACGCCGCCCGCACGACCTGCCCGTAGGCGTTGTCGGGAATGAGCGCCGCGAACGAGCGACGGCCCCGCTGGGACGCGAAGCGGATGATGCGATCCACCTCCGTTTCCGGCAGGAAGCTCAGCAGGTACACGCCCGGCTGGGCGACGTTGCTGTCGGTGGAGAAGGAGATGACCGGCCGGCCCTGCTGCCGCGCGACGGAGCCCGCCGCGGCGGTGGAGGCCGAGAACAGCGGGCCGAGCACCAGCTCCGCCCCCTGGCCGATCGCGGCGCGCGTCGCCTCGCGCGCGCCGGCTTCCGAGCCGCGATCGTCGCGCACCAGAATCTGGATGTCCGGCTCGTTGAATTCGCTGATGGCGAGTTCCGCCGCGTTGCGCAGCGATTGCGCCGTCGCACCCGCGCCGCCCTGCGCCGACAGCGGCAGCACCAGCGCCACCTTCACCGATCCCGCGCCGATCACGCTGTCGGCCACAGCCCCGGACGCGGCGCCGTCATCCGCGCCGCCGAGGCCGAAAAGCCCGCCGGAACCGGAGGAGCAGCCGGCAAGCATCAATCCCGCGCACAGGGCGGCGGCAAGGCTCCTGAGCCCCGCACGCCGCGCGCGCGACTCCGGCGCCCCGATCTGCGGCCGGCAAGTCTGCGGCCGGCAAGCGTCCGATCGTGAAGATTTGGCTGGCAGACTGCGGTTGAACGCTCGGATCACGGAACTCTCCCTGGCTACGGACAAGACAGGCTCACTCACAACGCAAGCGTGCATCCTTCCGATACAATCTTGCGGGGGGCCGACGCAAGGCCGATACAAGCGCAATGCGCAAACGTTGCCGATACTACCGACCTGTCGCTGTTTCGCAATCAAAGCTTAACACCCGTTTACGTCACGGCGAAAACGTCGCCCTCGCGCAGGCGCCATTGTCGGGCGCGCCGCGGGCTGCTATCCCCATTTATCGGCGGCCCGGTCCCGTGCCATGCTTGTGCCATGCCACAGGCCGCGAACCGCGATCGCGCACGCGGCCGAAGACGCGGCGGGCGTGAACAGGATGTTGATGACATGAGCGATGACAAGCGCGCGCCAGCGCCAGAAACCGACAGCGCGACGAATGCGCCGACTCCCGCGCCGCTTCGCGCCCCGCCCGCTTCCCTGCCCGGCGCCGTGCCGTCCGCCTCGCATTTCACCGCCTTCGGCCTCGCCGCGGAGGCGGAGCCGATCGCGCCGGGGCTGCATATCGTCGCGACGCCCATCGGCAACCTCAAGGACATCACCTTCCGCGCGCTCGGCACCCTCGCGGCCGCCGACGCCGTGCTCGCCGAAGACACGCGCGTCACCAAGGTGCTGCTCGCCCATTACGGCATCACCACGCCGCTCATCGGCTATCACGAGCACAACGCGGAGCAGATGCGCCCCAAGGTTCTCGCCCGCCTGCAAGCGGGAGAGGCGCTGGCGCTGGTGTCGGACGCCGGCACGCCGCTCGTCTCCGATCCCGGCTATCGGCTCGTCGAGGATGCGCTGGCGCACGGCATCCGGGTCACGTCGAATCCCGGCCCTTCCGCCGTGCTCACGGCGCTCGTCGTTTCCGGCCTGCCGACCGATCGCTTTTTCTTCGAGGGGTTCCTGCCCGTCAGGAGCGGCCCGCGCCGGGCGCGGCTGGCGGCGCTGGGCGAGGTGCCGGCGACGCTGGTCTTCTTCGAATCGCCGCGCCGGGTCGGCGACATGCTGGCCGATGCCGCCGCCGTGCTCGGCGAGCGCCCCGCCGCCGTGGCGCGCGAACTGACGAAGCTTTACGAAGAAGTGCGGCGGGACACATTGCCGGCGCTGGCGCAAAGCTACGCGCAGGAAACGCCCAAGGGGGAGATCGTGGTGCTGGTCGGCCCGCCGGGCGCGGATGCGCGGGCGCTGTCGCAGGCCGATCTCGACACGCGCCTTGCCGCCGCCCTCGCGCGCCACAGCGTCAAGGACGCCGCCGCCATCGTTTCCGCGGAGACGGGGCAGCCGAAACGCGAGGTCTATGCCCGCGCGCTGCAACTGACCGCCGCCCGCCCGGACGACGACGGCGAGCCGCCGGCGCCATGACGAGGCGAACGGCGGACGCCAGACGCGCCGCGACGCACGACGCGGGCTTGCAGGCCGAAAGGCTCGCCGCCTTCCTGCTGATGCTGAAGGGCTATCGCATCCTCTCGCGCCGCTACCGCGCCGGAGGCGGCGAGATCGATATCGTCGCGCAGCGCGGCAACACCGTCGCTTTCGTCGAGGTGAAGGCGCGCGCCGCGCTCGACGATGCCCGCCAGGCCATCACCGCCGACAAGCAGCGGCGCATCGTGGGCGCCGTCCGTCACTGGCTGGCGCGCAACGCCTGGGCGATGCCGATGACCCTGCGCTGCGACGCCGTGTTCGTCGGCCGCAAGGGCCTGCCGCGCCATGTGCGCGATGTCATGACGCTTTATCTGGACTGAACGTTTTGCGATTGCGGGCCGCGCGCCGGAGCCGCATAAATCGGGACGTATCAATTCAAGTGGAGCATTAGGCGATGAGTCTTGTCGTGGCCGTCCAGATGGACCCGATCGAGCATATCAATGTGGCGGGCGATTCCACCTTCGCCCTGCTGCTGGAGGCGCAGGCGCGCGGGCACGAACTGCTGTACTACACGCCGGACTCGCTCTCGCTGCGCGACAGCCGCGTCACCGCGAAGGTGCGCCCGCTCACCGTGCGCGACACCGCCGCGCCCGGCCACGCCACCCTCGGCGAGGCGCGCCGCATCGACCTCGAGAGCGAGACCGACGTCGTGCTGCTGCGGCAGGACCCGCCCTTCGATCTCGCCTACATCACCTCCACGCACCTGCTGGAGCGTATCCACCCGAAAACCTTTGTGGTCAACGATCCGGCCGCCGTCCGCAACGCGCCGGAGAAGGTTTTCGTGACCGCTTTTCCCGAATTGATGCCACCCACGCTGATCACCCGCGACAAGGACGACATCGAGGCTTTCCGCCGCGAGCACGGCGTCATCGTGATGAAGCCGCTTTACGGCCACGGCGGCGCGGCGGTGTTCCAGGTCAACGAGCAGGACGGCAATTTCGGCTCGCTCTTCGATCTCTTTTCCGTCACCTTCCGCGAACCTTGGGTAGTGCAGAAATTTCTGCCGCAGGTGAAGTTCGGTGACAAGCGCATCATCCTCGCCGATGGCGAACATGCCGGGGCCGTCAACCGCGTGCCGGCCGAAAACGATATACGTTCCAACATGGTAAGGGGTGGGGCCGCGGTCGCCGCCGAGCTGACGGAGCGTGAGCGCGAGATCTGCGAGACCATCGGCCCGCATCTGCGCGAACGCGGGCTGCTGTTCGTCGGCATCGATGTGATCGACGGTTGGCTCACCGAGATCAACGTCACCTCGCCCACCGGCATCCGTGCGATCCGGCGCAACGGCGGGCCGGATGTCGCCGCCATCATCTGGGACGCCATCGAGCGCCGCCGCGCGCAGGGTCAGCGGGCGTGAAAGCGGGTTCCGTGACCGTGATTCCCGTTTCCGTGACCGTTGTTCCCGGCGAAGAGTCAAGCGGTTTTCGGCTCATAACGACATAAGTCGTTGATGATGCACTTCGGGCATTCGGGCTTGCGCGCCTTGCAGACGTAGCGCCCGTGCAGGATGAGCCAGTGGTGCGCATGCCGGCGGTAACGGGCCGGCACGATGGCCGCGAGCCCCAGTTCCACGGCGAGCGGGGTCGCGCCGGGAGCCAGCGGAATGCGGTTCGACACGCGGAACAGGTGCGTGTCGACCGCGATGGTCGGCTGGCCGAAGGCGATGTTGAGCACGACATTGGCCGTCTTGCGCCCCACGCCGGGCAGTTGCTCCAGTTCCTCGCGCGTCTGCGGCACGGTGGAATCGAAGCGGTCGATCAGCATTTTCGAGAGCGCGACGACGTTCTTCGCCTTGTTGCGGAAGAGGCCGATGGTCTTGATATAGTCGCGCAACCGCTCCTCGCCGAGCGCCACCATCTTTTCCGGCGTGTCGGCGACGGCGAACAGGGCGCGCGTGGCCTTGTTGACGCCGACGTCCGTCGCCTGCGCGGAAAGCGCCACCGCGACGAGCAGCGTGAAGGGGCTGGTGTATTCAAGCTCGCCTTTCGGCTCGGGATCGGCCTGCTCGAAGCGATGAAAGATCTCCGCCACGGTCGCGGCATCGACGGGAGAGGGGCTGTCGACAGTGGTCACGGCTTTTACGATTCGCTCCATCCATTTGTTGACGCATCGCGTTTCTCCGGAAAGCGTTTACACTTTTCGCTTTGATGCGATTAGAGGCTTTCCGCGTTTCGCTGAAACGCAAAATCCTCTAACTTTTTGATTTTGAGTGAATTCCGATCGATTAAATGATTCCATTCAATCGGAACGCACTCTAAGGTGACGGGCTGAAAGCGTGACATGACATGAACCCGGCCGACACTCCCGCCGCGAATGCGCCTGACGCGACGCTGTTCGCCGCCCGCATCACCCCGCACCGGTCGATGGGGCGGCAGGCGTTCCGCATTACCATGACGCTCGTCTGCCTGGCGAGCGTGATTTCCAGCCTGCCCTTCGTGCTGATGGGCGCATGGCCGGTGGCGGGTTTTTTCGGTCTCGATCTCGCGGCGCTCTACATCGCCTTCCGCATCAACTTCCGCCGGGCGGAATCCTTCGAGGAAGTCTGGCTGTCGCGCGTCGAACTGCTGCTGCGCAAGGTGAGCCATCGCGGCATCTGGCGGGAATGGCGCTTCAACCCGCTCTGGACGCGCCTCGAACAGACGGCACATGTCGAATCGGGCGTGGAGAGGCTCGCCTTCGTCTCGCGCGGCGAGCGGGTGACGGTGGGCGACGCGCTCTCGCCCCACGAAAAGGCGAGCCTCGGCACCGCGCTGCGCGACGCGCTCAACGAGGCGAAGCGGTAGGGTTATGCCGCCAGCTCCGCGATCACCGCGTTGAGCACCGGCAGGCCGGCGGCGGTGGCGCGCAAGCGGCCGCCGGAGAGCGCGACAAGGCCCTGCTCTTCGAGAAAACGCAGCTTTTCCGCCCGCAGGGGCCGGCCGGCGAAAGCGGCGTAGCGGGCGGTGTCGATGCCCTCCGTCAGCCGCAGGCCCATGAGCAGGAACTCGTCCGCCTGCGTTTCCATGTCGAGGCATTCCCGCTCGACGATCGCGTTGCCGTCGCGCTCCACCAGCGCCAGCCAATCCTCGGGGCTGCGCTCGGTGGAGAGCGCCATGCGCCCCTCGTTGGTGACGAGCCGCCCGTGCGCGCCGGGGCCGACCCCCGCATATTCGCCGTAGCGCCAGTAAAGCAGGTTGTGGCGGCTCTCCGCGCCCGCGCGGGCATGGTTCGACACCTCGTAGGCCGGCAGGCCGTGGCGGGCGCAGACCTCCTGCGTCACGTCATAAAGATCGCGCGCCGCCTCGTCATCCGGCACCACCAGCTTGCCCGCCGCGTGCAGGCGGGCATACCAGGTGCCGGGCTCGATGGTGAGCTGGTAGAGCGACAGGTGTTCCACCGCATGCGCGATCGCCCGCTCAAGCTCCGCCGCCCATGCGGCGGGCGTCTGGCGCGGCCGGGCGTAGATCAGATCGAAGGAATAGCGCTCGAAGTTTTCCGCCGCCAGCTTCACGGCGGCGAGCGCCTCCGCCACCGTGTGACGGCGGCCGAGCGCGCGCAGATCGGCGTCGTCGAGCGCCTGCACGCCGAGCGACACGCGGTTGACGCCGGCCGCCCGATAGCCGCGAAAACGCCCGGCCTCGACGCTGGTGGGATTGGCCTCCAGCGTGATCTCGGCGCCGGGCGCGATGCGCCAGTGGCCGGCGATGGCGTCGAGAATGGCGGCGATGGTCGCCGGTTTCATCAGCGAGGGCGTGCCGCCGCCGAAGAAGACGGACGTCACCGCGCGCCCCGGCGCGAGCGCCGCGTTGTGGGCGATCTCGCGCGCGAAGGCCGCGGCGAAGCGCGCCTCGTCCACCGGCTGATGGCGGACGTGGCTGTTGAAATCGCAATAGGGACATTTCGAGGCGCAGAACGGCCAATGGACGTAGACGCCAAAGCCGACATCGCGCGTGGGATGATCGCTCATGACATCCCTCTGAACGCATCCGGCGCGAAACGCAAGCGACTCGACCCGCTGGCGCAACGGCGCGCGACGTGCGACAAGAAGGCTCGTTTTCGCCGTGACAGCCGGCATGGACAGATCCCGGCATGGATGGATCGTAGTGGCCAGACAGATCAGGAACCGCCCCGCAACCGCGACCGCCGCCGGAACCCGCAAGACGCGTCTCCGCGCCCGCACGCCGGAGGCGTCCGCCGCCGATTCGCCGGAAGCGTTTCTGCCCACGAAAGAGCAGATCGTCGGCTTCATCGCCGAGTCGCCCGGAAAGGTCGGCAAGCGGGAAATCGCGCGCGCCTTCGGCATCGGCGGCGGCCAGCGCATCTGGCTCAAGCGCATCCTGCGCGAGCTTGAGGACGAGGGCGAGATCGACCGCCGCCAGAAAACCCTGCATCGCGCCGGCACGCTGCCGCCCGTCGTGCTCGCCGACATCACCGCCCGCGACAGCGACGGCGAACTCATCGCCAGGCCCGCCGAATGGGACGACGCCGGCGGCACGGTACGCGCGCCGCGCATTCTCGTGCATCTGCCCCGCCGGCCGAAGCCCGGCCAGCCGGTGCCGGGCGTCGGCGACCGCGCGCTGTTGCGGATAGAGCCTGTCCATGACCGGGATTCCGAAAAATCGGAAGCCGGATCAATTGCTTATATCGGTCGCATCATCAAGGTGCTGGCCAGGGTGCGGGCGCAGGTGCTCGGCATTTTCCACGCAAGCCCCGACGGAGCCGGCGGCCGGCTCGAACCCGTCGACAAGAAGCTGCTCGGGCGCGACCTTCCCATCCGCCCCGGCGACGCGGGCGATGCGCAGGACGGCGACCTCGTTTCCGTCACCGTCGCGCGCACCGGGCGCTTCGGCTCCTCGCACGCCAGGGTGGCGGAGCGGCTGGGATCGCTGCGCTTGGAGCGCGCCGTGAGCCTGATCGCCATCCATGCGCATGACATTCCGCATGTCTTCCCGCCCGCCGCGCTGCGGGAGGCGGAGGAGGCGCGGCCCGTGCGGCTCGATGCGCAAGGGAGCGCGCGCGAGGACTGGCGCGCGCTGCCGCTCGTCACCATCGACCCCGCCGACGCCAGGGACCACGACGACGCGGTGCATGCCGCGCCCGACCCCGATCCGGCGAACGCCGGCGGCTTCATCCTGACGGTGGCGATCGCGGACGTCGCGGCGTATGTGCGCCCCGGCACGGCGCTCGACAAGGCGGCGCTGGAGCGCGGCAATTCGGTCTATTTCCCGGACCGGGTGGTGCCGATGCTGCCGGAGCGCATCTCGAACGATCTGGGCTCGCTGCGCCCGCACGAGGACCGTCCGGCGCTGGCGGCGCGCATCGTCATCGACATCCAGGGCCGCAAGCGCCGCCACTCCTTCCACCGCATCATGATGCGCTCGGCGGCGAAGCTCGCCTACGGCCAGGCGCAGGCGGCCATCGACGGCACGCCCGACGACACCACCGCGCCGCTGCTCGATACCGTCCTGCGGCCGCTGTGGAACGCCTATGCCGCGCTCACCGACGCGCGCGACGAGCGCGACCCGCTGGCGCTCGACCTGCCGGAGCGCAAGCTCGTCCTGAAGCCCGACGGCACGCTCGACCGCGTGATCATGCCGGAGCGGCTGGACGCGCACCGGCTGATCGAGGAATGCATGATCCTCGCCAATGTCTGCGCGGCGGAGACGCTGGAGCAGGCCGGCCTGCCGCTGATCTACCGCGCGCACGACGAGCCCTCCGCCGAAAAGCTGCGCGCGCTCGCGGAGGTGCTGGCCTCCATCGGCATCAAATCGCCGAAGACCGGAGCGCTGACGCCGACGATGTTCAACCGCATCCTCGCGCTGGTGGAAAATTCGCCCAACCGCGATTTCGTCAACGAGGTGGTGCTGCGCACGCAGGCGCAGGCGGAATATTCCGCCGACAATTACGGCCATTTCGGCCTGCACCTGCGCCGTTACGCGCATTTCACCTCGCCGATCCGCCGCTATGCGGATCTTGTCGTGCATCGCGGCCTGATAAGGGCGCTGAAGCTCGGGCCGGACGGCCTGCCCGACGGCACGACGCGCGAGGAACTGGCGGAAATCGCGGCGCAGATATCGGCGGCGGAGCGGCGCGCCATGGCGGCGGAGCGGGAGACCGTGGACCGGCTCGTGGCGCATTTCATGGCCGACAGGATCGGGGCCGAGTTCTCGGGGCGCATCGCGGGCGTGACGGGCGCGGGCCTGTTCGTGAAGCTCGACGACACCGGGGCCGACGGCTTCATCCCGGCCTCGACGCTGGGGCAGGACTATTTCCGCTACGACGAGACGCTGCATGCGCTCGTCGGCAGCCGCTCGCGAAAAAGCTTCCGGCTCGGCGACCGGCTGGAGGTGCGCCTGGTGGAAGCCGTGCCGGTGGCCGGCGCGCTGCGGTTCGAGCTTCTTTCCGGGAGCGGCGGGGAGCGGCGCGGCGTGAGGGCGCAGCGCTCCGGCCGGCCGAAGGCGACGGGCGCGCGGCGCAGATACGGCTGAACCGCAAGGCTTGCGATGCCATGATCGGGGCAATTCCGATTTGACTTCAACGCCCCGCGCATTATGTCTTGAGGTGGAGGCGCGTTCCTGCGCCTCCGAGGCTTAGAAACCTCTCAAACAGCGGTCGGCGCCAACCGTGAGGCGCTCCCTAGCCCATGGCCGGGGAGGCGCTGGCTATGTTCAGGGCTCCGCCTAAAGGCCAGCGCGGCCGTCTGTTTGCGGTTTTCTAACTCTCCCGGCCACCAGCGGGCGCTCAGGTGCCTTTCTGGTGGCTTCTTCACCCTGAAGGAGAGTTATCATGACCGACGAACATCCCGGCGCGAGCCTGCTGACCATTTTTGTACAACTGACGCCCTGGGTGCAGGCCGTCGTGGCATTTCTGGCTTGCGTCCTCGCACTCGGGCTTGCTTATCTGTTCAAGGAAACCGTGGCCGCCCTGACGCATCCGTTCATCCGGCCGCCGCCGGGGCAAGGGGCGCAACAGGGCGCATTCGTGCGCACAGTCAAGGAAGTCCATGACGATTGAATCCCTCACCGGCAGCGGTGCCGACCAGCCGCACCGCGCCGTCTGGCCCGCCGTGCGGCGCGGGCTGCAAGGCCGTTGCCCCGCCTGCGGCGAGGGGCCGCTCTTCGACGGCTATCTGCGCATCGCGGACCGCTGCGCCGCCTGCGGCGAAGAGCTGCACCACCACCGCGCGGACGATCTGCCGCCCTATATCGTGATCACCATCGTCGGGCATATCATCGTCACGCTCGTGCTGGCGGTGGAGATGCTTGCGGATTATTCCACCCTGACGCAGATGATCGTATGGCCGCTGTTGACGCTGGCGCTGTCGCTGGCTCTCATGCGGCCGGTCAAGGGCGCGGTGGTGGGCTATCAATGGGCCTTGCGCATGCACGGCTTCGACGGCGCGCGGCGCGACGAGAGCGCCCACGAACGATAACAGGGGAAATGGCATGAGCGAAACGAGCCAGGTGGCGGAAGACAAGCCGGATTACACGCAGATCGTGCCGCGCGACGCGGCGTCCCTCATCATCATGGACCGCACGCCGGGCGGGCATTACGTGCTGATGGGCCGCCGCCACGAGCGCCACGTCTTCATGCCGGACGCCTATGTCTTTCCCGGCGGGCGGCTGGAGCCCTGCGACGCCGAGATGGTCGTCGCCGGCGCGCTTCACCCGGCGGCGGAGCGCAAGCTGATGGCGATGGTCGACGACCCCTCCCCGCTCGCCGCCCGCGCGCTGGCGCTCGCGGCGATTCGCGAGACGTTCGAGGAGACGGGGCACCTCGTCGGCTCCACGGACTACGGCGCGCCGGAGGAGACGCCGGAAGCCTGGCGCGCCTTCGCGGAACATGCCGTCTTCCCGGAGCTGGACGCGCTGCACTTCGTCGCCCGCGCCATCACGCCGCCGCGCTATCCGCGCCGTTTCGACGCACGCTTCTTCGCCATCGACGCCTCGGCCATCGCGCATACGGTGGAGGGCGCGCACGGCCCCGATCACGAGCTGGTGGAACTCGTCTGGGTCGGGATCGACGACGTGGCGTCGCTGAATACGCCGCGGATCACCCGCCTCGTGATCGATGCGGTCATTCACCGGCTCGCCGGCGGCTTTCTTCAGGAAACGGCGGTGCCGCTGTTTCGCGGCGATTCGCTCGCGGGCGCGGCCGAATTGTGACATCGCCGCAAGCCGGCGTTGCTTTTCGGCGCAAAATGGTGTAACCGGTTCGCTTCGTCATATACCGTTGCGCGCAGGAGAAGGAGCCCGCCATGGCTCGCGTCACCGTCGAAGATTGCATCGACAAGGTCGATAACCGTTTCGAGCTGGTGCTGCTCGCCAGCCATCGCGCCCGCATGATCTCCTCCGGCTCGCCGCTGCTGGTCGAGCGCGACCGCGACAAAAATCCCGTCGTGGCGCTGCGCGAGATCGCGGACGAGAAGTTCGCGCCGGAGGATCTGAAGGAAGAGCTGATCCACTCCCTGCAAAAGTACGTCGAGGTCGACGAGCCGGAGGAAGACGCCGTTCCGCTGATCGGCACCTCGGTGACGGGCGCGGTCGACGACAGCGAAATCCAGTTCGACCGCATGAGCGAGGACGATCTGCTGCGCGGCCTTGAGGGGCTCGTGCCGCCGGCCGCGAGCGACGACGAGGACTGAGATTTCGCATGCCGCGTCCCGTCAGGGGCGTCGCCGCACCAGACGATGCGACCGGCCCGGATCTTTCCGGGCCTTTTCGTTATCCGGCGCTGCGCCGCCGTGCGGGCGCGCGCGAGCGGGCACAATCATCTTTGTCTTTCAGCGAAACCTTTGTCATAATTCTACATTGGCCCGGAAGGGCGCGCAGGCGAAGGAAGTCGGAATCATTGTGGCGGACAGTCAGGTGAAGGAAATCGGCCCCGCGCCGGAGCGGGCCGCGGAAGGGGCGGAAACGGCGCGGGCGAGCCGGAGCGCGCCGATGATGCGCCAGTACGAGCTGGTGGAGCGCGTGAAGCGCTACGACCCCAACGCCGACGAAAAGCTTCTCGACCGCGCCTATGTCTACGCCATGCGCGCCCACGGCAACCAGAAACGCGCCTCTGGCGACCTGTTCTTCTCGCATCCGCTGGAAGTCGCGGCGATCCTGACCGATCTCAAGCTCGACGACGCCACCATCGTCGCCGCCGTTCTGCACGACACGATCGAGGACACCAGCGCGACGCGCGAGGAGATCGACCAGTTGTTCGGCCCCGAGATCGGGGCGCTGGTGGACGGCCTCACCAAGATCAAGAAGCTGGATTTCGTGTCGCGCAAGGCGACGCAGGGCGAGAACTTCCGCAAGCTGCTGCTCGCCATCGCCGCCGATGTGCGTGTGCTGCTGGTGAAGCTCGCCGACCGGCTGCACAACATGCGCACGCTGGGTTTCATGGCGCAGGAGAAGCGCGCGCGCATCGCCGAGGAAACCCTGGACATCTATGCCCCGCTCGCCGGGCGCATGGGCATTCAGGAAATCCGCGACGAGCTGGAGGACCTCGCCTTCCGCCACCTGAAGCCGGAAGCCTACGAGACCATCGGCCGCCGGCTGGAAGCCGTCAGCGCGCGCAACGGCAAGCTGGTGGAGACGATCGAGCGCGACCTCACCGGCCGGCTCGCCGAAAAGGGCATCGCGGCCCGCGTCAAGGGGCGGCGCAAGCGTCCCTATTCCATCTGGAAGAAGATGGAGCGCAAGTCGCTCGGGTTCGAGCAACTGTCGGACATCTTCGCCTTCCGCATCATCGTCGGCTCCATCGACGACTGCTACCGCGCGCTGGGTATGGTCCACACCGCCTGGCCGATGGTGCCCGGCCGCTACAAGGATTACATCTCGACGCCGAAGCAGAACGACTACCGCTCCATCCACACCACGGTCATCGGCCCCGGCCACCAGCGCGTGGAATTGCAGATCCGCACGCAGGAGATGGACGACGTGGCGGAATACGGCATCGCGGCGCACGCGCTCTACAAGGACGGGCGCACGCAGCGCCTGCTCAACGAAAGCCGCGCCTACCAATGGCTGCGCCGCACCGTGGACCTGCTGGCCGAGGGCGACAGCCCGGAGGAGTTTCTCGAACACACCAAGCTGGAGCTGTTCCACGATCAGGTGTTCTGCTTCACGCCCAAGGGCCGACTCATCGCGCTGCCGCGCGGCGCGACGCCGATCGATTTCGCCTATGCCGTCCATACCGATGTCGGCAACACCGCGGTGGGAGCCAGGATCAACGGCCAGATCGCGCCGCTTTTGTCGGAATTGCAGAACGGCGACGAGGTGGAGATCGTCCGCGCGGACGGCCAGACGCCGCCGGCTGCGTGGGAATCGCTCGTCGTCACCGGAAAAGCCCGCGCCGCGATCCGGCGGGCGACGCGCGACGCGGTGCGCCGGCAATATGCGGGGCTCGGCGCGCAAATCCTGGAGCGCGCCTTCGCGCGCGCCGGCCGCGCCTATTCGGACGAGAAGCTCAAAGCCGCCCTGCCCCGGCTGGCGCGCGGGTCGCTCGACGACACGCTGGCGGCGGTGGGCCGCGGCGAGATGTTTTCCGGCGATGTGGTCAAGGCCGTCTATCCCGACTACAAGGACGAGCGGCGCCCGACCGTCGACGGCCTGTCCGGTCACGGCTGGTTCGGCCTCAAGGGCAGCGAGACCCTGAAGTTCAAGGTGCCCGACAGCGAGGCCGACGGCAACCACGCCATCCCGATTCGCGGCTTCAACAGCGACCTGCCGGTCACGTTCGCGCCCGAAGGCGGCGCCGTGCCGGGCGACCGCATCGTCGGCATCCTCACGCCCGGCAAGGGCATCACCATCTACCCGATCCAGTCGAAGGCGCTCGCGGCGTTCGAGCACGAGCCGGAGCGATGGCTCGACGTGCGCTGGGATGTCGACGAGGAAAACATCCGGCGCTTTCCCGCCATCATCGCCCTGCAAGCCGTCAACGCCCCCGGCGCGCTGGCCGAAATCACGCAGATCATCGCCGACCACGACGCCAATATCGAGGATGTCGCGATGAAGCGGCCGACGCCCGACTTCACCCACATCACCATCCGGCTGTCGGTATGGGACCTCAAGCATCTCACCAGCCTGGTCGCGGAACTGCGGACGACGCGCTACGTGAGCGCGGTGGAACGCCTCACGGACTGACGCCGGCGTGAAAAAGGCGCGCCCGCTCCATGCGGCGGCCCGGTCGGCGGCTCAGGAGACGGGCGGTTTCCCCACCCGCCCCGTCTCCACGATCCGGTGGTTTCGATATTCTCCATGGAGAAGGTAGCCGTGCCGTATTGTTTTCTCCTTGCGTGGATGGCCATATGCGATATAAAGATGTAAATTATATGCCACGCTATCTTGTTATATGTATATATCGCAGGTTTGATGCCTGTTCTCTTGGTATTGATGCCCGAACGTATTCCTCATCAATATTCGTTTGAATCCGATCGGAAATTAGGTATTGTGCAGAAGCAGGTTTTCTGGTCGGCATCCTTCGGTTGCACGGCGGGGCAGCGAGTGATGCATGCGGAGTGGTGCGTGCCGCCTGACCTGCCGGAAACGATCCGGGCGACTGCGGTTGCGGGCGATTGCGGTTGAAAGGCACGATGCATATTGCCAAAGTTAAAGCATAATCATTCCTCGGCCAGTCCGGGCCGGCCGATGAACACGTTCGCTGCGCTGGGCGAGACAGTCGCGGCATCAGTCAATTATACTTAACTTTAGAGAAATATAACATGTCCACAATCTGCCGGCGCGCCTTGTTCATCGACGGGGCCAATCTTTACGCCACGACCAAAACCCTTGGCTTTGATGTCGATTTCAAGCGGCTGCTGCGCTCCTACAACCATAACGGCCGCCTGATCCGCGCGTTCTATTACACCGCCATGATCGAGGATCAGGAATACTCGTCCATTCGTCCGCTGGTCGACTGGCTCGATTACAACGGTTATCGGGTTGTCACGAAGCCGACGAAGGAATTCATCGACTCGTCCGGCCGGCGCAAGGTCAAGGGCAACATGGATATCGAGCTTGCCATCGATGCGCTCGAACTCGCCCCTCATATCGACGAGATGATCCTGTTTTCGGGCGACGGCGACTTCCGCTCGCTGGTGGAGGCCATGCAGCGCCGGGGCGTGCGCGTGCTCGTCGTCTCCACCATCCAGACCCAGCCGCCCATGATCGCCGACGAATTGCGCCGCCAGGCGGACGAGTTCATCGACATCACGCAGCTCATTCCCCTCATCGGCCGCGAGCACAGCGAACGTCCCGAACGGGCGGTGCGGGTTGCGCCGGAAGGCGACGACCGCCCCGAGACGATCAAGGGCCGGTCGCTCGTCGAGCGGCGCTACGGCATCAGGAACCCGGTGGACAACGATGACAACGGTCGCGGAGCCTGAAACGGGCGCCGTGCCGAACCCCGATTGCGGCCTGTGTCCAAGGCTTGCGGCCTTTCGCCACACCTGGCGGGCGCGGGAGCCCGCATGGTTCAATGCGCCGGTGCCGAGCTTCGGCTCTTCGGACGCACGGCTGCTGGTGGTGGGGCTTGCGCCGGGATTGCGCGGCGCCAATCGCACCGGGCGGCCTTTCACGGGCGATTACGCCGGCGATCTTCTCTATGAGACGCTGCTGGCCTTCGGTTTCGCACACGGCAGCTACGAGGCGACACCGGACGACGGGCTCGAACTGACGGACAGCCGCATCACGAATGCGGTGCGCTGCGTGCCGCCGGAAAACAAGCCGACGGGGGCGGAAATCGTTTCCTGCCGCTCTTTCCTCTCCGCCACCATCGCCGAGATGACGGAGCTGCGCGCCGTCGTCGCGCTCGGCCGCGTGGCGCACGACACCGCCGTGCGCGCTCTGGGCCGCACGCCGTCGCGCGTCGCCTTCCGCCACGGCGGCCATCACGATCTGGACGGCCTGCGCCTTTTCGACAGCTATCACTGCTCGCGCTACAACACCAGCACGCGCGTGCTGACGCCGGAAATGTTCCGGGCCGTGTTCTCGCAGGTGCGCGCCTTTCTGGACGCGGTGCCGCACGCGGCCTGAGCGGCTCACCTCCCATCGGCGGGCCGGGGCTTGGCCGCCGTCCGATGAATCAGGCTCATCGAGCGGCGGCATCAGCCCTTGTCGCGCATGATCCGCGCGCGGTCGCGATCCCATGCGCGTTTTTTCTCCGTCTCGCGCTTATCGTGCAGGTTCTTGCCGCGTGCAAGCGCGATCTCGACCTTGGCGCGCCCGCGATCGTTGAAATAGATCTTCAGCGGCACGACGGTGAAACCCTCGCGCTGGGTGGCGCCCAGCAGGCGGTTGATCTGGCGCTTGTGCAGCAGGAGCCGGCGCGGGCGGCGCGGCTCGTGGTTGAAGCGGTTCGCCTGCAAATATTCCGGGATATAGGCGTTGAAGAGAAAAAACTCCTCGCCCGAGGGGCCGGCATAGGATTCGCCGATCGTGGCCTTGCCGGTGCGCAGCGCCTTCACCTCCGTGCCGGTCAGCGCGATGCCCGCCTCGATGGTATCGACGATCTCGTAATTGAAGCGGGCCTTGCGGTTGTCCGCGACAATCCGCTGCCCGCCCTTCTCCTTCGGCGCCATCGGGTTATCCGTCGATCACGCCGGCATGCGCGAGCGCCTCGTCGACCTTGGCCTTCGCCGCCGCCGACACCGGCACCATCGGCAGGCGCACCTCGTCGCGAATCCGCCCTACGCGCGCGAGCGCATACTTGACCGGCGAGGGATTGGTGTCGATGAAGAGCGCCGTATGCAACGGCAGCAGCCGGTCCTGCCATGCGAGCGCGGTGGCGAAATCGCCCGTCAGCGCGGCGTGGAGCAGATCGGCGCATTGCCGGGGAGCCACGTTCGACGACACGGAGATGCAGCCGTGGCCGCCGTGCGCCACGAAGCCGAGCGCCGTCACGTCCTCGCCCGAGAGCTGGATGAAATCGGGCCCCAGCACCTGGCGCTGCAAGCTGACGCGGGCGATGTTGGCGGTGGCGTCCTTGACGCCGACGATGTTCGGCAGCTCGAAGAGCCGCGCCATCGTCTCCACGGACATGTCGATCACCGAACGGGGCGGGATGTTGTAGATGACGATCGGAATGCCGATGGCGTCATTGATCGCCTTGAAGTGCTGATAGAGCCCTTCCTGATTCGGCTTGTTGTAATAGGGCGTCACGACCAGCACGGCATCCGCGCCGACCTCTTCCGCATGACGGGCGAAGTCGATGGCTTCGGCGGTGCTGTTCGAGCCCGCGCCGGCCATCACCGGGACGCGGCCCTTCGCCTCCTCCACCGCCCATGCGACGACCTGCTTGTGTTCGTCGTGGCTCAGCGTCGGGCTCTCGCCCGTCGTGCCGACCGGTACGAGGCCGTCGACGCCGCTCTCGATCTGCCATGCGACGAGTTCGCGAAAGGCGCCCTCGTCGACCTCGCCGTCGCGGAACGGCGTCACGAGCGCGGTGTATAAACCCTTGAAGCGGGGATTTGCTGTCATGATATATCCCCCTGGATGACGGGGGCTCTCCGGGTATGGTCTGATCGTCGTCGGGCCTGGACGACCCGCGCAAGCCGCTACTTAAACATCCGAACGCCGTTGCGCAAAGTCTCATATTGCCGCTTGCGGAACAATCGGGTGCGTTTGTCGCCATCTTTTCGTGTCGCGACGCTTCTTTTCGTGTCGCGACGCCTCGGCCACGGTCGTGGTTAACAATTCTTGAACGCTTGTCGGCGACATTGGCGGAAACGAGGCGGCCGGCGGGCTGGCGGCAGCGGGGCCGAAGCCCGGTTTCATCCGTTGATGCGTCACGCCAGGGCATTTCTACGTTTCCTGAAACGAAAAAATGCTCCGGCTTTTTGATCAGGCATAGCCTTTTCCCAAAAGCGGCATCCACTTTTGGGGATTATGCGCCAGGGGGATTTGCTGATGCGCCTGCGAACCGCGCTCGTTCTTTCATTCGCCGTCGTCGCGGTCATCCTGGGACCGGGCCTGATCGCGGACAGGCGCGAGGCGGCGGACAGGACGCCGGAAGCGCCCGCGACCGAAGCCGCGACACCGGAACCGTCGATGCAAACGGCAGCCCTGCCGACGCCCGTCCCGGAAGCCGCCGCGCCGGAAGCCGTGCCGGAAGTGACGCCGCGCTGGCCGGCGTTCGACATCCCCGCCTTCCGGGAGGCGCTTTCCCTCTACCGCGCGGGCGATCCGGCGGCCGCGGACGCCGCCGCCGCGCGCGTGCCCGATCCGGCGACGCGCGACACCCTGGAATGGATCGCCATCCGCTCGGCCGGCGCGGGCATCGAGCGGGCGCGCATCGAGGCTTTTCTCGCGCGCAATCCCGACTGGCCCGGCGCCGCCGCTTTCCGGCGGCGCATCGAGGCTCAGTTTCTGCAAAGCGCCCCGGCGGCAGACGACGTGCTCGTTTTCTTCGACGGGCAACCACCGGCAACGGTGGCGGGCAAGCTCGCCTACAGCCGCGCGCTGGCCGGCGGCGGGCGCGGCGAGGAAGCGCTCGCACTGGCCCGCGCGCTCTGGCACGAAGAGCCCCTTTCAACCACCGCCCGCCGCTCCCTGCTCGACACGCACGGCGGCAACCTCACCGCCGACGATCACCGCATCCGCATGCGCAACCTGCTCTATGCCGGCGAGTGGGAAACCGCCGCCGAGGCGGCGCTGCGGGCGGGGCGCGACGAGGTTGCCCTCGCGGAAGCCTTCACGGCCGTGACGAAGCGCACGCGCGACGCCGCCAAGCTGCTTCAGACGGTTCCCGCGTCGTTGCAGGACGCACCCGAATGGCTGCTGGCGAAATCGCGGCTGGAGCGGCGCGGCGGCGACCTGAAGGCGGCGGCGGGCGCGCTCGCCCAAGCAGCGCCCAAGCCAGCACCCAAACCGGCACCCGAGCCGACCGCCGCCCCGAGCCCGGCGGCGAATGAACGGACGGAGCAGGAGGAGCAGACGGCCCTGCCCGAAGGCGCCGACGATACGCCCGCCATCCGCGTCATCGAGGCGCCCGTTCCCGAGGGGCCGGTCGCCGACGACGGCGCCAGCGGCTCCGGCTGGGCGCTGGAACAGCGGCTCGTCGCCCGCGCCCTGCTCGACGCCGGCCAGCCGCGGGCCGCCTACGAGGTCGCGGCGCTGCCCTTCGCCGTTCGTGAATCGGACCATATCGAGGCCGCCTTCTTCGCCGGCTGGATCGCGCTGCGGTTTCTCGATCAGCCGGCGAAGGCAGCCGCGCATTTCGCCGACGCCGCGCCGCACGCCACCTTGCCGATCTCCATCGCCCGCGTCGCCTACTGGCGCGGCCGCGCCGCGCGGGCCCTGGGCAAGGCGGACGAGGCGCAGGCGCATTTCGCGCAGGCAGCCGATCATTCGACGACCTATTACGGACAGCTCGCGCGCGAGGAACTCGGCCTCCGCGCCCTGGCGGTGCGTGCGCTGCCGGAGCCTACCGCGCAGGCCCGCTTCGATCTGTCGCAGATGCGGCCCGCGCAGGCCATGCGGCTGCTGTTCGCAGCGGGCGAAACCGATCTCGCGTTGCTGTTCCTGCCCGATCTCGCCCGCTCGCTCGACGACGATCATCTCGCGGCGCTCGCCGAAGAGGTGCACGAATCGGGCGACGCGCGCGCGGCGCTCATTCTCGGCAAGGCCGCCGGCTACCGCGGCAAGCCGTTCGACGTGCCGGCCTTCCCCACATTCGGCATTCCGGGCGTCGACGGCGCGGCGATCGAGGAGCCGATGATCTACGCCATCACCCGGCAGGAAAGCGCCTTCGACGGCAAGGCCGTTTCCCATGCCGGCGCGCGGGGCCTGATGCAGCTCATGCCCGCCACCGCGCAGGCGACGGCGCGCAGCGCCGGGCTGCCGTTCGATCTCACGCGCCTCACCAGCGATCCCGCCTATAACGCGCGGCTCGGCGCGAGCCATCTCGGGGAACTCGTGGCGCGATGGAACGGCTCCTACATTCTCGCCATCGCCTCCTACAACGCCGGCCCCGGCAACGTGCGCAAGTGGATCGCCGCCTACGGCGACCCACGCTCCCTCAAGGTCGATCCCGTCGACTGGGTGGAACGCATCCCCTTCGCCGAAACGCGCAATTACGTGCAACGGGTGCTTGAAAACCTGCAAGTCTACCGCGCACGCCTCAACAACGAGACCGCTCTGCGCCTTTCCAGCGACATGGAACGCGGCCGAAACTAGGATAGCTCACGTTCATGCGCCGCCGAAACTGAGCGAAAGCAAAGATTTATCCTCATGCAATAATACAGTGGTCACAGACCGGTGATAGTCGGGAAAATACCCTGCGCATGCCGTCTGCCGCGAGGGCGAATCGCGCCGCGTATTTTCCGGCCAAGACACCAACGGCCGCCGGAAGCCGAATAATCGCCAGGAGAGGATAAAATGACGACGAACGAGACTTCCCGCGATGATCAGGCTTTCCGCGACGTCTATGTGTCGGCCAAGGACGGGCTGAAGCTCCATGTGCGCGAGTACGGCCCGCAGGTGACGCAGACGCCCGCCGTCGTCTGCCTGCCCGGCATGGCCCGGACCGCGGCCGATTTCCATCCGCTCGCGACGCTGCTCGCCAACGACCCGCAGCAGCCTCACCGCGTCATCTGCATCGACTATCGCGGGCGCGGCCTTTCGGAATGGGACCCGGACTGGACGCATTACAACCCCTTTACCGAGCTGGACGATCTTCAGCAGGTGCTGGCGGCGCTCGGCGTGCCGAAGGCGGTTTTCGTCGGCACCTCGCGCGGCGGCCTGATCGTGCTCGGCCTCGTCGCCGTAGCGCCGGAGCTGATCCACGCTGTCGTCTTCAACGATGTCGGCCCGGTGGTGGAGCCGCAGGGGCTCGTGCGCATCCGCGGCTATCTGGGCAAGCTGCCCCAGCCCGCCGATTACGGCGAGGCGATCGCCATTCTCAGGAGCTATTCGGACGCGCAGTTTCCCTCCCTTGACGACAGCCATTGGGAAGCGCTCGCGCACGGCACCTGGCACGAAGTCGACGGCAAGCTGCAACTCGCCTACGACCCCGCGCTCAAGAACACGCTGGAAGGAATCGACCTGACGAAGGCGGCTCCGCCGCTGTGGCCGATGTTCGACGGCCTCAAGGAGCTGCCGGTGCTCGTCGTGCGCGGCGAGAAATCGGATATCCTGCGCCCGGACACGCTGGCGGAAATGCAGGCGCGCCACGGCAAGCTGGAAACGGTGCTCGTGGCGGATCAGGGACATACGCCCGTCATGAGCCATGCCGACGTCAGCCTGCCGATCGTCAGTTTCATCAACCGCGTCAGCCTGCCGGGCGGCGTGTGAGGCGGGTTGCGGCAAATCCGGGAAGCGGGGGCGGTTCGCGAACCGCCCTCATCCGGTTACGATGCGCATGCCGTCGTAAGCCGGCTCCACACCCGGCGGCAGGCGCGCGCTGAGCGCGTCATAGTCGAGATCGGCGTGCAGATCCGTGAGAACGGCGCGGCGCGGCGCGACGCGCGCAATGAGATCGAGCGCTTCTTCCACGCAGAAATGCGACGGATGCGGGTTGTCGCGCAGCGCGTCGATGATGAGAACGTCGAGGCCGCGCAGAGGCGCGATGCCGGCCTCCGGCACCTGCACGACATCGGGAATATAGGCAATCGCGCCCGATCCGATGTCGAAGCGGAAGCCCAGCGCATCGATATCGCCATGATGCACCCGCACCGGCAGCACGCCGATCGCGCCGCCGTCTCCGGCCAGCGTCAGCGGCTCGCCGTCGGCAAGGCCGTGCATCGTCAGGATGGGCGGATAATGGCTGCCGGGCGGGGTGATGAAGCAATAGGAGAAACGCTGGAGCAGCAGCGCCCCGGTTGCCGGGCTGGCGTAGACATCCAGCCGGCGGCGCTGGGCCAGCGCCAGCGTGCGCAGATCGTCGATGCCATGGGTGTGGTCCGCGTGCTCGTGCGTGTAGAGAACGGCGTCGAGCTTTTCCACCGCGGCATCGAGCAATTGCTCGCGCAGATCCGGCCCGGTATCGACGAGAAGCAGCGTCTCCCCGGCCTCCCGCGTGCCGCGCGAGACGAGGATGGAGCACCGGCGGCGCCGGTTTTTCGGGTTGGCGGGATCGCACGCGCCCCAACCGGCCCCGGCGCGCGGCACGCCCGTCGAGGAACCGCAGCCGAGAATGGTGACGGTGAGCGTCATGCGGCGAGACTTCCCGCCAGCCTGTCGCTGCCCGTCTTGCCGAACAACCGGCGGAAATTCTCGGTGGTGAGTTGCGCCAGCGCCTGCTCGCTGACGCCCCGCACCTCGGCCAGCATCCGCGCCGTGTGAGCGACGTAAGCCGGCTCGTTGCGCTTGCCCCGGAAAGGCAGCGGCGCGAGATAAGGCGCGTCCGTCTCCACCAGCAACCGGTCCAGCGGCACCGCGCGGGCGATAGCGCGGATCTCGTCGGATTTCCTGAAAGTCAGAATGCCGGAGAACGAGACGTAAAGCCCCAGTTCCACCCCCACCCGCGCCAGTTCCGGCCCGGACGAGAAGCAGTGCAGCACGGCGGTGAAGCGGCCCTTCGCCATTTCCTGCGACAGAATGGCGATCATATCCTCGTCGGCGCTGCGGGCATGGATGACGAGCGGCAAGCCGGTGGCGCGCGCGGCCGCGATGTGGCGCACGAACACCTCCTTCTGCACGGCCATCGACTCACGCTCGTAGAAGTAATCGAGCCCCGCCTCGCCGATGGCGACACAACGCGGATGCGCGGCGAGCGCTATGATTTCCTCCAGCGTCACATCCGGCTCGTCCTTCGCCTGCATGGGGTGCGTGCCGATGGAGAAGAAGACGCCCGGATGCGCCTCCGCGATGGCGCGATAGGTGGCGGCCTCGCGGACGCGGGTGGAGATCGTCACCACCTGCCCCACGCCCGCAGCCGCGGCGCGCGCCAGCACGCCGTCGATTTCCTTCAGGAAATAATCCAGATGACAATGCGTATCGACAAGCATTATGCGCCGGCCCCTTCCTCCGGCTCGACATAGCGGGGAAACACGCCCACGGGCTCGGGCAGCGTCACGCCCGGCGCGATGCGGCCGGCCTCCCCGAGCGCGGCGAAATCGCGCGCCTCCTCCGGCACCGCCAGCAGATCAAGCAAACGCGCGGCGGCGTCCGGCGTCGCGATGCGCGCGAAGATCGCCACCTGCCGCAGCACTTCCGCCGTGACGTAAAGCACCGTGCCCATGCGTTCCGGGTCCGTCTTGCGCAGCGCCCACGGCGCTTGCGCGGCGAAATAACGGTTGGCGTCCGCCACCACGGCCCACACATCGTTGAGAACGGTGTGGATGGCCAGATCCGCCATCGCCGCCCGCGCCTTGCCGATGAGAGCATCGGTGGCGGCAAGCAGCGTGCGGTCGGCCTCGTCGAGCGAGCCGGGCGCGGGCAGCACGCCGTCGAGGTTCTTGGCGATCATCGACAGCGACCGCTGCGCCAGATTGCCGAGATCGTTGGCTAGATCGGCGTTGATGCGGTTGACGATCGCCTCGTGGCTGTAGCTGCCGTCCTGCCCGAAAGGCACCTCCCGCAGCAGGAAGTAGCGCAACTGATCCACGCCGTAGGCTTTCGCCAGCGCGAGCGGATCAATGACGTTGCCGACCGACTTCGACATCTTCTCGCCGCGGTTGAACAGAAAGCCGTGGCCGAACACCCGCTTCGGAATCGCCAACCCCGCCGACATCAGGAACGCCGGCCAATAGACGGCGTGAAAGCGGGTGATATCCTTGCCGATGACATGAACATCCGCCGGCCAGAAGCGCCAGTCGGCATCGTTCTCGTCCGGGAAGCCGACGCCGGTGAGGTAGTTGGTCAGCGCATCCACCCAGACATACATGACATGGCCCGGCGCATCCGGCACCGGCACGCCCCAGGTGAGCGTCGTGCGCGAGATGGACAGGTCCTGCAAGCCGCCCTTCACGAAGCTTACCACCTCGTTGCGGCGGCTGTCCGGGCCGATGAAATCGGGATGCGCGTCGTAATGGGCGAGCAGCCGCTCCTGATAGGCGGAGAGGCGGAAGAACCAGGTTTGCTCCGTCGTCCATTCCACCGGCGTGCCCTGCGGGCCGAGCCGCACGCCGTCGCGCACCGTCGTTTCGCTCTCGTCGTAGAACGCCTCGTCGCGCACCGAGTACCAGCCCTCGTAGGTACCCAGATAGATATCGCCGGCGGCTTTCATCCGCCGCCACAATTCCTGCGACGCGGCGTAATGCGCGGGCTCGGTGGTGCGGATGAAACGGTCGCGCGAGATGTTCAGGGCGTCCACCATGGTGATGAACTGGGCGGTGTGGCGGTCCGACAGTTCCCTGGGACCGATGCCTTCCTTCGCCGCCGTCTGCGCCATCTTCAGGCCGTGCTCGTCGACGCCCGTCATGAAGAAGACATCGCATCCGTCGAGCCGCTTGAAGCGCGCGATGGCGTCGGTCGCGATCGCCTCGTAGGCGTGGCCGATGTGCGGCGCGCCGTTCGGGTACGAGATCGCGGTCGTGATATAGAAGGTGTCAGCGTCGGCCATAGAACCTGCCAGAGTGCGGGATCGCGGCGTCAGGCGGCGCGAGCGCGCCGGGCGGCATCCGCGAGTTCGCCGAAAAGGGTGAGGACCAGCGGGCGGCGATCGAGATTCAACACCTGCGTCTCGCGCGCCGCACGGGCGATGTTGTCCCACACCTCGACAAAACGCGCAAGCTTTGCCGCTCCCTCGCCGGCGCGGCGATGGATCAGCCCTGCGATCCAGTCATGGGTCGTCGACAGCAGCACCGCGAAATCGCCCTCCGCCTCCCGCCCCGCCATCTCCCCGGCAAGCGCGTGGATCGCGGCGGCATCGGTCTCCGGCAGGCGGTCCAGCAGGCCGCGCACGCGCTCCACCAGCGCGATGGTGCGCGCGTCCATCAGCCCGAGCGCCGCGCGCACCGAGCCGCCGGACAGCGCCGCAGCCCGCGCCAGCACCGCCGGCTCCGTATCGCCGAAGGGGGCGGGCAGCGACCGCACCGCTTTCTCCACATCCGCAGCCGGCAGCGCCCGCAGCAGCAGGCGCCGGCAGCGGGAGCGGATCGTGGGCAAGACCCGGCCCGGCGCATGCGCCACCAGCAGGAACAGCGCGCGGGGCGGCGGCTCCTCGATCACTTTCAGCAGCGCGTTAGCGCCGGCCGCGTTCAGGTCCTCGACACTGTCGACGATGCAGATGCGATAGCCGTCGTTGCCCGCCGTCGCGGCGAAGAGCGACAGGGCGCGGCGCACGGCATCCACGGGAATGATCGTGGACGCCGCTTTCTTGTCCGTCGCGGGCGCGCGCCGCAGCACGACGAGATTCGGATGCGACAGGGCGGCGATTCCGGCGGCAACCCTGGCCGCCGCGGGATTCTCGGGATCGGTGGCAAGCGTCGTCGCCTGCCGCGCCGCCGCGCTCGCCGGATCGGGATGAGACAGCAAAAAACGCGCCAGCCGATAGGCCAGCGTCGCCTTCCCGATGCCCTGCGGCCCGCCGATCAGCCAGGCGTGATGCAGCCGCCCGGCGCGGAACGCCTCTAGAAAGGCATGCTCCGCCGCTTCCAGACCGAACAGCGCCGTCTGCGCGCGAGGATGCGGCGCGCCGGGAAACCGGTCCGGCTCGATGTCGGCCATGCTCATGAAATGTCTTCCGCCGGTGCGTCTTCAGGCTGCGTATCGTCTTTTTCCGGCGACAGGAGCCGCTCGTCAACCGCCTGCCAGATGCGCTCGCCAACCGTCTCTACCGGCGCGTCGGCATCGATGACCACACAACGCGCGGGCTCGGCCGCCGCGATGGTCAGAAAACGCTCGCGCAGATCGCGGTGGAAAGCCGGCGCCTCGCCTTCGAAACGATCCGTCGGCTCGCCCCGCTGCCGGCGGCGGGCGTCGGCGCGCGCCAGACCGATTTCCGGCGGCAGGTCGAGAATGAGCGTCAGGTCGGGATGATCGTCGCCCGCCACGATCCGCGCCAGCGCCCGCAGCACGGCCGGCTCGGGCTCGCCGGTGGCGCCCTGGTAGGCGATCATCGAATCGATGAAACGGTCGCAGATGACCCACGCGCCCCGCGCCAGCGCGGGCCGGATCAGCGTATCGAGATGGTCGATGCGGGCGGCGGAAAACAGCAGCGCCTCCGCCATCGGCCCGAGGAACTTCGTGCGCCCCGAGAGAATCGCCTCGCGGATGATCTCCGCTTTCGGCGAACCGCCCGGCTCGCGCGTGGTGACAACCCGAATGGCCTGCGCTGCGAGGCGCGCCGCGAGCAGACGCATCTGTGTCGACTTGCCGACACCCTCGCCCCCCTCCAGCGTGATGAACCGGCCCCGGCCGGGCTTGAGCCGCCCGTTCACATCAGGCTCTCGAACGCGCGGCGCACCATTCCCGTGCTCCATTCCAGCGCCGCGTCGCGCGCCCGCTGCGAGAGGCTGCCTCGCTCGATCGCCTCGCCGGTGACGAGCGGCAGGTCGAGCACCTTCAACTTGCCGTGCTCGACCTGCAAATGGCCGACCGGCGCGCCCTTCTCGACCGGCGCCATGACCGGGCCGCGATAGACGATGCGCGCCGACAGACGCGCGTCCGAACCGCGCTGCACCAGCGCGCGCACCGGCTCGGGCGACACCAGCGCCACCCGGCCCTTGTCGCCGCCGAAAACACTCGCCTCGCCGATCGCCTCGCCCGCGGCGAAGAGCTGGCGCATCTCGAAGGAACGCAGGCCCCAATCCAGCAGCTTGCGCGCCTCGATGTCGCGCTCGCGCGCCGTCTTCGCGCCGGAGACGACGACGATCAGCCGCTGTCCGTCCAGCACCGCCGAGCCGACGATGCCGAAACCCGCGGCGTCCGTGAAACCGGTCAGAAAGCCGTCGGCGCCGATGTTCAGCGCCAGCAGCGGGTTGCGGTTGCGCTGCCGGATCTTGCTCCAGACGAACTCGGGCTCGGAAAAGACGCGATAAAATTCGGGATAGGTCTCAATGACATGAGCCGCCAGCCGCGCCATGTCGCGCGCTGTCGTCACCTGCCCCTCGGCCGGCAACCCGGACGCGTTGACGAAACTGGAAGCGGAAAGGCCAATCTCGTCGGCGCGCCGGTTCATCGCCCGCGTGAAAGCCGTTTCGGTACCGGATATGCCTTCGGCGATGACGATGGCGGCGTCGTTGCCCGAGGGAATCAGCAGACCGCGCATCAGATCGCCGACCGGCACGTTGCTGTTGACGGCGGCGAACATCGCGGTGCTGCGCGAGGGCGCGCCCCCCGTGCGCCAGGCGTATTCGGAGACGAAGAACTCGCGGTCGAGCGTCAGGCGCCCCTGCGCGATCTCATGAAACAGCACCTCCGCCGTCATGATCTTGACGAGGCTCGCCGGCTCGAAGGGCGTGTCGGCGTCTTTCTCGAAAAGCACCGTGCCGGTGCCGACATCGACGAGCAGGGCGCGCGGCACGTCCGTCTGGAACCCCTGCGCGCGCGCGCCGCCCGCCATGGCGGCGAAGAACGCCAAGAGCGCGCACCCCAGAACCGCCAGCCGCAATGCCGCGGCGGCGCGCCGGCACAATGACGGCAAACTTCGGATCACAGTCATTTTTCTCGCCACGCCAGATCGAATGCGTAACAGGCTCCGCAGCCGGATCATCAGGCCCGAGAACGGCATCCGCCTCGCCGGAAAGACCCGATGCCGGAACGACCTTCCAGAGCGAAATCCCGGCTCGCGCTCAGGGCGTCCCGGCTGTTCACCGGCCAGGTTCGCCGAAGGACACGAAACGCTGGGGCGTCAGATCGGACAACGGCATCGGCTCGAAAAACACACCGGCCTTGTCCTGCTGCCGCGGCGCATAGGGCAAGCTCGCCACGAGCGAGCGGCGCGTCGTCGCTTGCGATTCGGCGGGCGCGGCAGGCGACGAGGCGAAAACCGTCCGCCGGGGCGCCAGTTCGAGCGGGCGCGACGGCGGCAACACCGTGCCGCCCTCCGCCGCAACCTCGCGCACAAGCTCCGTCAAACCGCCCTGCTGCGCCGGCGCGGGGCCGGAGGGTGCGGTGGCGACCTCAAGCGGCGCGGGCATGGGCGCGCCTGCCGGCACGGGCGCGGCGGCAGGCGTCGTCTCCGTCGCGGCGGCGACGAGCGTTCTCGACATATGCGGCCTGCCGGCATCATTGACGGCATCGTCATGCTGCGCGCGGGCCACGATAGTCCGGGACGGCGCCGGTTCCGGCGTCGGCTCCGCGACCTGCGGGCGAACGATCGGCCGGGGAGCGGCTTGCGGCAACGCCGGCTGCGGCTCGGCGCTGGCCACCATCACAGTCGGCGCCACAGGCGCGGCAGGCCGCGCCGGGGCTACCGCAGGAATGGCGGCAGGCGCGCCGGCATTGAGCGTCGCCAGCAACTTGCGATCGTCGCTGCCGCCAAGCGAAGCCCGGCCGACATATTCGACCTTGACCTTGGCCGTGCCCTGACGATGGAAATCGAGCGCCTCGGCGGCGGTTTTCGACAGATCGATCAGCCGGTTGCCGTGGAAGGGGCCGCGGTCGTTGACGCGCACCACCATGGAGCGGTTGTTGCTCAGATTGGTGACGCGGACATAGCTGGGCAGCGGCAGCGTGGGATGGGCGGCGGCGATGGAGTGCTTGTCGAAAATCTCGCCATTGGCCGTTCTGCGGCCATGGAACGCGGCCCCGTACCACGAAGCCGTGCCGACGGCGGTGTAATTGTCGTTCTCTTTGGGAGTAAACGTCCTGCCGGCCACGACATAGGGCTTGCCCACCATGGACCGCCCGCCCCCCTTCGGCACGGCCTTGCCGCTGCTGACGACGCGCGGACTGGGCTTGACGCCGTATTTGGGATCGACCTTCGCCTGCGCGGGCTTGGCGCCGCCGGTCTGGCGCGGCGCGGTGCTGCAATTCGCCACGCCGAGCGCGACCACACAAACACCCAGCAGCTTCAGAAACATGCCGCACGACGTATATGGCGGACCCTGAACGAGAGGCACATCGACCTCATCCGGTTCTCCCGAACGCATCGTGATGTTGGCTCGTTTCGTCAACCGCATGGACCCGTCCCGCATAATCGCTCTCACCGCCTGCCAGCGTAGACAGGGCGGCGGCGCGCTTCGGCGCGCAGCCGCTCATCCGACGATAAGGAACGAACTTCGTTGATGGAACGTTAACAGGATCGTTTTGCCTGTTACAAGAGGGGGCGGGCCATTTCCCGCCCCCGATTTCGCAAGATGGTTACCGCCCGGCGCGGGCGTGACCATCGGTCACGGTCTTCACGCGACGTTCCAGTCGCCGCCGACGAGGTTGCGGCCGCCGAGCTGGAATTCGTCGCTCGCAACGAAGGACAGGCCGACGAGGTTGAACGACAAAACGTCGCTGTCGATCTGATTGATCCAGTAAGCACGGCCCTCCGCGTCCGCATCGCGGCCGAGAAGGTTCGTGTAGAGCGCGTCGACCAGCTCTTCCGTCGACTTGCCTTCCTGGAACGCAGCGGCTTCGTCGGACGCACCGATCGCCGAGATCAGGCCGCGCAGATCCACGCCGTCGGCGCTCCTTCCCGCCCAGTAGCTGAAGCCGTCGGTCTCGGCGGCGCGGCCGAGCAACGCACGGTAGATGCCGGCGATTTCGGTCTGGTCGGTGGCGAACAGATTCTGCTCGCCGTCGCTGAACACGATCCGCTGCACGTTCGTGATCGTGGTCGTGGTCTGGTGCTCGATATCTTCCAGCACGGCGCGGCCGTTCTCGATGCGCACGTTGTAGCGATCGGCGTTGCCTTCGACGTGAAGAACGTCATGACCGGTGCCGCCGTCGACGTTGTCGTTTCCGCCGCGCGCAAAGAAGTCGTTGCGGCCGGCGTTGCCCAGGATCACGTTGTCGAGCGCATTGTCGGTCACGGACGTGTCCGCCGCGCCGGAAAGCTCGATCTGCTCGATGTTCTCCGGCAGGATCACCGCATCGGCGCCGCTGTAGAACACGCGGTCGAACCCGTCGGTGCCGTGCTCCGCGCTGAGAAGCGCGGCATTGTTGAGGTTGATGTCGTTGCCGCCCAGTTCGTTGCCGCGGACGCCGACGGCCAGCTCGCGGAAGTTGACGACGCGGCTGTCCTCGGACGCAGGCGTATCCGCCTCGTTGAAAGGCGTCTCGCTGTAATTCGCAGCGAGATACTCGGCGAAGGCGTCCTGTTCGGTCCCGGCGGCGGCGAAGGTCGCCTCGCCGTCCTGGCCCGCGAGCGCTTCGGTGAGCTTGATGAGATCCGTGCCCTCGACGCGGTTGTCGACGAAAGCGGTGTAGCCGTCGCCGCCGTTGGCGAGATAGGTGAGCGTGACGACCTTGATCGCGCGGCCGGCATCGCCCTGAAGCTCGCCGTTGGCGATGATGGAATCGATCACGGCGCCGTTTTCATCCACGACGGCAAGGCTGACGACGCGGCTTCCGGCGGCGAGCGACGGATCGTAGACCACCTCGACGCCCGAGATCTGCGGGAAGGAGCCCGGCGTCGCGCCGGGACGCACGCCCGAGAAGCCCTGCTCGAACACCTTCGCCAGCCCGTCGGCCGTCAGGGTCACGATGGCGAGATCGTTGTTGAAGCGCAGCGAGTTGACGATATCGAGCTGCGAGATGTCGCCTTCCAGCTTGCCCGCGCCGGGGTTGGCGGCCGGCGGCGCCAGCACCGCCTCGCCGCCGACGGCGTTGACGAAGCCGATGGCGTCGCGAATGCCGCCACCGTTCTTGATCGAGACCACGACTTCCGCATCGACCTTGCGCGCTTCGGCGAGGTTCGCGTCGGCCGTCAGGTTGCCGAGGTTCGTCTCCTCTGTGCGGACGGCGGAGCGGCGGCCCTCCAGGAACACGTCGGTGCGGCCGAAGATGTTGCCGTCCTGCTCCTGGATGACGGTGCCGATGCCCTTCGTGACGCGCTCGTCGTTCTCGCCCCAGGCGCCCCAGATGATCTGGTCGACCAGATGCCCCTTGGTGCCCGCCGCGAACGGATCGGCGTCGCCCCACAGCTCGGCCACCTTGGCGTCGGTCGTGACGTAGGCGCCGTTGATCGTGTCGTCGAGGCTGTCGAGGACGATCTTGCCCTCGGCGTCGAAGTCCACCACGAGGCGGCCGACGTAGGAATATTCGTTGTCGGTGTTGACGATCAGCAGCGGATCGCCGCCCTTGTTGGCGGTGACGATGGGATAGGTGCCCTGGGCCTCGTCGCCCTCGCGCAGCGTGTCGTTCTCGTCGGCGAGGCGCGTGTGGGAGCCGCCGGCGATGATGATGTCCACGTTCTCCAGCAGCGGCGCCAGCGCCTGCTCGAGGCTGAGCTGCTGAAGATGGCTCGCCACGATGACCTTGTTGATCGTCGGGTCGGCGGCGAGGATGCGCGCCACCTCGGCGTTGATCTGCTCGGCGAGCAGCGGAATGTCGTCGCTCGTCGCGCCGATGACCTTGGTGTCGCCGGGCGAGGAAATGCGCGAGAGACCCTGCGTCGTGGCCGCGACGACGGCGATCTTCTCGGTGCCCTGGGTGATGATCGTGGACGGAGCGATCTTCTTGCTCGCGTCATTCGCGAACGAGGAGGCCTCGCGGATTTCGTCGGTGAAGAGCCCCGCAAGGTTGCTGTCGCCCGAGAAGTCGAGGTTGGCCGACAGATAGGGGAACAGCGTGCCGATATTCACGTCGTCCGCCGTGCCGACGACGCCGTCCGCGCCAGCGGCGGCGGCGATGATATCGCGGATCGCGCTCGTGCCCGAGTCGAACTCGTGGTTGCCGAACGTCGCGGCCTGCACGCCGATGATGTTCTGGATGGCGACATCGGCCCGGCCGGCGGCGGCACCCAGCGCGGTGAAGACGACTTCGGCGTCCGCCGTGGAAAAGAACTGGCTGTAGACGGCGCGATAGGTATCGACCAGCGCGGCGTCGGCGCCGGAGGCGTAGAACGGCCCCGGAATCCAGCCGTCGCCCGACGACAGGATCAGCGTATTCTCATATTCGTCTTCCAGGATATCGACGATGGCGGCGAAGTTCGCTGCCCGGTCGAGGGCCTTCACACCGGCTTCCCAATCCGATGCGTGAAGCAGTTGCAGCGTGAAGGTGTTCTGGGTGGCGGCGGTGTCGGACATGAGAAAGCTCCCTGGCGGATGATCGAGCAAAAGGGTTGCAACGGCGCAAAACGCGGCACACCGGACCGCCAGCGGCTGGCTCCGGCAACTACCGATCATAAAGCATCACTGACGCCCGACCTTAGCTGCTTGCCAAGTCAGGCATCCAAACTATCCAGCTAACGATGCTCAACGAATACCGTCCTCGTTTGACAATTGGATGACCACCGAACGGCCGCCGTCCGCGCTTTTTTCGGCGAAGGCGTTCAAAAATAAGCCGGATAAGCACGAGAACGGGGGTCGCCGCAGCGCCGCATCCGAAAAACGCACCGGAGAAGCGCGTGCAGGTGAATGACGGAGTTGGCGTTTCGGCCGCAAGCGATTATGGTGCGCGCGAAGAGCGCACCGATCGCCGGATCGCCCCTCCGCGGCGGGCCGCGGGCGCGCATGTCGAGCTTGTCGCACTCAGGTGAAGGATTTCTGTCGATGGCCGCGAGCACCATCCCCCATTTCCACAACACGCCGGGCGTGCGCGTCGTTCATGTCGGCTCGAAGGAATTCATGTGCATCGGCGCGCTTCCGCCCTTCGACCATCCCCATATCTACATCGACATGGGCGGCGATTCGGAAGCCGTTTGCAGCTATTGTTCCACCCTCTACCGTTTCGATCCCGCGCTGGCGGAAGGCGCGTGCCTGCCGGCCGAATGCCTGTGGGACGACGGCCATGAAGAGATCGCGGCCGATCGGGCCTCGGCGGCGTGACCTCGAACGCGCCTGAAAGCGAGATGTCCGAATCGATCGTGGTGGCGGGCGCCGGCATCGGCGGGCTGGCTCTCGCCTTGCAGCTTGCGCGCGCAGGCGCGCCCGTCACCGTTCTCGAAAAACGGACGGCGCTGGTGGAGGCCGGCGCGGGCATCCAGCTCTCGCCGAACGCCAGCCGGATCCTGATCGATCTCGGGCTCGGCGCGGCTCTCGGCCGGCGGGCGGTGGAACCGGCCCGGCTTTCCGTCAGGGATCTGGGCAACGGCCGCAAGCTCGGCGCCATGCCGATGGCGCAGGCGATTCGCGACCGCCATGGCGCGCCCTACTGGGTCATCCTGCGCGCCGACCTGCACGCGGTTCTGCTCGACGCGGTGCGCTCCGAGCCCGGCGTGAAACTGCTCGTCGGCCGGCAAGTGACCGGATACGCCGAACGGGACGACCATGCGGAGGTGCACCTCGCGAATGGCAACGGAACGCCGCAGACGCTGCGAACGCCGTTGCTCGTCGCCGCGGACGGCGTCTGGTCCACCCTGCGCACGGCGATCGGCGACGGCGATGCGCCGCGTTTTCGCAACTTCGAGGCCTGGCGCTGCGTCGTCACACGCGAGAACGTGCCCGAGGGCCTGCGTGCGCCCGACGTCGTCGCCTGGCTCGGGCGCAGCGCGCATATCGTGCATTATCCGGTCGCCGGCGGCGACGCGTGGAACATCGTCGTCATCGTGCGCAGCCGGGCCGCCGTCGAGGGATGGGGCCTGCCCATGGACCGGGACAAGCTCGACGCCCTCGTCGCCCGCCTCGGCAACCCTGCGCTGCACGACCTGCGCAACCTGCTGGCGAGCGGCGAGAACTGGCGGCTGTGGTCTCTTTTCGACGCGCTGCCGGCCGTGCGCTGGAGCACGCCGCACGCCACCCTGCTGGGCGACGCCGCCCATCCCCTGCTGCCGTTTCTCGCGCAGGGCGGCGCCATGGCCATCGAGGACACGGCGATTCTCACGCGGGCGCTCGCGGCCCATCCCGGCGACACGCGCGCAGCGCTTATGGCCTATGAGGAAACCCGCTATCAGCGCGTGCGCCGGGTGATGGAAGAATCGCGCAGCAACGGACGATCCTTCCATTTTTCAGGCGTCACCGCGCTCATCCGCAATCTGCTGCTGCGCCATTTCGGCATGGAGGGCCTCAGCGCGCGCTACGACTGGCTGTACGGCTGGCGGCCCGACTGACTGCGCGGCGCGGGAACCGACAGCCCGCGCCCCGCCGAAAGCCGGAGGCGGCCTCAGGGCTGCTGCGCGGCAAAAGTATCGCAGGCCGCGACCTTGCCGGACTGGAAGCCGCGCGTGAACCAGCGCATCCGCTGCGCGGACGAGCCGTGCGTGAACGAATCGGGCACCACCCTGCCCTGCGCCGCCTGCTGGAGCCTGTCGTCGCCGATGGCGGAGGCGGCGTTCAGCGCCGCTTCGATATCGCCGGGTTCGAGCGCGTTCCAGCCGGTGTTGCTGTGGTAGGCCCATACCCCCGCCAGGCAGTCCGCCATCAGTTCCACGCGCACCGACAGCCTGTTCGCCTCCGCCTGCGAGCCGGCCTGCCGCTGCGCCTGCTGCACTTTCGGCAGGATGCCGAGCAGGTTCTCGACATGGTGGCCGACTTCATGCGCGATGACGTAGGCATAGGCGAAATCGCCCCCGGCACGGAAACGGTTGCGCATCTCCTCGAAGAAATCGACATCCAGATAGACCTTCCGGTCGAGCGGGCAATAGAACGGCCCCATGGCGGACTGCGCCGCGCCGCACCCCGAACGCGTGCCGCCCGTATACATCACGAGGCCCGGTTCGCTGTAGGCCGTCCCGGTCTGCTGGGGCAGCACCTTTCCCCACACGTCTTCCGTGTTGCCGAGCACGGCGGCGACGAACTGGCCGTCCCGGTCGGCGGGCGTGCCGGGCGACGACTGCTCGCCGGCGACATATTCCGACCCGCCGCCCGACAGCATCTCTGCGCCGCTGATGAGGATACGCGGATCGACGCCCAGCGCCCAGCCGACGATGCCGAGAATCATCAGCGCCCCGATGCCGAGCCCGCCGCGCCCGCCGCCGGTCGGCATCCTGAAACCGCCGCCGCGCCTGTCCTCGATGTTGCCGGAACGGCGAAACTGATCCCAACGCATGCTGCCCTCCCCCGAAAGGCGTTGCCGCCGGTTGCCTTTCATCCTGTCAGGATAACTTGCATAGCGGCAAACGGGTTCACCCGGCAACCGCAAGGATTGCGCCGCCGCGGGCGCAAACGCCACCGCGCCGCCGGCGTGGCGCGACTTGACGCGCGTTTGTCGTTCGTGGCAGAAAGCGGCTTGGTCCGGGACGGGCCTGAAGCCGGGTTAGCTCAGTTGGTAGAGCAACCGCCTTGAATGACGAGTGCCCCGGAAGAAATTCCGGGAGCAGAACTGCCCAAACTCGGGGAAAGCTAACGCCCGACCGGCTGTGCCGGTGGCCATGCCAATCCCGAGCCAAGCCCCGTTGCGCGGGGAAGGTGTAGAGACTAGACGGGCAGCGCCTAAGGTCCGACGGACTATGGCGAAGGGATAGTCCAGACCACGAACGCAGGCGCCCCGGCGCGCGCCTGCGGCGGCGAAAGCCGAAGTGGGACGGTAAGCGGTAGGTCGTCAGTTCAAGTCTGACACCCGGCACCAACTTCTGACAGGGCGTTCAAGGCCGCACGAACCGATCCGCCTCCCCGGAGGCGCGGTTGGGGCTTTATTCGATTTCCCTGCATGATGCATGATTTTGCCCCATCCGCGCGCGTTCACTCTGCTATGGTTCCGGCGCAATGTGGCGGCTCCGCCCGCTCTGAACGAGAAACGAAGATAGTCCGCAAGCCGAAATGAAAGTGCACCAGTTCGAGCCCAACGCCCAACAATCCCGGTCGACCGACGTCTTCGCCGGCGCGCGCTACGCGGTCGCGCCGATGCTCGACTGGACGGACAGGCATTGCCGCTATTTTCACCGCCTGCTCTCGCGCCGTGTCCAGCTCTATACGGAAATGATCACCACCGGCGCGATCGTGTTCGGCGACCGGGCGCGGCTTCTGGATTTCTCCGCCGAGGAACAGCCTCTCGCCGTGCAGCTCGGCGGATCGGACCCCGCGGAGCTGGCGCGGGCCGCGCGCATCTGCACCGATTGGGGCTATGGCGAGATCAACCTCAATGTCGGCTGTCCGTCCGACCGCGTGCAGAACGGGCGCTTCGGCGCCTGCCTCATGCGCGAACCCGCCCTCGTGGGCGATTGCGTCGCGGCGATGAAGGCGGCCGTCGACATCCCCGTTACGGTCAAATGCCGCATCGGCGTCGACGATCAGGACACGGGACCCGCGCTCGACGCCCTCGCGGAAGCCGTGGTCGGGGCCGGCGTCGACGGGCTCGTCGTGCATGCCCGCAAGGCGTGGCTGGCCGGCCTCAGCCCGAAGGAAAACCGCGAGATCCCGCCGCTCGACTACGCCCGCGTCCACCGCCTCAAGCAGGCGCGGCCGGGGCTGCCCGTCATGCTGAACGGCGGCCTCGCCACGCTGGAAGCCGCCGAAGCCGCCATCCGCGGCCAGGACGCGCCCCCGCTCGACGGCGCCATGATCGGCCGCGCCGCCTATCAGAACCCGGAAATCCTGCTCGGCGTCGACGCCCTCACGCCCGGCGCGCGAGCGCCCGCAGGCATGGCGGACGGCTTCGAAGCGATCGAGGCATTCATGCCCTATGTCGCCGCGCAGCTCGAATCGGGCGCGCGCCTCAGTCAGATGACGCGCCATCTGCTCGGGCTCTTTCCCGGCCGGCGCGGGGCGCGGCTTTTTCGCCGCCATCTCGCGACGGAGGCGGTCAGGCCCGGCGCGGGTCTTGACGTCCTGCGCCAGGCGGTGGCCTTCGTCAGCCGGGAGGAACCGGCCGGAGCCTTGCCGGCGGAACCGCTGCGCAACGCCTCCTGACGCGGCCGCGCGCATTTGGCCCTTGCATCCGCGCGTCGGGCGCGCCATGACACGGTAAAGGCTGAACCAGGCAATCATGACCGACACGACACAGATCTATCTCGCATCCCGCATCATCGACGACGCGCAAAGCGCCATCGCGTCGCTGGCCGACGCTTGTGACGGCGGCGCGGTGGCCGCGATCCTGCTGTCGTTCGCCTTCACCGACGAACGCGAGCAGATCAACGCGCTGAAGGCCATTGCGCCGGTGCTGCAAAAGTCGGGCACGGCGGTGATCGCGCGCACCTCGCCACGCGCGGCAGTGCGCGGGGGGGCGGACGGCGTGCACCTGGACGAGCCGGGCGAGACGCTTGCCGACGCCATCGCCGCCCTGAAGCCTGACCGCATCGTCGGTGTCGGCGGGCTGCGCACGCGCCATGACGCCATGAGCGTCGGCGAGACCGATGTCGACTATCTGCTGTTCGGAGAACCGCGCCCCGACGGCAGCCTGCCCGATCGCGACGCCACGATCGAACGGACCGCCTGGTGGGCGGAGATTTTTTCCGTTCCCTGTGTCGGCTTCGTGCACGACCTTGCCGATGTCGAGGCGATGGCGGCGACGGGCGCCGAGTTCGTCGGGCTCGGCGAGGCCGTCTGGTCGCACGCCGAGGGACCCGCGGCGGCCGTGGCGCTGGCGCGGACGGCCATCGCGGCGGCGAACCGGACCGACGATGACGGGGAAACCGGCCGATGACGGCGGCATCGCCGTTCCGCCCGCTTCCGGGCCGCCGCCGGCGGGCAGGAGGCGCACCAAAAGATTTTCGGTTTGGAGGTTTCGGGCTTGCTGTCATCCTTGCCGGCGGCCTGCTCGCCACCCATCCGGCCCGGGCGCAGAACAAGGACGGGCCTACGCTGAACATTCCGTTCACCGGCGACTTCGGCCTGCCGGCGGCGGGGCCGCGAAACGAACTGCCGGAAAGCCCGGCGGACGGGCGCTTCCTGCCCTCGCCCGTCACGCCGCGCTCCGGCGGCGCGGACGACATTCCCACGCTGCCTGATTTCTCGGCGGATCACGCCTATGCCGATTATCAGCGCGGCTTCTACAAATCGGCTTTCGAGGGGGCCTCCCTGCGCGCAGCGCGCAACCCGCGCGACGGTGCGGCCATGACGCTGCTGGGCGAGATCCACGCCAACGGGCTCGGCGTGGCGAGGGACATGCAGCGGGCAGCCGACTGGTATCGGCGCGGCGACGCCGCAAACGATCGCAACGCCACGTTCGCGCTCGCCATGTTGACCCTCGCCGACGGCACCGACGCGGACGCAAAGCGCAAGACGGCGACGACGCTGCTTGAAAAGGCCGCCGCAGCCGGCCATCCGCTCGCGGCCTACAATCTGGCGCTCTCGCTGCTCGCGGCCCGGCAGGCGGCCGAACTGCCGCGCACCGTCTCCCTGCTGGAGCAGGCGGCGGCCGCCGAAGTGGCGGACGCGCAATATGCGCTGGCGGTCATGTTGCGCGAGGGGCAGGGCGCGGCGAAGGACTCAAAGCGCGCGGCGCAATGGATGGCGCGGGCCGCCGCGAACGGCAATATTCCCGCGCAGGTCGAACTCGCCATCATGCTGTTCAACGGCGACGGCGTGGAGGCGAACGAGGAGAGGGCCGCGCGTCTGTTCGCCGTCGCGGCCGCGCGCGGCAATGCCATCGCGCAGAACAGGCTGGCGCGCATTCTCGCGGCCGGGCGCGGCCTGCCGAAGGATCTGGTGCAGGCGGCCTCGTGGCATCTGATGGCCGCGGCGCAGGGGCGCGCGGATACGTGGCTCGACACCGCGCTGAAAAATCTCACCGCCGACGAACGGCGGCGGGCGGAAGCGCTGGCGCAGGAGCGCACTGAAGACATCAACTTCGGCCTCGCGCCGGAATGACGCACGGCGCGCCCTTTGACGGCCTGCGCCGGATGTGAGCGCAAGCTGTCGAAAATCCCTTGGATCAGAATGGCTTGATCGGATTTTTCGTCTGCGCGGCCATGCACACCGCTCTTGACGCCGCCGCCGCTTGCGGGCAGATAACGGCGCACGCTTCCCCTCCCCGGTTCCGGCGCGGCCCATCCGTGCTCGTTTCACAGGCAATTTCCATGATTCGCTCACCCATCATCACCGTCATGACCGACGCCGTCATGAAGGCGTCCCGCTCGCTCAAGCGCGATTTCGGCGAACTGGAGGCGTTGCAGGTCTCGCTGAAGGGACCCGGCGATTTCGTTTCCGCCGCCGACCGCAAGGCCGAAAACATTCTGCGCGAGGCGCTGGAAAAAGCCCGTCCCGGCTACGGTTTCGTACTGGAGGAGGGCGGCGTCGTCGCCGGCTCCGACACGACCCATCGCTGGCACGTCGACCCGCTCGACGGCACGACGAACTTTTTGCACGGCATTCCGCATTTCGCGCTGTCCGTGGGGCTGGAGCGGCAGGGCCAGGTCGTGGCCGGCGTGATCTACGATCCGATCAAGGACGAAATGTTCGTGGCGGAGAAGGGCAGCGGCGCCTATCTCAACAACCGCCGCATCCGCGTCGCGGCGCGCCGCGAGCTCGCAAGCGCGGTTATCGCGACCGGCATTCCGCATCTGGGCAAAAGCGGCCATCCGGCCTTCATCCGCGAACTCGCGGCGGTGACGGTGCGCACGGCGGGCGTGCGCCGCATGGGCGCGGCCGCGCTCGATCTCGCCTATGTCGCGGCCGGCCGTTACGACGGCTATTGGGAACGGGGCCTGAGCAGCTGGGACATCGCCGCCGGCATCGTGCTGCTGCGCGAGGCGGGCGGCTTCATCGCCGACGCCGACGGCGGAGACAACCCGCTGGAGACCGGCAGCGTCGTTTGCGGCAACGAGGTCATCCAACGGGAACTGGCCGGACTTCTGCGCGCGGCGCGCGCGTGAGGCGCAGGCGGTCAGGCGGTTTCGGCATCCTGGAGACGGGATGCCTCCTGAAGCACGCCGCTGATCGCGCGATCGGCGACACCGGTTGTCACCGCCGCTTGCTTGGCAAACTCAAGTGCGGCTTTTCCGAGAAGGCTGACAGGCTGCAGAGGAGCGAAAACCTTCAGACGCGTTCCCCCGCTCTCGTCAGATGACAGCATAAGGGTGGCCGTGCCGGTAAACGCCACACTCAAATCAGCAGCCTGGGCATAACCCTCCCTGAACGTGAGCGTTATCTGATCGCCGTTGCGACCGAACGCGAGAAGCGGCGGCTTTGCATTGAACACCTGACGCCGCTGATCCGGCGTGAGCCTGTTCCTCACTGTCGTCTGAACGGCCTGGTAAACGTTCTTCCTGAAAGCCTCGGTCAACGGCCTGCCGGAGACGCCGACGACGAGCGCGGCGCCGGAAGGAACGGCGCTGACGGCGGCACTCCCGGCAACGTCGGGAGCAGGCTCCTGCACAGCTGCGGCAGAAACCACTTGTTCGGCGGCAGATGTCTCGGACTGCCCGGCGGCGGGCACGGGCTGCTGCGATGCATGACCGAACATGCCGGCCAGAAACCCGCCCACCGTCGACGCCACGCCCGCCGCCGTTTCGAGGAAATCATCTCCGGCTTGCGCCACTCTTTCAAGCGTCGATTTCGCGCCCGGTTCCTCAAGCGACAACAGGCCCCAAGCCTCGAAGAAATCGCGAACCGGGCCCGCCGGCGGCCGGGAAGACGGTTCGCCTGACGGGGCGTTGCTCACAGGGACGCGCTCTTCCAAGCGCACCCGGAGGCTTTCGATCCGCTCCCGGAGCGCTGCCGCTTCACTTCCCCCGTCCCGCCGCGCCCATCTGACGATGCGCCCCTCCGGCGGCTTGAGATCACGGATACCATCCCAAATGGCCTGCAAATCACTCTGCATCTCTCCATCCAGAAGGCCGCCAACCTGGTTATCGTCGGCCCAGCTCTTAAGACCGCTCATCTGTGTGGAGAGTTCACTGGCGTGCCGTTGCCGCTCGGCCCACCGGGACCACGGCGGTTGAAAGCTTCCCCGAAACCAGGAAACACTACGGTTGTCGGAATGACCGGCAACGGAAGTGCTGCCGCCTGCGGGGGCGTTGTTCGGCGGATCGACATGGCAGGGATCAGCAACAGCAAGAGACCTGACGACCGAAGAAATGCGCCTCATTATGACCTCTGAAATCAAATGTGATAAATAATTTGAGTATTGTAGGGAAAACACTTCGCCAATGCAACGACACTCTCAAGACACAAAATTATACAGCAGAAAATAATATCTTCATTTAATTACGGTAGATATTTTCATGAAATATAGAAAACAAAACAATTTAACTATAATTATTTTATAGAATCATTTCATATCCGCCGGAGCTGTATTGAGCGTCACATTAGAATTCCCATGATCCCGGAGCGGCCGGGCATGGAGCGAGACGGCATCCACCCACTGTCTCCGATCGTGCACAGCCGCGATTGTCATTGTCGTTTGGCATCGATATCCTTAACGTTGCGGGCGATATCGCATTGCACAAACGGAGGCCGGGGGCCGAGACAATGACGTTTGCCGCTCCAAAACTGTCCACGCCGCGCATCTATCTCGTGCGGGCGGCTGTCTTTCTCATTCTGATCGGCTTCCTCGTGATGATGCTGCAAGCCCGCATCATCGAGGCGTTCATGGCCAATCCCGGCCTCAACGGCCTGATCGTCGGCGTCCTGCTGATCGGCATCCTGCTGTCGTTGCGCGAAATCTGGCTGCTGTTCCGTGAGGTGAACTGGGTTAACGCCTCGCAACTCACAGGCGAGGGGGTGGCCATCGCAGCGCCTCCGGTGCTGCTTGCGCCGATGGCCGCCGTCTTCGGCGAGCGTCTGGAACGGGCCTCCGCGCCGGCGCTGACCGTGCGCGCCCTTCTCGATTCGCTGTCGGCACGTCTCGACGAAAGCCGCGAGATCGCCCGTTATCTTGCCGGGCTTCTCGTGTTTCTCGGCCTGCTCGGCACCTTCTGGGGCCTTCTGGAAACGGTCAGCTCCATCGGCGGCGTCATCGGCTCCCTGCGCACCGACGGCGATTCCGCGGTGCTGTTCGACGATCTGAAGACCGGGCTTTCCGCCCCGCTGGCCGGCATGGGCATTTCGTTTTCCTCCTCCCTGTTCGGCCTTGCGGGATCGCTGGTGCTGGGTTTTCTCGACCTGCAAACCGGCCAGGCCCATAACCGCTTCTACACCGAGCTTGAGGACGTGCTCGCCCGATCCGTCATCGACAGCCCGCCGCCGGCGCCTTTCCCCGTCGCGCCAGGCTCCGGTCGCGCCGTGTCAAACGCCGGCATGACGGGCGCCGCGACAGGCTCCATGGAGCTGTCGCAGGCGCTCGACCGCCTGTCGATGCTGGTCAGCGAGAATCAGGGCAATCGCGCCGCAACGCAAGCGCTCGCCAATCTCGCCGAGGGCATCCAGACGCTCGTGCAGCACATGCGCGGCGAGCAGCAGCTCATCCGCGACTGGGTGGAAGCGCAAGCCGAACAGCAGGGCGAGATCAAGCGGCTGCTCGAACGCCTGTCGGCCCCGCCCTCCAACCGGGTGGAGTAGGCCATGGCGCTGTCGCGCGGACGCCGGGAAAGCCGGCGCGTCGACTACTGGCCGGGCTTCGTCGACGCCCTGTCGACCCTCGTCCTCTCCATCGTATTCCTGCTGTCCGTCTTCGTGCTGGGGCAGTTCTACCTCTCGCAGGAGTTGACCGGCAAGGACGAGGCGCTGCGCCGCCTCAACCGGCAGATCGCCGAACTGACCGATCTGCTCGCGCTCGCGCGCTCTGAAAACAGGGACATGCAGGACAACCTTTCCGCGCTGCAATCGACGCTGAAAACGAGCGAGACCGAGCAATCGCGCTTGCAGGGATTGCTGAACGCCGGCACGGATGCCGGCACATCCGCCTCGGCCGAAATCGGGCGCCTTTCCTCGGCGCTGGCCGGTGAGCGGGAAGTTTCAGCGCGGGCGCTGGCGCAGGTGGAACTGCTCAACCAGCAACTGGCCGCCCTGCGCCGGCAACTCGGCGCACTCGAAGATGCGCTTGCCGCTTCCGAAGCGCGCGATCGGGAATCCCAGGCGCGGATCGCCGATCTCGGCAGCCGACTCAACGTCGCGCTGGCGCAGCGCGTCCAGGAACTCGCCCGCTATCGCTCCGACTTCTTCGGCCGGCTGCGGCAGATTCTGGGCGAACGGCAGGATATCCGCATCGTCGGCGACCGCTTCGTCTTCCAGTCTGAAGTGTTTTTCGAGACCGGCGCCGCCGACCTTCTGCCCGAGGGGCAAAGCGAACTCGACAAGGTGGCGCAGGCGCTGCTCGATCTCAACGAGGAAATTCCGCCCGACATCCCGTGGGTGTTGCGCGTGGACGGGCACACCGACCGCCGGCCGCTTTCCGGGACGGGCGCCTTTCGCTCCAACTGGGAACTGTCGTCGGCACGCGCCATCGCCGTCGTGCGCTATCTGCAATCGCGCGGCCTGCCGCCGCAGCGGCTGCTGGCGGCAGGCTTCGCCGAGTATCAGCCGCTGGACACGGGCGACGATGAGGAAGCCTACCGGCGCAACCGGCGCATCGAACTCAAGCTGACAGAACGATAACCTTGGCGACAATTTTGGATGAAACGCCCCGCCCGCTCATTCTCCCGCACGCCGGCACGCGCACCGTCCGCTCGCCCGCGGACGGTTTCGATTATCGCATCTACTGCGCTCTCCCCACGCAACCGCCGCCCGATGCCGGATATCCCGCGATATTCCTGCTCGACGCCAACGCCACCTTTCTCACCACCGTGGAAGCGATGCGCATGCGTGCCGCGCGCCAGGCCTCGACCGGCGTGTCGCCGGCCGTGGTCGTCGGCATCGGCTACGATACGGACGGCCCCTACGATCAAAACCGCCGCATCTACGATTTCAGCCTTCCCCATACGACCGACCGGCCGCGCGCCGGCGGCATGCCGCGCCCCACAGGCGGAGCGCTGGCGCTGGCGCAGTTCATCATCGGCACGGTTCGCCCGCTCATCGCACGCGAGATCCCGCTCGATGCGGAACGGCAGGCGCTGTTCGGACATTCGCTCGGCGCCTATTTCGTGCTGTCGCGGCTGTTGCTCGCTCCTCACGATTTCCAGACCTATGTCGCCATCAGCCCTTCCGTATGGTGGGATGAAGACTGGCTGCATGCCGGCACGCACGGTCTCGACGCCCGCATCGGCGCGGCGATATCGCCGCGCCGCCTGCTGATCGCGGTCGGCGAATATGAACAATGCCTCGCTCCCTGGCAGCAAACGCTGCCCGAACGGGACAGGGTTATCACCCTGCGGCGCGAGCGTGCCATGGTGGATCGCTCGCGGCATATCGCCCGCCGGATCGCAGAGCGCGGACGGGAACGGATCGCCGTGCGTTTCGAGGAGATGCCCGGCGAGGATCACTCTTCCGCCGCGCTGACGGGCATCAGCCGTGGGCTGCGGTTGGCCTTATGGCAGGACGCAGCGGTCCTTCGCAATCTATGAGCGGATCGGCGACGCATATCGCGGAGTTGCGGAAGCAATGGCCGAGATAGCTTCCGTTTGGAGAAGATATGGCTGAAATATCAATATCCTGATCTCGGATGGAAAGGAGATCAATCACCCTTCCCCGCCCGCTGTTGGCGATATCGCGCATAAAGATCGTCGAGTTCTTTTTCGAGAAAGGCGCCGAGTTCCGGCGCACTTGCCTCATCGATGACGAAAAGCGTGCGGTCCTTGCGCATCTCGATGCGGACGGTAGTCCGGCTATCCTGATCGCGCCAGACACGCTCGACCGGCTTGTCCGCCGCCTTCTTCTCGGCCAATGCGGCGAACACCTGCGCGAAACGGGTATTGCTGTCGGCTTCCCGAAACGCCTCGCTTTCCTGCACAGCCTTGAGCTTCCGGCCGGCGCCGGGCTGCTTGAGATTTTCGGCAAGCAGCAGCCACCGCGGACGCCCGACACGATCGGCCGGCCCGATCGCCTGCACGAGATCCTCCGGGACGAGACGCGCCACGGATATATAGCGGCTGAGATCGGCCTTGTCGGTCGCCAGCGCGGCGACGATGGTGGCACGATCGAAACCGGCGTCTTCCAGCCGGCGGGCGAAAAGCGCCTTCTCGATATAGGACAGGTCGCGGCGCTCGATATTCTCCTTGCCCTGCGCCACCACCATCTCAGCGTCGGTCAGCGACCGCACGATGGCTTTGACGGGGATGCCGAGCTGCCGCGCGGCGCGCAAACGCCGGTGGCCATAGGCCACCTGATAGCGGCGCGGCGTCTGGTCCAGCGGGCGCACCAGGATCGGCACCTGCTGACCGCTCTCGCGCATGCTCGCCACCAGCTCGTCGAAGGAGGGGTCGATATCCGTCCGGAGACGATCCGCCACCATGCTGCCGTCGACCAGCGAGGGATCGAGACTGACGACGACGGCGCCCTCGTCGATCTGCTCTTGCAGGCGCGCCGCGTTGCGCGCGCCTTCGGTGAGCTGCTGCAACGACGCGCCCATGGCGGAGATCGCGCCGCTCCTGATGCGGTCGGCATCCGGCGCGGGAGCGGGGGCGGGCGTGACGACCTTCTTCTGCGTGAACAGCGCGGCGATGGTATCCTTGCGGCTCATCGGCGTTCCTCCTTCCCGATTCCGTCATGCGGTGCGCGTTTCCGTTGGGAGCTCCCAACAGCGCCCGCCGTCATGCGCCCCGCCCCCACGCGGCGGCTATCAGCCGCTCGATTTCACCGTTCACCGCATCGAGCGATTCCATCGCCCGGTCATAAGTGGAACGCGTCAGATTTTCGCGACCGACTTCGTAAAGCGTCTGCTTCGTCAATCCCGCGTCGGAAACCGCGGCGGACTTCACCATCGGATTGGTCAGGACATGATCGCCGAACAGATTGCGCAACAGCGCCACCACCTTCGTCTGCGGGCCGTCCTGCGGTTCATAGCGCGTGATCAGATAACGCACGAAGTCGTAATCCAGCGAGGCCCCCACGCCACGCACCACCGTCAGCAGGTCGTGAGTCATCAGCAGAAACTGGCTCATGGACGCGATGTCGAGCATCTGCGGATGCACGGTGATGACCATCGCCGTCGCCGCGCAGAGACCGCTCAGCGTCAGAAATCCGAGATGCGGCGGGCAATCGAGCACCACGACATCGTAACGATCGGCGACATCGTCGAGCGCACGCGCGATACGCGTATAAAAAATGCCGTCCGCACCCTGCGTTCCAGCCGCCAGCGCGCGCGGCGTATCGTGCTCGAACTCCATCAGCTCCAGATTGCCCGGCACAAGATCGAGACCGTCGAAATGCGTGCTGCGCACGATCTCGCGCAAGGAACGGTTTTCACCGTCATAACGGATTGCCGCGTAAAGCGTGTCATTGGCCTTGACATCGAGTTCCGGCATGACGCCCATCAGCGCCGACAGACTGGCCTGCGGGTCGAGATCGATCGCCAGCACCCGGTAGCCGTGCAGGGCCAGATACTGCGCCAGATGCGCGGAGGTCGTCGTCTTGCCCGATCCGCCCTTGAAGTTGGTGACGGCCAGCACCTGCAAATGCTCACCCTCGCGGCGATGCGGCAGCAGCGCCAGCGTGTCCCGGCCGCGCATGCTTCCCGCCAGCAAGTGCCGCAATTCGTTGATCTGCGACAGGGAATACAGCCTGCGCCCATTACCGGAAATCTCCGGCGCAGGTCCCTCGTTCGCCAGGGACAATTTGCGCAGGGTGGAATCGGAAACACCGATCAGACGCGCAACCTCACCCGACGTGAACCGCCGCAACATCTTGCGGGAGGTGGGCGGAAACAATGCATCGCTCAGCGCCTGAAGCTGGCTGCTGAGCAACTCCGCATGCACGCCGATCGTCACGTCGACGGCTGTCCGCGCCGGCGCGGACAAAGGTTCTGTGGCTGTCATATCGATCCCCCGATCACGGATCATATTCAGTATCCGCGACACATCCGTGATGATATCAGATCAGCCGGATAACACAAGATATCGCATGCATCGACAGCAGCACCCCGCTTGCGCACCGGCAACAGCGCGCAAGGGAGGTATGATCCCGGACAAATCGGCATAAACTGCAAGCGCCTGTAACGCTCAAAAACGTGAAAACGCTATCTATGCGTCGCGCGAGGCGGCCTCCGAAAAACGCTCCACCGGGTGGAAGCCGCTGCTATACGGCGAGGGGAAACGGCAGCTCGATCTGCTCCTGCTCGATTCTGCGCGGCAGGGCGTGCTTATAATGGTAGCGGCGGATCTTGCGCTTGCCCGCGCCCAGCAATTCGATCGTCCATTCCTTGAGCCCGCCGGCGCGGATCATGTCATCGAAGGCCTGCCGGCAATCCTTGCGGAATTGGGAGCGGGTCGAGTCGGTCTCACGCTCACCGTAAACCTCGCGATCGACGAGGCTTGCCAGCATGGTTTCGTCGACGAACAGGTGAGTGGGCTTCGAATCGATATACGGCCAGAAGGATTTCGCGTAATCCGATTTCAGGGCGAACTGCACCTCGGCATTGAGGGAAACGAGATTTTTGGTGCGAAAAGCAGCCAGCACACCGCGCCCGAACCTGACCTTGACGCGGCTGTCGAGATTGACGCCATCCCATTCCACGGTGTCGATGATACCCGTGATCATACCGCGGCCACCGAGCCGGCCGCGATGCAGCTTCTCCATGATCTGGTCGGGATTTCCCTCGTAAATGGTGATCACCACCTGACGCAGATCCTGAAAAACCTGTTTCTGGGTGAGCAAATTGTTGACATGCTGCGTCAGGCCCTGCGCCTTGAGCAGTTCACGCCATGTCGTCACGACCTCGATGACCTCGAAATGGCTGGGCACACCATGCAACGTGCCGTTCTGCGGCGCATCGGGATTGGGAATGCGCAGCGTCGTCATCCGCTCCTTGAGACGAAAGAGGGCGTAAATGACATCGCGATGCAAACTGCCCAGTTCACCGCCTCGCACCTGAACCACGGATTGTCCGGGAACGTAAAAAATGCGCTCGATGTTCGAGTCGATAATGCCCCGGCGCTTCGGGGCGAAGGCCGACGTCCGTGTAAGCTTGGCCGGCACCGGCGCGGGATTGCGCCGGCCACGCCGATTCTGGCGAGTACGACGATCCCGTTCGAGCCGCTTGCGCTCAACTTCACTGAGTTCCTCGGCCATCCTGCCCTCCACGCACCGCGCCGCCAGATCACGCCGCGCCCTCAACCACCCAAAACCATTCCCAACCGCGTTCAGGTTTGGCGCTATCCGCCCCACCCGTCAAGCAAACGGGAATAGCGGTCACGGAAAGCCGGGTTTTCAACAGGCACGACAACCCGGAACAGCGGTCACGCCAACCGTAGCGGCAGCCCTGGAAACGGGAACAGCGGTCTCGAAAACGGGAGTCGCGGTCACGGCAAATGGGAACAGCGGTCACGACACCAGCTCATAACCCATTGAAAACATTAAAATCAGACAGAGCGACTCTTTTATAAGGATTCTTTTAAGGATAGCTTTAGAGACACAAGCATCAACGATCCTCCGCCTGAAAAGCACCAAACCACATTTCCCCAATGCGCCATCCACACTCAACCCGCTGCCAGAAAAAACGATCTCGCTCAACAACATCCAACGCCGCCGCAATATCAAACCGAAATAATAACACATTGAAATAACACATGATATTTCGGAATAGCGATCACGGAATCGCCAATGACCAACCGCCACGATTCGCATACAAGCGGAAAAACCAAAAATCGATCCATACTCATTATCACTTTAAATTCAATGACATAACAGGGAATAACAGCCCCGAGATGCATCCGATCAAACCATTCTGAAGAATCCTCGAACGAGCGATGAAGTTCGATATCCACTTCGTTAAAAAAACATTAACAGGATTCCCGAGAAAGCATCAACAAACTGATTTAAAATCATAATTTACGGAACGCCGGTCACGAGTATGGCATTTTCACCATTGGACAGACCCTGATATCCACAACCGCGCCTTGCCTCGGAACCAGAATCGCCCTCCTGTTGCGGACATCGAACACGTTCAACCGCAGCATCCACGGTATTCGACATAAACATACACGCTCATCGCAATTTACCCCCGACCATAACGAACTGCGGGAACGGCAGTCACGAAACCGCGCGCGCACGCATAGGAAAGAATCCGTCAACCGACTGGATTATAAGAATGATTCCGCCAGCTTACGCGGGAATGACGGTCACGAAACCGGCGTTTTGATCGGCAGGAAACAATCTGCGAGCGCGACTCGCGATCCGTTGTCCCACACGCCGACCATGGCATCCCCATAAGCAAACAGTCCTTCTGGGTCAGGAACAGAAAAGAATGGAATTATTATAATATAACAATAGCTTATTATTATTTACATTTTCCGCTTGAAGGCGCAATAGATATTGCTTGTTCCTGCTTTATGTGTCGCGAGACACCAGAATGTCGAGGATATGCCATGTCCAGTCCCTTCCGCGCCATGATGCTGCGCGGCGTTCCGGTTCAGACCGATCCGCGCGCTCTCGTGCAGAGTGTCAACAGTCCCGTCAAGACAGGTTGCGGTTTCCACGATGTACGTGAAATCCTGCGCTCGGCCGGTTTGCGGCCGACACGCCAGCGCATCATGCTCGGATGGCTGTTGTTCGGACGTGGGCATCGTCATTTGACGGCGGAAATTCTGTATGATGAGGCATGCGAGGCAAAGATCAGCGTTTCTCTCGCGACGGTCTATAATACACTGCATCAGTTTCGTGAGGCTGGCCTGCTGCGCCAACTCGCCGTCGATGGCACCAAGAGCTATTTCGACACCAACGTAACGGAACACCATCACTTCTTTATCGAGGAAGATCAGACTCTCGTGGACGTGCCCGAGGGGCTGATTTCCGTGACCGGCGTTCCCGAGGCTCCCGAGGGAACGGAAGTCGCGTGCGTCGAAGTCATCGTCAGGTTGCGGCGCAAGGGATCGAAGCCCCAGACGCCTGCGATCGCCCGTGAATGTCTTGATGCATGATGCGTCATACTTCTCATTTGACGCGTATTCTCGCCGTCAGCGGCGTCGCCGTGATCCTGGCGATCTCCGCCGCGGGGATGCTGCGCGCGCAAACGCCCGGCGGTACGGAACATGCTTCAGGCGACTTCATTCCGCCAAGGCCGTATCCCGGCGACGTTATGAAACACTGGCCGGCGTATCCTGAAGATGCCCGCGCAGCCGGCCAGGAAGGAACCGTGCTTGTTAAATTGCGCGTTACGGCGGCGGGCGAGCCCGTGGATATCGCCGTCGAACGTACCAGTTCGTTCGTCGCGCTGGATTTGGCCGCTGTTCTTGCCGTGAGTCGCTGGAAGTTCACGCCCGCCACCCGTAACGGAACGCCGGTCGATGCGAGCGTCACGCTGCCGATCCGCTTCACATTGGCGGGCAATGCATCGGCCGGGGAAGACGCGACGTCTCCGTGAGGCGATGAAGAATCGGTAAATGGTGCCGGAGAAGACTTCCGGCGTCATCCCTTCTTCGGCGCTTTTGACGATGACGGAATGGCGGTCACGAAATCGAATTTCGCTTCCTGTGATTTTACCCGCCCCTTGCCCTGATAACCAGCGATGCTCGCTCTGGCGCGGGAATAACGGTAACGGAAAGTCATCGTGGGTCGGTATGCGTTCTACCCGCGCCGGATATGAAATCCCGCTTGATGCGCAACCCGAACCGATCAAGGGCGTGCGGATAAATGACACGGACCCCACGGGCAAGTCCGATGTCATCACGCCGTGAGGTATTTTTCGATCGTCCGGGACATCGAAAACGTGACTGCCGTTCCCGGAGGATCAGAACGTTCGTTCATCCGGTCACGGTGTTGGGAGCTCCCAACACGATGCTGCCGTGATGGGAGCCGACACCCGTTTCGATCATATCACCGTCAGGAAATGCGGCCAGACGGTCGACGCTTCGGCGGTCACGATCGGGTGTCCAATCGTGACCGCCATTCCGTATTTCGTGATCGCCATTCCCGTGTCCTCGCGGCGCTCGACCCGACGATACGGAGATCGTCGATCACATCGGGGAAGCGTCCGCAGGCCGATCAGGACCGCCACTTCCCTTCATACTTGAAAGCCGGAGCCGCTTTCAGCTCGTCGGTCGTGGCGTTGATGCGCGCCTCCCACCGCTTGTCCGTCTCGTTGTAGGAGACGGCGATCGTGGAAGGGTCGATGACGACATAATGCTCGCCGAGCCCCAGGAAACCGCCGACAGAGACGACGACGCCGGTCAGTACGTTTCCGGTGCCGAGCACGAGATCCTTGATCTCGCCGACGGTTTCGTTGCCGGCGTTGACAACGGAAAGGCCGGTCAGATTCGAACTCAGAACGCTTGCGGCGGGCACGGGCGTAACAGCCGGAGGCGCTACCGGCGTCGGCGCGGTTTGCGCGAGAGCGGGGGCGGCGAATGCGACGGAAGACAGAAGCAAAGTGCCGATAAGAAGATGACGCATGATATTCTCCCTGTCAGATAACGACATGGAAAGAACAATGCGGGGCGCGATTGGTTCCCTGAGCGATGCGACGCGCCGGAAAAATCAGGCGCGCTGGGTCGCGCCGCCGTCCACGTAAAGATCGGCCATGGTGATGTGGCGCGCCCGGTCCGACGCGAGAAAGACCACGGCGTCGGCGATATCCTCCGGCGTGGCGATGCGGCCGAGCGGAATGCCAGTGCGAAAAATCTCCGGCGCGCCGGAGATCACCCGGGCCGGGCCGTTGGCGTCGGTCCACATCGCTTCCTGCATGGGCGTCAGTGTCGAGCCGGGCGCGACGATGTTGCAGCGGATGCCGTGCGGCGCCAGCTCCAGCCCCAGGGAGCGCGTGAATATCGTCGACGCCGCTTTCGATGCCGCGTAGGCCGCCATGCCGTGGCGAGGAATGCCGGCGGCGTTGGAACTCACGGTGACGATGGCGCCGCGCCGGCGTGTCTGCATGCGAGCGGCCACTGCTTTCGAGACCAGAAACACGCCGGTGGCGTTGACGGCGAACACGCGCTGCCATTCCGCGAGGTCCGTGTCGGCCACGAGACCCGTCGCGAGCACACCGGCGACATTGGCGAGAATATCGATCGGACCGGTTTGCGATTCCACCGCCGCCACCACGCGTTCGATATCGGCGGCCTGCGTGACATCGAGGGGCGAAGTGACGAGCCTGGGCGATGCAACGGCATCCGCAAGACGGATGAGTGCGCCGCCGTCGTTGTCGGTAGCCGCGACGATCGCGCCCTCGTCGAGGAGGGCGCGGACGACCGCTGCGCCGATACCGCCGGATGCTCCGGTGACGAAGGCGATTCTTCCGGCGATGCCGCTCTCACGCATGACCCGTTTTCCTCAACTTGCAGAAAAATGATGTAGCTGCGCCGCGATCGCCGGCGCGATGTGGCCGATGGCTTTCGTGCCGGTCAGGTGTGCGTGAAGCGAAGGCACCTCGCGCACGTCGAGCGCGCCGGCGTAAGGGGCCCATAACCGGGGCGCGAGCCCGGTGCCGGCGTGATCGAGAGCGGCGCGGAAATAGAGTATGTCGCCGGGATAGAGCCTGTGCCAGTGGTCGCGCACCAGCCGGTTGTTCGCGGCCACCACCTGCACCACGCCGCTCAGCGCCCTGTCGGACAGCAGCCCGAGCGGGTTGCCGATCGCGCGCAGATAGGCCACTACCCTATCGCGCGTCAGCGGAGCGTCGCCGAGTTCCGAAACGTCGTGGCCGGCGATCTGGACGAGCGCCTTCAGCGACACGTCTTCGGAAGGATCGGATTGTTCGCGCCAGCTGTCGCTCGGATAGGCGTCGAGCAGGGCGAGCAGTCCCGGCGGCGTTCCTGCTTCGGCGAGCTGCACCGCCATCGCATGAGCGATGATACCGCCGACCGACCAGCCCGCAAGATGAAGCGGTCCTTCCGGCACGATGGCGCGTATGCGCGCGATGTAATCCGCCGCGAGCGCATCGATGCTCGCCGGTGCGGGCGTTTCCCCGTCGAGACCACGCGCTTGCAGTCCGTAGACGGCATGATCGGGCAGCGCGCGCGCCAGTCCCGCGTAGCACCAGGCGATACCGCCGGCCGGATGGATGCAGAACAGCGGCGCGCCCCGCCCGTCGTTGAGGCGGATGAGCGGCGCAAGGCCCTCGTTTTCGGTCGCGGAAAAAACCCTGCCGGGCGCACAAACGGCATCGATCCGCGCCGCGAGCCGCGCCACCGTGGGATCGGTGAACACGACGCCGAGCCCCAGCGTATTGTCGCCGAGCCCCTCCGCCCACGCTTCGCGCACCTGCTGCATGAGCTTCGCCGCGAGCAGGGAATGCCCGCCGAGGCCGAAGAAATCATCGTCCGCCGAGATCGTGCTTTCGTCACGTCCGAGGCATCGGGCAAACAGGGTTGCGACCTGCCGTTCGGTCGCGGTGGCGGGCGGGCGGCCTGCCTGCGGGGCGAAGGCGGGTTCCGGCAGTGCCTTGCGGTCGAGCTTGCCGTTGGTGGACAGCGGCAGACGATCCAGCGTGATGAAGGCAGCCGGCACCATGTAATCCGGCACGCGCGCGGCGATCGCGGCGCGCAGCCGTTCCGCATCGATGATGCGGCCGGGTTTCGCCGTGACGTAAGCGACGAGCCGCTTGCCGCCCGCGCCGTCGCCGCGCGCATCGACAACCGCCTGCGCCACCGCGCCGTCGGCGAGCGCCGCCGTCTCGATCTCGCCAAGCTCGATGCGCAAGCCCCGCAGCTTCACCTGATGGTCGGTGCGGCCGAGGAAGACGATGGCGCCGTCCTCGCGCGCCAGCGCCAGATCGCCGGTGCGGTACATGCGCTCGCCGGGAAAGAACGGATCGGCGACGAAGCGCTCGCGGGTAAGTTCGGGCTGGCCGAGATAGCCGCGCGCGAGTTGCCGCCCGGCAAGATAAAGCTCGCCGATGCTGTCCGCCGGCAGCGGGCGAAGGCGCGCATCCAGCACATAAAGCCGCGTGTTCCAGACGGGAAAACCGATGGGCACCGGCCGGCTGCGATCGTCCTTCGCGGCGTTCCAGTAGCTCACGTCCACCGCCGCCTCTGTCGGGCCGTAGAGATTGTGAAGCTCCCCGGCGATGACGGTGTGGAACCTGTCGCGCAGCGCCGACGGCAGTTCCTCGCCCGAGACGAAGACGCGGCGCACGGCAAGCCCGCGCGCCGTCGGCTCGTCGAGAAACAGCGCCAGCATGGAGGGCACGAAATGCATCGCGGTGATGGCATGCGTGCGCACCAGTCCGGCCAGCGCGGCGGGGTCCTTGTGCGCGTCCGGCGGCGCGACGACGAGCGTGGCGCCGGCGATGAGCGGCAGGAAAAATTCCCACACGGAGACATCGAAAGTGGCGGGCGTCTTTTGCAGGATGCGGTCGCCGGGGCCGATGCCGTAATGCGCCGCCATCCACAGCAGGCGGTTGACGATGGCGCGGTGCTCCACCACGACGCCCTTGGGCATGCCGGTCGAGCCCGAGGTGTAGATGACATAGGCGGCGTCGGGCGGCGCGGGATCGTGGAACGGATCGTCGCCGTTATCCGGCGTTGCATCGTGATCGATGATGAGCAGCGGCGTGTCGGCCGGCAGACGGTCGCGCAGGCTCGCCAGCGTGACGACGACGCGCGGTTTGGCCGATTGCAGGATGCGCGCCAGCCGCTCGCCGGGATGGTCGGCATCGAGCGGCAGATAGGCCGCGCCGATGCGCAGGCACGCCAGCAGCGTCAGCACGAGGCGGTGCGAGCGTGGCAGCGCCACTGCTACCACATCGCCGGCGCGCGCGCCGGCTGCGCGCAGCCGGCGCGCGACAGCTACCGTCTCCCGCTCCAGTTCGGCATAGGTCCAGCGCCTGTCGCCGTCGACCAGCGCCGTGGTATCCGGCGTTGCCCGCACCGCCCGCGCCAGCAGCGCGGCGAGCGTCGTGTCTTCCACCGGATGCGCGCTTGCCCGCTGCGCGGCAAGCCATCGCCCGGTTTCGTCGGGGGAGAGCGTCGGCACGTCCGCAAGCCGCCCGGCTCGCGCCGCCGCTTGCACGAAGGCCGCGAAACGCAGCGCCAGCGCGCGCGTCCGCTCCGCCGTATAGAGCGCGGGGTTGGCGTCCAGCTCAAGGCGGATATGCCGGCCCGCCGGGTCCGCGCGCAGCGTGAAGGTCAGGTCGTCGACCGCGCCCGCGCAAGGCACCTCGATGTCCGCGGCGATGCCGGAAAGGCCGAGCGGCGCGTCGAAGGGCAGGATGTTGGCGAGCGGGCCGTAAAGCCGGCGCTCCCTGCCGAGCAGGCCGAGATCGCGGCGCAACTGCTCGCTGCGATAGCGGCCGTGGCGGCGCGCCCGCGTCAGCGCGCGGGCGGCGGCGGCGGCGAGTTCGCCGGGCGGCGCGTCCTCGTCGAGACGCAGGCGCAGCGGCAGCACGTTCATCACCATGGCCGGCAGCCGCGCCGCCGCCGAGCCGAAACGGCCCATGTGCGGCACACCGACAATCGCTTCCTCGCTCCCCGCATGCCGCGCGACGAAGGCGCCGGTGAGCGCGGTCAACCAATCCGGCCAGGCGACGCCCGCTTGTGCCGCCGCTTCCGTCACCGCACGCGCGGCGTCGTCCGGCAGGGCGAGCATGAAACGGTGGAAGCTGCGCCCGGTCGCCGCCTCGCCCTGCGCCATGCCGGCAACCTGCGGTCTGTCGTTGAAAAGTTCGTGCCAGAACGCCCTGTCGGCAGCTTCCCGCGCACTGCCGACATAGACGGCGTCTTCCACAAAGAAGTCGTAAAATAAAGATAATTCAGTATCTTGCGCCGGAATGCCGGTCGCGGCTTCATTGTAGAGCGCAGCGATGCGGCGGTTGAGCAGGGCGGTGCCGTAGCCGTCGATCACAAGATGGTGAATATTTTGATACCACACATGATGCGCCGGGCCGAGGATGAGCAATTGCTCCGTGACGAGCGGATCGCATGTGGGGTCGCGCGGGCGCGCCATGTCGCGGTCGATATGGGCGCGGGCAGCGGCGGCCGGATCGGCCTCGTTGCCGAAATCATGGACGGTAAGCGTGGCGGGCGCCCTGCCGATCACCTGCTCCGGCCGGTCGCGCCCGTCGATGAAGCGGGCGGCCAGCAACGGCGCTTCCCGCAAGGCGCGGTCGACGGCGTTGGCGAAGGCGGCGCGGTCGAGCGGGCCGTGCAGCGTCGCGATCTGGCTGGTGTTGAAGATCGGGTTTTCGGGGTCGAGCCGCTGGGCGAACCAGATGCCCTCCTGCGCTTGCAGGAGGGGTCGGCTGCCGGCGTCATCGGCGGCATGCGGAACGGCGGTCATGATTGGCCCGCATGCGGACTGGCGAGCGCCCACCATTGCGCCAGCGTCGGTTTTTCGGCAAGCCGCGCGAAGTCGAGCGGCAGGCCCCGCTCGCGCCAGTGCTGCACCAGCATCATGGCGCGAATCGAATCGAGGCCGAGATCGATCAGGCTGTCGTCGTCGCCGATGTCGGCCGGGTCTTCGCCGATGACGCGCGCGATGTCGGCGCGCATGGTCTCTCGCGTGAAGGCGCTCATCGGTTCACAGGCTCTCCAGCAGGCGGTCGGTGAGGGTGGCGACGGCGCAGCGTTCCGCCGCGTAGCTCACGGCGAGATCGTGCTTTTCCCGCGAGAAATCCGCCACGGCGTCGGCGACGAAGAAGGGTTCGATATCGCGCTGAAAGGCTTCCGCCGCGGTCATCAGACAGCCGATGTGGGCATAGATGCCGGTGATGATGAGCTGGTCGCGGTTGCGCGCCCGCATCAGCGATTCGAGGTTGGAGCGCTGGAACGCGCTGTAGCGCCATTTGTGCAGCACGAAGTCGCCGTCGCGCGGCGCCAGCACGGCGTGAATATCCTGATGCTCCGGCCGCGTGCTCATGCCCGGTCCCCAGAAATCGCGCTGAAGGCCGCGGTCGCGCGGGTCCTGATCGCCTTCCTGCGCCGTGTAGAACACCGGGATGCCGAGCAGGCGGGCGTGGTGGCGCAGCCGGTCGATGTTGGCGATCGCATCGCGGATCGGCGCGGCGCCGGCGTCGAAGGGGGCCAGAAAGTAATTCTGCATGTCGTGGATGAGCAGCGCCACCCGGTCGCGGCTCGCCTTCCACGGCACGCGCGGCGCGGGCAGGGCGCGCGCGTCGGGCAGCGCATAGGGGCTGATGCTCGGCAATGCCATGGTTCACTCCTTTTCCGCCGGTGCGCCGGCCGCTTCAGCCGCATCGGCCGCCAGCAATTGTTGGCGCAGCGAGGCGCGCAGATCCTTGCGGCTGATCTTGCCGACGGCGGTGGTGTGGAAGCTGTCGACGAAAATCACCCTGTCCGGCACCTTGAAGGCGGCGAGCCCGCGCTCTCGCACCCAGGCCTTCAGCGTCAGCGGCTTCAGCGCGGCGCCTTCCGGCACGGCGCGGCGCGGAATGACGAAGGCGCAGGAGCGCTCGCCGAGGTAGGCGTCGGGAATGGACACCACCGCCGCGTCGAACACGCCGGGATGCGCGAGGAGATGATCCTCGATCTCCTCCGCCGATACCTTCTCGCCGCCGCGGTTGATCTGGTCCTTGGCGCGGCCCTGCACCACGAGATTGCCGTCCGGGCGCACCAGCACGATGTCGCCGGTGCGGTAGAAGCCCTCCGCCGTGAACGACCGGGCGTTCGCCTCGGGCTCGTTGAAATACTGGCGGATGGTGTAGGGGCCGCGCGTCAGCAGGTTGCCGGGCGTGCCGGGCGGCACGGGCCGGTCCTCGTCGTCCACGATCAGCAACTCGTCGTCCGGGCTGATGGGCCGGCCTTGCGTTTCGGTGACGACTTCCTCGCCGTCGTCGGGGCGCGTGTAGTTGACGAGCCCCTCGGCCATGCCGAAAACCTGCTGGAGCACAGGCCCGAAGACGGCGCGGATGCGCCGCGCCACTTCCGGCGTCAGCTTCGCGCCGCCGGCTTGCAGCATCCCGAGGCTTGTCAGGTCGTGCGTCGTGGTGCGCGCGGCGTCCGCCCACACCAGCGCCAGCGGCGGCACGAGGCCGGTGATCGTCACCTTCTCCCGCTCGATCAGCGGAAACGCCACATCCGGCGCGGGGGAGGGGCTCAACACCACCTTTCCGCCGCCGTAGAGCGTGCCGAAAGTGCCGGGCGAACTCATGGGGTAGTTATGGGCGATGGGCAGCGCGGCGAGGTAGACGCTGTCCTCGTCCATGCGGCAGATCTCGTTGCTGCCGCGCAGGCTGTAGATGTAGTCGTCGTGCGTGCGCGGGATGAGCTTGGAGAGGCCCGTGCTGCCGCCGGATATCTGGAGGAAGGCCACGTCGGAGGGCGCGGGGCCGTCCGGCAGCGGGCCGTCGTGCCGCTCCACGGCCGCCAGCGGCGTGAACGGCCCGGCATCGCCGGCGGCGACGATGACGTGTTCGAGCCCGGGCACGTTCGCCTTCACCTCCGCCGCGAGGGTGCGGTAGTCGAAGCCGTCGAACGTGTCGGCGATCACATAGCCGCGCGCCTGCGTGCGCGTGAGGAAATGGGTGATCTCGGTGGAGCGATGCGCGGGCAGCGCGAAGACGGGCAGGATGCCGGCGCGGAACAGCCCGAAGACCACGCTGAAGAAAGGCGCGATGTTCGGCAATTGCACCACGACCCGCTCGCCGGGGCGAAAGCCCAGCGCGGAAAAGCCGCGCGCCACCGCGTCCGCGCGAGCGTCGAGCTCGGCATAGGTCCAGCGCGTTTCACCCGCGACGATGGCCGTGCGGCCGGCGAAGCGCCCGGCCCGATCGCGCAGGACGGCGCCGAAGGTTTCGCCGCGCCAGTAGCCCGCCGCCCGGTAGCGCGCGGCCAGTTCATCGGGCCATTTCTGGATAGCCGGGATCACGTTGCGTCCTCCTCATGCCGATTTTTCGGGCGTTTGCCGCCGGCGCGATTCAACACGACCGGAAGGGGCTTTGGCAAATTCCGTTTTGCCGGTCCGGTTCCGGTCACGCTTCAGCGCGGCCCGCCCGTCTCGTCGATTCCCAGCGCGGCGAGCAGCGCCGTGAACTTGGCCGAGGTTTCGGCCACCTCCGCCGCGGGATCGGAGCCGGGAACGATGCCGGCGCCCGCATAAAGGCGCGCCGTGTTGCCGGCGATCTCGGCGCAGCGGATGGCCACCATCCACCGGCCGTCGCCCGCGCGGTCGGCCCAGCCTACCGCACCGGCGTAGAAGCCGCGATCGAAATTCTCCAGCTCTCCGATGGCGTCGCGCGCCGTCCTTCGCGGCAGCCCGCAGACCGCCGGCGTGGGGTGCAGCGCCGCCGCCAGCTCCACCGCCGACACGTCCGCATCCTTCAGCCGGCCGTCGATGCGCGTTCCCAGATGCCACATCGACGCCGTCGAGACCAGCGAGGGCTTCGCGGGCGCGGCGAGCGCGCCGCAATAGGGCGTCAACGTATCGAGAATCGCCTCGATGACGAACGCATGCTCGCGCAGGTCCTTGTCCGATTGCAGCAGGCTGTCGGCTGCGGCCCGGTCGGCGGCGGTGTCGGCCTGACGGCGGGCGGAGCCCGCCAGCGGCAGCGAGCGCACGGCATCGCCGCGCTTGTCCACCAGCAGCTCCGGGCTCGCGCCGACGAGCGTGCGCGATACGCCCGGAGCGGCCGCGGGCAGCGGCACCGCGTAGGTGGTCACGGCGGGATCGCGCGCGAGGCGCGCCAGCACGGCATTGACGTCGATGGTCCGGGGCGCTGCGACGAGCAGGCTGCGGGCCAGCACCACCTTGCGCAGATCCGCCGCGCCGCCGTTCAGCAACGCCAGCGCGCGCGCCACGCTGTCGGCGTAGACCGCGGCAGAGGGTTCGGCGGTGCTGCTCCAGCCGCCGCCGGCATATACGCCTGCGACCTGGCGCGCCGGCGAATCCTGCGGGCCGGATCGGACGTCGCGCGGCGCGAAAAGATGCGCCGGCGCGGCGCGGTCGAAGGGCAGGGCGCCCACGATCAGCGCGGCGTCATCGGCCGTGCGCCAGAACGTATCGACGGCGCCGGCGAGATCGTCCGCCGGCGTCGGCGGCACGATGCTGTGCGCGCCGTGACAGACGAGCGTTTCTTCCGCTCCGCTGAGCACGAACGGGGCAAGCGCGTCGGTCTCCCCGATGCGCCGGCTTTCGACGGTTTCACGCATTGCGACAGTTGCCATTCCATTCACTCGGATGATCGGCCGCCCTGCTCGCGCAGGTCGATCCAGTTGGTGCCCGTCAGCGGAACGGCGAGAAAACGCGCGTTCAGTTCCGCCACCGTCGCATCCGGGTCCACGTCGGCGAAAAGGTCGGGATGGATCCAGCGGGCGAGGCGTTCGGCGGCGAGAATGTCGAGCGGCGAGTTCAGCAGTTGATGCGCCAGCCCGTGCACCTCGCCCCTTTCCACGGGCGCGAGGGAAGCGATGCCGGGGCGGGCGGCCATGCGCGCCAGCGAATCCCGCGCCTGCTGCGGCGTGAATTCCGGCCCGATGACGAAACCGCCTGCCTTGGCGGTGTGCGGGCCGCCGGTGGCGATGTAGATCTCCGGCTCCGCGCTGAGAATGTATTCGATGCCGAGTCTGCCCGATGCGCCCGGCAGCACGTCCGCGCCGATGTTGTGGCCGCCGGCGAGCACGATGTAGTTGCCGACATTGCCGCGCCCCGGCGAGTTGCAGCATTCCGTCAGGCCCGCATGCACCTCCAGGAACACGCGGGGCCGCACGAGGCCGGGCGTTGCGGCGATCCGCTCGGTGATGCGCCTCAGGTGCCCGTCGCGAAAATCGGCGAACGCTTGCGCCCGCTCCGGCGCGCCGATCAACGTGCCGAGGATCAGCAGGCTTTTCTCGAGATTTTCGAGCGGCTGCGAAAAGAAGTCGATGAAGACGACGGGAATGCCCGCCGCCTCGATCTGGCGGATCTGCTCCGCGTTGGGTCCGAGTCCTTCGCGAAAGATCGCCGCGTCGGGGGCGACGTCGATCACCTGTTCGACGGAGAGAGAATCCGCCGAAGCGGCGATGCGCGGCTTGTTGGCGATGGTGGGGAAGCGGGCGCGATAGGCGTCGTAGGCGGCGGTGCCGAGCCGGTGCACGTCGTGAGGCCACGCGGCGACGAGCGACACGGGATCGTCCGCGATCAGCGACAGCGCGGTCAGATACCGCCCGTCATCGATCAAAAGCCGCCGCGCCGGTCTGGGCAGCGTGACGGTCCTGCCGCTAATATCCGTGACGGTGACGGGATCGGAGGAAGGAATATCGCCGGCACGGGAGATGCCTGCCCCAGAATTAAGAACGATTATAAAAGAAATCAGCAGTGCAGAAAGAACCATGGACACGGAATAAGGCACGTGTCGATACGCGGCTCTCAGCTTGGAATGATTATACTTATAATTCATCTACATGACTTCTCACGGTTCGCACGACAAGGCTATGTGCCCACATGCACCGTAAGTCAATATCTCGCACGATCTGCGCGGGCGAAGCGGCTTCGGGCGGAACCGGCGCCGGACCGCTCGCCATCCGGTGGCCGGCTACCGGCGGTTACGCAGCGCTTCGGCCTCCGCGTAGAAGCGCTTTTCCCATTCCTTGTGGTTGTCGAGACCCTCGCGGATGAACGGGGTGAAGACGGCGATGTTCAGCAGCAGCCAGTTCACCAGACTGGCGGGGAAACGCAGCGGCTTCACGAAATCGACGAACAGCACCACGCGGGTCTTGTCGGTGTGATTCCACGCCTCATGATTGTAGGCGTCGTCGAACACCAGCGCCTTGCCTTCCTCCCAGTGCAGCACCTGGCTGTCGACGCGGATGGCGAGTTTGTCGCGCGGCTCGGGCACGATCAGCCCCAGATGCAGCCGCAGAACGCCGTTGTAGGGGCCGCGGTGGGGCGGCAGGTGCTTGCCAGGCTCGAAGATGGAGAACATGGCCGTCTTGAGACCGGGAATTTTCTGCACGATGCGCCACGTCTGCGGGCAGGCGGCGATATTGTGCGCCGATTCGACGCCGTAACCGGCGAGGAAGAAGGTTTTCCAGCGCGTGTCGGTGCTGATGGTCTTCACGTCCGACGAGATGTCCTGAAAACTCGGCAGCTCGCTCTGGCGCGTGAGCACCGCGTCCAGCTCCTTGCGAATCAGCGGCCATTCGCGTTCGATCTCCGCGACCCACGGAAAAGTGGCGTTGTCGTACACGGGCGGATTGCCGACGCGGGAATGCTTCAGGTTCAGCTTTTCCGCCCAGGCCACGATCGCCATCAGGGTGCGCGTCACCAGACTCGGACGCGAGAGAGGCGCGATGCCCTCCGTTCCGAAGGTCTGCTGCGCATCCGGCGCATCGTCTGGCGGCGTCTTCTCGGTGTCGGAAACCACGGCGGAACTCCTGCGCGAAAGAACGACCGCGGGAGCGCGCCCGTATGCACTCGCGCCGGCATGGCGCCGGCCGCTGCGCGCGATCCCGTCCGCGGGCGGGCATCGCGATGACACGATGCTCACCCCTATTTCTGGCCTTCTTGCTAAAGCCAAAGAAGCCCCCGCGCAAGTGGATCCGCTCGACAGAGGATGCCGCGTGCTGTTATGCGACTGTCATTTTATAATCGATAAAAGTAACGCCCGATATTGTTCGCGGTTTATTTCTTCGTTGGCGCACCGCGCCGCGCCGCTACAGATCTCCCGCCTGGAACCGTTCCCACATATGCGCCGTGCCGAAGAACGCGTTGCGGTCCACGGGGCCCTTGATGCCGGGGATGCTTCCCTTGGCCGTGTACTGCCAGAAGTACCAGCGGCGGCTGTCGAAGCGGGGCGTGGGATAGCGGGGAATGCTGCGCACCCACAGCGGATAGCGTTCGAACTCGCCCTGCATGACGTCGGTGAAGAACGTGATGTCCGTGTAGATCACCGGACGCTTGCCGTAATGCCGTTCCATGGCGTCCAGCAGAATCTGCATTTCGGCGATGGCTTTCGCGCGCGGAACCTTGCGCGGGCAGGTCTTGGAATGGCCATTCCATTCCACGTCGAGCACCGGCGGCAGCGCGTCGGGGTCGACGGGCACGTTCCGAATGATCCAGGCGGCCTGTTCGATGGCCGGCCGGCACCAGTAGGTGAAGTGATAGGCGCCGCGCGGCACGTTCGCTGCCCTGGCCGCATACCAGTTATCGAGAAATTTCGGGTCGAGGTGATCGCCGCCTTCCGTCGCCTTGATCCAGGCAAAGGCCACGCCGCTGCGCCGCACCGCGACCCAGTCGATCTCACCTTGCCAGCGCGACACGTCGATGCCGTGGATCGGATAGTCGGAAGGCACCGGCTCGCGCCGCTCCGAGGCGCAGGCGGCGACGAGAGCAGTGAGCAAAACCGCTATCAGCGGCTTCAGGAACCGGCCGGGCATGGACGCAGACATCGTGAATCGATCCGCTGGAGCAGTTTGCGTTCAAGCCGATCTATCGATTTGAACGCAAGTTGCGACAAACATGGAATTCAGAGCATCAAGCCGGAAAGTGCGCGCACTTTCCGGGAAAACCTGATGCGTCGACAGGTGGATGGAGCGACGGCGCGATTCGGCTTGAACGTCCGCCACTCCAAAGGGAACTTTCGGGCGCGGATCCCGGCAAGGTCCGTCGATGCATGCAGCAGCGACGGGTACCGGCATCGCCGACCGCTGCGCCATCATGACTCACGGCCGGTTAAGACGATGTAAACCGCCGGGCGGCGAGCCCGATCGCCGTCTCTTTCCTCGCTCGTTGGCGGCCGTCGTGTCGACTTTCCGGCTATGTCGACTTTTCTGTTTATACGACAGTGAATTATATACCTGATACAGCAAGCGAATGTATATTGCCTTGGGTCAGCTTTTCGAGGTGCGCGCATGACGCGTGCCATCGGTCGGTTGTCACCGGAGTGCCTTCCGATTAAACGAAATCGTTTAATCGATCAGAATTCGCTCGAAATCAAAAGCTTGGACCGCGTCCCCGTTTCATTGAAACAGGAATACGGTCGAGAACTGCTTGCGTTCAATTCGATGAATCGAATTGAACGCAAGTTGCGGTAAAATACAGAATTTAGAGCGGCGTGACGATTCCAATTGAATGCACGCCGCTCTAGCGTCAGATTTCGACAAGAATCCGTGCCTGTTCTGTCGATCTGATGCAGTCGTTGATTATCGGAACCGATTAAACGGGAGACTGTCATGAGCGATCGTTTTTCCGGCTTGGGCAAGGCCCTCGCCGCGGAGTTTCTTGGCACGTTCTGGCTGGTGCTTGGCGGCGCGGGCAGCGCCGTGCTTGCGGCGGGCGTGCCGGATGTCGGCATCGGCTATGCGGGCGTCTCGCTGGCGTTCGGCCTCACGGTGCTCACCGGCGCCTATGCGCTGGGCGCCATTTCCGGCGGGCACTTCAACCCCGCTGTGACGGTGGGGCTCTTCGCCGGCGGCCGTTTTCCGGCCTCGAACATCCTGCCTTATATCGTGGCGCAGGTTGTGGGCGCCATCGCGGCGGCTTTCGTGCTTTATATCATCGCTTCCGGCAAGGCCGGCTTCGATGCGTCGGCGAGCGGCTTCGCATCCAACGGCTTCGGCGAGCATTCGCCCGGAGGCTATTCGATCGGCGCCGCGATCGTAGCTGAATTCGTGCTCACCGCGTTCTTCCTCATCGTCATTTTCGGCGCCACGGACGCGCGTGCGCCGGCGGGCTTCGCTCCGATCGCCATCGGTCTGGCGCTCACCCTCATTCACCTGATCAGCATTCCCGTCACCAACACTTCGGTCAACCCGGCGCGCAGCACCGGCGTCGCGCTGTTCCAAGGCGGCTGGGCGATTGCGCAGCTCTGGCTGTTCTGGGTGGTGCCGCTGCTCGGCGGTGCCGCGGGCGGCCTGATCTACAAGTATCTGCTGTCCTCGAACGATCAGCGCTGATCGTCACGCCCATGGCGGTATGAGGGTGCTGCCCTCATACCGCAGGCCTCCGTCGCGATCGCGCGCAAGCAGCAGCGGGCCATCGAGGTCGACGTAATCCGCCCCGCCGGCGACGATGAGCGCCGGCGTCATGCCGAGCGACGTGCCGACCATGCAGCCCACCATGATGCCGAGCCCGCGCGCCGACGCCTCCCGCCGCAGGCGCAGCGCGTCGGTCAGGCCGCCTGTCTTGTCCAGCTTGATGTTGACGGCGTTGTACCAGGCGGGCAGCCGCGCGAGCGAAGCCGCGTCATGAACGCTCTCGTCGGCGCAGATCGCCACCGGGGCGTCGGCGCGGGCAAGCGCTTCGTCGCCGCCGGCCGGCAGCGGTTGCTCGACGAGTTCCACGCCTGCCCGTGCGCAGGCCGCGAGGTTGGCGCGCAGGTTTTCCGCGCGCCAGCTCTCATTTGCATCCACGATCAGGCGCGCGTGCGGCGCGCCTTCCCGCACGGCGGCGATCCGCTCCGGGTCGCCCTCTCCGCCGAGCTTGACCTTGAGCAGCGGCCGTTCCGCCGCCTGCCGCGCCGCCGCTTGCATGGCCTCCGGCGTGCCGAGGCTCAACGTATAGGCGGTGAGCATCGGCGCCGGCGTCGGCACGCCCGCGAGCGCGGGAAGCGGCAGACCGGCCGCGGTGGCCTCCAGATCCCAGAGCGCGCAGTCGATGGCGTTGCGCGCCGCTCCCGGCGGCAGCAGATGTGTCAATTCGTCGCGTGTCAGGCCCTGGGCAACCGCTTCCCGCAGGCCGTCGAGCTGGGCCTTCACGCTGTCGACGCTTTCGCCATAACGGGCGTAGGGCACGCATTCGCCGCGTCCCGCATGCGCACCCGCGCGCACCGTCGCCACGACGACGACGGCCTCCGTGCGGCTGCCGCGCGCGATGGTGAAATGGCCGGCGATCGGCCAGCGTTCGACGGCGATCTCCAGTGCGGTCATCATGCGTTTGCCGCGCCATCGGTCGCGGCTTGCACCCGCACCGGTTCCGGTAGCGGAATGAACTCGTCGCGGTCGCCGGCGGGCAACTCGAAAAGCCCGCTTCCCCATTGCTGCGCCTTCCATGCTTCCTTCGCCGCGGTGATGCGTTCATGGGAAGATGCGACGAAATTCCACCAGATGTAGCGCGGGCCGTTCAGCGTCGCTCCGCCGAGGAGCATCAGGCGCGCGCCTTGCTCGCCGGCGGCTATGGTGATCGCGTCGCCGGGACGGAACACCATCATGCGCCCGGCCTCAAAGGTCTGGCCGGCGATGGAGACGCTGCCGGTCGACACATAGATGCCCCGGTCCTCGTGATCGTCGGGCAGGGGAAAGCGTGCGCCGGCTTTCAGCAGCACATCGGCGTAGAACGTATCGGAATAGATGGTGGCGGGCGCCGTTTCGCCGTAGGCCCTGCCGAGAATGAGCGTCAGCCGGACGCCCTCGTTTTCGATGACGGGAAGGGCATGCGCCCCGTGGTGCTCGAACAGGGGCGCGGCGTCCTCCGCTTCCTCGGGCAGCGCGACCCATGTCTGGATGCCGAACAGGCTGTGCGGTCCCCTGCGGGCGGTGGCGCTCGTGCGCTCGGAGTGGGTCACGCCGCGTCCCGCCACCATCCAGTTCAGCTCGCCGGGGCGAATGATCTGATCGCTGCCGATGCTGTCCCGGTGATGAAAATCGCCACGGTAGAGATAGGTGACGGTGGCGAGCCCGATATGCGGATGCGGGCGCACGTCGATGCCCTCGCCGGTGAGAAACTCCGCCGGCCCCGCCTGATCGAAGAAGACGAACGGCCCGACCATCTGGCGGCGGGGGGCGGGCAGGGCGCGGCGCACCTCGAAGCCGCCGAGGTCGCGCGTGCGGGGAACGATCAGCGTCTCGATGGCGTCGACGCCGATGTCGTCGGGGCAACCGGGATCGAGGGCGGGATTCCAGCTCATGATGCGTCCTCCGGCGTCGCGGCCGTTTCCGTCGCCGTCTGGAATCACTATAGCATCACGCGGCCGCGAGAGCATCGCTTTCCGAGCGGCCGGCGGCGACGCGTCATTGCGCCTTCAACACGGCGCCGCATTGAGGCGGCAGATCGGCGAGCCGCAGCGGCGGAGGCGGCGGCGTGCGGCGCGGCCGCCGCGCTTCCTCCGAGAACCACCAGTCGAGATCCTTGCCGCAGCCGTCATTGGCCGGCGGCGGTTCCTGATTGCGGCAGCCGGCGTTGCCGCGCGGACAGGAGAGGCGGATATGGAAATGATAATTGTGGCCCGCGGCCGGGCGAACTTTCGAGAGCCAGCGCCGGCTGCCGTCCGCCTCGCGGCATAACGCCTTCTTGATGGCGGGGTTGACGAAAATGCGCGCAACCTCCGGCTGGCTCGCGACGTAGCGCAGAAGCCGGTGATGCGAGGGCGTCCAGCGGGCGGGATCGACATCGTTCGAGTCGCCGGCGACGACGTTGGTGGCGGAGAGATTGTCCCGTTCGCCGACGGCGAGGCGGCGCGCGGGTGAGGGGGTGAGCCAGATATCCGCGTCTATTCCCGTCTGGTGCGAGGCATGGCCGGTCAGCATCGGCCCGCCGCGCGGCTGGCCGATGTCGCCGACGAGCAGGCCCGGCCACCCGGCGGCGGCCGGTGCGCCCGCCGCAATCCGCTCGATGAAGCCGATCAGGGCCGGGTGCCCGAAGGCGCGGTTGCGGGAGGGGCGCATGACCTGCCAGGTCGGTCCGTCGGCCGCCAGTTCGACCGCGCCGGCCACACATCCCTTCGAGTAGAAGCCGTAGACCTGCGCGGGCGCGGGAGAGGGCGTCCCCGCCTGCCCGAACAGACGGCGCGCGGCGTCCTGCGGCAGCGTTTTCAGCACGGCCTGCCGGCGGGCGGCTTCTTCCCGGGCATTGTCCTGCGCCCGAAGGGTGCCGGAAAAGCCGCACGATACCAGCGCGGCCAGCAGAAGAGCGATGTATACGCGCATGGATCAGCATCCGCAGAAAAGGCACGCCGTTCGACAGCGCGGTTTCGATTGCGCCGGACGCTCCGGCCAGTTCGAGAATAAAGCAATTTCAGCGGGAATGGACACCGCTTTTGTGCCCGAAATTGCGTCAGGATTAAAGAGATGGAACATTTCGTCGCTTCGACGAAACGTGGAAAAGCCTCCGGCAACCGCGGAACATACACAATCGGGGAGTGCGATCCCGGAATGTTTTTCGGAGTGGAACGGCGGTCTGGAAGGGAGATAAAAATCGTCGGATATCTACTGAGCCGAAAAGCGATCGACACCGCGCGATTCATCAATCCGAATGGTACAGCTGGCCCGGTTCGAACGGGCGACCTCTTGATCCACAATCAAGCGCTCTAACCAACTGAGCTACAGCTGCACATCTCTGGCGGAGATAAGACACCGCAACACATCAACTCCAAATCTCCCGCAGGCGGAAACCGCATGCGAGATCACCGAAGAATCAGATGTCACTTCATAACGCCTTCATGCCGCCGATGCAAGAACTTCGGCGGCTCGCCAATTCGCCGACGAGCCGGCGCCGAACAGGGAGGGAGGCAGACGCAATCGCGTCTGCGCCGTCGCTTCACCGCTGCCGACGGACCGGCGGCGTTTCTCAGGCCTGATCGTCGCTCTTCGACTGCCGGGTCTGGATGCGGCTGAAAGTCTCGCTCAACAGCCTGTTCGACGTTTGCGCGATATCCTTCAACTGGTGCGACGTCGATTCGAACTGACGACGAAGCTCGCGCGTTTGCACTTCCACGGCTTCGGCGAGCGAGGTGACTTTCAGAAGCTGCCGCCAGAGATCGAGCGTGCCGTCGGTCTGGCTGCGGACCAGATCGAAAACCTTGCCGTTCAGTTCCGTCACGCCGCGAGACGCCACGGAGAGCGTGGACGAAAAGCCCTTGGTCCACAATTCGCTCTGTTCGTGCAGGGCCGCGTAGCTTTGGCGCGCGTAACCCAGGCCCGCATGCGCGATGTCGGAAGGCTTTTCGGTATCCCGATGGGTGAAGGATTCCGTCGTTGCCAAGGCGATCGACAGCACAGCTTCCGGTGCGGCCTCCGCAGGTGCCGCAGCCTCCTCTGGCGCGGTTTCCTCGGATGCGGCCTCCTCCGGCGCGGTTTCCACGGCGGCGATCGGCGCCTCGGTTTCGGCAGGCGCTTCGCTCACGGCAAATGTTTCGCTCACGGCAAATGTTTCGCTCACGGCAGGCGCTTCGCTCACGGCAAATGTTTCACTCACGGCAGGCGTCTCGCTTGCCGCAGGTGCGGCGGGTGCGTCGAAAAGGCTCGGGGTCGCGGAAACGGCAGCCTTCGGCGCACTCGCCTCTGCCGGCTGCACGGCTTTCTCGGCCGTTTCTTCGACTGCGGTCTCTTCCCCGGGCGCCACGGCGGGGGCCTCCGGCTCAACTTCCGCCGCCGGTTCGGCAACGGGCGCGGCGTCGGAAACCGGAGCCGTTTCGGCCGCTTCGGGCTGCCGGGAGTCTACGGCTTCCGCCTCGACGGGCGTCGCTTCAGCGGGCGGAATATCGGCGGGCGTCACAGTGGGCTTTACCTCGGGGGCTTCCGTTTCGGAAACTTCAGGTGTGGATGGCGTGGCGGCGAGGGGTGCTTCCGCCAGCGGAGCGGCTGTCCGGCTCTCGCCCGCAATCGCGGCGGCGTCGCCGGTGGCGATCTCGGCGGCCTGATCCGTAACGCCCGCGTCCGTGGCCGTCGTCGAGCTCTTCACGGAAGTCGTCCTTCTTCTTCCGCGTGCTGTGGGGCTGCCGGGTGCCTTGCGCGTCGTCATGGAATTTCCGCTCCGTCTTTAAAAAATCTATACTGGGCCTGATATCCGAAACCGATCTTGCCCGATCATGAGAGCATCCGCCGGGCAGCGCGGCAACGCCGGCCCATAGATGCGCAGGCACGATCAAACGACGAAACAGCCGGTTCGTCTCCGGCGGTTGCCGACCCGCGCCTTTTGCCGGCTGCACGACCAAAACCTGGCGCGGCGCTGGAGGCTTTCCGGCATTGCGGCGAAAGGCCATAATGACGGCGATAACGCAACTCTCGCCGTCCGTGTCCGGTCGCAGCCAACATGACGTCGCCCGACCGGGGCCGCCGGATAACCGGCCATGTCGAACCGGCCACGTCGCCGTGGCCGGTTCCGCGTGCATTACGCGTTGGTCTTGACAGCGTCCTTCGCGGCGTCGGTCGCGGTCTGGGTCGCTTCCTTCACGGCGTTCTGAACCTGCTGCGTGGCTTCCGTGGCCGTCTTCTGCACCGTGGCGCCGAAGTCGCGGGCCTGCTCCTGGAGCGCGGCGAACTGGTTCTTCAGGTACTCGCTCTGGTGCTGCGTCACTTCGCGCAGGTCCTTGGCGCGAACGAGCTTCTCGGCGAGGTCGAAAGCCGCGGCGATGTTGCTCTCGGCATACGAAAGCGTGCGGCGGGCGACTTCGTGCGAGTTGAAGGGCACGGCCGTCGTCTGGTTCTCGAAGGTGGCGATGGCCTTGTGGGCAGCGCCCAGGAAGCCGTCGAACGCCTTGCGGGCCTGGTCGACGCTCTTCTCGGCGAACTCGCGCAGCTCAGCGGGGATCTCGTAGGTCGGAAGGGTGTTGCTCATCGTAGTCTCCTTGGGAAACGCTGGACAAAAGGGAGTGTACACCAACGGTTTGTGCGCTGCAATGCATATATGCTGCACCGCAACAATGCAAGAGGCACATCCCGCGGCGCATTCATTTTTGTCGTTCTGACGCAACGTTAACGTTGATGCCGGAATGCGACGGCAATCTACGCAGATTCCGTGACGCTCTGAGGACAAAGGTATATTAACATTTTATTAGTCATATGTCGCGGCCCTAATGTGACAGGAGACGGGTGATTCGCATGTCCAGGCGACCGGGCGCATCGAAAACAGGCATCTGGGGGGATCCGGCGCTCGCCGCGCTCGTGGAGCACGAGGTCGCGGCGGTGTTGTGGTCGCTCGACGGCAGCCGGGTCGTCGGCGCCTCGGTGGGCACAGCCGGCCTTGCGCCGGCGCTGCGGGCGGCGGGGGGCGAAAGCCTGCGCGGCCGGTTGCGCCGCATTGCGGCCGCGCTTTCCGCCGATGGGGGCGTGCGGCTGGAGCGCATCGCGCTGCCGCAGGGCTACGGCGTGGCACGTCTGCTGCTCGAGTGCCATCGCGTCGCCACGGCGGAAGGGGAGTATCTGCTCACCATCCTGCGCGGCCCGCTGCCCCGCCTGCCGCGCGTCGTGGGGGAAGATTTCGCCCGGTCCGAGACGGGCGATGGCGTTGCGCCGCACGACGGGACCGGCCGCCATGCCGAACCGCGAGACGATTCTTTCACCGATGATGCGCCGGCCGCTTCCGGGCCGTCCGCGGTGGATCGTCTGCTGGCCTATGCGGGCAACCGGCCGACCGTGCGCTTCATCTGGGAAACGGACGCCGAAGGGCGCTTCACCCGCGTTTCTCAGGAATTGTCGGGACTTGTGGGGCGCCGATCCGGTGGCATCGAAGGCGGGCGCTGGCAGGATCTCGTCGCGGAGGGCGCGGTGCGCGATCCGGCCGGCGCGGCCGGAATCGCGGCGGTGTTGTCGCAACAGAATACATGGAGCGGACGGGAAGTCCTGTGGCGGGTGGGAGACGGCGGTGGCGCGTGGCTGCCGGTGGAACTCGCCGGCATCCCGGTCCACGACCCCGATCGCCGTTTTCTGGGCTTTCGCGGCTTCGGACTTTGCCGCGTCAACCGGCTGCGTGTCGCGGAGGGCGACGCTCCCGCGCCCGCCGCGGAACCGGCGCAGCCGACAGCCGTTTCGGTCGAATCGCCACGCTCCCGGCTCAGCGACAGCGAGAAGCAGGCGTTTCGCGATATCGCCCGCGCGCTGGGCGTTGCCCGTCCCCGCGACATCATGCCGCACGCCGAATCGACGCCGGATGAGGCGGATGCCGGCGACGACGCCGTGCGCGGCGCCCTGACGTCGGAGCCGGAGGCGCTATTGCCGGACCCGGCGCCGGAATTGTTGCGGGAATCGCTGCAACAATTCCGGCGGGAAGCGCCGCAACAACCTCGGCGGGAATCGCCGCCCGAGCTGCCGCCGGCGCTGCCGGCGTCCCCGCCTTCGCTGCTCCCTCCCGTTCAGGCGGCGGATGCGCCCGCCGCGCGTGATGAACGGCAGGAGCCGTCGGGGGACGCGGGGCACGAGGCGGCCGCCGTTTTCAGGCGCATCGCCGATCGCCTGCCGCTCGGGTTGCTGGTGACGCGGGGCAGCAAGGTGCTGTTCGCGAGCCGCGGTTTGCTCGATCTTCTCGGCTATGCCGATGCGGACGCCTTCGCGACCGCCGGCGGGTTGCAGGCTTTGTTCACCAATGCGCCCGGCGGCGGGGATGCGCCGCTGGCGTTGCGCACCGCGCAGGGCACGCCTCTTTCGGCTGATGCGCGCATGGTCAGCGTGCCGTGGGAGGGCGGCCCGGCGACGCTGATGGCGTTCCGCCGCGCGCTCGAACCCCGGATGGAAGCGCACCTGCGCGATCTCGAACGCGAACTGCGCTATCAGGAAGCCCGCGTGCGGGCGCTCGACACCATTCTCGACACGGCGACGGATGGCGTCGTCACCCTCGACGGCGCTGGCCGCCTGCTGTCGCTCAACCGCTCGGCCGAGGCGCTGTTCGGGCGCGAGGAAACCGATGTGGTCGGCACGTCGCTCTGGCGTCTGCTGACGGCCGACAGCGTGCCGGGTGCGAAAGCCTATTTCGAGGGGTTGCGCGAGGGCGGCCTCGCCAGCGTGCTCAACGACGGCCTGCGGGTGACGGCGCGCGCGCGCGGCGGCGGCGAGATCGCGCTGACGATGGTCATGGGCCGGCTGGCCCCGGACGGCGCGAGGGCGGCGGGCAGTTCGGAAGCCGGGGAGGCCGCGTCGCGCGGCGGCGAGCGCTTTTTCGCCATCCTGCGCGATGTCAGCGGCGCGTCCCGCCCCGAGGTCCCGGCCGCCGGCGACGGCGCGCGGCAGGGAGGGCAGGCGGAGTTCCTGGCCCGCGTCAGCCACGAGATCCGCACGCCGCTCAACGCCATCATCGGCTTTGCCGAAATCATGCTGGAGGAGCGTTTCGGTCCTGTCGGCGCCGAGCGGTACCGCGAATACCTGCGCGATATTCACGCCTCGGGCGGGCAGGTGATCAGCCTCGTCAACGATCTGCTCGATCTGGCGCGCATCGAGGCGGGGCGGCTGGAACTCGCGCCCTCGCTCGTCGGCCTCAATGACGTGGTGTCGGGTTGCGTCGGCCTGCTGATGCCGGAGGCCGCCCGTCAGCGGGTGGTGCTGCGGACCAGCCTGTCGTCGGCGCTGCCGCCGGTCAGCATCGACGAGCGCGCCTTGCAGCAGATCATTCTCAACCTGTTGTCGAACGCGGTGAAGTTCACGGATGCCGGCGGGCAGGTGATCGTGTCCACGGCGCGCGCGGACGACGGCGGCGCGACGCTGCGCATTCGCGACACCGGCGTCGGCATGACGCGGGCGCAGGTCTCGGCGGCGCTGGAGCCTTTCGCCCAGCTCACCACGACACGGCTCGGCCATGGCGCGGGCACCGGCCTCGGCCTGCCGCTGACGCGCGCGCTGGTGGAGGCGAGCGGCGGGCGCTTCCATGTGTCCAGCGCGCCGCGCGAGGGCACCATGGTGGAGATCGCCTTTCCGGCCGCCGCGCCGGCCGGTCAGGAAAGGGCGAGGCCCTCGTCCCAGTAGGGCGTCGGCCCAAAGAGCCCGGCGAGATAGTCCACGAAGACGCGCACCTTCTGTTCCAGGTGCCGCCGGCTCGGATAGACCGCATGCACCGCCACCCGGCGGGAGGCGCCGAGGCCCGGCAGCACGGCGCGCAACTGGCCGCTTCGCAACTCCGGGCCGACATCCCACGTGGAGCGCAGCGCTATCCCCAGGCCCGCGATCACGGCCTCGCGCACCACCTCGCTGGAATTGGTGCGCAGCGGCGCGTCGATGCGCACGACATGGGTGCCCTGCGGTCCCTCCAGCCGCCAGTGATCGCTGTTGTGGGCGATGAGCGTGTGGCGCGGCAGGTCGTCGACGGTTTCCGGCACGCCGGCGCGCTCCAGATAGCCGGGGGCCGCCACGAGCAGGCGGTGGTTGGGCGCGAGCCGGCGGGCGATGAGGCTGGAATCGCCCAGATCGGCGATGCGCACGCCGATGTCGAAACCTTCTCCCACGAGGTCGACGAATTCGTCCGACAGGTTGAGATCGACGGTCAGGTTGGGGTGCCGCTCCAGAAACGGCAGCAGGCGCGGAGCGATGTGCAGGCGGCCGAAGGAGGTGGGCGCCGAAACCCGCAGCACGCCGCGCACCACGGCCGCGCCGCGCGCCACCCACGCCTCCGCCTCCTCGACGCTGGCGAGGATGGACACGGCGCGCTCGTAAAAGCCCTGGCCCGCGCCGGTGAGCGTGATCTGCCGCGTGGTGCGCTGCAACAGGCGCACCCCGAGCCGCTCCTCCAGCCGGCGGATGCGCTTGGAGACGACGGCCGTCGACAGGCCAAGCTCCCGCCCCGCCGCGGACATGCTGCGCGCCGTCACCACCCGCGCGAAGATATCGAGATCGCCCATCCTGTCCATGGCGGGAAGTATGGCGGATTGTTTCCTTCACGGCAACAGTGTTGGTCCATATGCGGGGTTTATGGCAACAGCGGTTTGGCGCATGATGACTCCCGCAAACAGTCTCGCGCACATGATCTCGCGCGAACGGTTTTGGATGCGTTTCCCGCAACCGGACAAGGGAGGTTACGATGTCTTCGACGAACCAGACGACGGGCGCCCAGGGCGTGACGATCGCCGGCGCCGCAGGTGAGCGCCATGACGAGATCCTGACGCCGGCCGCGCTCGGCTTCCTGGCCGATCTGCACCGGCGCTACAACGCGACGCGCAAGCGCCTGCTGTCGCTGCGCGCAGAGCGGCAGAAGAAGTTCGACGCCGGCGAGCTGCCCGGCTTCCTGGAGGAGACCCGCCACGTCCGCGAGGGCGACTGGAAGGTGGCGCCCATTCCCGCCGATCTGCTGGACCGCCGCGTCGAGATCACCGGCCCGGTCGACCGCAAGATGATCATCAACGCGCTCAACTCCGGCGCGAAGGTGTTCATGGCCGATTTCGAGGACGCCTCCGCGCCGACATGGGCGAACATGATCGAGGGCCAGGTCAACCTGAAGGACCGCTGGCAGGGCGACATTTCCTTCACCGATCCCGACAGCGGCAAGACCTATGCGCTGGGCGCGAAGCCGGCGGTGCTGCTGGTGCGTCCGCGCGGCTGGCATCTGCTGGAGGAGCATGTCGCCGTCGACGGCGAGCCGATTTCGGGCGCGCTGTTCGATTTCGGCCTCTACGTGTTCCACAATGCGCGCGCCATCGTGGCGGCGGGGTCCACGCCCGCCTTCTACCTGCCGAAGCTCGAGAGCCATCTCGAGGCGCGCCTGTGGGATGACGTCTTCTCCCATGCCGAGGAGACGGTCGGCCTGCCGAAGGGCACGCTCAAGGCGACGATCCTGATCGAGACGGTGCCGGCGGCCTTCGAGATGGACGAGATCCTCTACGAGATGCGCGAGCACATCGTCGGCCTCAACTGCGGGCGGTGGGACTACATCTTCTCCTACATCAAGCGGCTCGGCAAGAACCCGCGCTTCCTCACGCCCGACCGCTCCGCGATGGTGATGGGCAAGGCGTTCCTCTCCGCCTATTCGCTGAAGCTGATCCAGACCACCCACCGGCGCGGCGCGTTCGCGATGGGCGGCATGGCGGCGCAGATCCCGGTGAAGAACGACGACGCGGCCAACGAGGCGGCCTTCGCCAAGGTGCGCGCCGACAAGGAACGCGAGGCCGGCAACGGCCATGACGGCACCTGGGTGGCGCATCCGGCGCTCGTGCCCGTGGCTCTGGAAGTGTTCGACCGGCTGATGCCGCAGCCCAACCAGCTCGACAAGCTGCGCGAGGACATCGCGATCACCGTCGAAGACCTGCTGCAAGTGCATGAGGGCGTGCGCACGGAAGCGGGCCTGCGCGAGAACATCCGCGTCGGCGTGCAGTACATCGAGGCGTGGCTGCGCGGGCGCGGCGCGGTGCCGCTGTACAACCTGATGGAAGATGCGGCGACGGCCGAGATCTCCCGCGCGCAGATCTGGCAATGGCTCTATCACGGCGCGACCCTGGACGACGGCCGCAAGGTGACGCCGGAGCTGTTCCGCGAGACGCTGGACGACGAAATGGCGAAGGTGCGCGCGGCGCTCGGCGCCGACGTCTATGACGCCGGCCGTTTCCCGGAGGCGATCAAGCTGTTCGCCGACATGTCGCTTGCGCCGGAGTTCGAGGAGTTCCTGACGCTGCCGGCCTATCAGCTGATCAGGTAAGCGTCCGGGTCACGCACGAAACGGGAGGGGAAAGGCCGGCATGCCGGCCTTTCCTGTTCATCGCCGGTCGCGAAAGAAGGCGCGCAGCAGTTGCGCCGCCTCTTCGGCCCGGATGCCGCCGTAGACGTCGGGCGCGTGATGGCAGGTTTGCGCATGGAAGAACCGCACGCCGTTGTCCACCGCGCCGCCCTTCGGGTCTTCGGCGCCATAATAGAGCCGGCGGATGCGGGCGAAGGAGATGGCCGCCGCACACATGGGGCACGGTTCGAGCGTCACATAGAGGTCGCAGCCCGGCAGGCGGTCGCTGCCGAGCCGGCGGCAGGCATCGCGGATGGCGAGCACTTCGGCATGCGCGGTGGGATCGCGGTCGGCGCGCGTGCGGTTGCCGGCGCGGGCGATGATCGCGCCCTCATGCACCAGCGCCGCGCCGACAGGCACCTCGCCGGCCAGCGCGGCACGGCGCGCCTCCTCGAAGGCGGCTGACATCGGATCGTGTTGCGTCATGGCGAAGGGCAGTCCGGCATTGAAATAATTCGCGCGAAAAGCCGGATATTATGGCCTGATGCCCTCGCGTCAATGCCGCCGTTCTGATATGTGCAGCCGATGACCGACAGATCGAAAGACGAGCGCCGCCCCGCTCGACGGCCCGGCGACGATGCCGCGCGCCCGTCAAAGGGCGTCAGGAAATTTGGTGGGCCGCGCCCGTTCGCCGGAGCGAAGGACGCGGGCGACCGCACGCGCGGCGAGCCCGCGCGACATGACAAGCCGTCGCGACATGGTGAGGAACGGCCGCGCGCGGGGCAGGCCAAGCCGCGTTTCGACAAGCCGCGCTTCGACAAGAACCCGCGCGCCGACAAGCCGCGCTTCGGCGGCGAGGGCAGAAGCGGCGAGAACAGGGGCGGCGACCGGCGCGAAGGCGCGGGGCGTCCCGATCGTCCGGCGCGCCGCTTCGATGGCGCGGAGGGCGCCCGCCCGGAAGGCAGGCGTTTCGACAGGCCCCCGCGTCATGACAAGCCGGGTTTCGACAAACCGCGCTTCGGCAAGCGCCCTTCCGACGCCCGGCGCCTCGATGGCGCCGGCGGCGATGCGGGCCGGTTCCGCAAACCGCAGACCGATGAGCGGCCGGAAGCGCCCGCCGCCGGCCCCGAGCGCATCGCCAAGGTGATGGCGCGCGCCGGCGTCGCCTCGCGCCGGGATGCCGAGGTCATGATCGCCGAAGGGCGCGTGGCGGTGAACGGCAAGGTCATCGACACCCCGGCGACGCTGGTCACGGCCGGCGACCGGGTGCTGATCGACGGCGCGCCGATGCCGCAGAAGGAACGCACGCGCCTGTGGCTGTTTCACAAGCCGCGCGGCCTCGTCACCACCGCGCGCGATCCCGAAGGTCGCCCGACGGTGTTCGACGATTTGCCGGCCGATCTGCCGCGCGTCGTCACTGTCGGCCGCCTCGATATCAACACCGAAGGGCTGCTGCTGCTCACCAACGACGGCGGCCTCGCGCGGGTGCTGGCGCTTCCCGACACCGGCTGGCTGCGCCGCTATCGCGTGCGGGCCTATGGCGCGGTGGATCAGGCGCAGCTCGATGCGCTGCGCGACGGCATCACCATCGACGACATGCACTATGGCCCGGTCGAGGCGCAGATCCAGCGCACGCAGGGCGACAACGTGTGGCTGACGCTCGGGCTGCGCGAGGGCAAGAACCGCGAGGTGAAGCGCATCCTCGAACATCTCGGCCTGCGGGTGAACCGGCTGATCCGCGTTTCCTTCGGCCCCTTCCAGCTCGGCGATCTGGGCGAGGGGGCGCTGGAAGAGGTGCGCACCCGCATCCTCAAGGACCAGCTCGGCGAGGCGCTGGCGCGCGAGGCGGGCGTGGATTTCGATGCCGGCATCGCCGAGCCCGATCCGGTGCGCGCGGCGCCCGCGCCGCGCAATCCGCTTCGCGAGGGCCGCTATCGCTCGAAGGAGGATTTTCAGGCCCGCGCCCCGCGTCAGTCGGCGGAGGCCGCGCCGGCTCGCACCCGCGAGGCTTACGAGCAGCGCTCGCAAGAGCGCGCCGTCTGGCGCGACGAGGAAACGGAAGCCAAGCGCCCCAGAGGCAAGCGCGTGCCGCGTCGCGGGGCCGACGCCCGCGAGGCGCGCGCGCAGAGCGGCGCGCGCGATCACATGCGCGCCGCCTCGGTTACCGATCCCGGCGGACGCACGGTCAAGGTCGAGCGTCTCGTCTCCGCCCCCGCGCTCGCCGAGCGGCCCGTCAGGACGCCCCGGCGTCCAGCGCCCGAAGAGGCGCGCGGCGACAGGCCGGCGGGTGGTCGCTCATTCGAAAAACGCGGCGCGGACGGTTTCGCGGGTGAGCGCCCGTCGCGCCCCTTCCGGCGCGACGATGGCGGCGAGCGTCGCGGTTTTTCGGATCGCAAGGAGCGCGGCGGCGAAGGCTTCCGGCGGGACGATCGTCCGCGCGGCGCGCGGCCCGACTTCAAGGCGCGCGGCGACAGGCCGGCGGGTGGTCGCTCTTTCGAAAAGCGCGGCGCGGACGGTTTCGCGGGCGAGCGCCCGTCGCGCCCCTTCCGGCGCGACGATGGCGGCGAGCGTCGCGGTTTGTCGGATCGCAAGGATCGCGGCGGCGAGGGCTTCCGGCGGGACGATCGTCCGCGTGGCGATCGTCCCGACTTCAAGGCGCGCGGCGACAGACCCGCCGGTGAGCGCGCTTTCGGGGAGAAGCGCCCCGATGACAGACGGGAAGGGCGGTCATTCGCCGGCAAATCTCATGATGGAAGGCCGTTCGACAAGAAGCCGTTCCGGGAGCGTCCGGCAGACGGGCGGACTGGCGGGGACAAGCAATTCAGGGGCGACAAGCGACCCGATGATCGCAAGGCCGGCGGTCGATTTGCCGGCAAGTCATCGTCACATCAATCTTTCGCCGGCAAAAGACCGGATTCCCGTCCGTCAGGCTCCCGGCCCGGCGGATCGCGTCCGGGCGGGCCACGGCCGCCGCGGCGGCCCTGAGCCGCTGGGCTGACGGAGGCAGCGAATGCGGATCGTCGCGGGTCGTTTCAAGGGGCACACGCTGGCGGCGCCGAAGTCGGACGCGATCCGTCCGACTTCGGATCGTCTGCGTGAAACCATCTTCAACGTGCTGGCGCATGCCTATGACGATCCGGTGGTCGGCGCGCGGGTGCTGGACCTGTTCGCGGGCACGGGCGCGATGGCGCTGGAGGCCGTATCGCGTGGTGCTGCCTTCGCGCTGATGGTGGATGACGGGGCGGAGGCGCGGGCGCTCATCCGCACCAACACCGACAGCCTCGGCGTCGGCGGCTTGACGCGCATCTTCCGGCGCGATGCGACGAAGCTCGGCCCGGCGAAGCCGCTGGAACCGTTCTCGCTGGTCTTCTGCGATCCGCCTTACGGCAAGGGGCTGGCGGAAAAGGCGCTTGTCGCGGCACGTGACGGCGGCTGGCTCACCGACGATGCGTTGATCCTGGTGGAGGAGGCGGTGGATGCCGCTTTCGCTTTTCCCGCCGGCTTTACGGCGTTGGAGAGCCGCGATTACGGCGATACGCGCCTGTGCATCGGCCACGTTTCATAAATACGCTCCAGATTTCTTTGTTTTGAGCGAATTCCTGATCGATTAAATGATTCGATTTGAACGCAAACCGCTCTAGGTACGCCCGAACAGGCGCTCGATGTCGGACAGCTTGAGTTCGACATAGGTCGGGCGGCCGTGGTTGCACTGGCCGGAGAACGGCGTCGCCTCCATCTCGCGCAGCAATGCGTTCATTTCCTCCGGGCGCAGCCGCCGCCCGGCGCGCACCGAGCCGTGGCAGGCGATGGTGGCGAGCAGGTGATCGAGCCGCTCGTCGAGCGCGCGGGCGTCGCCCCATTCGGTCAGCGAATCGGCCACATCCCGCACCAGCGCGCGGATGTCGCCGCCGGCGAGCGCCGCCGGCACTTCCTGCACCGCGACCGCTCCCGCGCCAAAACCTTCCACGACGAGGCCCAGCGTCGCGAGCGCCGGCGCGTGGGCGAGCAGGCGGTCGGCCTCGGCCGGATCGAGTTCCACGATTTCGGGAATCAGCATCAATTGCCGCGCGATCCCGCTGGCGGCGCGCTCGCGCTTCAGCCGCTCGTACACCAGCCGTTCATGCGCGGCGTGCTGATCCACGATGACGACGCCGTCGCGCGTCTGGCTGATGATGTAGTTCTCATGCACCTGCGCGCGCGCCGCGCCCAACGGTTGCTCCACGGCATCGGGCGCAGGCGGGGCTGCGCCGGCGCGCGCATCGGCCGATGGCGGGGCGAAGGCAGCGAATGCCGCCTGCGGCAATTCGCCAAAAGAACCCTGTGCCGCCTGCGGCAATTCGCCAAAAGAACCCTGTGCCGCCTGCGGCGACTCGCTCGCATATGCCGTGGCATGTGATGGTTCGTGGAACCCCGCCGGGGCCTGCCAGCCCGTAAAGCCGGGCGGTGCGGGCTGCTCCCGCATGTCGCCGGGAGAAAAGGCGGATCGGCCGCTATGCACGCGCCAATCCGGTTGAGCGCCGTCGCGCGGCAGGGTTTGCGGCCGAAGCGCCGCGAGCGTGCGCGTGCCGCCGGTGGTGGTGGCGCGGTGGCCGGCGCCGGCGAGCGCGTGCTTCAGCGCGCCGACGATCAGCCCGCGCACGAGGCCGGGATCGCGAAAACGCACTTCGGATTTCGCCGGATGCACGTTCACGTCCACGAGGCGCGGATCGCAGGCTATGCGCAGCATGAGCGCCGGATGGCGGTCCGCCGGCAGGAAATCCATGTAGGCGGCGCGTACCGCGCCCAATATCTGCTTGTCGCGCACCGGGCGGCCGTTCACCGTCGCGTGGATGTGGGCGGAGGTGCCGCGATGATAGGTCGGCAGGCCGGCGAAGCCCGTCAACTCCACGCCCTCCCGTGCGGCGTCGAGCGGGATGGCGTTGGCCGCGAATTCCGCCCCCAGCAGGCGGGTGAGGCGGCGCAACAGCGCGGCATCGTCGTCGCCTTCCGCCGGCAGATCGATGGTGGAGAGGTGCTCGCCCGCCACCGTGAAGCGCACCTGCGGATGCGCGAGCGCCAGCCGTTTCACCGCTTCCGCGGCGGCCTGCGCCTCGGCGCGGTCGGACTTGAGGAACTTGAGGCGCGCGGGCGTCGCCGAGAAGAGATCCGTCACCTCGATGCGCGTGCCCCGGCCCGACGGCGCCGGGCGCACCGCTTCCTTGCGTCCGCCGTCCACCACGATGGCCCAGCCGTTGGCGTCCTCGCCGTTGCGGGTGACGATGGAAAGCCGCGCCACCGCGCCGATGGAGGGCAGCGCCTCGCCCCGGAAGCCGAGCGAGCGGATGTCGAAAAGGTCGCCCGCCGGCAGCTTCGACGTGGCGTGACGGTCGACGGCCAGTTCGAGATCGGCCGCCGACATGCCGCAGCCGTCGTCGGTGACGCGGATCAGGCGCTTGCCGCCGGCGTCCACCACCACCTCGACGGCGCGCGCGCCGGCGTCGAGCGCGTTCTCGACCAGTTCCTTGATGGCTGCGGCCGGACGCTCGATCACCTCGCCCGCCGCGATGCGGTCGATCAGCACGGGTTCGAGACGACGCACGGCCACGGTTGTCAACTCCGGTAATCGGTCCACCAGCCGCGTCAGCCCCGGCCCTCGGCCAGATACTGCTTGGCGAGCAGCTTCGCTTCCTCCACGGCCGGCTGGTCGAACGGATCGATGCCGAGCGCGTAGCCGGCAAGGATCGTCTCGATCATGAAATGCGCCAGCAGCGCGCCGAGCGCGTATTCGTCGAGGCGCGGCAGGTGAATCCGGCGCACGGGGCGGCCGTTGCGTGCGAATGTGTCGATCATCGCCAGCCCCTGGGCGGCGACGAAATCGCCGACCTGCCGGCCGGCAAGCGCCGCCTGGCCGGCGCGCTCCGCCAGCGCGGCGTCGATGAGCGTGCCGCTGCCCTTCACTTCGAGCGTGACGACGGTGAACACCTTGTCGCGCGGGCCGTCGAGATAGAGCTGCTGCTGGCTGTGCTGGTCCACCGGGCCCAGCGCGCCCACCGGCTGCGAACCGTGCCCGCCCTTGCCGAGGCTTTCCGCCCAGAGCTGGATCCACCATTTGGTGAAGCGTTCCAGCCGGTCGGTGTAGCTCATCAGCACCGCGATGCCCTTGCCTTCCAGATGTGCGGCGACATTGAACGCCGCACCCGCCGCCGCCGGCACGTCCCGCACGTTCTCCCGCTTCAGGGAGGCGACGACATCGCGCGCGCCGGCACGGATGGCGTCGATATCGAGGCCGAGCAGCGCGGCGGGCAGCAGCCCGACATTGGTGAGCGCGGAGTAACGGCCGCCGACGCCGGTGTGATGGTCGAGGAAGGTAACGCCCTCCGGCTCCAGCAGGTCGCGCAGCGGATGCGCCGCCCCCGGCTTGCGCGGCTCGGAGAGGCCGATGAAGATGTCCCGCACCTTTTCCCGCAGGCCAGCCGCATGCAGCTTCGACAGCAGGGCGATGGTCTGGATGAGCGTTTCGCCGGTGCCGCCGGATTTCGACACGGCGAGCACCCGCGTGGTCTCCAGCGGCAGCCGCTCCAGCGTCAGGGCGAAAGTGACGGGATCGAGGTTGTCGAAAAAATGAAAACGTGGCCCGTCGATGCGGCCGAGGCCCGGCACGGCATGGAACGCGAGTTGCGCCAGCGTCTGCGCGCCGAGGCTGGAACCGCCCGTGCCGAGCACGACGATATCGCTGACCGTGCTCCCGGCGAAGCGGGCCGCCGCCGCGCGGATGGCGGTCAGGTCGTCGCTCGCGCCCGCCACCGCGATGAGCGGCAGCCGCCCCTCATCGGCTTCGGCGTTCAGCCGCGCGAGCGCCTTTTCGACGACGGTGAAGGCGGCGTCGATCGCGGTATCCGGCAGGCCGTTGCCGCCGATGCGGGAGGCAAGCGCGAGATCGATGGACTGCTCAAATGCGATGGTTTCCGTTGCCATGAATGCCTCGCTCGACTTGAAGTGCCTGACGGATTGGAGTGCCTGACGAAACCTCGCGGGGCGGTTATCGGTCCAGGACCGAAAGCTCTCGCCATCCTTGATCGTGAGGCTTCGTCAGGCACTTTTACTGCATCGGATCAGACGACGGGTATCATTCTTTGGATGAAGCCGATGCAAAAACAAGGAAAGCGAAGGCAAATCGGAAACATGTCGCCGCTCGCGCGGATCAGCTCAACCGTTCGGGCCGTCCCGCGGCGACGACCAGCAACTGGCTCGTTCCGAAGAGCCTTTCGCCGACTCGCCGCACATCGGCGAGCGTCACCGTTTCTATAAGGCCCTTCCGGCGGTCGATATAGTCGATACCAAGCTCGTCGAGCGCGATTTGCAGTAATTGCCGCGCGATTTTGGCCGAGTTGTCGAATTGCAGCGGATAGGAGCCGATAAGATATTGCTTCGCCTTGGCCAGTTCGTCCTCGTCGGGCCCTTCTGCCGCGAGGCGGGCGATCTCCGCGCGGATGACGGCGAGCGATTCGGCCGCCCGCTCGTTCTTCGTCGCCGTGCCGCCCACCAGCAGCCCCCCGGCGCGCAGCGGCACGAGCGAGGTCGAGACGCCGTAGGCGAGGCCGCGCTTCTCGCGCACCTCCTGAAACAGCCGCGAGGTGAACGCGCCGCCGCCGAGGATGTGGTTGAAGACGATCGCCGCCATGAAATCGGGATCGCGGCGCAGGAGGCCCGGCACCGCGAAGCGCAGCGAGGTCTGGGGCACGTCGACGTCGATGATGTCGAGCCCGCCGGAGGCGCGCGGAATGGCTGGCGCGACGGCAGTGGCCGAGGAAACCGCGGGCAGACCGCCGAACACGGCGTCGAGCCGGGCTGCGAGAGTCGCGGCGTCGATCGCGCCGACCACGCTCACGACGAGATTGCCGCGCGCCAGCGCCGCGGGCCTGATGGGAAGCAGGATGTCGCGCGAAAGCCCGTTCACCGTCTCCACCGTGCCCTTGACCGGCTGGCCGTAGGGATGGCCGGAAAAGGCGTCGGCGAACAGGGCACGACCGGCGAGCGCGTCGGGATCGTTCGCCTCGTGGCGGAGACCGGCGAGGATCTGCTCGCGCACGCGGGAAACGGCGTCGTCGTCGAAGCGCGGTTCGGTGAGCGCAAGCCGCAGCAGCTCGAAGGCGCGGTCGGCGTGGCGCGCCAGCGTCTTCAGCGAGCCCCGCCACGTGTCGCGGTCGGCGGAGAAATCGAGTTCGATGGCGTGTTCCGCAAGCTGCTCGTGGAAAGCATCCGAATCATAGGGGCCGGCTCCTTCGTCCAGCAGGCCGGCGAACAGCCGCGCCGCGCCCGCATGCTGTGCGGGATCGAGCGACGCCCCGCCCCGGAACGCGAATTCCACCGCGATGAGCGGGACGGCATGTTCCTCGACGAGCCACGCCTCGACGCCGCCGGGCGAAACGACGCGCTGCACGGCGCGCGGCGCGTTCGACTGGCTGGAAACATTCGTGGAACCCGGCTCGACAAGCGACATGCGACAACCTCAAATGGACCGAAAAGCGAATAAGTCAGGCGGGCAACAGGAAGCCGGCGGTATGGGGCCGGCTCAGGAAACGCCGCGCCGCCTCGCGGACGGCCTCGGCGTCGACGGCCTCGATGCGCGCCGTCCATTGCTGCACGTCCGCCACCGTCTCACCGATGGCGAGCGCCGACCCGTAGATATGGGCCATATGCACCTGGCTGTCCTGCGCGTAGATCATCTCGGCGATGAAACGCGTGCGGGCGCGCGCGAGTTCCGGCGCGCTCACGCCGTTATCGACGAGATGGGCGATCACCTGGCCCACCGCCGCGTCGAGCGCCTCCAGCGTCACGCCGGGCGCCGGCACGGCATAGACGTCGAAACGGGAATCGTCGAGCATGGTCGCGTGATAGCTTGCGCCGGCATTCACCGCCACGCCCTGATCGAGCACCAGATGCCGGTAGAGCAGGGACGTCTGGCCGCCGCCCAGAATCTCCGCCAGCAGTTCCAGCGCGTAGGCTTCCGCGCCGGCCTGCGTGCGCACGGAAGGCGCCAGCCACGCCCGTTGCAGGTAGGGCTGCTCCACCCGCGCGTCGGCGATCGAGACGCGCTTCGACGCCACCGGCAGGGGTTCCCGCGCCCGCTCGCGCCGGGGCCGTTCGCCGCGGGCGGGAATGCGGCCGTATGTCTCCTGCGCCAGCGCAACCACCTCGTCCGCCCCGACGTCGCCGGCAACGACGAGAATGGCGTTCTCCGGCGTGTAGAAGCGCCCGTAGTAGGCGAGCGCGTCGTGGCGGTCGAGGGTTTCGATCTCGTGCTGCCAGCCGATGATCGGCGTGCCGTAGGGATTGTGCGTATAAAGCGCCGCGGCGAGCGCCTCCGACAGTTGCGCCGCCGGATCGGTGTCGGTGCGCATGCGCCGCTCCTCCAACACCACGAGGCGCTCGGGATCGACGGCGGAATCGTCGAGCACGAGGCCCGTCATGCGGTCGGCCTCGAAGGCCATCATCGTGCCGAGATGCTCTCTCGCGATGCGCTGGTAATAGGCGGTGTAGTCGTAGGAGGTGAAGGCGTTTTCCTGCCCGCCGAGGCTTGCGACGAGATGCGAGAACGTGCCGGCCGGATGCTTCTCCGTGCCCTTGAACATCAGGTGTTCGAGAAAATGCGCGATTCCCGACTTGCGCAGCGGATCGTCGCCCGAGCCGTTGCGATACCACACCATATGCGTGACCACCGGCACGCGCCGGTCGGGAATCACGACGATGTCGAGACCGTTGTCGAGCGTCGTCGTATGCACGTCCGGCCCCCGCCTGCCGCTCCCTCCTTCGCTCCGGCCATCGGCGGCTGCGGCGCCGGGAAGGGAACAGCTCGAAACGGAATGGGAATGCATCATGCGACTCGCTGGGTGAAACGGATAAGGACTATGCTGCCGCCGCCATGGACGCGGCGCGATCGCCCGCGCCGCGACGGATGGATATGCATCAATTATTGGATCTGTTGTTACGATTGAAGAATTCGTAAGGGCTGGCCGTGTCCCTGCGCTCCACCGGCCCGCTGGCGGTGTCCGGCACCGGCGCGTCGGTCGGCAGGCGATAGCCGCGCGGCGGCTGGGTGAGGGAGGAGCGTTCCGGCTCCTGCCCGCGCACCAGCACCGGCGCGCGTTCCTGCTGCCGGGTCGCCCGCAGCGCGCGCGGATCGAGCGGGCGGGCGCTGCACGAATCGCCGTAGCAACCTTCCGCCGGAGGGCCGCTGCGGCCGCCGCCGCCTGCCCGCCGTCCGGCGCGGATTTCATCGACGGACAGGGGGCGGGCGGATTCCCTGTCGCGGTTGTTCGGCGCAGGCGCGTTCGCGGCCTCGATCGCTTTCTGGCGCGCGACGACATCGGGATCCAGCGGCCAGTTGGGATGACCGCCGCCCGCCGTTCCCGCCGTGCGCGGCGGCGGCAGCGCGCCGCTGCCGGGCGGCAGCACGAGCGGCGCGCGCTCGCTGTAATCGATGTTGGGGGCCTCGCCCTCGATGATGCCGAGCTTGCCGAGCAGATCCCTCATGAAGACGCCGGAAGTATCCTCCTGCGCCCGCGCGGCCGGCGCTCCGCCCGTGAGGCCGAGCGCCAGCGCGGCGCACACGGCGCCGATGACAAGTCCGGTATTCTTCAGATCAACGCGCGTCATGTCCTGTTCCGTTCTGCTGGTGCGCCGGCCCGTCTCGCGCGGGCTGCGATATCGCCGCCCCGTGTTCGCGCAAGTTCCGGCCAGTCCCGGAGGCGACGCCGCCATCGTCACGATCGTCTGCGGCGATAGTGGGGCGAAAGCTCAATTTTCGCCCGGCGTATCCTGCCGTCGCTCGACAACGAATGAATCATACAGAAGTCCGGCGACCCCGGCAACAATGGCGGCATCGGCCACGTTGAATACGTACCAGCTGAAGCCGGCGGCGTGGAAGTGCAGAAAGTCGAGCACCGCGCCGTAGATGCTGCGGTCGACGGCGTTGCCGGCCGCGCCGCCCACGATCAGCCCGAGCGAGACGCTCGCCAGCAACGTTCGCGCCCGCCAGGCCCAGACGGCGAGGACGATCGCCGCGATCACCGACAGGCCCACCAGCAGCCAGCGGCCCAACGCGCCGTCCTGCTGGAACAGGCCGTAGGACACGCCCCTGTTCCAGACCAGCACGATGTTGAAGAACGGCGTCACTTCCACCACACCGCGGGCGGCGATATCGAAGATGTGATAGACCCACAGCTTCGTCGCCTGGTCGACGACGAGCGTCGCCAGCGCCGCGATGACGCCGGCGCGCTGCGGCGTGATGGTCGGTGCCTTCCGGTCCTTGCCGCTCGCGGTGCTCATGGCGTTCCTGCCGCTGGCGTTCCGGCCGTTCCGGCGGGATGCGCGGCATCCCATTCCCGCAGCGCCGCCGCGTCGCGCGGCGTGACGTCCGGGTAGTCGGGATCGGAACCGACGTCCGGCGAGATCTTCCAGGAGCGGGCGCATTTGCGCCCTTCCGCGCGGGCGAACACGACGGCGACGCCCGGCACGTCGGCCAGGCGGAAGGCGTCGGCCGGGCCGTCGCCGGCTTCGACATGAATGCCGGATGTGATGCAGATGTCGGCGAAGGGCAGGGCGTGCAGAACGTCGCGCAGCGCCGCGTCGGCGACGAAGACGTGCGGCGCCGCTTCGAGGCTCGATCCGATGCGTTTTGCGGCACGCTCGATTTCCAGCGCCCCCGTGACGACGCGGCGCGCATCGCGCACCTTCTCCCAGCGCGCCCCCAGCTTGTCGTTGCGCCAGGTCGACGGAATCTCCGGAAACAGCTCCAGATGAACCGAGCCCGCCTCTGACGGAAAACGCGACAGCCACGCTTCCTCGGCGGTGAAGGCGAGGATCGGCGCAAGCCACACCGTCACCGTGCGGAACACCTGATCGACGACCGTGAGCGCCGCCAGCCGCGTTGCCGAGGACGACGGATCGCAGTAGAGCGTGTCCTTGCGGATATCGAAGTAGAACGCCGACAGATCCGTGTTCAGGAAAGCCGACAGCGCCGCGACGACGCGCTTGTAGTCGAACGCCGCGTAGGCCGTGCGCACTTCCTCGTCGAGTTCCGCGAGGCGGTGCAGGATGAGCTGCTCCAGCTCGGGCAGCGCCTCGTAGGGAACGAGGCGGCTGCCGTCGAAATGGTGCAGCGAGCCCAGCATCCAGCGCAGCGTGTTGCGCAGCTTGCGGTAGGTCTCGGCGAAGGTCTTCACGATCTCCGGGCCGATGCGCAGGTCGTCCGCATAGTCGGAGGCCGCGATCCACAGCCGCAGGATATCGGCGCCCGAGGTCTTGATGACATCTTGCGGGGCGGTGACGTTGCCCTTCGACTTCGACATCTTCTCGCCGCGCTCGTCGAGCACGAAGCCGTGGGTGAGCACGGCGTCGTAGGGCGCGCGCCCGCGCGTGCCGCAGCTTTCCAGCAGCGAGGAATGGAACCAGCCGCGATGCTGGTCCGAGCCCTCCAGATACATCACCCGATCCGGCCCGCCGTCGATGACGCGGCTGGTCTTGAGGTCGCCGCGCACCTCCAGCGTGAAGGCGTGCGTGGAGCCGGAATCGAACCACACGTCGAGAATGTCGTTGACCGGCGTCCACGACGACGGATCGTCCACGAGCCCTTCCAGAAAGCGGCGCGGATCGGCGCTGAACCAGGCGTCGGCGCCCCCGGCCTCGAAGGCGTCGGCAATGCGCTTCGCCAGCTCTTCGTTATGCGCGAAGCCCTCGCCGGGAGCGAGCGCGGCGACGTTGCCCGCCGCATCCTCGCGCACGAAGACGGTGATCGGCACGCCCCAGGCGCGCTGGCGCGACACCACCCAGTCCGGCCGGTTGGCGATCATGCCGGTGATGCGGTTCTCGCCCGAGGCCGGCACCCATTGCGTCTGCGTGATGGCCTTCAGCGCGCGCTCGCGCAGCGTCGCGCCGTTTCCACCGATGGGCCTGTCCATGGCGATGAACCATTGCGGCGTGTTGCGGTAGATGACCGGGGCCTTGGACCGCCATGAATGCGGATATTGATGCTTGATGCGGTTGCGCGCGATGAGCGCGTCCGCCTCGCGCAGCGCCGCGATGACGCGCTCGTTGGCGTCGCCTTCCTTGCCCTTGTCGTCCATCACGCGCGCGCCGGCGAAGAGCGGCACATGCGGATAATACGCGCCGTCCGGCCCCACGGTGTGCGGCAGCTCGTCCGTGCCGGCGGCGGCGAAGCGGGCGCGGTTGGCGAGGAAGGCGTTGTAGTCGTCCGCGCCGTGGCCGGGCGCCGTATGGACGAAGCCGGTGCCGGCATCGTCGGTCACGTAATCGGTGGCGACGAGCGGCACGTCGAAGTCGTAGCCCTTGCCGGGATCCTTGCCGCGCAGCGGGTGCGCCGCCGTGCGCACGCGCGTGGGATCGACGGCGCGCAGCTTGCGGAAATCCTCGACGCGGGCGGCCTTGAACAGGCCCTCCGCCAGCTTGTCCGCCACCAGCAGCTTCGCGCCGGTGCGCACCCAGTTGTCCGCCGGAGCCTGCGTCACTTCATAGAGGCCGTACGCGATATCGGCGGAATAGGCGATGGCGCGGTTGGCCGGAATGGTCCACGGCGTCGTCGTCCAGATCACGACGCGCGCGTCGGCGAGGTCGGCGTCGTCCGCTTCCACGATCGGGAAGGCGACGAAGATGCTCTGCGACGTGTGTTCGTGATACTCGACTTCCGCTTCCGCCAGCGCGGTGCGTTCCACCACCGACCACATCACCGGCTTGGAGCCGCGGTAAAGCTGGCCGGAGGCGGCGAATTTCATGATCTCGCGCGCGATCTGCGCTTCGGCCGGCAGCGCCATGGTGAGATAGGGATTGTCCCAGTCGCCGGTGACGCCGAGGCGTTTGAACTCCTCGCGCTGCACATCGACCCAATGCTCCGCGAAGGCGCGGCACTCGCGGCGGAACTCGACCACCGGCACCTCGTCCTTGTCGCGGCCCTTGGCGCGGTATTGCTCCTCGATCTTCCACTCGATCGGCAGGCCGTGGCAGTCCCAGCCGGGCACGTAATTGGCGTCGTGCCCCAGCATGGACTGGGCGCGCACGATCATGTCCTTCAGCACTTTATTGAGGGCATGGCCGATGTGGATGTTGCCGTTGGCATAGGGCGGGCCATCGTGCAGCACGAAGCGGCTCTTGCCCGCGCCCGCAGCGCGCAACTGGCGGTAGAGATCGTTCTTTCGCCAGCGTTCGAGGATTTCCGGCTCGCGCTGCGGCAGCCCGGCGCGCATGGGAAAATCCGTTTTCGGCAGGAACAGGGTTTGCGTGTAGTCGCGGGTAACGGCGTTGTCGGAACTGGTCATGACGGATGAAATCTCGGCGGATGCAATCTTGGAACGGCAAACGGCTTGCGGCTGCAAGCGGCGGTCATCGGCTCCCGGACCCGGCCCGTATCGCCGGCATGCGCGGCGACAGGTTCACCGGGGCCGGGCCGTTAATTCGCCCGCGGCCGTTCCGGCGCTCCGTGGCCACGGGCGCGCCGGGGCCACGATATGTCATGACGCGAAAATGTCTCATGACCGGACTTCTAGCAGCCGGAGCACGCCGACGCAAAGAGAATACGCCCCGCGAGAATACGCTCCGGGGGAATGCGCGCCTGCCGGCTTCAGCCGAGAAGCGAGGGCGGGCAACGCACGTTCGCCTGTGTCGCGATGGCGCGGGCCCCGGCGCTGTCGCGGTCCATCTGCGCCACCAGCGCGTCGATGCCGTCGAACTTGAGCTCCGGCCGCAGCCATTCCAGAAACTCGATGGCCGGCCGCTTGCCGTAGAGATCGCCGGCGAAATCGAACAGGTGGGTTTCGAGCAGCGGCGCGCCGTCGTCGAATGTGGGGCGGCGGCCGAAGCTCGCGACGCCCGCATGCACCACGCCGTCGACCCGCATCCGCACGGCGTAGATGCCGTGGCGCAGGCCGCAGGCGGGATCGAGGCGCATGTTGGCGGTCGGATAGCCGAGCACGCGCCCGCGGGCGTCGCCATGCACCACTTCCGCCTGCACGATCCAGCGGTAGCCGAGAAGACGGCCCGCCGCTGCGATGTCGCCGGCCGACAGCGCCTCGCGGATGGCGCTCGACGAAACCGGGTTTTCCGCCTCCCGCACGGGCTCCACCACCGTCACCGGCAGGCCCCGGTTGCCGGCATGGGTGCACAGGAAGGCGGGCGAGCCCTCCCGGCCCTTGCCGAAATGAAAATCGTGTCCCACGACGACGCCGGACGCCGCATAGAGTTCGACGAGCAGGTCGTGGAGGAACTGTCCCGCCGTCAGCCCGGCGAAGGCGGCGTCGAAGGTGAAGGCGATCACCGCGTCCACGCCGAACGCTTGCAGGATGGCGGCCTTGAGCGGCGGCGGCGTGATGCGGAACATCGGCCTGGAGGGCGCGAAGAAGCTGCGCGGGTGCGGCTCGAAAGTCAGCGCGATCGCGGGCCGGCCGAGATCGCGGGCGAGCGCCGCCGCCGCGCCGATCACGCGCTGGTGGCCCCTGTGCACGCCGTCGAAATTGCCGATGGCGAGCACCGGCCGCGCCAGTTCCCCGGGCAGCGGCGTGAAGCCCGGCAGGACGCGCGGGGCGGAAAGGGGCAGATGCGGCGCGGATGCGGTCATGCTCGGTTCGATGCGGTTGCGCGTAGGAAGATATTGCGCCGTTTCTCTACCAGACCAGCCGCTCGATCGCCACCGTCGGCGTGAGCGGCTGGTCCGCGAGCCAGGCCGACAGGCGGCGCTCTTCCAGCCGGCCCTCGCCGTCGAGCGCCTCGGCGGCGTGAATGCCGCGCGCGACGAAGAGCGAATCAAAGCCGGCTTGCCGTGCGCCCGCGATATCGGTGCGCAGGGCGTCGCCGATGGCGAGCACACGCCGGGTATCTGGCGCCGCGCCGCGCACGGCGGCCGCGCTTTCGACTGCGCGCGTATAGATCGGCCCGTAGGGCTTGCCGGCATAGATCGTCCGCCCGCCGGCGGCTTCATAGGCGGCGGCGAGCGATCCGGCGCAATAGATCAGGTCGCTGCCCCGCTCCACCACGAGGTCGGGGTTGGCGCACACCATCGTCATGCGGCGTTCCGCCATGATGTCCAGCCGCCCGGCGTAGTCGGCCGGCGTCTCGCGGTCGTCGTCGAAGAGGCCGGTGCAGACCACATAGGCGGCGTCATCGAGCGTCGACAGCGAGACGTCGAGGCCGTCGAAAACCGGCAGGTCCCGGTCGGGACCGAGATGCCACACGGGCAGGCCGCGCCGCGCGGCGATCTCGCCGCGCGTAACGTCGCCGGAGGTGACGATGGCGTCGAAGGCATCGGGGCGGGCTCTCAGCCGTTCCAGCATGACGCGCACTTCGCCGTGCGGGCGCGGCGCGTTGGTGATGAGCACCACCGTGCCTCCCTGCGCGCGAAACCGCGCCAGCGCATCGCCCGCTTCCGGGAATGCGGTGAGGCCGTCGTGCAGCACACCCCAGACGTCGCACAGCAGCACGTCGTAGCGATCCGTAACAGCTTGCAAGCCGGAAATCACCGCGACGGCGCCGTCGCCGGCGGAAGGCGCGGACGAAGAAATGTCGGACAAGGGGCCGCTCCTCGATCGCGGGGCCGTGAGACTTTCCGCCTGCACGGCGTCGCCGCTGCTGATGCTGTCCCACTGGCGCTACAGGTCATCGCCCCCTTCTGTCAAGGCCGGCGCGCCGGCCCTCGCCGGTCCGGGCATCCGGCCGGATGCGTTCACGAATTTGTTATTGCGCGCTCCCCATTGGCGAACCGGCGCGGGCTTCCTACCTCTGCGGCATCCGGCGGCCCGCGAGGGGGCGCCGGCAACCGGAATCGTGCTTCAAGAGGGCCATGCAATGAATCCGCAGGAACGTGACGTCATCAATGGAATTTTCGACCGGCTGAAGCAGGCCGAAGGCCAGCCGCGTGACCCTGAAGCAGACGCGCTGATCCAGAACCGCCTCGCCGCCCAGCCGGGCGCCGCCTATCTGCTGGCGCAGATCGTGCATGTGCAGGAGCAGGCGCTCACAAGCCTCAACGATCGTGTGAACGCGCTCGAGACCGAGGTGGCGGAGGCGCGGGAGGCCGCGGCGGCTGCGCCCGCCGCCGGCGGCGGTTTCCTGTCCAGCCTGTTCGGCGCTTCCACGCCGCCGGCCCGGCAGGCGCAACCCGCTCCCCGTCCCGCCGCCCGGCAGCAGGCGGGCGGGCAGCAGGCAGGCGGACCTTGGGGGCGTCAGGGCGGCGCGCAGGGCGGTCCCTGGGCCGGACAGGGCGCGCAGCCGGGCCCCTGGGGCAACCAGGGCGGTGGCGGCGGCTTCCTCGCCTCCGCCATGACGACGGCTGTCGGCGTTGCGGGCGGTCTGGTGCTGGGCAACGTGCTCGCCAACGCCTTCGGCCTCAACGGCGGTTCGGCCGAGGCCGCGTCCGATCCGGCATCGGCCGCCGCGGAGGAGCCCGCCACGCAGGACACGGCCGACGCCGGCGAGTTCGAAACCGGGCACGACGACGCGACCTATCAGGATGCGAGCTACGACGAGAGCCTCGACGGCGGCTTCGACGATTTTAGCGATGGCGGCGGCGACGATTGGGCCTGATGCACCGGACCGGGCATGCGCTCGTTCCTTGATCGCGAGCGAATTCCTGTCGATCGGATGATTCCATGATCGGCGGGCGCTCCGGCCCGCCTTGCGACGCTCCGGCCTGCGCCGGGGCGTTGTCGTTTCAGGAATGCGTCAGGGCGGCGTCCTTGCCGACGCCGGTGGCCACGAGCTCGATGCGCCGGTCATGGAAGGCGTCGAGCGTCGAGCGATGCCCGATGGAGACGACCGTCGTCTGCGGCAGTTTCTCCCGCAGGAGGGTGTAGATCGCCGCCTCTGTCGGTTCGTCGAGCGCGGCCGTGGCCTCGTCGAGCAGCAGCCAGTCGGGCTTCGCCAGCAGGGCGCGCGCGATGGCGACGCGCTGCTGTTCCCCCAGCGACAGCGTGAGCCCCCACAGGCCCTCATCGTCCAGATGGGGTATGAGATGGCCGAGGTGCACCGCTTCCAGCGCCCGCGCCACCTCGTCCGTGGAATAGAGATCGCCGGTGGCCGGATAGGCGGCGGCGGCGCGCAGCGTGCCGATGGGAATATAGGGCCGCTGCGGCAGCAGCATCACCCGCGCGCCTTCCGGCAGGGCGACGGTGCCGGCGCCGAACGGCCAGATACCCGCGACGGCGCGAAACAGCGTCGATTTGCCGATGCCCGAGCGGCCCGTGACGAGGGCGCGCTCGCCCCGGTTCAGCACTAGGGAGGGGATCGACAGCACGGTGCGGCCCGACGGCACGCGCAGATCCACATTCGAGATGACGATGCCGTCATGCGGCGAGGCGGGCCGTTCCGGCTGGTCGAGCGCGGGGCGCGGACCCGGCTCCCGCTCCCGCCGGCGCGTCGCCTCGATCGCCTGCTCGAAGCTGGACAGGCGGTCGACCACGGCCTTGTAATCCGCAACCGTGGAATAAGCGGAAACGAAGAACGTCAAGGCGTCCTGCACGCGCGAAAAAGCGTCGACGGTCTGCATCATCTGCCCCAGCGTCACCTTTCTGGCGAAGAGGTAAGGCGCCACGAACAGATAGGGGATCACGACGCTGGCCTGAAAGAACGACGCGGTAAACAGCGTCAGCTTCTTCTGCCGGCTGAGAATCGCCATGTAATTGTCGATCACGCGGCGGAACTTTCCGCCGAGCTGCTCCCGCTCCGCGTTCTCGCCCGAGAGCAGGGCGACCTGCTCGCCATATTCGCGCAGCCGCGCCAGCGAAAAGCGGAAATCCGCCTCGTAGCGCTGCTGGGCGAAGTTGAGCCCGATCAGCCGGCGGCCGATGACGTGCGTGAGCCAGGTGCCGAGCACCGCATAGATCAGCGCCACCCACAGCAGCAGCCCCGGCACGGCGATATCGGTGCCCGGCAGGGTGAAATTGACGGACAGCGACCACAGGATCGCCGCAAACGAGGCGAGCGTCGCCACCTGCGTCAGCAGCCCGAGGCTCAGGCTGCGCGTGCCGACGATGAAGAGATTGATGTCTTCCGCGATGCGCTGGTCGGGGTTATCGGCATCTACGCCGGAAAGCTGCATCTTGTAGTGCGCGCCGCCGGCGAGCCAGTTGTCGATGTAACGGCGCGTCAACCACGCGCGCCAGCGGATATCGAAGATGTACTGGACGACGATGCTGAGGATCGCGACGCCGATCCATACGGCGGCGAGCGGTGAGAAGACGAGCAGAAGCTGATGCCAGAAAGCGCCGGCGTCCATCTCCTGCAAGGCATTGTAGAGATCGCGCGAGAAGTAGCTCAGGCGGACGTTGAGCCCGACCTGAAACAGGCTGATCAGGATGAGCGAGATGAAAAGCCCGATGCCGATCCAGCGCTCCTGCATGCGGATGCGCCCGATGAGCGGAACGGTCAGCTCGCCCGTCTCGCGCGCCGTCACATATGGCAGGATCAGCCGCCAGATCGCCGCCAGGGCGCGCTTCAGTCCGTGCATGGGCGAAAACACTCTCGGGGGATGTCTCTCGGAAAAAACGGCAGGGGTCAGAAAGCCTTGAAGGTGATCACGGTGCGCGTGTCGGCGATGCCGTCGATGGTTTGCACCTTCTCGCCCACGAAGTGCCCGATATCGACGCCCGCGTCGACGTGGAACTTGGCGAGGATGTCGAAATCGCCGGCGATGGAATAGATCTCGGACGCGATCTCCCGATCGGCCAGCGCGCTCGCCACGTCATACGTCTTGCCCAACCGGCATTTGATCTCGACAAAAAAGGTCTGCATCGCCTCAATCTCTCCCCGATGAACCGCCGTGCGCCGGAGCCGCCGGATACGCCGCGACAAGCATGCCACAAACAGCGATATGTAAGAAATATGACGCTGGGGAGGCCCGATTCGCAAGGCCCGCCAAGCATCCGCGCCGTCCTGTCGCGGCGGGTTATGCGCCAGTAACGGGCGGCAATGCAAGCGCCGCCGGATATTTCCTTCCCGGTGCGGCAATCGTGTCGGGAATAAAATAATATCGCAAGTTCTGCGCGGGTATCGTCAAGTCTTTCGCGGGCCGCTACAGTCGCGAGGTTGTCAGGATCCGCCTGACTCGCAGGGAATCAACGATGGTCAGCAACGTCTATCTCCCCGTCCAGATCGTCCGGCGTCTCGCTTCACGGCGCGATGCGATCGCCCGGCAGCGCGATGCGGCCGGCGCCCTCTGTTTCTGGCGAGAAACTTACATTCTGCCACGCGAGAAGGCGCGCATGAAAGCACGCGAATGGATGGAGCGCCCGAGGCGGTCCGCTTATGTGACCGAGGTCGAAAACTGGCGCGAGCTGGGGGATGGGCGAATCGAATTCACGATCCGCCGCGTGCCAGCCGATTGACGGCTCGCGGCCCGCGTCCGAATCTGAAGCCCCGCGCCTGCGGGTTGCGCCTGACGGCGGGCAAAGGCCGGGAATCAGGGGAAGCGAATGCCGCTTCGCCTGCCCGGAGCTGTTCCGGAAAGGCCGCACGGGGTTTCCCGTGCGGTCCGACGCAATGATGCGGGGTGGCTCAGGCCACGTCTTCCTCGTCGTCTTCGTCTTCCTCGTCGTCTTCCTCCAGATCGACGTCATCTTCGTCGTCGAACAGGATGAGCGATTCGGGCGGGAGGACGGTGGTGCGGAAATTGTCCTCGCTGTCGGCGTACCAGACAACGGAAATGCCGTTGTCGCCGACTTCGGTCACAGTCAGTGCGGGGCCGCCCGATTTAAGCATGACAACATCGCCAACAGTGAAACTCATGATTGCCTCCTCCCGCGGGGTGACAGTGGGAACCGATAAACCATACGCCGCGGACCGGGCCGACAGCCCGCCCGCGAAGCGCGGCGAAACGCAAACCGGGCATATTTCCGATTATACGAAACCGGAAAACACTTTAGCAGGCGCATGTGACAGGTTTACGGCTGACGCTGCAAGAGGAATGTGCAACCCTGTTTCCGCGGCGCGACGGGACGATTTAGCGCAGGCTGGACCGTGGCGAATTGCCGTTGCTTTTTAAGACTGTTGTAGTGTAATTCTGGACAGGCTTTTGGAACCATGCCAAAGAGCAGGGGCGGGAAGTCGCGGGCAGATTGAATGCTGTCCGTCCAGGCGGCGCGCCCTTCCAGGCGGCAGGTGCCTTGAGAGCGGGCATTCCGTGCGACTGCCGGGGCAGGCAGCGGCGCGGCTCAGAATGATTGGGGGGCATAACGTGGCCGAGACTGCGACCGTCGAGCCGACACGGCGAGACTTTCTCTATATCGCGACGGGTGCGGTGGGCGCCGTGGGCGTCGGCGCGCTGGTGTGGCCGTTCGTCGACCAGATGAACCCCGATGCCTCGACGCTGGCGCTGAGTTCCGTGGAAGTGGACGTCGGGCAGGTCGCCGAGGGGCAGAGCATCACGGTGAAATGGCGCGGCAAGCCCGTCTTCATCCGTCACCGCACGCCCAAGGAGATCGAGGAGGCGAAGGCCGTCGAGGTGAGCCAGCTCGTCGATCCGCTGGCCCGCAACGGCAACCTGCCCACCGACGCGCCTGCGACCGATGCCAACCGCGCCGCCGAGGGCAAGGAAGCCTGGCTCGTCATGGTCGGTATCTGCACGCATCTCGGCTGCGTGCCGCTCGGCAGCCAGGGCGATTACGACGGCTGGTTCTGCCCGTGTCATGGCTCGCACTATGATTCGGCCGGCCGCATCCGGCGGGGTCCCGCGCCGGAGAACATGCACATTCCCGCGTATCAGTTCCTTTCCGACACGACCATTCGCATCGGTTGACATCCGTCCCGGCTGGGACGGGCAGATCGCAGCCGGATCGAAAGCCCCCTGACGCGCCGAAGCCGAGAAGAGCCATGCACGGACATTCGACCTACGTTCCCCAGACCGGCCTGACGAAATGGCTGGAAAGCCGGCTGCCGATCATCAGCCTCCTGCATTCGTCTTTCGTCGCCTTCCCGACGCCGCGAAACCTGAACTACCTGTGGACGTTCGGCGCAATCCTGTCTTTCATGCTGGTGGCGCAGATCCTCACCGGCGTCGTGCTCGTGATGCATTACACGCCGCACGTCACGCTGGCGTTCTCGTCGGTCGAGCACATCATGCGCGACGTGAACTTCGGCTGGCTGCTGCGCTACCTGCACGCCAACGGCGCCTCGATGTTCTTCATCGCGGTCTACATCCACATCTTCCGCGGGCTCTACTACGGCTCCTACAAGGCGCCGCGCGAGGTGCTGTGGATTCTGGGCGTCGTGATCTTCCTGCTGATGATGGCGACCGCCTTCATGGGTTACGTGCTGCCGTGGGGCCAGATGAGCTTCTGGGGCGCGACGGTGATCACCAACCTGTTCTCGGCGCTGCCCTTCGTCGGCGATCCGATCGTGACGTGGCTGTGGGGCGGCTTCTCGGTCGACAACCCGACGCTGAACCGCTTCTTCTCGCTGCATTACCTGCTGCCCTTCATGATCGCGGGCGTCGTCGTCCTGCACATCTGGGCGCTGCACCATGTGGGCCAGAACAACCCGACCGGCGTGGAGATCAAGGACATCCGCAAGGACTCGGTGCCGTTCACGCCGCACGCGACGATCAAGGATATGTTCGGCGTCATCGTGTTCTTCATCTTCTTCTCGTGGTTCGTGTTCTATACGCCCAACTTCCTCGGCCACGCGGACAACTACATCGAGGCGAATCCGCTGGTGACGCCCGCGCATATCGTGCCCGAATGGTACTTCCTGCCGTTCTACGCCATCCTGCGCGCCATCCCGTCCAAGCTCGGCGGCGTCATCGCGATGTTCGGCTCCATCGCGGTCCTCGCTTTCCTGCCCTGGCTCGACACCTCGAAGGTGCGCTCGGCGGTCTACCGTCCGATCTATCGTCAGCTTTTCTGGGTGTTCGCGCTCGTGGCGATCGGTCTCGGCTATCTCGGCGCCATGCCGGCCGAGGGCGGCTACGTCATCGCGAGCCGCATCCTGACCGCCTATTACTTCGCTCACTTCCTGATCATCCTGCCGCTGCTGGGGCTTCTGGAGAAGACGAAGCCGTTACCGAACTCGATCGCCGAGGCGGTGTTGAGCGAACATGCGAAGCCGGCCACCGCCACCGGCGGCAACGGTTGAAGCGGGGGCGACAATGGTGGCTTTCCAGATCGATGAACGTTGCCCGGTTGTGCGGGGGGAGCAGGACATGAGCGAGAACAGGCGTGCGGCCTCCGTGGGCGGCGGATTGAGGCGCTTCGTGATGACGCTCGGCGCCGTCGCCGGGCTTGTGGCGGGCCTCGCCTTTTCCGCGCCGGCGCAGGCGGCGGGAGAGGCGATCCATCCGCCGGCGGTGTCCTGGTCGTTCGCAGGGCCTTTCGGCACCTACGACCGCGCGCAGTTGCAGCGCGGCTTCAAGATCTACCGGGAAGTCTGCGCAAGCTGCCACGCCCTGAGCCGCGTTGCGTTCCGCAATCTGGCCGAGCCCGGCGGGCCGGGATTTTCCGAGGATCAGGTGAAGGCGCTCGCCGCCACCTATCAGGTGCAGGACGGGCCGAACGACGCCGGCGACTACTTTGAGCGTCCCGGCATCGCTTCGGACCGCTTTCCCTCGCCGTTCCCGAACGAGCAGGCGGCGCGCGCCGCGAACGGCGGCGCCTACCCGCCGGATTTCTCGCTGCTGGCCAAGGCCCGCACCTACACGCGCGGCTTCCCGACCTTTCTGTTCGATATCTTCACCCTTTATCAGGAGCAGGGTCCCGACCTGATCCACGGCATCGTCGTCGGCTACGAGGAGCCGCCGGAGGGTGTGACGTTGCAGCCCGGCCAATACTATAACAAGTATTTCCCCGGCCATCTGATCGCCATGCCGCCGCCGATCGCCGACGGACAGGTCGAGTTTCCGCGCGGCGACGACGGCCGCCCCGTCGTTCCCGAGACGATAGACCAATATGCACGCGACGTGACGGCGTTCATGATGTGGGCGGCGGAGCCGCATATGGAAGCGCGCAAGGCGCTCGGCTTCCGGGTGATCATCTTCCTCGCCGTGTTCGCCGGCCTGCTTTACTTCGTGAAGAAGAAGATCTGGGCGAGCACCCACGCCGAAGAGCGTCACGCCTGACGATCCGACCGGCGAAAAAGCCCTCGGAGCGTTTCCCGATCAGATGGAAATATCTGATCGATCCGAGTTCGCCTGGAACGGGGAATCCCGGAACGGGGAATCCTGGATCGGTTTCCGATCCAGGTTGTTTTTTTGTTGGGCGTCCGTCCGGCAGGCGCTATTCTCGGCCGATCTCTCGGGGAGGTTCGTTCCCGACGACGCTGGTGGTCCCGGAAATGCCCAAGGTGATGTGACATGAGCAGGAACTCGACGGCCGATCTCAAGGCGACGATCCGCTCGATTCCCGATTATCCGCGTCCCGGCGTGGTGTTTCGCGACATCACCACCCTGCTCGGCAACGCCCGCGCCTTCCGGCGCACCATCGACGAACTGGTGCAACCCTGGCCGGGAGCCAAGATCGACAAGGTGGCCGGCATCGAGGCGCGCGGCCTCATCCTCGGCGGCGCGGTGGCGCACCAGCTCTCGGCCGGCTTCGTGCCGATTCGCAAGAAGGGCAAGCTGCCGCACGACACCGTCTCGATCGCCTATTCGCTGGAATACGGCCTCGACGCCATCGAGATGCACCGCGACGCCATCGACGCGGGGGAGCGCGTCATCCTTGTCGACGATCTCATTGCGACTGGCGGCACAGCGACCGCGGCGGTCGACCTGCTGCGGCGGATCGGCGCCGAGGTCGTCGCGGCCGTTTTCGTCGTCGACCTGCCCGATCTCGGCGGGGCGGAGAAGCTGCGGACCATGGGCGTCACCGTGCGAACGCTCGTGAGCTTCGACGGCGAATGACGCGGACCGCATGTCGGAGGCATCTTTCGATATCGTCGAGGATCGCCTGTTCGGCGACCGGCTGCGGCTTCTCCAGCCCCGACGCGGGCACCGGGCGGGCACCGATGCGGTGCTGCTGGCGGCGGCCGTCGCGGCGGATTTCGACGGCCATGTCGCGGATCTCGGCGCTGGCGTCGGCACGGTGGGACTGGCGGCGGCCGCGCTCAACCCGCGTGCGACGGCCACGCTGGTCGAGCGCGATCCGGACGCGGCCGGGCTCGCGGCACGCAATATCGCGCTGAACCATCTGGAAAGCAGGGTCCGCCTTGCCACTGTCGATCTGTTCTCGGCGGCGGAAAGGCGCGCCGCCGGCCTGCGGGACGCCGCCGATCTGGTGCTGACCAATCCGCCTTTTCATGAGGAAGGCGCGGTCCGCCGCTCGCCGGACGCCGCGAGGCGGTCGGCCCATATCCTCGAAGGCGGCACGCTGGACGACTGGATGCGCGCTTGCGCGGATGTCGCAAGGGCCGGCGGGCGCATCGTCGTCATTCATCGGGCGGATGCCCTGCACGGCCTGTTGACCGCCTGTGAGGGCCGCTTCGGCGGCGTGACGTTGCGAACCGTCCATCCTCACGCCGAGGCGCCGGCGACGCGGCTGCTGATCGCGGGTGTGAAGGGCTCGCGCGCGCCCCTGCGCATTCTGCCGCCGCTCGTGTTGCATGCGCCGTCGACAGGCGGCGGCCTGCCGGCGTTTACGCCGGAGATGCGGGCGATCAACCGCGGCGAGGCGCGTATCGCGATGGATCTCCGCCCGGCCGCTTCGTGAGTCGCCGCCCGCGTTCCGATGGAATCGGAACGTATGCGCCTGAACGTCCGTCGCTCCCGTTCAGCGGGAATCCGTGCCGGCAATGGCGCTGCCCTCGCCCAGGGCATGGAGCGCGGCGAGCCCTTCCCGATAGGTGGGGTAGGCAAGGCGAAAACCCGGCAGCGCCTTGAGCCGCGCATTGCTTACCCGCTTGTTTTCCACATGGAAGCTGCGCACCGTCTCCGGCAGTCTGGCCGTCGCGATATCGACGGGTTGCGGCGGCGGCACGCCGAGCAGCCGGGCGGCGAAGGCGACGACATCGCCCTGCGCGGCGGGTTCGTCATCGGTGACGTTGTAGACGCCTTCCGGGCCGTCCTGAGCCATCGCGGCCGCGATGGCGGCCGCGATGTCGTCCACATGCGCCCGGTTGAACACGTGCCCCGCCTTGACGATGTTGCGCGCCGTGCCGGCGGCGAGATCGCGCAGGTTGTTGCGTCCCGGTCCGTAGATGCCGGGCAGGCGAAAGACGAATGGGCGCGCTCCGGCCGATCGGGCGAGGGCGAGCCACGCGGCTTCCGCGTCCAGCCGGCGCAGGGAGCGCGGCAGACGGGTCAGCGTCAGCGAGGTTTCATCAACCCACGCGCCGCCGTGATCGCCATAGACGCCGATCGTCGAAAGATAGCCGATGTGGTTAATGCGCTTTCCGATTTCACGAAACCGGAAAAGGCGCTGCGATTCCGTTGCCTCCGGGGCCGCCGGCGTGTCAGTGCCGGTGAGCAGCGCGAGGGCGGGATCACCGGCCTCGCCGGGCGGAATGCCGGCGAGGAGGGTGTCGGCGGATTCGAGAGCGCGAAGCAATGCCGGCTCCGCGGGCTTCCGGCTGTCCGCGCCGTCGAAGACATGCGCGTCGATTCCGCGCGCCCTCAACGCCTGCGCCTTTTCCGCCGTCCTGACGGTGCCGGCGATGTGGGAAAAGCGGTGCGTCTGCGTGGCGATCAGCGCCTGCGCCGTGTAGCCGATGCCGAAAATGAAGAGTCTCATGCCGTTCCCCTGGAAGCGCTTCCCGATCTCATGCAATCGTCCGGCTCCTATCCGTGGTCGCTACGGCCTCTTGCGTCGATTGCCGCCTGCCACTCTCCGCCGACCTCGGTATCGGGCTCATGCGGGTGGCGACGGCGGGCGAGATCGGCGAAATCCGCTGCCGGAAGGAGCCGGCCAAGCGCCCACACGGCCGCGCCGCGCACCTCGGGCGCGGGATCGTCGAGCAGGGCGCGCGCCTCGTCCGCGAGCGCCGCATCCCCGGAATTGCCGATAGCGATGAGGACGTTGCGGATGAAGCGGTCGCGGCCGGTGCGCTTGACGGGCGATCCGGCGAAGCGGGCGCGGAAGGCGGCGTCCGTGAGGCGGGCGAGTTCGGCGAGCGGCGGGGCCACATTGTCGTCGCGGGCGACGAGCTTCGCCTCGCTGGCCGTGGCGGCGAACTTGTTCCACGGACAAACGGCGAGACAATCGTCGCAGCCGAAGATTCGGTTGCCGATCGCGGCCCGGAACGCGCGCGGGATCGCGCCCTTGTGCTCGATGGTCAGATAGGAGATGCAGCGGCGCGCGTCGAGCCGGTAGGGGGCGGGAAAGGCGTCGGTGGGGCAGATGTCGAGGCATCGGCGGCAGGAGCCGCAATGATCGCGCTCCGGCGCATCGGGCGGCAGCTCGGCGGTGGTGAAGATGACGCCGAGCAGCAGCCAGCCGCCGAAATCGCGCGAGACGATGACGGAGTGTTTGCCGGCCCAGCCGAGCCCGGCGGCCTGGGCGAGCGGCTTCTCCATCACGGGCGCGGTGTCGACGAACACCTTCACGTCCGCCCCGGCGCGGGAGGCGAAAAAGCCCGCCACCTGCTTGAGCTTGCCCTTGATGATGTCGTGATAGTCGCGGTTGCGCGCATAGGCGGCGATGACGCCGTTGCTCTTGCGGGTCAGCAGTTCCATCGGGTCGTCGGCCGGCCCGTAGTTCATGGCCAGCATGATGACCGAGCGCACCTCCGCCCACAGGGCGAGCGGCGAGGCGCGCCTGTCGGCGGTTTCCGCCATCCATTCCATCGAGGCATGATGGCCGGCAGCAAGCCATTCGGCAAGGCGTCCGCCTGCCTCCGGTATGGCGTCGGCGCGCGTGACGCGCACGAGATCGAAGCCCTCTTCGCGCGCCCGCGCGACCAGCGCCTGTTTCAGCGCGGCCCCGCGCGGCGCGGTTTCGTCCGCGCGGCCGCAGGGCTGGGCGGGAGAGGGGCGAACGTACAATCGGTCGGCTTTCGCGCCAGGTGCCAAGGTTCACGCAACCTATAGCACATGGCTGTCCGCGTTCAATTCGATCGTCGCGCCGGCCGCCGGTCAGAAATCGAGATCGGTGTAGTGGGCGGAGGGCACCATGCCCGGCACGCGGTCGGCAAGCAGGGAGCGGAAGGACGGGCGGGACTTGACGCGCGCGTACCAGGCACGCGCGGTTTCGTCTTCCTCCCACGGCACGTCGCCGAGATAGTCGATGCTGGAAAGGTGCGCGGCGGCGGCCAGATCGGCGTAGGTGAGCTCGGGGCCGGCGAGCCAGTTGCGCTTGGCGATGAGAAAGCCGATGTATTTCAGATGATAGCGCACGTTGGCCCGCGCGGCGCGGATGGCGCTCATGTCGGGCGGCCCGCCGCCGTCCGCGATGCTGATGAAACGCTTGTAGATTTTCTCGGTGACGAGATAGTCCGACACCTCTTCGTGGAATTTTCGCAGGAACCAGTCCATCAGCCGGCGCACCTCGACGCGCGCGGCGGCCTGCTCGGGCAGCAGTCGGCGGCTTTCGAGACCGAGACCGCGCGTCTCGTCCAGATACTCCGCGATGACCATCGGGCCGGGCACGGCGAAGCCCTGCTCCTCCAGAAACACCGGCAGGTTCCCGGCCGGATTCATGATCAGGAACTCGTGACGGCGCTCCCACGGCTTTTCCTCGATCAGTGCGGATTCGAGGCCCATCTCGGCCATCACGAGGCGGATGAAGCGCGATTGGGGGCAAAATGGATAGTGGAATAAGGTCGCCATCGATTCAGCCAAACGAGTCCGGGGGTGAAGGACGCGGCGCGGCACCACGCATACGGATTCTCAACATGACGCCCCTGTGCGGGCTCCGCACCGGGAAATCCCGCAGGATGCGGGCGCATTCGAATTGTCGCCCACTCATAGAGCCGGCTTGCGGCGCGAACAACTGATTTTATGCGTCGCAAACAGTGTAATGAAGTATGTCATTAAAGGTTCTCTAACGCTATACCGGCACAACGCCGGGGTGCGCGGCAGCGACGCTCATCGGGCGCCGGCGCGCCGGGAATCAAGGAGAACATCATGGTGATCGGCGACTTGCCTGAAGCGGCGGTGCTCGGCGTGGTCGAGGGACTGACGGAGTTCATTCCCGTTTCTTCCACAGGGCATCTGCTGCTGCTCGGCCATTTCATGGGTTTCGAGTCGAACGGCAAGACATTCGAGGTGCTCGTGCAGTTCGGTGCGATCCTCGCCATCATGCTGGTCTATTTTCAGCGGCTTGTCACCATGGCGCGGAACATCCGCACCGACCCGGAGGTGCAGCGCTTCGTCCTCGGCGTGTTCATCGCCTTCCTGCCCGCCGTCGCCATCGGCGCCGTCGGCCACAGCTTCATCAAGAACGTGCTCTTCAATCCCTGGATCGTCTGCGTGACGCTGATCCTCGGCGGCTTCGTGCTGATGGCCGTGGACAGGATGAAGTTTTCCCCCCGCTTCAACGACGCGACGCATTTTCCGCTCAAGACCTGCCTGATCATCGGCCTGTGCCAGTGCGTCGCGATGATCCCCGGCGTGTCGCGGTCCGGCGCGACCATCGTGGGCGCCATGTTCAACGGCGCCGACAAAAGGGCCGCGACGGAATTCTCGTTCTTTCTCGCCATGCCCACCATGGCGGCGGCTTTCTCCTACGACCTGCTGAAGAACTACCGCAACCTGGATTTCAACGACGGCCTGCTCATCGTGGTCGGGTTCATCGCGGCGTTTCTCTCCGGCTACCTCGTGGTGCGCTCCCTGCTCGCCTTCGTTTCCAATCACGGGCTGGGATTTTTCGCCTGGTGGCGCATCATCGCCGGCGCCGCGGGCCTTGCCGGCCTCATCGTCTTCGGCTGATGCCGCGTTGGCCGCGAGACCGGACTTGCGAGACAGGACTTGCAGGAACTGGACTTGCGGGAACTGGACTTGCGGGAAATTTCAATGTATTTTCAACGATGAAAAAAGAGCGGGCGTGACGCTCCATTTTTCCGGCATGCTGCGTGGCGTTTGGTAACGCACGTTGTGAACTTGTTGACATGGTTTTGCTGCAATGCGGTAGCATCTGTGCAGAGGGGCCCGCTTCAAGACCGGCGGATTAGCGGTGAACGGGGATCAGGGGCGGTGTCGCGTTTTTTTTCACCGCCTTCCCGGCATCTCCACGGTCCGACAACAAGAAAGATGGAGCAATATGACGGGAATTGCATCGACGACCGCGAATCTCGCCTTGTGGCGGATGCAGTGGGAGACGCTTTTTTCCCTGCCGCACCTGCTGGACGATGACGACATCGGCACGGAAGAAGGCTGTCGTCTCTCCGAGGTGGAACATTTTGGCGACAATCCCGGCAATCTGCGGCTGTTTCAGTACATTCCGCGCAACCTGCCGCCGGAGGCGCCGCTTGTCGTCGTGCTGCATGGTTGCACGCAGACCGCCGCCGGTTACGATCGCGGTTCCGGGTGGTCGTGGCTGGCCGAGCGGGAGGGCTTCGCCGTCATCTTCGCGCAGCAACGCAACGAGAACAATCCGCGCCGCTGCTTCAACTGGTTTCGCGTCGGCGATATCGAGCGCGACGCGGGCGAGGCGGCTTCCATCCGGCAGATGGTGAATTTCGTCTCGGCCGCGCACCGAATCGACCGGCAGCGCATCTTCGTGACCGGCCTTTCCGCGGGCGGCGGCATGACCAATGTCATGCTCGCGACCTATCCCGAGGTATTTGCCGCCGGCGCGATCATCGCCGGGCTCCCGTATCGCGCCGCCACCACCGTCCATGATGCGCTTCAGGTGATGATGGAGGGCAGCCAGCGTTCGCCGGCGGAGCGGGGCGAGGAGGTTCGCCGCGCCTCGCCGTTCGGCGCCCTGGTCGAAACCCGCGTCGCCGCGCGGTGGCCGCGCCTTGCCGTCTGGCAGGGGCTTGCCGACGATGTCGTCCGGCCGTCGAATGCCATGGAAATCGTCAAGCAGTGGACGAACGTGCATGGCCTCGATGAACTGGCGAGCGAGGAGGACGACTTCAAGGGCAGCCGCAGGCTGCGCTGGCGCGACGCCGACGGGCAGGTGCTGGTGGAGGCGGTGGCGATCGAACATCTCGGCCACGCCGTGCCGATCGACGCGCGGCGCGCCGATGTGCACGAACAGCCGGGGCCGCATTTCGCGGATATCGGCATGTCGGCGACGGAGGAAATCGCCCGGTTTTTCGGCCTGCTGCCCGAGCCCGTCGAGGCTGTGCCCGCTCCCGGCGAGGAGAAGCAGGTCGCGCCGGCGCTGAAGGCGCCGTCCTCGCGGGGCCGGCGGAACGGCGATGCGCGCCCGGCGTCGCGCACCCGTGACGCCGCCGCCGGGGATCGCGGCGCTGGGGATCGCGGCGCTGGGGATGAGCGGCCGCCCGTTCCAGCGGAAGGGGCTTCGGCGGAGGAAACCTTGTCAGAGCCAGCCCTGACGAAAGAGACCTTGCCGCACGGGATTTCTGAGCCGCAAGGGGGGGCTGCGCACGAAGTCCCGGCGAAAGATATCTTGCAGGAAAAGGTTCCGGCGGGAGAAGCGGCCGCTCCGGTCGCGGAGCCGGCCGGGCCGGAGGCGGGCGAGCCCTTGCCGCTCAAGCCCTTGCCGCTCAAGCCTTTGTCGCTCAAGCCCGCGATTGCGCCGAAGCCGCCCGCCGCACCACCGCTCTTGCCGGATGCATCGCCGGCGCAGGCCGAGCCTCTCCCGGCATCCGCAGCGCCGACGGAAGAAGCGCCGCCGGATACGGCCTCGCTGGCGCAGCCGGTTGATGGCGGCGCGATAGCGCCGGCCGTTTCCGCTGTCAAACCAGGACGAAGCCTTCTCCGGCGCATCTGGCGGGCGATGCTCTTCCGGGGACGGTAAACGTTACGCATCTTCACGGCACGCCGCTGCCTTCAACCCGCTTCCTTGTACGGAACGGGCTTTTCAGCCGGCCATTCGCGCCTCGCCGGGAGCGATATCCCGCAGCACATAGCCGCGACCCCACACCGTTTCGATGTAGTTCGTGCCCGCCGAGGCATTGGAGAGCTTCTTGCGGAGCTTGCAGATGAACACGTCGATGATCTTCAGTTCCGGCTCGTCCATGCCGCCGTAGAGATGGTTGAGGAACATCTCCTTGGTGAGCGTCGTTCCCTTGCGCAGGGAAAGAAGCTCCAGCATCTGATATTCCTTGCCGGTGAGATGGACCCGCGCCCCGTTGACCTCGACGGTCTTGGCGTCCAGGTTCACGAGAAGGTCGCCGGTGGTGATGACGGATTGCGCATGCCCCTTCGAGCGGCGCACGATGGCGTGAATGCGCGCGACGAGCTCGTCCTTGTGAAAGGGCTTGGTGAGATAGTCGTCCGCCCCGAAGCCGAGCCCCTTCACCTTGTCCTCGATTCCGGCGAGGCCGGAGAGGATCAGGATCGGCGTCTTGACTTTCGCGACGCGCAGGCTGCGCAGGACCTCGTATCCCGACATGTCGGGCAAGTTGAGATCAAGCAGAATGATATCGTAATCGTAGAGCTTGCCAAGGTCGACGCCTTCCTCGCCAAGATCGGTCGTATAGGCATTGAAGTTTTCGGACTTCAGCATCAATTCGATGCTCTGCGCGGTAGCGCTGTCGTCCTCAATGAGCAATACGCGCATGGCCTCGTCCCAAACCTCGCTTCCGAGGCTCCCTGTGCTGTTGGCTCCGAACGGGCGACGTTGACGACGGGTTGCCCCGGTCAGCCTGCCCGATCTCATCCGATTTCAACTCGAAACGCTATGCTGCAATGGTTAACAAACCATGATTCATGCTGGCAAGTTATTTACGCATATGAACCATTCTTTCGGTGTAAATCTCCATTTGCGGCGCGACAGACATGAGTCAGCTTCAGAATGTCCCGCGTCTCCGAAACGGTCTAACTGACTCCAGCGATTCAATACTTCAAGGCCTCCGCGTCCCGGTGCCGGACCGCTGCCGTCGGGAGACATTCTTAACGACAGCGGTAAACGAAAGGTTGATGGGCCGCGCCCGCGCGAATCATTCGTTGACGAATGTGGACAGTTGCGGGCGTGCTTGCGGCCGCCCCTGTCAGGCCGGCGGCGTCCAGCGGAGCACCGGCTGGCGGGCGGCGCGGGTTTCGTCCAGCCGGCCGCGCGGCGCAAGGCGCGGCGCTCCGGTAAAGCGCGCGTGCTCGCCCGCCAGCGCGCTGCGGGCAAGGTCGCGCAGCGTGGCGATGAAAAGATCGAGGGAGGCTTTCGACTCGCTCTCCGTCGGCTCCACCAGCATCGCGCCGTGGACCACGAGCGGGAAGTAGACGGTCATCGGGTGATAGCCCTCGTCGATCAGCGCCTTGGCGATATCGAGAGTCGTGATGCCCGTGCCCTTGAGCCAGGTGTCGTCGAACAGCACTTCGTGCATGGTCGGCCTGTCGAACGCCACCGACATCAGATCGTCGAGGCTCGCGCGGATGTAGTTGGCGGCGAGCACGGCGTCCTCCGCCGCCTGCCGCAGACCGTCCGCGCCGTGGGACAGCATGAAGGCCAACGCGCGCACGAACATGCCGGTCTGCCCGTGGAAGGCGGCGATGCGGCCGAAGGGCGCCGCATCGGGCGACGCCGCGCCGCAGGCCCGCTCGTCTTCCACGAGCACGAAGGCGTCGCCCTCGCGCCTCACCAGCGGCAGCGGCGCGAAAGCCGCAAGCCTTGCGGAAAGCGCCACCGGCCCCGCGCCGGGGCCGCCGCCGCCGTGGGGCGTCGAGAAGGTTTTGTGCAGGTTGAGGTGCATGGCGTCGACGCCGAGGTCCATCGGCCGCACCTTGCCCATGATGGCGTTGAAGTTCGCTCCGTCGCAATAGAAGAACGCACCCGCGGCGTGCACGGCATCGGCGATCGCCGTGATGTCGCGCTCGAACAGGCCGCAGGTGTTGGGGTTGGTGAGCATGATGGCCGCAACGTCCGGCCCCAGCGCGCCGGTCACGGCGGCGACGTCCACCGTGCCGTCGTCACGCGCCGGAACGGCCCGCACCGAAAAGCCGAGCAGCGCCGCCGTCGCCGGATTGGTGCCGTGAGCGGAATCGGGCACCAGCACGACGGTGCGCGTGCCGGCCTCGCCGCGCGCCTCGATGGCCGCCCGGATGGCGGCCATGCCGCAGAACTCGCCGTGCGCGCCCGCCTTGGGCGGCAGCGCGATCGCCGCCGCGCCGGTCAGCTCCGCGAGCCAGCGCGACAGCTCGTCGAACAGCGCCAATGCGCCCTGCACCGTGGAGAGCGGTTGCAGGGGGTGGATGTCGGCGAAGCCCGGCAGCCGCGCCATCGCCTCGTTAAGGCGCGGGTTGTGTTTCATCGTGCAGGAGCCCAACGGAAAAAGGCCGGTGTCGATGCCGTAGTTCCGCTGGCTGAGACGCACGTAGTGGCGGACGGTCTCGGGCTCGGACAGGCCGGGCAGGCCGATCCCGTCCTCGCGCATGAGTCCGCCGAGGCGCGGGGTGAAGGGCGCGGGCTCCTCGATGTCGACGCCGGCGGCGTCGATCCGGCCGATCTCGAAGATCAGCGCTTCCTCCTGCGCCAGTCCGCGGTTGCCGGTGAAGGTGCGACAGGCCCCGTTTTCTCCGGCCGTTGCGGGAGCGTCCGAGCGGTCGCGATCGTTTGCCATCACAGCACCCCCTTCAGGCCCGCGACGAGCGCGGCGCGGTCGTCGTCCGTGTTGATTTCCGTCGAGGCGACGAGCAGCAGATCGTCGAGCCCCGCATCCGGCAGCAGGCGCGACACCGGCACGCCGGCGAGAACGCCGCGCGCTGCGAGTTCCTCCACCACGGCCGCGGCCGGGCGCGGCAGCCGCACCGTGAATTCGTTGAAGAATGTGTCGTTCAGCACCGCAACGCCGTCGATGCCGGCCAGCGTGTCGGCCAGCGCCACCGCGCCCGCGTGGTTGAGGCGCGCGAGCCGCCGCAGCCCCTCCGACCCCAGCAGCGTGGCGTGAATGGAGAAGGCGAGGGCGCAAAGGCCGGAATTGGTGCAGATATTCGACGTCGCCTTCTCGCGCCGGATGTGCTGCTCGCGCGCGGAAAGCGTCAGCACGAAGCCGCGCCGCCCTTGCGCGTCGAGCGTCTGCCCCGCGAGGCGGCCGGGCATCTGGCGCAGGTATTTCGTCCGCGTCGCGAACAGGCCGACGTAGGGACCGCCGAAGTTGAGCGCGTTGCCGATCGACTGCCCCTCGCCGACGACGATATCCGCCCCCATCGCGCCGGGCGGCGTGACGAGCCCGAGCGACACCGCCTCCGTGACGACCGCCACCAGCAGCGCGCCGCGCGCATGCGCGGCCTCGGCCACGGTGCGCAGATCGCGCAGGTTGCCGAACACGTCCGGCGTCTGCACCACGACGCAGGAAGCGTCGTCGTCGATATGGGCGGCAAGGTCCTCGTCCGCCGCGACATCGGGCGGTAGCGCGACGGTCTCGTGGCCGCCGGGCGACGAAACGGTGCGCACCACCGCCGCATAATGCGGATGCAGCCCGCCCGACAACACTGCCTTGCCGCGGCGGGTGACGCGGTGGGCCATCAGCACGGCTTCGGCGGTGGCGGTGGAGCCGTCGTACATCGAGGCGTTGGCGACTTCCATGCCGGTCAGCGCCGCCACCTGAGTCTGGAATTCGAAGAGCATTTGCAGGGTGCCCTGCGCGATCTCCGGCTGATAGGGCGTGTAGCTCGTCAGGAATTCCGACCGCTGGATGAGATGGTCGACCGTCGCCGGCACGTGATGGCGATAGGCGCCCGCTCCGAGGAAGAACGGCACCGAGCCGGCGGGCACGTTGCGGGCGGCCAGCGCGCGCAACCGGCGCTCGACGGCCAGCTCGCCCTGATGGCCCGGCAGCGGCAGGTCCCCCGCCAGCCGCACGTCGCGCGGGATGTCGGCGAACAGGTCGTCGACGGAATCGACGCCGATGCGCGCCAGCATCCCGGCGCGATCGGCATCGGACAGCGGAAGATAGCGCATGGCGCAAACCTCTCTGGCGCGGCCCGAACCTTCCGGCGCGGCCGCCGTGATCGGATCAGGCGAGGTCGCGGATGTAATCCGCGTAGGCGGCCTCGTCGAGCAGTTGCGTGAGTTCCGTCGGATCGGCCAGTTCGAGCCTGAAGAACCAGCCGTTGCCGAGCGGGTCCTCGTTGACGGTGGCGGGATTGTCCTCCAGCGCCGTGTTGACGGCGACCACCCGGCCGGAAGCCGGCGCGAATACCTCGCTCGCGGCCTTCACGCTCTCGACGACGGCGGCCTGCTCTCCGGCCTTGAGAACGCGCCCAACCTCGGGCAGCTCGACGAAAACCACGTCGCCGAGCGCGGATTGGGCGTGGTCGCTGATGCCGACGGTGGCGACGGCGCCCTCATCGACGCGAATGTACTCGTGATCCCTGGTGTAGCGGATATCGCTCATGCTGCGCTCCGAAGGTTCCTAGAGCGTTTTCAAGCAAAGTGGATACCGCTTTGCGTGAAGAAAACGCGTCAAGTCAATAAGATAGAGCATTTCGGTGTTTCAACGAAACGCCGAAATGCTCTAGCGGTTGGGTGGCGGCAGGCCGTGCTATCGCCGGTAGCCATGCGTGATGAAGGGCAGCGGCACGACGCTCGCCGGAATGACCTTGCCCCGCACGTCGAGCCCGATCGCCGTGCCGATGCCCGTGTAATCGCTGACGACGTAACCCATCGCGATCGGTCCGCTGACGGAAGGACCGAAGCCGCCCGAAGTAACCTCGCCGATGAGTTCGCCCTTGCCGTTGAGGACGGCCGTTCCCTCCCGCGCGGGCGTGCGCCCCTGCGGCAGGATGCCGACGCGCTTGCGCAGCGTGCCTTCCTCCAGCTCGGCCAGGATGCGGCGATGGCCGGGAAAGCCGCCTTCCGCGCGCCGGCGCTTCGGAATCGACCAGGCGAGACCCGCCTCGACGGGCGAGGTCTCCTCGTTGATGTCGTGGCCGTAAAGGCACAGGCCGGCTTCGAGACGCAGCGAATCGCGCGCGCCGAGACCGACCGGCCGCACCTCCGGCTGGCCGGCGAGCACATCCCACAGCGCCACCGCCCGGTCGGCGACGACCGACAGTTCGAAACCGTCCTCGCCCGTATAGCCGGAGCGCGTCGCCGATACCTCGACACCCTCGATCCGCGCCTCCGCCGCGCCCATGAACGGCAGATCCCGCAAGGCGGGGGCGAAACGGGCGAGCACGTCGGCGGAGAGCGGCCCCTGAAGCGCGACGAGCGCCCGGCCGGGATGCGGAATCAGCCGGACGTTCTCCGGCAGGTTGAGCGCGAGATGGCGGAAATCGGCCTCCTTGCGCGCCGCGTTGACGACGAGATACAGGCGCCCGTCCGCCGAAGGACCGGCGGCGCGGCTCACCATCAGATCGTCGATGATGCCGCCCTGCTCGTTGAGCAACTGCGTGTAGCGCTGACGGCCGGGCGCGAGGCCCAGGATGTCGGCCGGCACGAGGGTCTCGATCGCGCGGGCGGTCGTTTCGTGATCCAGCCCGGCGAGCGTCGCCTGCCCCATGTGGGAGATGTCGAACAACCCCGCCGCCTCGCGCGTGTGACGGTGCTCGGCGATGATGCCCGCCGCATATTGCACGGGCAGCGAATAACCGGCGAACGCGACGAAACGGGCGCCCAGCGCCTGTTGCCGCTCGTGGAGCGGCGTGGTCAACAACCCGTCGGGCGTCATCGCTTTCCCCTTTTCGTCTGTTCCGCGCCGCCCTCTCCGGGTCGGTGCTGTGCTATCGCCGCAGTGCGCCCAGGCCGATCTGGATCAGCACGCCGGACGTATCCTCCGGCAAGGGCAGCCCTTCTTCCACGATGCGCGTCAGGGCCTGCGCCTCACCCGCCGGGATGGTGACGGAAACCTGCCGGGTGCGGGTGGCGAGCACCGTGTTGTTGCGTCTGATGGCGATGTGGAGCGGCGTCGAGAACGTGCCGGGCCGGCCCGCCGGCCCGAGCAGCGCCAGCACTTCCACGCCCACGTTGACGGTATGCGTGCCGTCCGCGTGCGTGATGCACTCGCGCGCCGTGGTCCTGATCGCAAGCTGGTGACGCAGCTCGCGCCCCTCGCCGGAGCGGACGGCGGAGCCCCCTTCGAAAACGTCGAAGCGCGGGCAGATGACCTCTTCAGCGGGCACCTCCATTTCCGGCGGCACGGTGGCGCCGCCGTAGAGCAGGAAGTTTTTCAGGGTGGAGCCGCCGGAATCGCCGCCGGAGGACTGGCAGCCGCCAAGCACCAGCGCGCCGCAGAGCACGGCGGCGGGCAGGATGCGACGCAGCGCCGCCATGCCGGCTGCCTGCTTGCCGGCTGTCGTCTTGCGGAATGCGGGTGCACGGGTGTCGGTCATGGTTGCCTCGTCGATACTGCGGCAGGAAACTGCATAATGCGCCCGTTCGTCAACCGATCCCCGCGCACGAAATGACGTTCGGGGCAAAATGCGTCGCGGCGAAGCGACGGACGCCCCGCCGTTCCGGTGCCCGACGACGGTTCAGGGCAGCGCATCGAACCCGGCGTTGAAGCCTCCGAGGGCGACCGGGATGCCGACGCCTTCCTCCGGCGTCTGGAACACGATGAAGGTGGCGGTCTTGCCCGCCTTCAACTGGCCGAGAAGCGTGTCGTCCATGACGACCTCGGCGATGCAGCCCGTGTTGAGGCAGCGCACGAAGCCGGCGCGGCCGACGTCGGTCTGGTCGATCTTGAGGCCGAGCCCGGCGGGCAGCAGCACGCCCAGCGGCGCGACGACGCGCAGCAGGCGGCTCTTGTTGTCGGCCGTCTTGAGAACGATTACGAGCAGGGTGATGTTCGGCCGGTCCTCGGCGGCGACGTTCTGGACCAGCGCGCATTGTTCACCGGCGGCGCCGGGCGGCGTCTCGCACCGCATCTGCCATTCGCCGTGCGTGGCGCGCACGACGCCCTGCGCTGCGGCCGGCGCGCCGGCGAGGCCGGCAGCCGTGCCGGCGACGGCGGCGGCCGTTACGATGCGGCGGAACATGCGCTTCACTTCCAACATGCGCTTCATTTCCCTCGGGTCTGGTTGCCTTGGATCTGACTGCCCCGTTCGTCGACACGAACCGCCGATACGAACCGCCGATACGAACCGCGCAGTCAACCGCATCCCGGCGTCTCGCGAGAGTGCCAGACATAGTGCCATTTCCCGCTTTCGTAAATTCGGGAAATGAGTCGGGCGGCGAAAACGGGTGGATCGTCGGTCGCATTTTCGCCCCGATGGCCGTCTTCGTGGGTGATTCGGCGTCCCCGGGACGGCTTTCCGACCCCGATCGGCCCGCGAAACGCACCGGAAGGCGGTGGCGGGGCATCCGCATCGGCATGGGACGTTCGCCCCGGCATGATGCGGCGCGCCTTGTTTTTCAACGATTCCAGAGTGGAATATCTCCGAACGCCGCGGCGCCGGCGGCGCGGTTTCCTCAAGCCGGTTGCGCCCGGCGCGCGGTTGTGTCTTTGATTACGCTCAAAAGTAGCTGCGCGGGAGGGCGGGTGATATTGTCGCTCGTGTGTCCCGCGCGGAAATTCGACATGATCGGGCTGCCGCGATGTCAGCCCGACGCGGGTTGGGAACCAGTCGGGTCGGGGCCGCGCCTCGCCGACATCAAGGGGAGCATCGGACGAACGATGGGGAACACGTTTTTTCGTTTGCGGTCGCCGATGGCCCCGGTGAGGGGCCTTGCGGCCGTCGCGCGCGCGACGGCGGCGCCGGTCCCCGCGACGCTGCTCGCCTTCGCCGCCTTATCCGGCGCCAGTGCGCAGGCGGGCGTCGGACAGCCGTCGCCATGGCAGATCAGCCTCCAGACGCCGGTGACGGAAGTCGCCCACGCCATGCACGATTTCCACAATCTGTTGCTGTGGATCATCGGGCTGATCGTGGCCTTCGTCGCCGTGCTGCTGCTGATCGTGGTCTATCGCTTCAACGAGAAGGTCAATCCCAACCCCTCGCGCTTCTCGCACAACTCGTTGCTCGAGGTGGCGTGGACCGTGGTGCCGGTGCTGATCCTCGTGGTGATCGCCGTGCCGTCCTTCAAGCTGCTGCGCCAGCAACTCGTGATTCCGCCGAGCGACATCACGGTGAAGGTGACGGCGCACCAGTGGTACTGGACTTATGACTATCCCGAGGATCAGGGCGGCTTCGGCTTCGATTCCAACTATATCCCGGAAGACCAGTTGCAGGAGGGGCAGCCTCGCCTGCTCGCCGTCGACAACGAACTGGTGTTGCCCGTCAACAAAACGGTGCGCGTGCAGGTGACGGCGGCCGACGTGATCCACGCCTTCGCCCTGCCGTCTTTCGGGCTCAAGATCGACGCCATTCCGGGGCGTCTGAACGAGACGTGGTTCCGGGCCGAGCGGGAAGGCGTCTATTACGGCCAGTGCTCGCTGATCTGCGGCCAGAATCATGCGTTCATGCCGATCGCCATCCGCATCGTCAGCGAGGAGCGCTATGCGGAATGGCTGGCCGAGGCTAAAACGCGGTTCGCGGCCGGCGACGGCGCGGTTCGGCTGGCTGCGTCGCGATAGGATGGCGCGTTCGCCGCGGCGCCTGTCCGCCGGCGCATCGAATTTCTCAAGGGGGAACGGCGCCCGCTCACGGTTCGAGGCTTGAAGCCGAGGCCGGTCGGGTGCGCCGGGTGCGGTATATGCAAGGGGGAGCTCGACCATGGCTTCTACGGTAACGGCGCATGAAGGTCATGCGCATCCGACGGGGTGGCGGCGCTGGGTGCTGTCGACCAACCACAAGGATATCGGCACGCTCTACCTTATCTTCGCGCTGAGCGCGGGGCTCGTGGGCGGGGCGCTGTCCATTCTGATGCGTCTCGAGTTGCAGTCCCCCGGCCTGCAAATCTTTTCCAACGGGCAGCTCTTCAACGTGGTCGTCACCGGCCACGGCCTGATCATGGTGTTCTTCGTCGTGATGCCGGCGCTGATCGGCGGCTTCGGCAACTGGTTCATCCCGATCATGATCGGCGCGCCGGACATGGCGTTTCCGCGCCTGAACAACATTTCGTTCTGGCTGCTGGTGGCGGCGTTCTCGCTGCTCGTGATCTCGATGTTCGTGCCGGGCGCGCCGGGCAGCCTCGGTTTCGGCGGCGGCTGGACGGCCTATCCGCCGCTTTCCGTCTCCGGCCATCCGGGGCCGTCGTTCGACTTCGGCATCCTGGCGCTGCACGTCGCCGGCGCATCGTCGATCCTGGGCGCGATCAACTTCATCACCACCATCCTGAACATGCGCGCGCCGGGCATGACGCTGCACAAGATGCCGCTGTTCGCCTGGGGCATGCTGGTGACGGCGTTCCTGCTGCTGATCTCGCTGCCGGTGCTGGCCGGCGCCATCACGATGCTGCTGACCGACCGCAACTTCGGCACGACCTTCTTCGATCCCGCCGGCGGCGGTGATCCGGTGCTCTACCAGCATCTGTTCTGGTTCTTCGGCCATCCCGAAGTCTACATCATGATCCTGCCGGCATTCGGCGTCATCTCGCATATCGTCTCGACCTTCGCGCGCAAGCCGATCTTCGGCTATCTCGGCATGGCCTATGCGATGGTGGCGATCGGGGTGGTGGGCTTCATCGTCTGGGCGCACCATATGTATACGGTCGGCCTGTCGCTCGACACGCAGCGCTACTTCGTGTTCGCGACGATGGTGATCGCGGTGCCGACCGGCATCAAGATCTTCTCGTGGATCGCGACGATGTGGGGCGGCTCGATCCGCTTCACCGCGCCGATGGTCTGGGCGATCGGGTTCATCTTCCTGTTCACGGTGGGCGGCGTCACCGGCGTGGTGCTGGCCAACGCCGGCATCGACCGCGAACTGCACAACACTTATTATGTGATCGCTCACTTCCACTACGTGCTGTCGCTCGGCGCGGTGTTCGGCATCTTCGCCGCCTGGTACTACTGGTTCCCGAAGATGTTCGGCTACGTGATCCCGGACTGGATCGGCCGGCTGCATTTCTGGATGGCCTTCGTCGGCGCCAACGTGCTCTTCTTTCCGATGCACTTTCTGGGCCTGGCCGGCATGCCGCGTCATTATGTCGACTATCCCGACGCCTATGCGGGATGGCACTTCATCGCCTCGCTGGGCTCCTACATCTTCGCGCTGAGCCTTGGCGTGTTCTTCTACGGGCTGTGGGTCGCCTATTCCCGCAAGGAGCGCGCGGCGGACAATCCTTGGGGCGAGGGTGCGACGACGCTGGAATGGACGCTGTCGTCGCCGCCTCCGTTCCATCAGTTCGAAACCCTGCCGCGCATCTCGGGCGGCGGGCACTGAGGCAATTCCGGCGAGGGCGAATGCCGCTTTTGCGCCCGGCGTTGCGTCCTGACAGGGAGATGGGGCATATCCGCGTTTCGACGAAATGAGGATATGCCCTGAATGGGCCGGTCGTTGGCCGATCGGGTAAGTGACATGGCGCGGACAGGTGACTTGGCGCGGATAGGTGACATGGCGGTCGTGACGGACGGATGGGTGGAACGGGAGCGGGCGGCGGTTGCCCCGGCGGGCGAGCGGCCGCTCGTCTCGACAGGGAGCGTCGGGGATTTCGTCTCGCTGCTGAAACCGCGCGTCATGTCGCTGGTGGTGTTTACGGCGCTCGTCGGCATGCTCGTGGCGCCGGGGCATGTGAATCCCGTCGTGGGGGCGATCGCGCTGCTGGCGATCGCGGTGGGCGCGGGGGCGTCCGGTTGTCTCAACATGTGGTGGGACGCCGATATCGACGCTGTGATGACACGCACGCGCAACCGGCCGATTCCGGCCGGGCGCATCAGGCCGGACGAGGCGCTGACGTTCGGCATGATACTGGCGTGCGGCTCGGTGTTCGTGCTCGGCATCGCGACCAACTGGTTCGCCGCCGCCTTTCTGGCCTTCACGATCTTCTTTTATGCGGTCGTCTATTCCGTGTGGCTGAAGCGCGCGACGCCGCAGAACATCGTCATCGGCGGAGCGGCCGGCGCCTTTCCGCCGATGATCGGCGAGGCCGCCGTCACCGGCACGGTGAGCGTCGACGGGCTGGTGCTGTTCCTGATCATCTTCCTGTGGACGCCGCCGCATTTCTGGGCGCTGGCGCTGGTCAAGTCGGACGATTACGCACGCGCGGGCGTGCCGATGATGCCCAATGTCGCCGGGCAGGAAGCGACGCGGTTGCAGATCCTGCTTTACACGCTCGTGCTGGTGCCGGTCGCGACGCTTCCGGTGTGGCTTGGAACGGGCGGGGCCATCTATGCGCTGGTGTCCGGTGTCGGCGGGGCCGGGATGCTCGCGCTGGCGTTCCGGCTCTGGCGCGCAGGCACGGCCGAGGGGCTGACGCAGGCGGGGGCGAAGACGGCCCGGCGGCTGTTCGGATTTTCGATCCTGTATCTTTTCCTGCTTTTTGCGGCATTGCTCGCGGAGCGGGTATCGGGCTTCAGCGTCTTCCTCGCCGGAGCCGGCGTCCTGCGGGGGGTGATGCCGTGAGCGACGAGGCGGTGAAAAGCGGACGCGACGGCAAGCGCGCGGTTTCAGGGGCGGACTCCGACGGGGGCAAGCTCTCCCCGGAGGAGCGCCGGCGTCAGCGCGCGCGCAATGTCGCCATCGGTCTGGTTCTGGGCGGGCTGTTCGTGCTGTTTTACATCCTGACCATCGCCCGGCTGGGTTCCAACGTTTTCAACCGGCCGCTATAGCGGCCCGAGAGGGAGCCATGAGCGATCACCGGCAGCCATCGCAGCAGGAGCCCGCGGACCGGGCCGTGCGTCGCGCGCGCAACACAGCCCTGGTCTGTGTCGGCGTGGCTGCGGGCATGCTCGGCCTCGCATTCGCGGCGGTGCCGCTTTATCGGCTGTTCTGTCAGGTGACGGGATTTGCCGGCACGCCGATTGCGGGGAGCGCGGCGAACGGCGAGGTGTCCGACAGGCGCATGCTGGTGCGGTTCGATGCCAACGTGTCGTCGTCGATACCGTGGCGCATCGTCCCTGAAGTGCCGGTCGTCGAGGTGCGGCTGGGAGAGACGACGACGGTTTTCTACGAGCTGACCAACCGCAGCGACAAGCCCGTCACCGGCATCGCAACCTATAACGTGCAGCCCGACCAGATGGGGCAGTATTTCGTGAAGCTCGACTGCTTCTGTTTCGAGGAACAGACACTGGAGCCGGGCGAGACCATCATCGCCCCGGTTGTTTTCTATATCGACGCGGCTCTCGACGGCGAGCGCGACCTGAAGACGCTGGGATCGGTCACGCTGTCCTACACGATGTTTCAGGCGAAGGACGGCAAGGCGCTGTCGTCGGCGGCGTCCGCGAACGAACCAGCAGGGTGGAAAAGGCTGTGAGGCCGGAAGGCGCCAGCGACTTATTCGGAGACCGGAAAATCATGGCTCAGGCTCACGCGAAACATCACGATTATCATCTTGTCGATCCGAGCCCGTGGCCGTTCGTCGGCTCGGTCAGCGCGTTCATCATGGCGGTGGGCGGCGTGATGAGCATGAAGGCGCTCACGCTCGGCGGCCTGCATCTCGGCCCGTATCTTTTCGGGGCCGGCATCATCGGCGTGCTCTACACGATGGCGGCCTGGTGGACGGATGTCGTCAACGAGGCGCAGCGCGGCGAGCACACCCGCGTGGTGCAGATCCATCACCGCTACGGCATGATTCTGTTCATCGTCTCGGAGGTGATGTTCTTCGTCGCATGGTTCTGGGCCTATTTCGACGCCAGCCTGTTCCCCGGCGAGGCGATCCAGTTCCAGCGCGCGGAGGTGACGGGCGGGCACTGGCCTCCCGCCGGCATCGAGACGCTCGATCCGTGGCATCTGCCGCTGTTCAACACGCTCATCCTGCTGACATCCGGCACCACCGTGACGTGGGCGCACCATGCGCTTCTGCATGACGATCGGGAAGGGTTGAAACAGGCGCTGTGGCTGACGCTGGTGCTCGCCGTGCTGTTCACGCTCGTGCAGGCCTATGAATACGGCCACGCCACGTTCGACTTCTCCGGCAACATCTATGGCGCGACGTTCTTCATGGCGACCGGCTTTCACGGCGCGCATGTGATCATCGGCACGGTGTTTCTCGCGGTTTGCCTGCTGCGCGTCTATCTGGGGCATTTCACCCCGCGGCAGCACGGCGGTTTCGAGTTCGCCGCCTGGTATTGGCATTTCGTTGACGTGGTGTGGCTGTTCCTGTTCGTCGCCATCTATGTCTGGGGCTACGGCGGCGGCGGTCACTGAGCGGCCCGCAAGGCGCTTCGCAGCATCACCGACACGTTTGCGCGGGAGTGAGGGGCATGGCGACGAACTCGCCGGCGGGCAGGATATCGGCATGGCGGATCTTGCTCATGCCGGGCTTGTTCGCTGTCGTCGGCGTGCTCGTGCTCGTTGCGCTCGGCATCTGGCAGTTGCAGCGCCTCGCCTGGAAAGAGGCGCTGATCGCCCGTATCGAGACGCGTATAGCAGCGGCGCCCGTGCCGGCCCCGGACGAAAGCTCCTGGTCATCCGCGCGCTGGGCGGACGATGAGTATCGGCCCGTCACGGCGTCCGGCCGCTATCTTTATGAACGGCAGGTTTATGTCCACGGCAACGCGACGCTCGAGGGCAGTACGCGGATGGGATATTTCGTGCTGACGCCCTTGCAGCAGGCCGGCGGCAGCATCATCGTGGTTAATCGCGGCTTCATGCCGATGGAGTTCAAGCGCGACGCAGCCGCTGTTCAGCGCTGGCGTGCCGGCGAGCGCGACGGGGAACAGGTGAGCGTGGCGGGCCTGCTGCGGGCACCGCAGTCGCGCGGCTGGTTCGTTCCCGTCGACGTGCCGGAGAAAGGCGAATGGTTCACGCGCGATCCGCAGGCCATCGCGCAGGCGGGTGAGCTGGAGCGGGTCGCTCCCTTCCTGATCGATGCGTTCGATACGCACGGCGACGGCGCTTCCATGTGGCCGAAGGGCGGGCTGACGGTCGTGAGTTTTCCGAACAACCATCTCGATTATGCTTTCACCTGGTTCGGGCTCGCGGTGACGCTCCTGGTCGTTTTCGCGTTGTTCGCGTGCAGGCAGCTTAAATCGGTTTCCGCACGAACGGAATCGCTCTGAGAGAGAAAGTGATTCGATATCAATCGCTTATAACCGATTTGCTGTTCCGCCGAAAGACAGCCTGCTCCGGCAATGGGGCACCCTCCGAAGAGAAGCACTTCGGATGCGGATGGGGGAAATGTGGAAAAACGTATTTCCCGCTTGACCCGCCGCGCAGGATGGTTAAAAGCACAACAGGCATCGCGATGACGTTTGCACTCCCCGGTGCAGGCGATTTCGTTGATACGGTCCGCCGCTTTAGCTCAGTTGGTAGAGCACATCATTCGTAATGATGGGGTCGCGTGTTCGAGTCACGCAAGCGGCACCACTTCCTTTGAAATCGAGTGGTTTGGGCATCGGGTTCCGCGTACGGGACATCCGACGAGTATATTCTGCGTAGCTCTCAAAGTCGAGCAGCGCCATTTTCCATCTTTGCTGGCTCTGCCGAGGCTACTTCATTCACAGGAAGAAGTCTGCGGCCAAGCTGTCACAACGGTGCCGCGATCCGCAAAAGACACTGCGTTTGTCCCGCCCGCTGATCAAGATGGGAGAAGGGTTGAACGACGACGGAATAGCCTGCGGCATGCGCCATGATGAATTATGTGCCTTGTCGTCCACAGTTTTTCGGAAAGAGACCCGGCGAGGCCTGCCTGGGGCTCCCCTCGCCAAAACCGTTTCCATCGCTGCCCGATCATATCTGATCCGCGACACCGTCTGCCGAGCCAGCCGCGTCACCCTGACTGACATTAAATCCTTCGTGGAAAGCCACACGGCCTGTTGGAACATGTCCGTTGAATGATAACCGCATGAAATATTCCGCCGGCAACCCCTCGTATCGCAATGCAGTATCATTTTCGAAGCCAAAGCGACGATAGTATGCCGGATCGCCTAGAAGCAAGCATCCGTTTGCGCCAGCCTGTTTCAAGCGTGCTAATCCTTCTCGGATCAACGCGCTTCCAATACCCTGCCGATGAAGGGCCGGTTTCACTGAAACCGGGCCAAGACCGAACCACTCCATATGCTCCCCTTCGATCGTCACGGGCGAGAAGGCGACATGGCCGACCGTTTCATTGCCTGCCACGGCGACCAGAGAAAGAGTGAGGGCGCCGGCTTTGCGGAGCGCATCAATAATCGCGCCTTCCGCTCCGGTGCTGTAACGATTAAGCTTGAATGCCGCTTCCGTAATTTGGCGAATAGCCTGAGCATCTGCAATGCTCTCCGGTCGGATTTCGACGTTCATATCGATTGGCTCTCCGCACGTTGCCCCGTCACGGGCCAACGAAACCCGCACTGATCGCATGTACACATAATATTCGCCCTCGCATGCTTCAATTCACCAAAGCTGCCTCAGCTCCGGTGCGACCATCAAGGCGATCAGCGCGTCCCTCATCGATAACCGTCCGAATGGCGACATGCCGCTTTCAGGATGTCATCCGCGATACCATCGGGAATCGTGCCCCGTCGCGATGTCATATCCGCGCTCTCCCAGAACCAGACACAGGGCGGCCGTCAGCAGGCCCTTCCAGCGCACGGGGTGGATCCGGGCGGCCCGCCAGAGGGTGCGCCGCGCCACGGCCGGATCATCCCGACGTTGCGCCTGGGCAAGCTGATAGAGCACGGTGACAAGCCGGCGATCCACATAACGCCTTTGCACCGGAGACAAGGGAAGCTGTGCGAGCTTCTCGCAAAGGCTCACCAGCATGCGCGCGGCGCGGAGCGGTACGCGGCGCACCTGGGAACTGAGCGACGCGCCGTCGTTCGCCAGACGGCGCACCGACGCGCAGACATGCCCCGTGATCAGCCAATCTCCCCTCAGCGCGACGCGCCCCAGAAACAGCGCATCCTCACCCACCGACAGGGTGGGGTCGAAGCCAGGCACCTCGTCGATAACCGACCGGCGGATGACGATGGCTTGCAGGTTGCCGCCCTCCGCCGCGAAGATGAAAGGATCCCTGATCCTGACCGCCTCGGTTTCGGGAAAACGTTCGCCCCTGATGGCGAAATGGTTCCAGCTATAGCCATCGCCCACAAACAGGATGTTGCCGCAGTGAGCCGTGAAATCCTCCCCGGCGGCGCGCCGGTCGCGGTGAAAGACCGCGAGACGGTCGTGCGTCCAGATATCGTCTGAATCGATGAAGGCGATCCAGGCGCCGGAAGCGTGGGCCATTCCCGCGTTTCGCGCGGCGCTGACGCCCCTGTTCTCCTGACGGATAATCGTGATGCGATCGCGGTAACGCGCCAGAACCTCGGCTGTGTCGTCGGTGGAGCCGTCGTCAACCACGATGATCTCCTCCGCCGGCCATTCCTGTGCGAGAACGCTGTCGAGAGTCTCGGCAATGGAATGAGCGCGATTGAAAGTCGGAATTACGACCGACACGGACGACTTGCCTCTGGACATGAGAACCCCGGCTTTATCAGATAACGAAAGAGGGTCCGATCTGGTAAAACCGGACTTGTTGATGGTCAGGTGCTTGATTTCAAGCAATTTTTCGATTGGAAGGCGAGCCGACCGCAGGAATGCCGGCAGCCGGATGACTGCCGGGGACGCTGATATATAAACTGTCCAGCACGAAAGAACATGCATTCAGGTCGATCAATGATCAATTTCGGTTCCGTATGCGCGGGAACAACAGTCATGATCGAGAATATCTATCTTAATATCGGCTTAAAAAAGAGCATATATAGCGCATTTATGGCTTTTCCGGCTTGACCTGACGCAGGAAATGCCGCAAAAAGTTGCATCTTATGGCGGCCCGTCGCCATGCGTAGCGCGTCCGTTCGCTCTTGAACAAGTAATGAACCATCGAATGTCCGGGTTAAGCATCCGGAACAGAGGGCGTTTCAGAACGGGGTAAGTATGATGGCCCCGGTGTGCCCGGACGGCGGCTCATGAGTTGCATGCCGACCGACGCCCGGAGCAGTTTGCGTTCAAGTCGATTGATCGATTTTAACGCAAGTTGCGGTAAAATATGGAATCCGGAGCGGCGTGACAATTCCACTTGAATGCACGCCGCTCTATAGCATCTCGACATTTCGTTGAAACGCCGAAATGCTCTATGTTATTGACTTGGCGCGTTTTCTCGACGCAAAGCGTTATCCGTTTTGCTTGAAAACGCTTTAGCCCCGCCGTGTCCGATGCGTGTTGTTGAGAAGGGCGTTGCAAGCTGATTGCCGAGCCGGAATTAACAGCACTCTCGTCAGCACGGATAATCAGGCTTGGTATATAGTCGGGGTCAAGCTAAGATGGAAGAACTCTATCACGCGTCGTCGTGAAGAGAGATGTGTATCGCGTGGGTGTTTTCGATTTTTGCCGCGCGCATCTGGCATGCGTCGTGCATTTCCACAGCGTATCCGCCGTAGCGGACGATTGGTGTCGGTGAGTATCTGCCGACCCGCTTTCAGAAAGTATGCGTCTCCCATACACCCGCATGCGGATAGCGGCCGCATGCGGCGTGGCAACGTGGCTGCAACCGGACAACTCGCCGATGGCGTAACAGGAGTGATCGGCTTGACATCGGGTTAACGATATCAGGAGCAGAGCAATGGCTGTGTACTACATCGATCCCTCCGCGACGACCAACGGAGACGGATCTGCTGAAAGTCCGTTCAATAGCTGGTATTCAGTAACATTCGAGGAAGGATCGACATATCTCCAGAAGGCCGGGACGACCTTTACCGGAAGCATTCATCTGGAGAACATCGGCGATGCCTCGCAACCGATCGTCATCGGAAGCTACGGCAGCGGCGACAAGCCCGTCATCGACGGCGATTTTCGTCTGAACAATGCCAAAGGAGTTTCGATCTCCGGCTTCACCATCACGGATTCAGGATACGCCGGCATCACGGTGGGCGGCAATTCAAGCGATATTACCATAACGGAAAACGATATCCATCATAATGTCATCGGCATTCAATTGCTCGACGGCACCATGAGCAATATCAATATAGCCGACAATAGTATCATGCGCAACGATGCCCAGGGCATCTACGTCAACGAGGCGCATGCCGCGGCGGCGGAAAGCGTGGTGATCGCCGCCAACGTCATCGTCCAGAACGGCATGCAGGGCGTGCTGCTTTCGGGCAGCGGGACGGTGGTCGAGAACAACGACATTCACAACAACGGGTTGAGCGGACTGCCGGGCACCAGCGCGGTCCATATGATCGCGCTGACGGACGGCACGCTCGCCGGCGACAACAATATCGTTCGCGGCAATCGCATCTCGGGCCAGAAGGATGCGGAAGCCTATGACGGCAACGGCATTCAGGCCGATCACTTCGCCGACAACAACGGCATTTACAACAACATCATCTTCAACAACGACGGCGCGGGCATCTCCATCCTCGATGCCCATGGCACGGTGGTGCAGGGCAATCTGTTGCAGGGCAACATGATCGATCCCGGTCTGACGCATCGCGACCGGGGCGAGATCGTCGTCACGAGCAGCGTGCGCGGGCGCGGCGGATCGAGCGACACGCTGATAACTGGCAACACGATCCTGTTTTCCACGGGCGTCCCGCCGTTGCGCGTCGATGCCGCAAGCGAGGGACGGGATTTCGTCTATCAGGGCAATACGGCGACCAACCAGACGGAGCCGGGGCACGATACGGTGCTCGATCCCGACTGGCTGTCGCTCGATTACGTGCCTTCCGTCTGGCTCCAGAATACCGATACCGCATGGGTCGTGCGCGTGTTCGGCACTGATATCGGCGACACGATCCTGGGCGGACCGCACAATGACGTACTTGTCGGCGGCAGCGGCAACGACACGATCGACGGCGGGGGCGGCGCGGACCTGATCGCCGGCAACGACGGCGACGACGTGATACTCGCCGGCCCCGGCGACGACATGGTGTGGGGCGGCCGCGGCAACGACACGATCCATGGCGGTGCGGGCCACGATCTGCTGGACGGCGGCACCGGCGACGATGTTCTGCTCGGCGAGGCCGGCAACGACACGATCTTCGGCGGCCGCGGCAACGACACGATCGACGGCGGCGCCGGCGACGACGTGATCTACGGCGACGACGGTGATGACGAGATCAACGCCGGCACGGGTTCCGACACGATCTACGCCGGCGAAGGAAACAACAAGGTCGACGCCTCGGCCGACGCCATCGGTGATCGCATCTGGGCGGGAGCGGGCAACGACACGATCGTCGCCGGCGACGGCAACGACTATATCGACGCCGGCGACGGCGACAACACGATCCGAACCGGCAAGGGGTCCGACATCGTCATCACGGGCAATGGCGCGGACTTCGTGTTCGCCCGTTTCGAGGGCGACACGAGCGGCGATCATATCGAGACCGGCGCCGGCAACGACAATATCACGGCCGGCTACGGCACGAACTACATTCACGCGGGCGATGGCGACGACACCGTGGTGAGCTACGGCACGGGCGACACGATCATGGGCGGCGGCGGCAACGATGTCATCGACATCCGGCAGGCCGCCGGCGGGCTGGTGTTCGTCGATGCCGGCAGCGGCAACGACGAAGTTCTCGGCTCCGGCTGGGTGGATTACATCCTGGGCGGCAGCGGCGACGACAGGCTCTACGGTTTCGCGGGCGCCGACATCATCGACGGGGGCGCGGGCGACGATTTCATCGACGGCGGCGACGGCGACGACGTGCTGATCGCGGGCGCGGGCGCCGACACCATCCTGGGCGGCGCGGGCGCGGATATCATCTCCGCCAACGCGGACGCCATCGGCGATACGATCGACGGCGGGCCGGGCAACGATCTGATTATTTCCGGCGCGGGCGACGATGTCATCGACGGCGGCGACGGCAATGACACGATCATCGCCGCCGGGGGCGCGGATACCATCTCGGGAGGCGGCGGCAACGACATCATCAATCTCGCCGAAGCGATCAGCGGCGGCGCGCTGGTGGACGGCGGCAGCGGCAACGATACGCTCTACGGATCGCGCTTTGCGGAAACCTTGCGCGGGGGCGACGGCAACGACATGATCTATGGCGAGGCCGGCAACGACGTCGTCGACGGCGGCGCAGGCGACGATCGGCTTTTCGGCGGCGCGGGCGACGACACGCTGATCGGCGGCGGCGGCAACGATACCCTCGTCGGCGGGGCGGGGAGGGATACCTTCGTTATCGCCTGGGAGGGCGAAGGGCATGCCCTGATCGTCGATGCCGAGCCGGGCGAGACGATCGTGATCGAGGCCCCCGGTGGAGCGATGGCAAGAACCTCGACCGCGCTCACCATCGAGGCGAATGCGGACGGCTATGCGACAATCATGCTGGAACAGGGCTCCGTTACGCTGCATGGCGTATGGTTGTCCACGCTCGATCAGTACGATATCACGCTGATCTGAAAAGGCGATCAGCTTCCGGCGCGATCGTCGATCTTGTTCTCCGAAACCTGCTGGACGCGGTTGGGCCGCCGCCGCATCCCGCCGAGCCGCACCTCGGGAAACAGCGTGTCGGCATAAAGCGGCGCCAGCGCACGGTCGTCGAGACGACGGACGGCCGCGAGCTGGCGCCTGCGGCGCAGCGTGCCGCCGAGGTTCGCCACGTTCCACAGCAGTCCGCGCAGCTTCGGCCGCCGCGGTGCCCGCAGCACGATGTCGGCCAGGGTATAGCCGAGATAAAGCGGCAGATAGAGCGCCAGCATGCGCGCCCCGGCATTGGCGATGAGCGAGGCGAGCCGGTTCTTGCTGCCATGGAACACCAGCGGATCGGCCGCCGCGCCGATCGTGTCGCCGACATTGTGGAACGCCACCGCCGTCGGGAGCACGCGCTGCGGGCCGGCGATGGCGGAAACCCGCCAGCCGAGATCGCTGTCCTCGAAGCCGTAGAAGAACCGGCCGTCGAAGGCGCCGGCGGCGCGCACCGCCTCGCGGCGCATCAGCACGGCCGAGCAGTTGATCCACAGCCGCGTCGCCGGGACGTCGATCCGCTCCGCGGGCCAGCCCTCGCAGGCGTCCCACGCAAGGCCGATGCGGCTCAGGACGCCGCCGTAGGAGTTGACGAAGCCGCGGTCGTTGCCGTAGATCACCACCCCGCCCACCGCCGAGATCCCCGCATCGCGGTCGAGTTCCGCGACGCAAACCGCGAGCCAGTCGGGCGCAAGCTCCACGTCGCTGTCGATGAAGGCGAGATACTCGCCCCGCGCCGCGTCGATGCCCGCGTTTCTGGCGCCCGCCGGCCCGCTGGGCCGGATGCGGATATACCGGAACGGGATCGGTCCGGGTTCCCGCATCCGCGCGGTCAGTGCGGCCTCGGTGCCGTCGGTCGAGCCGTTGTCGACCACGATGATCTCGAAATCGCGGCGGATCTGCGCCTCCAGCGCGGCGAACACGGCCTGCAAGTCCTTGAGGCGGTTGAATGTCGGGATGATCACCGAAACGCGCGTCATGCCGGGATGTCCTTGCCTGAAACCTCGCTGTCGCGAACGTAGCCGGCCATTGCGGCGAGCACCGTGATCAGCGCCATATGATGATCGAACCAGAAGGAGAAATCGGTCGTCTGCTGCACCATCAGCCCGGCGAAGCCCCAGAACACGCCGGCGAAGAACAGCCCTGCCGGCGAGGAGGCCCTGCCCGCGTCGTGGAACAGCTTCGCGAGCGAGGCGATGAAGAAGCCGAAGCAGATGATGCCGATGATGCCGATCTCGGCAAGCAACCACAGATAGACGTTGTGAACCGGGGCGATGGACTTGATGTTCGCCTCTTGCCGGAAGCTGGCGATCATCTCGTTGATTTCGGCGAGTTCCGGGTTGTAGAGGCCGAGCTTCTCGAAGAACTGCATCGGCCCCACCCCGAGAAGCGGCGCGTGCTGCCAGATCGCCACCGCCGAATCGTTGTAATTGGCGCGGAAATCGACGGAGGCTCCGAAGTCGCCGGTGAGCCGCTCCATGATGCGGTCCGTGAACGGCGCGATCACGACGAGCCCGGCGACGACGCAGATCACCGCCGCCCCGAGCAGGCGCGGCACGCTGACATGCCGGCGCCAGGTGAGTTGAAGCGCGAGCCCTCCGACTGCCCCGAACAAGGCGGCCACCGGCGCGCGCGATTGCGACAGCACGATGGCCAGGCAGCCGAGGAGCCCCGCGCCGACGGCGATCAGCCGCAGCCGCCGGTCCATGCGCGCGAAGCCCAGCGCCAGAAAGCCGGGAACGAAGGTCAGCAGGAAAGGGGCGTACATGTTGGGATGTCCCAACGTGCCGGTTGCGCGGTGGGCCATTTCACCGACCTGCGCCGAAAGGTCGCTGAGGCCGCTGCCGCCCGCACCGAGGGCGAATTGCAGGAAGCCGATGGCGAATTGCGCCAGCAGCACCAGCAGCAGGCCGAGGAACAGGGTATGCTTGCGGTCCTCGTCCATCAGGCTGCGCAGCAGCACGAACATCAACAGATACTTGACGATGCGCATCGTCTCGATCATCGGCACCACGAGCGGGTCCACCCGGAAGGCGGAAACCGCCATCACCGCGATCATGGCCAGAAACGCAGGCTCCACCGCAAGCCGCCGCGGCGCGACCGCGCACGACACGCGGCCCTTCAGCGCCGCCTGCACGAGCGCCGTCGCCGCGAGCGCCAGCGTCACGATATCCGCCGGTGTCCAATAGAGCCCGCCGGGACCGTAGTCGCCGAACGATTCGTCGAAGCTGAAATATTGCCGGTTGTAGGAGATGGCGAAAACGAGCGCGACCAGCAGCGGCGCGACCACATCCCGCAGCAGCGCCGCCAGGATGACGGTGCCGAAGAACGCGGCCGCGACGAGCATCGCCTTGGCGCCCGCCTCCGAAAGGGCGACGACGGCGGCGGTCGCCGCCATCGCGCCGGCCGCCGCCGCCGCGCCGCGCAGAAAAACGCCGCCGGACGCCGTCACGGGAGCGGCGCCAGCGTGACGCCGGCGACGGAAGCGGGCGGCAGCGTCAAGGTCAGCACGCCGTCACGAAAATCGGCGTCGCCCGGCCGCAGGCCGACCGTATCCGCATCGGAGCGGATGAACCAGCCGTCCTTGCCGAAAGACGCCGCCTTCGCGAACGCGACGCCGGGCACCTCGATGATCGCGGTGCCGCGATGCGCATCGGCGGAAGGCCCCGTGATCACGCGCACCTGCGCGCGATAGCCGGCCGCGGCCCCTTCGATCCTGACGGCGACCTGCTGCGCCCGCGTCAGATCGGCGTTGCTGAGCATGATGCCGATCCGCCCGTCCGCCTGCCGGCCGGCGATGCCGTCGACGGCGGGTGCGTCGTCGACCCGGCCCGTAAAACCCTGCTCCGGCGTGGAGAATGTAGGTCCCGACTCGCGGCGCAGCGGCAGCACCGCATCGGTCAGCACCTCGCGGTAAAGGCCGAAGACCAGCAGCGCGGGTGTCTCGCGAAAGCCGCCGCCGGGCGTGTGGTTGATCCAGCCCATGTTGAGCCAGTCGGACAGCTTGAAGAAGTTCGCGGCCTCCACGCGCGTGTCGCGCAGGAATACGTCGAGCGTGCGCGCGACGAAGACGCCCGAACCCAGCGTCTTGATATGGTCGAAATAGGGGCTGGTGGGATCGACGGCGAAGAAGGGCCCCCATTCCGTGATCGCAAGGCCGATGCGGCCCGCCCGCGCGGGTTGCAGCCGGTCGATCTGGGCAGCCGTGTCGCGCATGTTCTTCGCGATGAGTTGCGGCGCCGCCAGCATGGAGCGATAGACGGCATCCCACCTGCCGCGCGAGCGCGTGGTGACGAGCGGCGCGTAGGAATTGTGGATCGCCAGAACATCGATGACGTCGCCCGCGCGCGCCAGCACCACCTCGTTCCAGTTGTCGTGCGCGTTGAAACGGTAGGGGCCGTAGTTGAGCAGGCCGATCGCCGCGATTTTCGCCTGCGGCAGTTCCTTGCGGATGGCGGCGGCGAAGTCGCGCACGCGCGCCGCGTAGGCTTCCGGCGTGGTGGAGCCGCCGGAAAGGTCGTCCGCCATGTAGAGTTCGTTGCCGATCTCCCAATAGGGGGCGATGTCCGCGCCGTGCGTGTCGCGAACGTAGGCCGCCCAGGCGGCCGCCTCTTCCGGGGTGCCGTGGCCGGCGTTCACGGTGATCATCAGCTTCGCGCCGATGGCCTTGGCGAAGGCGGCGATCTCGTCCGTGCCGATGTCGTGGCGGGAGGTTTCGCCGAGTTTCGGCGCGATCTTCGTCTCCGGCCGCTTGTCGTGCGGGCCCACGCCGTCGCGCCAGTTGTAGAAGTCCGACCACACGCCGCCCGGAAAGCGGATCAGCGTGATCCCCGCGTCGCGGCTCATGCGGATGATGCCGGCGTCGAGCTGCTTTTCCTTGGCGTTCCAGAGCCCGTTGCCGGCGCGAATCCATTCGACGTTGGTGCCGAAGACGGGTTCCGGCAGCGGCCGCGCCGGTGCGTCCTGCGCCAGCGTGAAGGTGGTGAGATTATCCGAAGGCGCGTCGACGCCGCGTGCGAGAGCAACCGCCGGCGGCGCGGGCGTGGCCGCGAGGGTGACGCCGAGAACGAACGCCGCGAGCCGGCCGATGAAAGCGCGCCTGCGCAGGGGCGGTGGCATCTTGTCGGACGAAATCATCACGCCTCCTTCGCAAGACGGGGCGTCTGCGTGAGAACGAGCCCCAGCGCAAGACCGCCGTTGCGGTCGATCCACGATACGACTTCCCGCACCTGCGCCAGTTCATCGCGGCCCGCCGCCACGTCCAGCACGACGCCGCCCGCCGTCTGGGCCGCGCGCAGCGGGATGGGACCGGAGAACAGCGGCCCGGTGGCGATCAGCGTGATACCGTCAAAACCGTCGCGCCCCTCCGCCGCCGCGGCGACGCGTTCGAGGCCGCCGGTATCCGTCGGCACATCGAGTTCCGCGAGCCCGGCCGCGCCGGCCTTGCCGCCCGCCGGCCAGCGCCCGGCGTTGATGATCCTGACCGATTTTTCACCCTGATCGCGCAGCGCGAGGGCCAGCGCGCGCACTCTTGCGGCGGCCTGGGTCGCGGCATGAGACGGCTCGTCGCGCAACGCCATGCAGACGATCGAGCGGGGTTCGCCCTGCGCGAAGCTTTGCCGCAGGGTCACGGCGGCCGGGGCGAGTTCGTCCCGTCCCGGTCCGTTCCGCCGGCGCCCCAGCGAGACGAGCACCGGCGCGCCGGCCGCGGCCAGATCCCGGCCCCGCCACACGCGGCTGTCAAGGAACTCCCGCACGGCGACCCAGGCGCCGCCCGCGAAGACGGCGAACACGACCCCCAGCACCATGACGGTGATGTTGCGCGTGCCCACCGCGAGCGTGGCCTCGGTCGGCTCCTGAATGACGACGATGTTCCCGAGCCGCTCCCGGCGCAGCTCGCGCGCGCTGATGGCTTCCGCGAGCCGCTCCGCGTTGTGCTGGAGCTCGTTTTCCGCGAGCCGGCGATCGATCTGCAACTGGTTCCAGCGCGGCTCGTTCTCCGATAGCCGCGCGAACCGGGCGCGCACCAGCGCCACCCGCGCGGCGGCGTTGCTGCGGATCGCCGCGATCTGGTCGGCATAGTCGGACAGCGCCCGGACGGTGGCCTGCGTCAGCGACGCGTAGCTTTCGTCGAGAGCCGCAAGCTCGTGCCCGTCGATTCGCGGCAGCGCCGCGACGCGCAACCGCTCGCGCGCCACGGCGACGGATTGTTCGTCGAGCAGGCCGAGCAGCGCGTGGTCGGGCAGGTTGGCGAGCACGAGCGGCCCGCCGGCGAGGCCGCGCTTTTCCACAGCGGCCAGCCGCTCGCGCGTGGTGGTCAGCCGCAGTGCCGCTTCCCGCTCCGCCGTCTCGGCTTGCGACAGCTCCGTCAGCAGCAGCTTGCGCTGCGCGTCGACGTCCTCGATGCCGGCCCGCCGGCGCAGCGCGGCAATCTCCGTTTCGACGCCGGCGAGCTTCTCGGCAGAGGTGTTGCGCAGCCGCTCGAAGAACGAGGCGTCGCCCTCCTGGAACGCCTCAAGACGGAATTGCAGGAAGGTGTCGATGTATTTGCTCAGCAGCGCCTGCGGCACCTCGCGGTCCGGCCAGCGGAAGGAGACGACCACGACGTTGGAGGTGCGCGTGTTCTGGACTTGCAGCGAACTGCGCACCTGGCGCGCAAGCGCCTCGTTCAGCGTCATCGGCACCTTCATGCCGGTGGCATAGAGCAGATTGTCGACGCCGCTGCGCGCGAGTCTCGCCACGGAGCCGACCGCCGCCTTGATGTAATCCGTGAACGATTCCGGCTGCCTGGGCGTTACCTGCGCCTCCAGATTGATGTCCCGGATAACGCGCTGGGCGATATCGGCGTTCAGCAACAGGTCGATTTCGGACGTCACGTCGCTGGTGGCGGGGGCGATCAGGGTCGAGCCCGTCGGGGTGAGCAGGGTGCGCGGGGGCTGCTGCTCCTGGCTGAGGCGCACGAACAGGCGCGCCTCGCTTTCGTAAAGCGGCGTGCGCAACAGGGCGATATAGGCGAGCGTCAGCGCGACGATCGCCACCACGACGACCAGAAACTCACGCAGCCATTTCGACGCGATGAAGACGAGATCGCGCATCGATATCGTCGAGAGTTCCTCAAGGCGGCGGGCGAGCGGCGCGTCGCCGGGGGCGGGGCGGATATCGCTCACGGCCTGTCGTCCGCCGGGGAGGGAACCGCGCCGCTCGCAGGCGCCTGACGGCTGTCTCGCGCCTGACGCTTGACAATGATCCGGTCGATTTCGGCGTCGAAGACGTCCATGAACCGCTCCCAGGTAAAATTCGTCACATGCGTGAGCCCCTCGCGGCCCATACGCGCCGCAAGGCCCTCCTCGCGTTCCAGCCGGAACATCGGCGCGGCGAAGCTTTCCGGATCGGGTTCAACCAGAAAGCCGTTCACGCCGTCGACCACCGATTCGCGCGGGCCGCCCCGGTTGACGGCGATCGAAGGCTTGCCGCAAGCCATGCCCTCAAGCGGCGTCAGGCCCTGATCCTCGTTGAAGGAAGCGAGTAGCACGGCGCGGCAATTCTCGTAAAGATCCCGCATCCGCGCATCGCTGACCACGGTCTCGAAAGCGATGTCGGGTATTCCCTGCGCACGCTCCTTCAGATCGTTGAAATAGCCCTGGCTCTTGTTGTCGACCATGCCGGCGATCACCAGCCGCAATGTCCCGCCTCGCTCGCGGTAGAGCGCATAGGCGTCGATGGCGAGTTCGATGTTTTTCGTCCACATGATGCGGCCGGGAAGAAAGAAGAAATCTCCCATCGGCCCCTGCTCGCGGATGGAGGAGGCCGCGACGCCGGGATAGGCGACGATCAGATCCTGCGCCGCGCGCAGGCCGCCGGCCGTTACGCGGTCGCGCGTGGTGCGGCTGTTGCAGATCACGCTGTCGAAGCGCTGCCACGCCAGCCTGTCCACGATGCGGAACGCCTTTTCCGCCAGTAGCTTGGCGAAGCGCCATCCGCCCCGGTCCATCAGCCGCTTGCGGTATTCCATGTCGTAGACGGCGCGCAGCGGCGTGAAGCAGAGATTGAGCAGCGGCAGGTTTCCGTTGCGGAAACCGAGCAGCGGGCCAAGGCCGTCGCAGCAGATGACGAGGGCGTCCGTCTTCGCCGGGTCGAAGCGAAGCGTCAGCATGCGCAAGGCGGCCTTGCCGGCTTCGAGATAGGTGCGGCGCACCGACACCTCGCCGACGATGTGCACGGGGATGCCGGAAAAATCGGCATAGGTGCCCTGCGGATCGAAATGCGAGGTATAGACGGTGATGTCGTGCCGGGAGCGGCGCACGACTTCGACGATCGTGCGCTCGATACCGCTCTTCAGGTATATCCACGGATAATAGAGAGCAACCCGGCTCATGGCGTCAGCAATTCTCCGCAATTCTTGTCGGCGCGGGAAAGCTCATGCTCGCCGCGCCGCGCCGGCAGGGGCTCAGTACGAGCCGCCTTTCCTGAAGGGAATCGTCAGCGTCGCCAGCAGGATCTGGAGATCGAGCCAGAAGTTGCATTTGCGGATGTAGGCGATGTCGTAGTCGATCCGCTCCTGCCCCATCGCCACATCGACGAGCGGGCCGCGGTTGCCATTGATCTGCGCGAGCCCCGTGATTCCCGGGCGCACGAGATGGCGCGCGTGATAGTTTTCGATCACGCGCTCGGCCTTCTCTCCCCCGATCTCCATCTCGATGGGATGCGGGCGCGGACCGACGAGCGCGAGACGGCCGAACATCACGTCCACGAACTGCGGAATTTCGTCGAGACAGGTGGAGCGAAGGAAGCGGCCGATGCGGGTCACGCGCATGTCGCCGCGCGTCGCCTGCTGGCGGCCGCCGGTGTCGGTAAGCTCATGGCGCATGGTGCGGAACTTCGTGATCAGCACGGGATGGCCGCCGAGCCCGTAGCGGCGCTGCCGGAACAGCACCGGCCCCGGCGAATCCAGCCGAATGGCGATCGCGACGGCGATGAACACAGGCAAGAGAAAAAGCACGGCCACCGTCGCGACCATGGCATCCAGAGCCGGCTTGATCCACTGACGGTATAGCTGCCGACGCCCGGAAAGCGCGTCGACAAGGAGAGTCCGGTCCGGTGTATCGGCCGAATGAGCGTTCATCGCCAATCCCCAACATCCAGAAATTCAGAAAACCGCGGGTGCGGCCATACGCCAGCGCCCCCGACCCCATGCCGAAGGTTGCTTGAAGCGCGTGTATTTCACGGCGGGTATCCCTTTCACAATGCCGACAGATTATCAAGTGAACTTTTTGACAATGACCGATAATTAATTGCACATAAGGACTTAGTATATATTATGTACCATATTTCAATGGAAATTATTTGATAATGGTTTTTAAAAATATGTTGTCATACGGTATCTGCTTGTATATCCCGTGGGGCTGATCGGCGATGAAAGTCGGTCATTGGGGTTGCGCTCTGGAATCGGGAAGCCTGATTGTATTTGGATAATATAAATTCCGACATCAATCGCGGACGCACTATGAGCGGCAACTTATGAGTAGCAAGTAGATGTAATTTTTATGATCGACCTGCGTATAGATTAATCATCTCTAAGTAAAATGGCTGATGACAGAATGAAAGTTGCCGTTACGCATCCGACTGCCTGGCCGTGGGTTCGGCGCGGTTCGGAGAGGCTCCTGAACGACTTCAGCCAATATCTGGCCGGCCGCGGATACGCGGTGACGGTTATTTCGAGTTCGCCGGAAGGCCGTTCGGAAACCATGGACGGCGCCGTCAGAAAGATTTTCGTCAGGCAGAGGCTGTCCTTCCTGAAGGGGCTGCGGCAACTGAACGGCTTTCACGCCTTCACGTTCGACTGCCGCGATGCCGTCTTGCGCGGCGATTACGACGCCGTGCACTGCCTCAATTACCACGACGCCTATGGCGCGTTGCTGGCGCGCCGGGCCAGCGGACGCCATTTCCGCATCGTTTATCAGATGACCGGCATTCCCGTGGCGCGCTATTTCCGGTCGATCCCGATCGACCGTCTGATGTTCCGGCGTGTGGTGCGGGAATGCGACGCGGTGATCTGTCTCTCGCGTTTCGCGCTGGACTGCCTGCGGCGGGATTTCGGCCGGGAGGGCCTGCTCATACCCTCGCCGACCGCGGTCGGGCCGTTCGAGGCGCAGCCGCGCCGGCTGCGGGAACCGCGCATGATTCTGTTCTCGGGCGATGCGGACGAGCCTCGCAAGGGTGCCCTGCTGCTGGCGCGGGCCTTTCCGCGCATCGTCGAGGGCGCGGGCGCGCTGCAATTGCACTTCGCGGGCCGTTGTTCGCCGGCGACGCAGGCCGCGATCCTGGCCGGGATGCCGCAGGCGCTGCGTGACAAGATCGTCTTTCACGGCATCGGCAAGGTGGACGATCTGCCGCCGCTCTATGCCTCCGCCGCGGTCGTGGTCAATCCCGCCATCTGGGAGGCGCTCGGCAACGTGCTGATCGAGGCGCTGGCGGCGGGCGCGCCGGTGGTGGGCGCCAATCACGCCGGCATCCCGGACATCATCGACAGTCCGCGCGTCGGCGCGCTTTTCGAGCCGGGCAGCACGGTCGGCGCGGCGAACAACGTCGACGGGCTCGTCGCCGCCGTTCTGGCGGCGCTCGAACTCTCGGGGCGGCCGGAGACGGCGGACCTTTGCCGCGAGAGGGCGCGGGACTTCGAATGGGAGAAGCTGGGGCCGCGCTATGAGGCCGCTCTCCGGGAGGTGCCGGCATGAAGGCATTTACGCTGTTTGCTGCGGTGCTGCTTGCCGCCGCCGGGGCGGCGGCCGCTGCGCCGGCGCTTCAACCCGGCGACACGCTGTCGATCCAGATCGCGCGCTTCCCCGAGTTTTCCCGCAATGCGACGATCGCGGACGACGGCACGGTGCGCGTGGGCGGCGTCGGCCCCGTGCGCGCCGCCGGGCTGACGCTCGATGACGTGTCCGCGGCGATCACGGCCGCGCTGAAGGAGCGGCTCGGTCTCGAAACCACCTCCGTGCTGATCGACATCGCGCAGCATCGCCCCGTCGTCGTTTACGGCGACGGCGTGCGCGGCGCGGAGGTCGCCTATCGCCCCGGCATGACGATCGTGCACGCGCTGGCCGCCAGCCGCACGCGCGGGAGCGAGGCTGACGGCTCCGTGCTCGAAAAGCTGGAGGCGGAGCGGGTGGTGACGCGCCTCGTGCAGAACCAGGAGCGGCTGGCGCTGGCGCTCTCGCTCCGGGCGCGGCTCGTGGCGGAGCGCGACGATGGCGAGATCGTCGCGCCGGACCTGTCGGGGCTGGGGTTGCAGGACGTGCGTATCGCGGAAATCGTGCAGTCCGAAAAGGCACTGCGCGACCTGCGCAAACGGCAGTTGCAGGATCAGATCGACAATCTCGCCCGGCAACGCGCCGCGGTGGAGCGGCAGATCGCCTCGCTCGCGCAGGAACTCGAACTGCAACGCGAGCGCGAATATGTCGCCACGGAAGCGGCGACCCGGCTGAGGGCGCTCGACGCGCGCGGGCTCGCCACCCAGAACCGCCTGGTCGAAGTCAATACGGAGCTGGTCAACGCGCGGCTTCTCGTGATCCGCATTCTGGCCGACCGGGCAGGGGCGGAGACACGGCTCGCCCAGATCGACACCGCCGAGAGCGACCTCAAGGCGCAGCGCACGCTCGAACTGGTGCGGATGCTCGCGGATGTGGAGACGGAAATCGCCGCAGCCCGCCGTGACGTCGCCGCCGGCCGGCGCGAAAGCGGCCTGGCGGAGGAGCACCTGGGCGGCTTGTCCGCGGCGGCGGCGCCCGGCGCTTCGTCCTATCGCATTCACCGCGAGAACGCTGGCGGCGCGCAGGTGATCGAGGCGGAACTGTTCGCGCGCCTCGAACCCGGCGATATCGTGGAGGTCGTCAGGGAATGACCCGTCCGGCCGGAGTGATGGCGCGTGCGCGCGAATGGGTGCGCGGTCCGGTCTCCTCGGGCCGCGGCTCCGCCTCGCGCGCGGGTCTGGCCGCCATCGCGGCCAAGCTTGCCGGCGCGGGCCTCGGCCTGCTGATCAATGTCGTGGTCGCCCGGCAACTCGGCGCGGAGCAGTTCGGGCTTTTCGTCCTCGGGATCACGGCGGCGTCGCTCCTGTCCATGCTCGCCTCCTTCGGCCTGCCTTTCGCCGCGATACGGCACCTGCCGGACTATATCGCGCGCGGCGATTGGGGCGGCGTGGCGGGTTTCTGCCGGGCGAGCCTTGTCGCGAGCCTCGCCGGAGCGGGCCTTTTCGCGGCGCTGCTCGTCGCCGGATCGTTCGCGGCGGGCGCGGAGCCCGGCGCCTTGCAGGCGTTCACCTGGGCGGCGGCGCTCGTGCTGCCGATGACGCTCGCGCAGACCTTCGCCAGCATTCTTCAGGCACGCGGCGAAGTCGTGCTGCCGGAGCTGACGCAGAACGTGATCCGGCAGGGGCTGACGCTGGCCCTTATCCTGCTTTGGCCGCTTCTGGGGTTGTTCGTTTCCGGCTCCGGTGAGCTTCCCGGCGTCGGCGCGGTTCTCGGCATCACCTTCGTCGGCGCCGCGGTTTCGGTCGCGGTCCTCGGCGCGATGGTCGCCCGGCGCGCGGCAGGCGATCCGCCCGCCGACGGCGGGGCGCGTTACGACCTGCGCGGCTGGGCGGCGACGGGCAGCGCCGTGCTCTTCATCCTGCTCAGCACCTCGCTGAACGAACGGCTCGACATCCTGCTTCTCGGCTGGCTGGTGGATGCGCACGATCTCGGCGTCTACGCCGCCGCCGTGCGGCTGGCGGTCATCGCCGTGCTGGCGCTGGCGGGCCTCAACGCCGCCTACATGCCGCGCATCTCCAGCGCCTGGGCCGCGCGCGACCGCGACCGCGTGGAAAGGCTTTGCCGCGACGTGTGCCGGATCGGCCTCGCCATCACGGCGCTGCTCACCATCGGCGCGGCGGCGGGCGGCGATCTCGTGCTCGCGGCTTTCGGGCCGGAATTCGCGGCGGGGCGGCCGGTGCTCGTGATCCTGCTCGCGGCGCAGATGTGCGTCGCGGCCGGCGGTGTCGCCGGCGGCGTCGCGGTCATCACGGGCCACAGCCGCGTCGTGCTTGCCGCGGTGCTGACCTGCATCGCGGTCAACATCGCCCTGATCCTGCTTCTCACGCCCGTGTTCGGCATTACGGGCACGGCCTTTTCCACGCTGGTGGCGGTGGGCGGCACGCAGTTCGCGGTGAGCGTCATTTGCAGCCGCAGGCTCGGGCTGAACGTCTCGCTGCTGCCTGTCAGGCCCCGCACCGGAAGGATGGCTGACCTTGTCTGATACGACGACAAACGCGCCGGCCGACTGGCCGTTCATCTCGGTGGTCATTCCCACCCGCGCCCGGCCGCTCGCGCTGAAGCGCTGCCTGGAGGCGCTGCTGGCGCAGGATTATCCCGTCGACCGCTACGAGATCCACGTCGTCCACAACGCATCGCCGGACGGCACCGAGGAAGTCGTGCGTGAGATGGCGGCGGGCGCCGGCGTGCCGCTGACGTATACCTGGCGGGCGGGCAACGGCCCCGGCCTGTCGCGGCGTGTCGGCGGCATGAAGGCCGCCGGCGACATTCTGGCCTTCATCGACGACGATTGCGTCGCGACGCCCGGCTGGCTGCGCGCCGGGGTGGCGGCTTTCGGCCCGCGGACGGGCCTGGTGCAGGGCAGGACGGCGCCGAACCCCGCCCACAAGCGCCGGCTTCTCGAAAAGACCGTCAACGTTCCCGGTCCCTCGCCCTATTTCGAAACCTGCAACATCTTCTACCGCAAGGACGCCTTTCTGGAGGCGAGCGGCGAGGCGGGGCCGTTCGCCGAGTTGTTCTTCGGCGAGGATACGGACCTTGCCCGCCGCGTGCTGCGCGAGGGGTACGAGGCCGCTTTCGCCGCCGATGCGCTCGCCTATCACGACGTCACCCGCCAGCCGCTCGTGAAATGGCTGATGGAGTGCTGGCACCTGCGCAACATCCCCCTGCTGGTGCGGCTGTGGCCGGAGATGCGGGAGACGCTGTTTCTGGGTGTCTTTCTCTCGCGCCAGAGCGCGGCGTTCGACCTTGCGGTCGTCGGCGGATTGCTGGGCGCGCCGTTCATCGGCGGCTGGGCGCTTCTGTTCGTGCTGCCCTACCTGCTTGTCAGGATGCTGGAGCCGGGGCGCTACCGCAACCCGCCCGTCGTCATCGCGCGCGCGCTTCTGGGCCTGCCGCGCTCCTGCGTCACCTTCGCGGCGCTCGTCTACGGCAGCATACGCCACCGCGCCCTGGTGCTGTGATGAAGATCCTTCTCATCCACGAACGTTTCGCGCCCGATAGCGGCGGCGGCGGCGAGTATGTCGCTCTCGAGCGCGCGCGCGGTCTCGCGCGGGCGGGGCATAGCGTGACGGTGCTCTGCGCCGGCGACCCCGCCATCCGCGCGTATGGCGGCGTGGCGACGGCGCGCTACCGCGTGCCGCGCCCGCTCGTCCTGCTGCTGCTGCCCATCGCGGTCTGGCGCGCGCGGCAGGCCGATATCGTGCACGGCTTCACTTTCCACGCCGCGCCGCTCGCGTGGCTCGCCGCGCGTCTGGCCGGCCGGCCCGCCGTCTGCGAGCAACTCGGCCTGTTCGGCCCGGCGTGGAGCGAGATGCGCCCCGGCGCCGGCGGCCGCTTCTACGGCCGGCTGGAGAAACTCTTCCTGCGCATCCCCTTCGACCGGCATCTGTTTCTGAGCACCCATTCGCTCGCGCTGGCGGAGCGGCTCGGGTTTCGCGGGCGGGGCGTGGTCGTGGCGCCGGGCATAGACGCACGGGAGACGCCGCGCGCCGGAAAGTCCGGGCCGCCGGTCGTCCTGTTTGCCGGCAAGTTCGACTGGCGAAAGGGCATGGACCGGCTGTGCGCCGTGGCGCAGGCAATGCCAGAAGCGCGCTTCGAGGCCGTGGGATGGTGGGAGGAGGGCGCGCCGCGCCCGCGGCTTCCCGCCAATCTCGCCGTGATCGAAGGGCGCGGCGACGTCTACCGCCGGGCGCTGGCGCGCGCATCCGTCCTGCTGATGCCGTCGCGGGCCGAGACCTTCGGGCTGGTCATCTACGAGGCGATGCAGGCGGGCTGCTCGATCGTCTCCACCATCCCCGGCGATTACGCCGGCCGCTTTCTCGACCCCTGGGACACCGACGCCGCCGTCGCGGCGCTGCGCGAGCGTCTCGCCTCTCCGGCGCTCGTGGCGCGCGAGGGCGAGGCGAACAGGCGCAGCGCCGCGCGCTTCACCTGGGAACGCAGCACCGACGAGGTGCTGGACCTTTACGGGGAACTCGTGGCCGGTCCCGCCGGCGCGAAGGCCCCGTCATGACTTCAAGCATGATCCATTTCCGCCCTCCAAGCAGGGGATTGCCGCGTGACGAACAATGTGATTGAGCCGAAACGGGTGCTGGTGACCGGCGGCGCCGGCTTCATCGGCAGCCACCTTTGCGACTGTCTGCTGGCGCGCGGCGACGAGGTGCTGTGCGTCGACAACTTCTATACGGGCAGGCGGCGCAACATCGAGCACCTGCTGGGCAACCCCCGTTTCGAGCTGCTTCGGCACGACATCACGCATCCGCTCTTCGTGGAGGTCGACGAGATCTACAATCTCGCCTGCCCGGCCTCGCCCATCCATTACCAGGTCGATCCCGTCCAGACGACGAAGACCTGCGTGATGGGCGCCATCAACATGCTGGGGCTCGCCAAGCGGCTGAAGGCGAAGATTTTTCAGGCTTCGACCTCGGAGATTTACGGCAGCCCGCACGTTCACCCCCAGGTTGAGGATTACTGGGGCAACGTCAATCCCATCGGCCCGCGCTCCTGCTACGACGAGGGCAAGCGCTGCGCCGAGACGCTGTTCTTCGATTATCACCGCCAGCACGGCACGAAGATCAAGGTCATCCGCATCTTCAACACCTACGGGCCGCGGATGCACCCCAACGACGGCCGCGTGGTGTCGAACTTCATCGTTCAGGCGCTGACGGGCCAGCCCATCACCATTTACGGCGACGGCAACCAGACCCGCTCCTTCGGCTATGTCGACGACCTGATCACCGCGATCACGGCGATGATGGAGACGCCGGATACCGTCACCGGCCCCGTCAATGTGGGCAATCCGGTCGAGTTCACGATGCTGGAGCTTGCCCGCCTCGTGATCGAGATGACGGGCTCCTCGTCCGAACTCCGGCATCTGCCCCTGCCCCTGAACGATCCGCACCAGCGCCGGCCGGACATCTCCGTCGCGCGCCGGGTGCTCGGCTGGGAGCCCACCGTGCAGCTTCGCGAGGGGCTGCGGGCGACGATCGCCTATTTCGACAGCTCCCTCGCCGCCGGCCATGCCGCCGTCGACGACGCATCCGCTTCCATTTCCAGAATCATCTGATGGCAGAAAGACACATGCAACAGGCAGTTTTTGATCCCGGAGAAATTCCTGTCGTCATCCTGTGTGGCGGTGAAGGCACGCGGCTGAGAGAGATGAGCGAGCGGATGCCCAAGCCGCTCGTCGATATCGGCGGCACCCCTATCCTGCTGCACATCATGCGCATCTACGCGCGGCAGGGCTTCAACCGCTTCATCCTGTGCCTCGGCTACCGGGGCATCATGATCAAGGAAGCGTTCCTCGAATACGACCTGCGCCGGCGCGATCTCGTGCTCGACATGTCCGAGGGCCGGCGCAGCTATGTCGGCGAGGAGGATGCCGCCGACATGGACTGGCGGATCGTGTTCGCGGAAACGGGCGAATCCGCCCAGACCGGCAGCCGCATCGCCCAGGTCGCGCCCTACGTGAACACCGACCGTTTCATGGTGACATACGGCGACGGCGTCGCCGATATCGACCTGCATGCCGAGCTTGCCTTTCATATGCGGCACGGGCGCATCGGCACGGTGGCCGGGGTGAAGCCCGCCTCGCAGTTCGGGGTGATGGGTGTCGAGGGCGACGATGTGACGGCCTTCGCGGAAAAGCCGAAGTCCCAGTCCCTGATCAACGGCGGCTTCTTCATTTTCGAGCGGGCTTTCCTCGACTACCTGTCCACCGACAGGGGCTGCATCCTGGAGCGGGAGCCGCTGGAGCGGCTGGCGCGCGACCGTCAGCTCAAGGTCTTCGAGCACAAGGGCTACTGGCGCTGCATGGATACGTTCAAGGACTATCGGGAGCTGAACGAATCCTTCGCCGCCGGCGTCGCGCCGTGGCTGTCCGTTCCGGGCCGCAAGGACGCGGTTCCGTGAAACCGGTTCTCGTCACCGGCGCGACGGGCTTTCTGGGATCGTGGCTCTGCCGTATCCTCGCGGGCCAGGGTGAGCGGGTGATCGCGGTCGCCCGCCGCCCGCCGCCCGCCGAAGGGCCGTTTCGCCGGTTCGGCCTGACGGAAGAGCCGAACGTGCGGGTGCTGGAGCGCCCGGCGCTGACGCCGGACGATATGGCGGCGGCCGATCCCCGCGCGGTGTTCCATCTCGCCGGCTACTCGCAGATGGGAGAGGCGGCGCGCGACGTGGCGGGCGCTTTCGAGGCCAATGCGCGCGGCACCTGGCTGCTGCTCGACGCCATCCGCCGCGCCGGTGTGGCGCCGGTGACGGTGCTCGCGTCGAGCGACGCGGTTTACGGCGAAGGCGGGAGCGTCGCCTCGCGCGAGGACGATCCGCCGCGCGCCCGCAACCCCTATGCGCTGTCGAAGATCGCGGCGGAGGCGGCGGCGCTTGCCTTCGCCGCCGGCGGGCTGCCGGTCGCCATCGCGCGCATCGGCAATGTCTACGGCCCCGGCGATCCCAACGGCGCGCGTCTGATGCCCGCCATCGTGCAGGCGGTCGCGGCCGGCCGGCCGCCGCAATTGCGCTCGGCGGCTTCCGTCAGGGGATACCTGCACGTGCGCGATTGCATCGCCGGGCTCCTGGCGCTTGCGTCCGACAGGACGAGCGCGCCCGGCAACATCGTCAACATCGTGTCGGAAAAGCCCGTATCGAATCTGGACGTCGCGCGCCTGGCGCTGTCGATCGCCGGGCGAACCGACCTCGAACCCGAGATCGTCGGCACCGACGCGCCGTCGGAAAGATTGTCGAGCGCCGGAAAGGCGAGGGAGCTTTATCGCTGGCGCGAGACGGTGCCCCTGGCCAACGGCCTGCGCGAGCTTCTGGAGGAAAACCCCGCATGATCAGTTCCGCCGCCCTTCCGTTGGCCCGCACCTATGCCGGGCTGCGGGTTCTCGTCACCGGACACACCGGTTTCAAGGGATCGTGGCTTTCGCTCTGGCTCTCCGGGCTGGGCGCGGAGGTCGCGGGCGTGAGCGATATCGTTCCCACGCAGCCCGCCGCCTACCACTGGTTCGGGCCGGCGGCGGTGAAACGCGATTTCCGCTGCGACATCCGCAATGCGGAAGGGATCGCCTCCATCGTCGCCGAATGGCGGCCGGACGTGATCTTTCATCTCGCCGCCCAGCCGATCGTGATCCAGGCCGCGCGCGATCCGCTCGGCACGTTCGCCGTCAACGTGATCGGCACGGCGGCGGTGTTGGAGGCCGCGCGGAAAACATCGTCCGTGCGCGCGGTTCTCGTCGTCACCAGCGACAAGGTCTACGCCAACGACAACGCGGGCCGCGCCTTCGTCGAGGCCGATACGCTCGGCGGCCACGAGCCCTACGGCGCGAGCAAGGCGGCCGCCGAGATCGTGGCCGCGACCTATCGCTCGGCCGGCTTTCACGCCGGGGCGGGTTCGTCCAACGTGCCGGCCGTGGCCACGGCCCGCGCCGGCAACGTCATCGGCGGCGGCGACTGGGCGGCGAACCGGCTGATACCCGATGCCGTGCGCGCCATCGTGGCGCAGGAACCGATCGTCATCCGCAGCCCGCACGCCACCCGCCCGTGGCAGCATGTCCTTGAGCCTGTCGGCGGCTACCTGCTGCATGCGCAGGCGCTGCTGGCCGATTCCGCGACGGCTCCGGCGGCGCTGAACTTCGGCCCCGACGACAAGACCGCCCGCAGCGTCAGCGACGTCATCCGGCTTTTTCTCGATGAGATGAAGCCGTGGACGACGGAACTCGTCATCAGCGAGAACACGACCGGCCTCGAGTCGAAGACGCTCATGGTCGATTCGTCGCTGGCGCACGAGGTTCTCGGCTGGTCGCCGTCCTGGTCGTGGTCGGAGGCGGTGACGCGCGTCGCGCAATGGCACCGCGCGCATCTGGCGGGCGATGTCGATCTCGTCGATCTGGCGCGGCGGCAGATCGAGGACTATTGCACCGCCTCGGCGGTCCCCGCCTTCCGTTCGGGCGGTTCCGTCTGAACGGAAGGCACTCGCTCGGGATCGACAGGGGGCATGCCGCCGTTTCCATGAAAGGGCGGCATGTTCCGTCGAACCGGCGGGATGCGGCGGCGGGCCTCAGCCGGGCTCCACGCCGCTGCCCCGTGCGGGCTCCGGCTCGGGCGCGGGCTTTGCGCGCGCGGCGCGGATGCGCTCCGCCAGCAGGCCGGAGAGCGTGCTCGCCGCCAGCACGAGGAGCGTCAGGGCGAGGCGCGGCGCGAGCCCGCTTTCCGGCGTTATGTGCATCAGCTCCGCCGCGATGTACAGAAACGCGAGATGAACGCAGTAGATCCAGAGCGTCAGCCGGCCGAGCGGCGCGATGCGGCTGGCGACGGGGCCGGAACACCGCCGGGCGAGGATGAAGACGCCGAGCGCGAACGGGGCCGAGCCGAGGAGAAAATCCTCGAAGATCCAGCGGGTATAGCCGGCCGACAGCAGATATTGCTCCACGACGAACAGCAGATAGCCGCCGGTCATGACGAGCGCCGCCGGCCCCGGCCGCATGTCGAAGCCCGTGCGGGCGAGCAGATAACCCAGCGCCACGAAAGGCGCGCCCATGAGCGGGCCGGAGCGCGCCACCCAGATCGGGCTGCGCGGCAGGCCCAGCGCCTCGCTGTATCCCCCGAGCACGAGCCCGAGCAGGAAGCTGACGGCCGCGGCCAGCGCCATCAGCCGCAGATCGTGGCGGAACAGAAGGACGGCGACGATGCCGATCCAGAGCGCTGGCAGAAACCACAGATGCACGGCGGGGCCGCCGGTCAGGCCGGGGCTCAGCACCATCTCCATCAGTGTCCGCAGATCGGCCGCCGTCAGCCCGTCGTGCGCCTCGATCGCCAGCCAGAGAAGGCTGTAGGCCGCCATCCAGCCGAAATACAGCGGCGCCAGCCGCCGGAAGGAAGCGAGGGCGACAGTTGCCGTGGGCTGGTGCCGCGGCAGGAAGTAACCGCTCACCATGAAGAAGAAGGGCACCGTGCAGCGCGCCAGATCGCGGAACAGCACGAGCGCCGCGTTGTCATGCGGCAGGTCGGGAAGGGCATGGGCGAGGATCACCGCGCCGATGGCGATGAAGCGAAACGCTTCTATGCCGGGAAGGCGGGCGCCGATGCGGGAGGCGTGAGGCGACGATGACATTATATATGTGACTCTCGACCTTCATGGCCCGTAAAGGCTGTCGGTGATCAGGGGCGATATCCGGCTGGCCGCATGCGGTGGATGTCGCCCGGCGTAAGCCTGCCGCGCCGGCATGCAACGGATCGCCCGGCCTCGCCCCGTCGCCGGGCCGGGCCGGGCCGCGCATTCGCTCGCGACGAGCGCCCGGACAAAATCGCTCACATCCAGCCCCGTCCATGGTACCCGACAGCCTCCAGCGCTACATGTCAGCCCGATGCGGCTGCATTTTCCGTGTTTCACGGACGATCATGGCCGTGGAACGATGTTCAATGCGTTTGATTTGTTGTCAAGTCGTATGATCAAAATGTCAAGTATTCATAGCATCATACCAATATCGCAATTCGTATCTCCCGTGTCTGAAATCCCTGATCAGATTGTGTCCGCCGCTTCGATTTCCTCTGTTTCATCCGCCTGCCCCCCATGATCATGGTTGTTGGGCGGCTTCGGCATCGGCGATAATGCCAGAGGGCATCGCATAGACGGAGTGGGCGAGGATGGAGACCGGGCGGTCGAACGAGGAAACCGAGGGGCCGGTTTCAGTTCTGGTCGTGGAGGATGACGCGCCGACGCGCTGGCGCATCGGGGACGCCCTGTCGCGCGAGCCGAAGTTTCGCGTGGCCGGGGCCGCGAACCTCGCCGAGGCGCGCAATCTCATCAATGTTTCCATCCCGGATGTGCTGCTCACCGACCTCCAGCTCCCCGACGGCAGCGGCATGGAGTTGATTCGGGAGGTGCGGCAGCGCAGCGAAACGGCGGAAATCATGGTGATCTCGATTCTCGGCGACGAGGAAAGCGTGATCTCCGCCATTTTGCTGGGCGCGAACGGGTATCTGCTCAAGGACGCCTTTCCGGCCGACATCGCTGATACGGTGCGCGATCTGCTGCGCGGTCATTCGCCGATTTCCGCCTCGATCGCCCGTTTCATCGTGCGCCGCACGCAGGGGCGGCCGGGCGGCGGCATGGTCTCGGACCTCAACACCGCCAAGCTCACGCCGCGCGAGATCGATATCCTGTGGGGCATCGCCAAGGGTTTCAGCTATGCCGACATCGCGGATCATCTCGGTATTTCCAGACAGACCGTTCCCGGTTATATCAAGGCGGTCTATCGCAAGCTCGACGTGAACACCCGCGGCGAGGCCGTTTTCGAAGCCCTTCAGCAGGGGCTCATCAAGTTCTAGAAGCTCCCATGGCCGAGCGCCCTTTGATGCGCCCTTCTGCGGGCTGGAGAAACGGCCGCCTCAGGGCCTATCTCGCTCTTCAGATCGCCATCGTGGCGATGTGCGTCTGCCTGTTCTACGTCCAGCCGCCGGATCCGCCTCCCCTTTACGAACTGGTTCGGGCGGAGGAGAGCCGCGACGGCCTGTCGTGGCAGCCCGTGGCGCTTCCCCATCGCCGCACATACGAAGGCAGGCAGCCGGAGCCCGTTCTTTACAGGATGAACTTCGAGCGCCCGTCGTCCGAGGCCGGCGCGTCCTGGGCCGTTCTCGTGCCGCACTTCACGGCGGGCGTCGAGATTTCGGTCAACGGCACGCTCGTTCTCGACAGCCGCCGGGAAACGTACGCGGCGCGCATGGATCGCAACGTGCCGGCGATGGCCCTCATACCGCAGCCGCTGCTGCGCGACGGCGTCAACGATCTCGTGGTGAGGCTTCTGATCTGGGGGCCTTTCGCCGGCTACCTCGACAATGTCTACGTCGGCCCCGACGCGCTCCTGCGCCCGGTATATGATACGCGATCCGCGCTCTTCTTCGCCGTTCCGCTCGTGCTCGCCGCGTTGCAGGGGATGCTTGCCATCCTGTTCGGCATGATCTGGATCAACAGGCGAGGCGAGCCCGCCTACGGCTGGCTCGCGGGCGCGATGGTGATCGGCGCGGGGCAGCAGTTCATTCCGCTTCCGGCCCCTCAGGCGCTGGTCGGTTTTCTCGGTGCCGCGAATTCGCTCGAGGTTGCGATGCTCCTGCATTTCCTCGCGTGTTATTTGCGGTTGAAGATCTTGCCGGCCGGCTGGCTGGCGTTCGTGCCCGGTTTCGCCATTCTCGGCGCGGGGCTGTTCGGCAGTGCCGACGATTTGCTGAGGATGCATTCGATATTCGGGCCGACGAGCGTGGGCGTGCTTCTCGTCGTCATCGCCGTCATGCTGGGGCGGTCGGCGGTGAGGCAAAAAGACCGGCGAAGCCTTTTTCTGGGCTCGACGATGACCGTGGTGATCGCCTTCTGGGTGCATGACATAGCGGCCATGCTGAATGTTCTGCCCGGCGAGCGCCTTTTCCTCGCCCGCATCTCCTACTCGCTTGTTCTGACCGCCATCGGCATCGGCCTGACGTGGCGTTTCATCGAGGCGCTCAAGGAGTCCGACAACTTCGCCGGCCGGCTGGTGCAGCAGGTGCGCGAGGCGGAGGAGAAGCTGCGGGAAAGTTTCGCCCGCGAGGAGGAGAGAGGCCGCAACGAGGCGCTGGCGGCGGAACGGACGCGGCTGATGCGCGATCTGCATGACGGTCTCGGCGGGCAGCTCGTCAGTATTGTCGCTCTGGCGGAGCGCATCGGCCGCGAGGGCGCCGCCATCGGCGAGGCGGCGCGGGCGGCGCTGAAGGATTTGCGGCTCGTGATCGATGCGATGGAAGAGATCGACGGCGATCTCATGCTGGCGCTGGGCTCGTGGCGGGAGCGGATCGCGACCCAGTTGCGCGCTCACGAGATCGGATTGTCGTGGCAGGTGCCCACGCCGGGCGGCCTGCCGGTCTTTCCGGGGCTGCGGCCGTGGCATGTCATCCAGATCGTCCGCCTGCTGGACGAGGCCGTGACCAACGCCATCAAGCATTCGGGCGCCGGGATGCTCAGGGTCGTCATCGAGGCCGTCCCGGACGGCGCGGGCAACCGCGGCGGGCGTATCGTCATCGAGGACGACGGCAAGGGTTTCGATATCGCGGCCCTTCAACCCGGCGGCGCCGTTCGGGGAGGTTTCGCGGCGGGGCATGGGCTTGCCAACATGAGACGACGCGCCGAATTGTGCGGGGCGGATCTTGCCCTGTCGTCCGGCCCGGCGGGAACGCGCGTGAGCCTCTCGCTGCCTGCCGGTCTCGGCGTGTCCGCCGCCGAATGATAGAGCATTTCGGTTTTTCGTTGAAACACCAGAATGCTTTACCTTATTGATTTAGAACGTTTTTTTTATGAAAAGCGGTATCCGCTTCGCTTGAAACGCTTTGGACCGCAACCGGCCGATGGAGCGGCGGAACGGCCCGCGCTGGCGACGCCGGCCGTTCCGCCGTCCAAACCCTTACCAGCGGCCGATATGGTTGACCGGTCCGCCGCGGTTCATCGGCGTTCCGGCCGGGCCGGGCTTGCAGCCCACCGGCACGCCCGGAGCGGTGCAGTAAACGACGGCCCTCGGCGCCGGACGAACCACGCAACCCACCGGCACGCCGGGCGCTGTGCAGTAAACAACCACCTTCGGCTTCGGCGGCGGGCGCACGACGCATCCCTTCGGCACGCCGTAAGATTTGCAATAGACGACTGCCGCCGCCGGTTCCGGCGTCGCGACGATCGTCATGGAAGCCGCCAATCCAGCCGCCGCGATCGCAGCCTGCAAGAGAATTCCAATACGCCTCACGTTCACGCCTCCCGTTCTGCCCGTCCGTGGCGCGGATCCCGGCACACGGATGCGAGCCACAACGACGCCTTATATCTCACCCTTCCGGAAGCCGGATGGGCGAGACACGCCATGTTCATGGGGTGCATGACGCAATTGTCGTGTAATATGACGCATGAAAGCGACGCAAGCGGCGAAATATGTCGTGAGCGGAGCGCGATCCCGGATCGCCATTCAGGAGAAATGCGTTGCCCGCAATCAGGATTCTCGTGCCGTTCATCGCACTTGCCGCCGTCTTCACCGGGGCGCTCTCCGTCAACGCGCAGAATGAAGCTTTTGCCGCGGCGGACAAGAACGCCGACGGCGCGCTCGACCAGGCGGAATTTCGGGCTTTCATCGATCAGCAGGCCGCTGACGGCAAGCCGAACGCCGTCAAGATCAAGTCCTCCGGCCGTTACGGCACGGCGTTCGGCCGCATCGACAAGAACGGCGACGGGCGCATCACGCCGGATGAGCTGTCGTCCGCGCGATAATCTTCCTCGATCGCTTCTCCCAGGGATCTGAAAGCGATGCTTCGGCCGATCGGAATTCTCGCGTCCTTGTTTCTCGTCTGCTGTGCGAGCGCCGCCATGGCTCAGGGCGCGGTGCGGAATGTCATCGCGCAGGCGCCCGTGCAGCGCGAGGTGACGCGCTATCTTCAATCCACGGGCACGGTGCAGGCCGTCAACAGTGTGGATCTCGTCGCGCGCGTCTCGGGCACGCTGGACCGGGTCGCCTTCGAGGATGGCGCGCAGGTCCGCAAGGGCGACGTCATCTTCGTCATCGAGCAGGAGCCGTACCGGATCAGCCTCGCGGCGGCGGCGGCCGAACTGGCGCAGTCGCGCGCCAATCTGGAGGAGGCGAGCGCCAATCTGGCCAGGCAGCAGGCGCTTGCCGCGCGGCAGGTGGTGTCGGAGAGCGCGCTGGATTCCGCGGTGGCCCAGCAGAAGACGGCCGCGGCGCAGGTCGCCGCCTCGCAGACCAAGGTGCGCAGCGCCGAACTCAATCTGGGCTATACCGAGATCCGCGCGCCGTTCGACGGCATCCTCGCCGCCCGCGTGATGGACCCCGGCGCCTACATCAACGCGGCGTCGGCGCCGAAACTCGCCTCGCTCATCCAGCCGGATCCGGTCTACGTGCTCTTTTCGGCCAGCGAGCAGCAGGTGATCGCGGTGCGAAAGGCGCTCGGGGAGCGCAATATTCCGGTGGGCGGCTACGGCGCGATCGCGGTGGAAGTCGGCTTGCAGACGGAGAGCGGTTATCCGCATGTCGGCAAGCTGGATTACGTCGCGCCCGAGCTGGATGCGGGTTCCGGCGTCGTCACCGTCCGGGGTGTCGTCGAGAATCCAAGCCGCCTGTTCTCGCCGGGCATGTTCGCGCGGGTCCGCATCCCGCTGGCGACCCATCGCGCGCTCGCGATCCCTGAAGCCGCGATCGGCAATTCGCAACTCGGGCGCACGGTGCTCGTGATCGGCGAGGGCGGCCGTGCCGAGCAGCGCAGGGTCACTGTCGGCGACGCTCTCGGCGACGGCGTGCGTGAGATCGTCGACGGGCTGACGGAGGCCGACCGCGTCATCGTTCGCGGCGCGGGCGGCGTGCGGCCGGGCGATACGGTTGCGGTCGTCGACCGGCTCTAGGGGCTTTCCGCGTTTCGCTGAAACGCAAAAAGCCTCCAGGTTTTTGATTTTTGAGCGAATTGCGATCGTTCAAACGATTCCGTTTGAACGGAACGCGCTCTGGAGCGCCTCTCGCCGGAGGCCGTTCCATCGGTTTTTCGTCAACGCATGCATTTCCCGAACCGGCGGTATTCGTTCTTCGGGGTCATGCTTCAGCCGGTCCGCGGGATTGCCATGATCGCCAAGTTCTTTATCGACCGGCCGGTGCTCGCCAACGTCATCGCCATATTGACGGTGGTGCTCGGCCTTGTGGCGCTGACGCGGCTGCCGGTTTCGCAATATCCCGACATCGTGCCGCCCTCCGTTCAGGTAACGGCGCGCTATCCGGGCGCCAATGCGGAAACGATCGTCCGCGACGTGGCGTTGCCCGTCGAGCAGAAGGTGAACGGCGTCGAGGGCATGCTCTACATGCAGTCGACCGCGACGAGCGACGGCGCCTATACGCTGACCGTCACCTTCGCCATCGGCACGGACCCCGACCTGGCGCAGATCCTCGTGCAGAACCGGGTGGCGAGCGCCCTGCCGTCGCTGCCGGACGCCGTTCAGGCGCAGGGCGTGCAAACCGCCAAGCGTTCGAGCGCCATCCTCGCGATCGTGGCGCTGTCGTCCACCGATCCGGCGCACGACAGCCTGTTCATGGCGAATTACGCCACGATCAACGTCGTCGACCAGCTTTCCCGCGTTCCCGGCATCGGCAACGTCTCGGTGTTCGGTTCGGGGCAATATGCGGTGCGCATCTGGATGAACCCGGAGCTGCTCGCCGCGCGCGGCCTTATCCCGGCCGATATCGTCAACGCCATCAACAGGCAGAGCCGCTCCACGACGGCGGGGCAGCTCGGCCTGCCGCCGGCCCCGGCGGGGCAGGATTTCCAGTATACGCTGAAACTCGAATCGCGACTCACCGACGTGTCGTCTTTCGAGGATATCATCGTGCGGGTTTCCGACAGCGGGCAGATCACGCGGCTGCGCGACGTCGCCCGCGTGGAGCTCGGCGCCCAGCAATACAACCAGGATTTCGCCATCGACGGTCGCCCCGCCGCCGGGCTCTCGCTGTTCCTGCTGCCGGAGGCCAATGCGCTCGAGGCCATCGGCCGGGTCAAGGCGAAGATGGAGGAACTGTCGGCGGATTTTCCCGAAGGCATGGCGCATTCCATTCCCTTCGACACCACGCGATTCGTATCCGCGGCCATCGGCGACGTCTATCACACGCTGGTGGAGGCGGCCCTGCTGGTTCTGCTCGTCATCCTCGTGTTCCTGCAAGACTGGCGCGCCACGCTGGTGCCCGCGACGACGGTTCCGGTGACGATCGTCGGCGCCTTCGCGGCGCTTGCCGTGTTCGGCTTCTCGATCAACCTGTCGACATTGTTCGCCATCATTCTGGCCATCGGCATCGTGGTCGACGATGCGATCGTCGTGGTGGAGGCGGCGGCCAAACACCTGGAGGAAGGCAGGTCGCCGCGCGATGCTGCGGCTCTCGCCATGCAGCAACTGACCGGGCCGATCATCGGCATCACGCTGGTGCTGCTTGCGGTGTTCTTGCCGGCGGCGTTCCTGCCGGGGCTCAGCGGCGAGATGTACAAGCAATTCTCGCTGGTGATCGCGGCCACCGCGCTGATCAGCGCCGTCAACGCCATGACGCTGAAGCCGACGCAATGCGCCCTCTGGCTGAAGGCCCGGCCCGCCGGGGAGCGGAAGAACATCTTCTATCGCGCCTTCAACCGCATCTATGATGCCTGCGAGCGGGCCTATGCGGGGCTGGTGGCGCGCATGGTCGGGTTCAGCCTCGCGCTGACGGTCGCGGCCGCCATGCTGGTCGGCCTGTCCCTCTATCTGCTGTCGCGCGTGCCGACGGATTTTCTGCCGGTCGAGGATCAGGGGTATTTCCTCGTTTCGGTCCAGCTTCCCGAAGGCGCGTCGCTGGAGCGCACGCGAGCGGCGCTGGAGGACGTGCGCAAGCGCGTGGAAGGCGTGGGCGCCGTCGATACCGTCATCGCGATCAGCGGCCTTTCGGCTGTCAACAACAACGCAAGCCTCGCCAATGCCGGCGTGCTTTACGTCATTCTCAACGACTGGAGCGACCGCAAGGAGGGCGAGGATCTCCTCTCCCTCTACAAGGGCCTCAGCCGGTTGACCGCCAATCTGCCCGATGGCGAAGCGATCGTCCTGCCGCCGCCGCCCATTCAGGGCATCGGCAACGCGGCCGGTTTCTCCATGCAGATCGAGTCGCGCGACGGCCGTTTCGATTATGCGGCCTTGCAGGAGGCGGCGGCTTCGGTCATCGCCGCCACGCGGACCGATCCCGTCATCGGGCAGGCGTTCAGCCCGTTCAGGGCCGATGCGCCGCAGTTCGACATCGCCTTCGACCGCACCAAGACCGAAAGCCTCGGCGTCGACACCGGCAGCGCCTTCGACACCGTGAGCCAGTATGTGGGGTCGTCCTACGCGGGGCAGATCAATCTGTTCGGCCGGGTGTTCCAGATCTACGTGCAGGCCGAATCGCAGAAGCGCGTCGATCTCGTCGATCTGGAACAGATCAGGCTGCGCAACGGCGCCGGCCAGATGGTGCCGCTGGGCTCGCTCGCGGCGATCACGCCCACGACAGGCCCGTCTCTGATCGGCCTTTACAACCTCTATCCCGCCGCGCAGGTCATCGGCACCCAGGCGCACGGCTTCAGCACGGGCCAGGCGCTGACGGCGCTGGAACGGATCACGCAGGATCTGCTGCCGCCCGGATTCTCGACAGAATGGACGGCCGTCTCCTATCAGGAGAGGGAGATCGGAGGCCAGATCTACATCGTCTACGCGCTCAGCCTGATCCTCGTCTATTTCGTCCTCGCCGGCCAATATGAAAGCTGGTACGCACCGGTTTCCGTCATCGCCACCGTGCCGCTCGCGTTGCTCGGCACCGCCACGACGCTGCTGGCGGCCCAGGCCGCGGTCAATCTCTATACGCAGATCGGCCTCGTGCTTCTGATCGCCCTCTCGGCGAAGAACGCCATCCTGATCGTCGAAACCGCGCGTCACCTGCGTCTTCACGATGGCATGGCCATCGCCGAGGCGGCCGTCGAAGCCGCGCGCACGCGCTTCCGGCCGATCCTGATGACTTCCATCGCCTTCATTCTCGGCGTGGTGCCGCTGGTGTTGCAGACCGGGGCCGGCGCCAGCGCGCAAAAGTCGATCGGCATCGCCGTCTTTACCGGCATGCTGGGTTCGACCTGCCTCACGGTCGTGTTCGTGCCGTCTCTCTTCGTCGTCATGCAGCGACTGGAAGAGCGGCTACGCGCCGGAAAACGTCGCGCCGGGTGAGAGGGTTACGGCCGTGTCGGGCCGCCGGGGCCTTCTTCCCCGGCGGGCGTATCCCTTGCGGCCGGATGCTCGCTTCCGGCCGCAAGGAAAAAGAGGATTACTTCTTGGCCTTCGCCTGCATCTTCTGGAGCGCCTGCGCACAGCCCACGCTCATTTCCTTTCCGTGCGCTTTCAGGCAGCCCATGATGCGCCCGTCGCCGGGCTTCACATTCTTGCAGAGGCGCTGAATATCCGCCTTGCAGTATTTCATCAGATCGTTTTGTTGTGCAAAGGACGGAGAGGAAAATACAACGGCAGTAACCAGCGCTGCGGAGAATACACGGAGACGCATTTTGAATGTCCTTTTCATGTCCGATGATACGGGAAAGGAATATGAGGATAGCGGAATGCCTCACGATCCGGCCGGAAATGCGGCAGATCACCTGAGAGGCATGGCCTAGCCCAAGTATATTATATGCAAATGAGGCGCGATCATAAAGAAAATATTTCTTGATTGTTGTCGGCTTTAAAATTCATAATAACCATTGAAATAGTATTATTATATAGTGATGTATTATGCGTGCAATTGTAAAAACTGTTATCGCATTTTTCATCAGATATAAAATATTATAAATAGATTCTATTTTGAAAGGTTGGAGGCGACGCCCGCCGGCCCGATGTGAGGCGTGCCTGTCGGGCGACGCCGATGCGCCCGTGAGGGGCGGGCACCTGTCGAGGGCTTTTGTCAGGCGGGGCGAGGACGGCAGAGCATCGCGCCGATCGCTCGCATCGCGCTTCCGGCGGCGTCATTCCTCGCCGCATGGCATAAAATTGTGGCCCGGAAAGCGGGATTCGCTTTCCGGGCCAATGTTCCATGTATTAGCCGCCGCTTCGGGGCAGACCGTTTTCAATGCAGTTGCGGAAAGCCGTGGCGCTCGGCAAGTAGGGCCAGAATCCGGGTGGTATCGCTGATGAAGCGGACGCCGTTGTGCTCGCGCGCGTCGGCCGGCGGGTTGTCCGCGAAAATGAGGGCCGGAAGCGACTGGTTGTCCTCGCCGAGAAGCGCAACGACATCCGGCCGGGGGCGGGGAAAGGCAACCCGCTCGACATCGATGTTCGCCGCCAGCTCGGGAGATGCCGCCAGCAGCCCTTCGACCTGATTGCACGCGGGGCACACGAACACCCCGCCCGGCCGGTTCGGATTGGTGAAACCGGGTTTGATCAGAAACAGCTTGTCCTTGGCCACGATCTTTCCTCCACGCTCAGAGCGCTTTCCGATTAGAGATGCGATCAGGTTGAATCGCCATCCCGCTCCAAATGCTATGTTTCCCACAAATTGCATTCAATTCGATGGATCGGTTTGAATGCAAGCAGCAGGAAAACCGTTCCAACTGAGATAATTCAGTCGATAAGAATTCGCTCAAAACAGAGAACCCGGAAGATGTTCTGTTGCAATCCGAACAGGACATGTTCTGAGGCACGGCTGCACTCGTGGTTCGCAGGATTGCTCCGGCGGCATGGCGCCCGACAGCGCTTCCTATGCCCGGATGAGCCTCGCGAGAGGCCCGCCCGTTCCGCCGTGCCTGTCGAAGGAATCAAGAACGCACTTGATTACATATAAATTCTATAGATATGATTGCAACCGATGTCGGCGAATTCATCAACGGATTCGCTGGCTGCTTCCTGTTTCGAGACCGAGAGACACCCTGCCGATGAGCTATGCGCTGAGCCTTCTGGATAAAAGCCCGTTGCAAAAGGGCGAGACCGCCGTCGAGGCGCTCGCGCGCACCGTGGCGCTGGCCCGCAAGGCGGAGCAGCTCGGCTATCGGCGCTTCTGGGTGGCGGAGCATCACAACAGCGCGGAGCTGGCAAGTCCTTCTCCCGAGCTGTTGGCGGCCTATCTGGCCGCCAACACGGCGCGGATCCGCATCGGCACCGGCGGCGTGATGTTGCAACACTACAGCGCCTACAAGGTGGCGGAAAATTTCAAGCTGCTGGCCTCGCTCGCGCCGGGGCGCATCGATCTCGGCGTCGGCAAGGCGCCCGGCGGCCTGCCGCTGTCCACGCGGGCGCTGCAATGGCATTACGATCAGGCGGGCAAGCCGGGTTTCGCGGAGCAGGTCGCCCAGATCGCGGCCTTCCTCGGCGAGGGATTCGAGGCGCCGCACCCGCTGGCGGGCGTGAAGGCGACGCCGGAAGTCGCCATCCCGCCGGAGCGGTTCCTGCTGGGCACCGGCGAGGACAGCGCGGCGCTCGCGGCGCGGCATGGCTGGGGCTTCGTGTATGCCGCGCATCTCAATGGCGACGCCGCGCATCTCGAACGGGCGCTGGATGCCTATCGCGCCGGCGGCGGCGCGACGCCGATCATCGCGCTCGCCGCCATCGTGGCGGAAGACCCGGCCGACATCGCCCCCCATATCACGGACAAGACCGTTTTCAGGGTGACGCTGAACGACGGGCGCAGCGTCAACGTCGGTTCGCGCGAAAGGGTCGAGAACTTTCTGCGCGAGGTCGGCGTAGACCCCGCGGATACGCAGGCCTATCGCGTGGCCGAGAACAGGCCCAGCATCCTCCACGGCACGCCGGACGCCGTGGAGCGGGAACTCGAAGCGCTCGGTGCGCGCTACGGCGTCCATGAATTCATCATCGACCTGCCGGTCGCGGATGAGGCCGTGCGCTTCGGAACCGCCGAGCTGCTGGCCCGCCGGCGGCTGGATTCCGCCGCCTGAAGCCCGGCGCCCGAACAAGGAGAATGATCATCATGAGCGCACAACCGATCACCTTCGGTATCATGCTGCAAGGCCCCGGGGGCCATCTCAATTCGTGGCGGCACCCTTCCGGTCCCGCCGACGCCAGCGTGAACTTCGCGTTCTATGCCGCGACCGCGCGCAAGGCCGAGGAGGCGGGCATCGCCTTCGCCTTCATCGCCGACGGTCTCTACATCAACGAAAAGTCGATCCCGCATTTTCTGAACCGCTTCGAGCCCATTTCCATCCTGTCGGCGTTGGCCGCCGTCACCAGCCGGATCGGCCTGGTGGGCACCATCTCCACTTCCTACAGCGATCCGTTCACCATCGCGCGTCAGCTCGCTTCGCTCGATCTCATCAGCGACGGCCGCGCCGGCTGGAATGTCGTCACCTCGCCGTTGGAGGGGAGCGCCGGCAATTACGGCCGTTCGCATCCCGAACACGGGCATCGCTACGAAATCGCCGACGAATATCTCGATGTCGTGAAGGGGTTGTGGGATTCGTGGGAAGACGACGCCTTCGTGCGTGACCGCGGGACAGGCGTGTTCTTCGACAGGTCGAAGCTGCATGCCCTCGATCATCGCGGCAAGCATTTCTCGGTGTCGGGGCCGCTGAACATCGGGCGCTCGCGTCAGGGCCAGCCGGTGGTGTTCCAGGCGGGTTCGTCGGAATCCGGTATCCGTCTGGCGGGGCGGCATGCGGACGGCGTGTTCACCAACAATGTCTCGTTGGAGGAAAACCTTTCCTTTGCCGGCAAGGTGCGCGCCAGCGCCGTCGCCCGGGGGCGCGCGGCGGGCGACGTGAAGATTTTCCCCGGCGTCGGCCCGATCATCGGCGGCACGGACGAGGAGGCGGAGGCGAAGTATCAGGAGATCCGCAACCTCGTTTCCATCGATGAAGCATTGGCGTATATCGGCCGCTTCTTCAGCCATCACGATTTCAGCGTCTATCCGCTGGACGAGCCGTTTCCCGATCTCGGCGACCTCGGCAGGAACGATTTCCGCTCCACCACCGACCGCATCAAGGCCAGGGCGAAGGAAAGCGGCAAGACATTGCGGGAAGTGGCGCTCGATGTCGCCACGCCGCGCACGGCCTTCATCGGCTCCGCCGAAAAGATCGCCGACGAGATCATCCGCTGGATCGACGCCGGCGCCGCCGACGGCTTCATCCTCGGCTTCCCGGTCATCGCCCAGGGGCTCGACGATTTTGTCGAGCACGTCATCCCCATCCTCGAAAAGCGCGGCCGATACCGCCGCGAGCAAACGGGCGACACGCTGCGCGCCCATCTCGGGCTGCCCCGGCGTGAAAGCCGTTATGCCGCGCCGGCTGTCGCGGCGGAATAGAAGGATCGGGACATGAGCCGGCAAGCCGAAGCGCCCGCGACGGGCGTCAACGACCAGGTGGAACAGGGCATCCTTGCTTTCATCGACGAATTCGTCGCCCTGCGGCGGGACCTGCACACGCATCCCGAACTGGCGTTCGAGGAGGTGCGCACGGCGGGCATCGTCGCGCAACTGCTCGCGTCGTGGGGTTATGAGGTGACGACCGGCGTCGGCGGCACGGGCGTCGTGGGCACCCTGAAACGGGGCGATGGCGCGCGCAGCATCGCCATTCGCGCCGACATGGACGCCCTGCCCATTCACGAGGCGACGGGCCTGCCCTACGCCAGCGAGACGCCCGGCGTCATGCACGCGTGCGGCCATGACGGACACACCACGATCCTGCTGGCCGCGGCGCGTTATCTGGCTGAAAGCGGCCGCTTTTCCGGCACGCTGAACCTTGTTTTCCAGCCGGCGGAGGAGCTGGGGCGCGGCGCGCGGCGCATGCTGAACGACGGCCTGTTCGAGCGCTTTCCCAGCGACGCCGTTTTCGGCCTGCACAATTGGCCGGGCGAGCCCGAAGGCCAGTTCGGCTTCGTCGACGGGCCGGCGATGGCCTCCATCGACTACGCGCGCATCACGGTGACGGGCAAGGGCGGGCATGGCGCGGCGCCGCATCTGGCCGTCGATCCGGTGGTGGCGAGCGCCGCCATCGTGCTGGCGTTGCAGAGCGTCGTGGCGCGCAGCATCAATCCGCTCGACACGGCGGTCGTCACCGTCGGCTCCATCCACGGCGGGCAGGCGGCCAATGTCATTCCCGAAAGCGTGGAGCTTACCCTGACGGCGCGCGCCTATGACAAGGGCGTGCGCGACCGCATCAAGGAACGCATCACGGCGCTTGCCGAGGCGCAGGCGGCGAGTTTCGGCGCGACGGCCGCCGTCGAATACCGCAACGGCTTTCCTCCCGTGATCAATCATGCCGCCGAGACGCATTTCGCGCGCTCCGTCGCCGTCGACGCATTCGGCCCCGCCCGTGTCGCCGAAACCTTCACCCCGCGCACGGCGAGCGAGGATTTCGCCTATCTGTTGCAGGCGCGGCCGGGCAGCTACCTGTTCATCGGCAACGGCGACAGCGCGCCCCTGCACAGCCCGAACTACAATTTCAACGACGCGCTGCTGGCGCCCGCGGCTGTCTACTGGGCGCGTCTGGCGCAGGCCTATCTGTCATGATGGCTTGAGACGCCGCCGTTCTTGCTGGAGATCGTATTGTGGGCAAAATATACAATAATTTCGCGGAGCTTGTCGGCAATACGCCGCTTCTGGAGCTTCACAAGATCAGGAAGAGCCGTCAACTGCGGCCGCGCCTTCTGGCCAAGATCGAGTATCTGAACCCGGCCGGCAGCATCAAGGATCGCACGGCGTGGTCCATCATCCGCGAGGGTGAGCGGAGCGGCAGGCTGAAACCCGGCGATCTGCTGGTCGACATCACGAGCGGCAACACCGGTATCGGTCTCGCCGCCGTCGCGGCGTCGCGCGGCTATCGGTCCAAGTTCTATCTGCGCAACATCATCAGCCCGGACAAGATCAACATTCTTCGCCAGTATGGCGCGGAGGTGGTGCTGATCGACAACAGGGAATTTCTGGAGCCCAACGCGATCGAGGACATTCTGGCGAGAATTCAGCGCGAGAACCCCGGCGCGTTCTTCACCGACCAGCGGGGCAATCCCGCCAATCCGCTCATTCATCTGGAGACGACCGGTCCCGAAATCTGGCGCGACACCGATGGCGCGGTGGATATTCTTGTCGGCGCGGTGGGCACGGGCGGCACCATCTCCGGCACCGGCCGCTTCCTGAAGGAGCGGAAGCCCGGCGTGAAGGTCGTCGTCGCCGAGCCCACCGCCGATTCTTTGCCGACGAAGGAAAATCCCCATGCGGAAGGCATCGAAGGTGTTCACAAGGTGACGGAGGTGGAGGAGGGGCGTCTTCCCGACAATTTCGACGCGAGCGTGGTCGACGAGGTGATCGCCGTGAACACCGCCGATGCGCGCGCGACGGCGCAGATATTCGCCAGGGAGGAGGGCATTCTGGCGGGAACGTCTGCCGGCTCGATCCTTCATGCCACCCTGCAACTCGCCGAGCGGCCCGAGAATGCCGACAAGACGTTCGTCATCATCGTGCCCGACAGCGGCGAGCGATACCTGTCCCCGCCCGTCGCCCTCGCGTGAGCATTGGAAAGACGGGGAGCGTTTACGGATCGCCGCGACGCGTCCGATGCGCCGCGGAGCCGCTCCCGCTTCCCGCGTGAAAGATCGTTCCCGGCCCAGTGAAAGGTGAGTTTCGGATGAGTGCTCCTGAGCGGTGGAAGAAGGAAACGTCGCCCGGGATCGTCGTGGTCGGCGCCGGCGTGCTCGGGCTGGCGATCGCGACCGCGCTCGCCGCCAAAGGCGCGAACGTCACGGTCGTCGACAAGGGCGCGCCGGTCGGCGGCACATCCGGCACGAGCTTCGCCTGGGTCAATTCCAACGGCAAGGCGCCGCATGCCTATCATGCGCTCAATGCAGAGGGTCTGAGGCGGCATGCCGCGTGGCAGCGGGATCTGCCGCCAGCGCTGCAATGGTTCCGGCGCGCAGGCGCATTCGAATGGGCCGGCGGCGGCGCTTTCGCGGAGCTGGAACGGCGCGTGAAGGTGTTGCAGGCGATCGGCTATGCCGCCGATATCGTCGAGGCGGAGCAGGCCCGCAGGGCCAATCCCGGCCTTCGCGTGCCCGGCGATGTCGTCGCGGCCTTTTCGGAGGAAGGGTATGTCGAGGTCGCGCGTTTTGCCGCATGGGCGCTGCTGAAGCTGCGAGACGCGGGCGCGCGGCTGGCCTTCGGTCAGGCCGTCGCGCGGATCGGGCCGGCGGCCGGCGGCGTTTCCCTGTGGCTGGAGAACGGCGAGGAAATCGCGGCGGACCGTCTGGTGCTGGCCACGGGGCGCTGGACCCGCCCGACGCTGCATGAACTGGGCTATGATTTCGCTGCGCCCGATCCATTGGCGTCAGGGGTCCGCGTCCGCAGTCTTCTGGCTTACACCGCAGCCCTGCCGGTGCAATTGCAGAGCCTGATCTTCACCGATCGGCTGAATCTTCGCCCCGACGGTGGCGGCCGGCTGGTTCTGCAATCAGCGGAACTGGACGCTTTCCTCGCCGACGAAAGCGAGATCGCGGCCAACGGAGCCTTCGCGCAGGAGTTCCGCAGGCGGCTTGGAGACTTGCTGCCGTTTCTGCCGCATGACGCCATTCGGGAACTGCGGATCGGCCGGCGGTCGCTCACCGACGACAGGCTTCCGGCCATCGGCTGGATCGACGGCAGCATCTATCTGGCTGTCACGCATAGCGGCGTCACCCTGGCCCCGGTTATCGCCGATATCGCCGCCGCCGAAATTCTGGCGGAAGAAGAGAGCGACGCGCTGGCCGACTTTCGCCCCCGCCGCTTGCTCAATCCCGCGCAGGCGGTTGCCAAACGAACCTCCGCGCTTCATTCCGCGCAATAGGACGAAGAGTTTCCTCGCGAAAGCGTATTCCGGCGCATGTCCGGCGTCGATCGCGGGAGCGCGAACACAACCATCGGGTCGCCGTCCAACGCGAAAGCCCTTTGCATCGAGCCGGAGAACGCGCCCCTTTCGGCTCGATGATTTCGAGCGGCAGGCGTTCATATGCAATCGCGCCGTCACTCTATCCATCTGTTTGCGCATGCATTTGCAGGCCCGGCACCACAACGCAAACTTTCCGCCCGCCCGAATGCCGCCTGCTCTCGTGGTTGAGAATACAGCCCACGAACACGCTGGAATATGTCCTGTTCAGATTGAAACAGGACATATTCCAAATTTCTTGCCTTGAGCGAATGCTGATCGTTCAAACGATTCCGCTTGAATGCACGCCGCTCTAAAAACGCGATGGACAAAGGTCCGGCGCTTGACCGATATTTATCCATATAATATATATATTTTATAGAAAGAATCATATTTCCAATAGCGGACAGGTATCCATATGACGACGATCGATAAACGGGGGCGTGGCTTCAGCCGGCGGAAGCTGGCGTTCTTCAGCGCGGTCGGACTGATGGTCGCGGCCTCGCTCGGGCCGGCTGCCGCGCAGCAAACCGGCGGTGACGGGCGTGTCGCGGGCGGGACGCTGCGCGTCTACACCGAAGGGTTTTCGGTCGATCCCCGGCAGTCATGGAGCACCGCGGCCCATGCCCTCACGGACTCGCTGGTCGATCGCAATCCCGACACGCTGGAATTCGTGCCGTGGCTGGCGGAATCCTGGAAGGTCAACGAAGACGCGACGGAATACACCTTCACCCTGCGGGAGGGTGTGACCTTCTCGAACGGCGACGTGCTTGACTCCAGGGTGGTCAAGGCGAATTTCGATGGCGCCGTCGCGGATCTGAAGGCCGGCGGCGGGTGGTATATCCGCGGCGTGTTCGATCATTATGTCGGGACGGAAATCATCGACGACCGCACCTTCAAGGTGAAGTTCTCGGTCGGCAACGGGCCGTTCCTCGCGAATGTCTCCACCGACCAGCTCGGCATCATTCACCCGGACGATTTCAAGAAGACGCTCGACGAGCGCAAGAATTACGGCATCGTCGGGACGGGGCCGTTCGTGATCAAGAGCGTGACGCCGCGCGCCGCGCTGCGGCTCGACCGCCGGGACGACTACAACTGGTCCAGCAAGCTGGCGCGGCATCAGGGGCCGGCGAGCATCGAGGCCGTGGAACTCACGGTCGTGCCGGAGCGCGGCACCCGCGAAGGCGCGCTGCAATCGGGCGAGGCCGATCTCATCACCGTTCCGACGCCGGAAGGCGTCGTCCAGTTGCCCCGGCTCGGCTACAAGGTGGCCTGGCGGCAGCAGACGGGGCTGGGCAAGAGCCTCAACGTCAATTTCAAGTCGGACAAGCTCAATCAGCTCGAATTGCGGCAGGCGGTCCTGAAGGCGATCGATCGCAAGGAGCTTTCCGATCTCGTCGCCGGGCCGGCCTCGCGCGCCGCGGGCAGCATCCTCGCGTCGTCGACTTTCGGCTATCACGACTTCTCCGGCGACCTTCTCGCTTATGACCCGGAAGGAGCGAAGAAGCTGCTGGACAGCATCGGCTGGGTCGTGAAGGAAAGCGGTTTTCGCGAGCGCGACGGCAAGCGCCTGACGCTCAACCTGGTGTGGGACGACAGCCACACGACCGAGGAGTTCGTGACCCTTCTCAGGGATCAGTTCGCGCGCGTGGGCATCGAGCTTACGCTGACGTTCAGGAAGATCTCCCAGGCCAGCGCCGATTTCCGGGAAGGGAAGTTCGATTTCTGGTACCAGAACGGCACGCGCGCCGACCCCGACGTGCTGCGCAAGACCTACTCCAACGCGGGCGCCGCTCTCGACGCCACGGTGCGCTACGGCGACAGCGCCGAGGTGACGGGCAGCACCGAGCTGGAGGAAGTGTTGCAGGCGACCAATACCGTCGCCGACTCTCCCGAGCGCGCCGAACTCGTCAAGAAGGCGCAGGAAATCCTGATCAAATACGCATTCAGGATTCCCGTCGAGGACAACCCTCAGGTGGTGATCGCGACGGCGAAGGATCTTGAGGGCCTGCGGTTCAGCCCTCTCGGCGAGCCTGTTTTCTATGACATCTGGCTGAAGCGGTGATCCGACCCGCCGCGCCCGTCCCGGACGGGCGCGGCTTTGCAACGGCAACGTGACGGACCCGCACGCTTTGGCTCGTCCGCATTTTCCTCAGGAAGACGGCAAATGACCAGCACCGAAGGCAGGCAGATCAAGTTTGGCTATCATTTGGCTCCGCAATACGGCTGGGCGCATTCGCAGGAAGAAGCCTATGCGCCCTATGAGGCGGAGCCGCTCATCAAGGTGGCGCAAAAGGCGGAAGAGGCGCTGATCGATGCGCTTTTCCGGGCGGACGGCTTCAGCTTCACGCCGGATAACGCGAGCAAGTTCCGCTACGGCTCGCTCGATCCGCTGCTGGCGTTCTCGGCGGTCGCCGCCGCCACGAAGCGCATCGGCCTGGTCGCGACCGCCTCCACCACCTTCAACGAGCCCTATGTGGTTGCGCGCCAGGTGCTGTCGCTCGATCATCTCTCGCGCGGGCGCGCGGGATGGAACGCCGTGACGTCGTTTCAGGGGGAGCGGGCTTTCGGCGCCGAGCCGATCCCCGACCAGACGGTCCGCTATGAGCGCGCGGAGGAGTTCCTTCAGGTCGTGCACGGCTTCTGGTCGAGCTGGGACGGCGATGCGCTGGTGCTCGACAAATCCAGCGGCAAGTTCGCCGATCCCGCCAAGGTGAAGTCGTTCGCCTTCCGCGGGCGCTTCTTCGATGTCGAGGCGACGAGCCCGTTGCCGCCTTCCCCGCAGGGCGGGCCGGTGCAGTTTCAGGCGGGTGCCTCCGCCGAGGGCAAGCAGTTCGCTGCGCGCTTCGCGGAAGCCATTTTCTCGGCCTCTCCCGACATCGATCATGCGCGCTCGATCTATGCGGAGTTGAAATCGCTCGTCGGCGCGGAAGGACGCGATCCCGACAAATTCCTGATCCTCCCCGGCGCCTCGTTCGTGCTCGGCGAGACCCATGAGGAAGCCGAGGAAATCTATCGCGGCATCACCGCCGATCTCGATTTCAAGCTGGGGCGGCGGGGCGTCGAGAGCTATTTCGGCGGCGTCGACCTCTCCGGCGTCGATCTCGACGAGCCGATCCCGCCGCATCTGGTGCCGGCGGATACTTCCGTGCTGCACCGCCGGCGCAGCCGGGCGGAATTGCTGAAGGGTGTGGCGGTGAAGCCCGGCAATACGTTGCGCGACGTCATCCGCACGTTTCTCATCAGCGACGGCGGGCATTTCCTCACCGTGCAATCATATGACGGCGCGGCCGACGTGCTGGAAGAGTGGTTCCGCACGGGCGCGGCGGACGGCTTCGTGCTCTCGTTCCCGGCGCGCGGCGAGCAGTTCGACAAGTTCATCGAGCATGTCATCCCGCGTCTTCAGGATCGGGGGCTCTACCGGCGCGCCTATGAGGGATCGACGCTCAGGGAGAACCTCGGGCTGGCGTCCTGACGATCGTTCCACGACAACTTCCGGCGGATGACAGATGACCATTGAAACGCTCGCAGCACCTTCCGGCGGCCCGAGAACTTCGCTCGCCCGGCGTTACGGGGATACGCTCCGCTATATCGCCCGCAGGATCGGGCATGCGGCCATCGTGGTGTGGGCGGCCTATACGATCACCTTCGTGCTGCTGTATCTGCTGCCGTCCGATCCGATAACGATCATGCTTCAGTCGCGCGGCGACGGAACGGGCATCGACCCCGTCGTCCTCGCGCGCCTCAATGCGCAATACGGCTTCGACGAGCCGGTGATCTGGCAGTATCTCACGCTCCTGCTCAACGCGCTTCAGGGTGATTTCGGCAACTCGATCAACGACGGCCGTCCGGTCCTCACGCGGATTCTGGAGGTGCTGCCCTATACGATCGAGCTGTCGCTCGCGGGGCTTGCCGTCGGCATCGTGCTCGGGATCGGGGTGGCGGTGTTCGCCAACCTCACGCGGCGGAGCTGGGTGAAGCACATCCTTTTCTCCTACGCGCCGTTCGTGGCTTCCGTTCCCGCGTTCCTGATCGGCCTGTTCCTCATCCAGGTGTTTTCCTACAACCTCGGCCTGCTGCCGGCGGCGGGCAACAAGGGGTTCGTCTCGCTCATCCTGCCCGCGCTGGCCATCGGCCTGCAAATCAGCGACAGCATCGCGCAGGTGACGGCCAAATCCATCCATGAAAACCTGCACGCCCCCTATGCGCACTACCTGCGCGCCAAGGGGCTCAGCCGGCGCGCCATCCTGCTCCATCATTCGCTGCGCAACGCGATCATCCCGGCGGTCACGCTCGTCGGCCTCAGCATCGGCAGCATCCTGGGGGGCGCGATCATCACGGAAACGGTGTTCTCCCGCCAGGGCCTCGGCCGTCTGCTGGAGGAGGCGGTGACGCATCAGGATATTCCGGTCGTGCAGGCGGTGGTGGTTTTCACCGCCATTCTCTTTGCGATCTCCAATCTGGCCGTCGATCTCATCTATCCGCTCATCAATCCGAAAGTGACCGTGAGATAGCGGCCGTCGCCCGACCTCCGGCCGGGAGCCCGCTTCCCGGCCCGATGCGTCGGCAACGAGCCAAGGACAGAGTCTAAGGACGGAGTTGAAAGCCTCATGGCGACCAAAAGCACGACCTCCCTGGAGGCGGCGGCTGTGTCCGACGCCCTCGATCTGAACGCTCCATACCGCGACGCCCGGCCGAGCTGGCTGAAAGTGCCGCGCGCGAATGTTTCGCTCATCGTCTCGGTGCTCCTGCTGGCCATCGTGGTGTTGTGGGCCATCCTGCCCGGGGCGTTCGCGCCCTACGATCCTTACGTGGTCGATGGGAGATCGAAGCTTCTGCCGCCCTCCGCCGACCATCTCTTCGGCACCGACGGTCTGGGGCGCGACCTGTTCAGCCGGTTCATATGGGGCACGCGGACGACGCTGGTGGCGGCGGGCGTGGCTTTGCTGCTGGCCTTCGTCGTCTCGTCCGTGCTGGGGTTGCTGGCGGGATATCTCGGCGGCACGGTCGATGACGTGATCGGCCGGGTCCTCGACATCTTCCTCGCCGTGCCCGGCCTGCTGATCTCGCTCATGCTGGTGACGGCGCTCGGCTTCGGCAGCCTCAACATCGCCATAGCCGTCGGCGTCAGTTCGATCGCCGCCTTCGCGCGCGTGATGCGCGCCGAAGTGTTCCGCATTCGCCATTCGGATTTCGTGACCTCGGCGCGGCTTGCGGGCGTGAGCTGGTATGTGATTCTGTGGCGCCATATCTTTCCGCACGCCATCGGCCCCGTGCTGGCGCTCACCGCGCTTCAGTTCGGCAGCGCGATCATGTCGATCTCCGCCCTGAGCTTTCTCGGCTTCGGCGCGCAGGCGCCGGAACCCGAGTGGGGCAACATCATTTCCGGCGGGCGCGCCGTGCTGCGATACGCCTGGTGGATATCGGTCGTGCCCGGCACCGTCATCGTGCTGGTGGTGCTGGCCACGAACCGCCTGAGCCGGTATCTGGAGCGGATCGGATGAGCGCGAGCCAGCCCCTTCTCGATATCGCCGATTTCTCCGTCTCCTACCGGACGTCGAAAGGCCCCGTCCGCGCTCTCGACCGCGTTTCGTTCGCTCTCGGGCGGGCGACCAGAACGGCGCTCGTGGGCGAGTCCGGCTCGGGCAAGTCGTCCATCGCAAAGGCCGTTCTCGGCCTCCTGCCGCCCGAAAGCGCGACCGAGGGCGCGCTGCGCTTCGGCACCCAGGTGCTCAGCGACTTCTCGCACGAGCGGGAATGGCAGGCCATCAGGGGGCGGCACATCGCCCTCATTCCGCAGGACCCGCTGATCTCTCTCGATCCCGTCCAGCGGGTGGGGCTTCAGATCGTCGAATCGCTGAGGCTGCATCGCTCGCTGGAAAAGGAAGCCGCGCGGGCGGAGGCCGTCAGGCTGCTGACATCGGTGGGCATCGCGGCCGCCGCCGATATCTACGACAGCTATCCGCATCAGCTCTCGGGCGGACAATTGCAGCGGGTATTGATCGCCATCGCCCTGTCCGGCAACCCCTCCCTGATCATCGCGGACGAGCCGACCTCGGGTCTTGATGTGACGTCGCAGAGGCTCGTGCTGGAAGAGATCGAGAATCTCGTGCAGCAGAACGGGACGTCGTTGCTGCTCATCACGCACGATCTCGCCATCGCGCGGAAATACACCGACAACATCATCGTGCTGCAAGGCGGCTCCATCGTCGAGGAGGTGCCGTCGGGACAGGTCGCCGAATCCGCCGTTCCCTATACGCGCGAGCTTTTCGAGGCGATGCCCTCGCTGCATTCGCGGCGTCTGCGACCGGTGACGGTGCCTCCCCGCGAGGCGCTCCCTCGAGAGCGATTTGCGGCCGGATCGGCTTCCGCTCTGGCGCGGTTCGAGAAGGTATCGAAAAAATTCCTCCGCAACGCCGCTTCAGGTGCCGCCGGCGGCTTTGCGGGGATCGACGGCATTTCCTTCGACATCCATCCCGGACAGTCCTTCGGGCTCGTGGGTGAGTCGGGATCCGGCAAGTCGACCACGGCCAAGATCGCGGCCGGGATCATCCGGCCCGACGAGGGCGAATTCATCTGGACGGGGGAGAAGGGGCCGACTCCGAAAAGCCGGCACACACGCGCGCGCGACATCCAGTTCGTGTTCCAGAATCCCTATTCGTCGCTCAATCCCAAGCTCACGATCGAGCGCACCCTGCGCGAACCGCTGGATGCGCTCGGGATCGGGGAGAAACCGGAGCGCGCGGATCTCGTGGAGGCCGCGCTCGAATCGGTCGGTCTGCCCGCATCGTTTTCGAAGCGCAGGCCGGGTGAGCTTTCGGGCGGGCAAAGCCAGCGGGTCGCCATCGCCCGCGCCATCGTCGTCGAGCCCAAGCTGCTGATTCTCGACGAGCCCGTGTCCGCGCTGGATGTGACCGTCCAGCAGCAGGTTCTGCAACTTCTCGTGGACCTTCAGGCCCGTCTCGGGCTGAGCTACCTCTTCATCTCGCACGATCTGTCGGTCATCAGGCTGTTTTGCGACGACGTGGCGGTGATCAGGTCCGGCAAGATCGTGGAGCAGGGCGCGGTCGAAAGCGTCTTCAACCATCCAGCCCACGATTACACGCGGGAGCTTCTCGCTGCCATCCCGTAAGGGCGGACTGAGGCAACGGATATGGAGCGGCGAACATTCAAAAGGCGCTGCCGCTCCATCCTCTTGTTTTTACATCGAGTTTGCCCGAAAAGCGCCCACGCTTTCCGGCTTGACGCCATGGAGGAACCCATCATGACGACCAACCCATCGCCGATTGCCCGGCACATCGCCTCTCTTGCCGTGGCGGCGCGCTTCGGAGGCGGCAGTCCGCTCGACGGCGTGCGCTTCAACCTGCTCGGCGGCTCGCCCGCGCCGGAGGCGCTGCCGACGGAGGGGCTCGCCGCGGCTGCGGCCGAAGTGCTCGCCCGCGACGACGCCGCCCGTGTGACGCTCAACTATTCCGACGTGCTCGGCAACGCCGCGCTGCGCCAGTGGATCGCCGATCGCGAGGGCGTTGATGCGCGGCGCGTCGTCATCACCAACGGCGCCCTGCACGGCATCTCGCTGTTGAGCCGCGTGCTGCTCGATCCCGGCGATACGGTGGTGGTCGAGGACCCGACCTTCATCGTCGCCCTGCTGGCGTGGCAGCTCGAGGACGCGCGGATCGAAAGGCTGCCGGTATCCGCGAACGGCTTCGACATCCACCGGCTCAAGGATGCCCTGCAGAAGGGACTGAGACCCAAGCTCGTCTATGTCATCGCGGATTTCCAGAACCCGACCGGCACCGTGCTGGAGAACGACGGGCGCGCGGCGCTGGTCGATCTGGCGGAAAACTACGGCTTCACCGTGCTGTGGGACAATCCCTATCGGGATTCGCGCTTCGCGGGCGAGACGCGCGCGGATGTCAGGACCGATAGCGACAGGGTGGTCAAGGTCAACACCTTCTCCAAATCCGTGGGGCCGGGGCTGCGCCTGGGCTGGCTCGTGCTGCCGGAATGGCTGGTCGACCCGATCGTCAACGTGCGCCGGCGCACGGATCAGCAGCCGCCGACCTTCTCGCAGGCCGTCGTCGCCTCGCTGGTGACGACGCCGGGCGCATTCGACGGCCTGCTCGACAGAACGCGCATTCTGCATCGCGAGCGCGCGCAGGCGCTCACGGGGAGCCTGTCGCGGCATGCCGGCGGCGCGCTGCGCTTTGCGGAGCCCGAGGGCGGCTTCTTCCTCTGGACGACGCTCGCGGATGCGGATATCGACCCCGACGCATTGCAGGGCGCGGCGCGCGAGAGCGGCCTGATCTATGTCGCAGGCGAACGGTTTTCGTCGCCCGGCTCCGAAAAACACGCAAGGGCGTTGAGGCTCGGTTTCACGAACTCGACGCCCGAGCAACTCGCCAATGCCGGCGAGGTGCTCGGGCAAGCGCTCGAAACCGCCCGCCGGCCCGTCGCCCGGAGAGCGTGAGCCTACGGCGTTTCCGCGTTTCACGGAAACACGACCTGCCCCCGCCCTTCACGCGGAAAGGCGGCGGTTCGTATCGAGGTGTCTCCCTGCATGACGCGATGAATGGAGACATCCGGGACGATGCACGGCGTCAGCCGGCGGTCAGCTTGTCCTGCGTCCGGGTCTCGAAGTCGCCGGCATCGTGGCGTTCGTGCAACTGGTCGGAAAGCTCGCCGCTCGTGCGATTGACCTTGCGCCCGCGCTGCACCGCCGGCCGTTCGAGGATCGCATCCGCCCAGCGCAGGACGTTCTTGTATTCCTGCACTTGCAGGAACTCTCCCGCGTTGTAGAGCCAGCCTTTCGCAAGACCGCCGTACCACGGAAAGGCGGCGATGTCGGCGATCGAATATTCGCTGCCGGCAAGATATTCGCTTTCCGCGAGGCGACGATCGATGACGTCGAGCAGACGCTTGGTCTCCATCGTGAAACGGTCGATGGCGTAGCGGATTTTCTCCGGCGCATAGGCATAGAAATGGCCGAAACCGCCGCCGAGATAGGGCGCGCTGCCCATCTGCCAGAACAGCCACGACAGGGCTTCGGCGCGCGCGCCGGCATCTTTCGGCAGGAACGCGCCGAACTTCTCCGCCAGATAGAGCAGGATGGCGCCGGATTCGAAAACCCGCACCGGCGAAGGGCCGCTGCGATCCAGAAGGGCGGGAATCTTGGAGTTGGGATTGACCTTGACGAAGCCGCTGCCGAACTGGTCGCCCTCGCCGATCCTGATCAGCCATGCGTCGTATTCGGCGCCCGTGTGGCCGAGCGCCAGCAATTCCTCAAGCAGGATCGCCACTTTCTGCCCGTTGGGCGTCGCCAGCGAATAGAGTTGCAGCGGGTGCCGGCCGACGGGCAATTCCTTCTCATGGGTCGGGCCGGCGATCGGGCGGTTGATGCTGGCGAACCTGCCGCCGCTCTCCTTTTCCCAGGTCCATATTGGCGGTGGCGTGTAGTCGGACGAGCCGGTCATATCCAAACTCCGGGTTATTCGATGGACACAATCAGGAAATACCGTTCGCCATAAGGTATCCTGCGGTTGAGGCCGCGAGTCAACGCGGGCGGCGGGATACCTGCGCCCTCGACCGCGCCGGTCTCCGGAAAAACGCGCGCAACGGTGTAGGCTGGTGTAGGCTTAAGCGATGAGATCGGACGATGCCATTGTTTGCGACGTGCCGCGCCGGGTGATCGCTTCGGCGGCCGATGTGGCCGAGGGCATGCGCGCGCTCGCGGCGCGCGACCCGGCATGGACGCCGCTCATCGAGCGCACGGGCGTGCCGCCGCTGCGCCGCTGGCCGGGAGGTTTCGAGGGGCTGGCGTCCATCGTCGTCTCGCAGCAGGTTTCCGTCGCCAGCGCCCGTGCGATCTGGGAACGCACGCGGGCCGTGCTGGGCGAGGTCAGTGTCGCGCGCCTGCTGTCGGCGAGCGATGACGATCTGCGCCGCTGCGGCCTGTCCCGGCCCAAGCAACGCGCGTTGCGCGCCGCCGCTTCCGCCGCCGCCGGGGGCCGGCTGGATTTCGACGCGCTCGAGCGCGCGGAAGCCGATGCGGTGCATGATATGCTGACGGCGATTGCCGGCATCGGCCCGTGGACGGCGGATATCTACATCCTGATGTGCCTTGGCCACCGCGACGGCTTCGCCGCCGGCGATCTCGCGGTGCAGGAGGCGGCGCGGCACGCCTTCGGCCTGCCGGCGCGGCCGGGCGCGCGCGAGCTGCTGGCCCGCGCCGAGGCATGGCGGCCGTGGCGCGGCGTCGCCGCGCATCTGCTGTGGGCCTACTACGCCGTGCTGAAGGGCCGGGAAGGCATCGTCTCGTGAAACGCCAGGCGCTTCACGACACTTCGTTCACGACGCTTCATTCATGATACTTGCGGCCGCCAGCCGATGGACGGCGCGATATGCGCGGCGATCGTCCGCAACAGCTTGGCGTTGTAGTCGACGCCGAGCTGGTTGGGAACGGTGACGAGCAGGATGTCGGCGGCCCGTACCGCCTCGTCGCGCGCCAGGTCGCGCGCGATGGCGTCCGGCTCGCCGACGTAGCTTTTGCCGAACCGGCTGAGAAAGCCGTCGATGTAGCCCACCTGATCCTCGCCGCTGCGCCGGGTGTCGGCGCCGAAATAGAGCCTGTCGGTATCGTCGACGATCGGCAGCACCGAGCGCGACACCGATACCTGCGGCTGCCGCCCCCAGCCGGCGGCGGCGAAGGTTTCGCGGTAGAGCCTGATCTGCTCCGCCTGCAGCTGGCTGAACGGCAGGCCGGTCTCTTCCGTCAGCAGCGTCGAGCTCATCAGGTTCATGCCTTTTTCCGCCGCCCAGACGGCGGACTGTCGCGTGCCGGCGCCCCACCAGATGCGTTCGCGCAGGCCGGGAGACTGCGGCTGGATCGGCAATGCCCCGCTGCTTCCCGTCATCTGCGGATCGGCGGGCGCGACGCCCGCGCCGGAGAGGGCGTGCAGGAAGATGTCGGTCTTCACCCGCGCCATGTCGGCGCTGCGCGGATCGTCGCTCGACGCATAGCCGAAGGCTTCCCAGCCTCTCAGCGCCGGCTCCGGCGATCCGCGGCTGATGCCGAGTTGCAGGCGGCCGTGGCCGATGAGATCGGCGATGGCCGCCTCTTCCGCCATGTAGAGCGGGTTCTCGTAGCGCATGTCGACGACGGCGGTGCCGAAAGCGATGCGGCGCGTGCGGGCGGCGATGGCGGCGAGCAGCGGGAACGGCGCGGCGAGCTGCCGGGCGAAATGGTGGACGCGCACGAAGGCGCCGTCGATGCCGATCTCCTCTGCGGCCACCGCAAGCTCGACGGTTTGCAGCAGTGCGTCCTGCCCCGTGAGCGTTTGCGATCCATGGGCGTTCTGCCAATGGCCGAACGATAGAAAACCGATCTTCTTCATGATGCCTCGCCGCTTTCGGGCGCTCGCGCCCGGTTGATCCGTTACAGGATGACCGTGCCTTCGACGCAGGGCGCGACGTCGCCGCCGATCCAGATATCCGCGCCGTCCTTGAGCACATGCACGCGCCCCCGCCGGCCGAGCGCCGTGCCCTGGCTGGCGACATAACGCGCGGGCGCGAGGCCCGCGCCGATCAGCCACTGCGCCAGCCCGGCATTGAGACTGCCCGTGACGGGATCTTCAATCCCCGGCCCGAAGAAGGCGCGCACCTCGAACTGCGCTTCCGCGCCGTCGCGGGCGCCGTCCCATGGCCCGACGATGCCGATCTTGCCGTCGCCGAGCGCCGCGAAATCGGGATCGACCGCCAGCACGTCCGCGCGCGAGCGCAGCAGCAGCGCGAGCCAACCCGGCCCGTTGTCGACCCAGTGGGCGGCGACGACCGCCTCCGCCGCCAGCCCCAGCGCCGCGGCCGCCTGCGCGCGCTCCTCGTCCGCCGCCGGGCCGGCGCGCTTCAGCGGCGGCGCGGCGAAGAACAGCCTGCCGGCGTCCCGCCTGATGCGCACCGGCCCCACGGCGCATTCCTGCACGATTTCGGCGCCTTTCGGCACGCCGCCGGCGGCAAGCCACACATGGCACGAGCCGAGCGTCGGATGGCCGGCGAACGGCAACTCGCCGAAGGGCGTGAAGATGCGCACGCGATAATCCGCCCGTTCATCCTCGGGACGAAGCAGAAAGGTGGTTTCGCTGAGGTTGGTCCAGCGGGCGAAGGCCGCCATCTGCGATTCAGACAACCCGTCCGCGCCGCCGACGACGGCGAGCGGATTGCCGGATGTCGGCTGCGCGGTGAAGACATCCACCTGATGGAAGGAGAAACGGGTCATCGTTCGCTCAAGATCGAGAATCGGCAAGCAATCGCCCATCCGGCCGGATGGGCGATTGCTTCTCTCAATCAAGCACGTTCGGGCCGTCATTTCCAGACGTCCCGGCGGGCATCAGATATGCCGCGGGGCGGCGTCAGCGGGCCGCCGCGCCGGCCTGCGCGATCCAGCTATCGAAGGTTTCCCTGTTCTTGCCGATCCATTCGTCGGCGTGACGGGCGATGTCGGCTTCGGTATTCTCGCCGTCGTTCATCCGCGCGTTCTGGGCATGGATGTCGTCGACGGGAATCGAGGCCGTTTCGAGAAGCTTCCTCACGGCCGGATTCTCGTTGATGAACGCCGTGTTGACGATGGGGCGGATGTCGCCGACCTGCCAGCCGAGACGGCAGGGATCCGCGACGCAGCCTTCCACGCCGGCGATGGCGACCGACTGTTCAGGCTTGCCGGGCAGCTCCGGCGTCTCGAGCCAGACGACATCCCGCCCCGGCTTGAGCGCGCCGACGGTCCAGTTCGGGGTCCAGGTATAGAAGAGGATCGGCTTGCCCTCGCCGTAGCGCCCGATCGCGTCGGCCATGGACGCGGAATAGGAAGCCTTGGTCGGCTGGACGGCGTCGCGCAATCCGAAAGCCTCCAGACGCTCGTCGATATCCTGCTCGCATATCCAGCCGGGAGGACAGGCGACGAGATCGGCCTTGCCGTCGCCGTTGGCGTCGAACAGACGCGCGATCTCCGGTTTCGCCAGATCGGCGATGTTCCTGATGTCGTGCGCCTCCGCCGTTTTCTTGTCGACGAGGAAGCCCTGCAAGGCGCCCTTGGCGGCGACGGTGCCGACGACGGCGAGGTCACCGGGAAACTGGTCCAGATAATTCTGCTGCTGCGGAAGCCAGCCCGAGACCCAAAGGTCGACATCGCGCTGGCTCGCGGCCTGGTAGAAGGTCGGCACATCGAGCGTCGTCGGGCCGGAAACGGTGTAGCCCAGCGCCTCCAGTGCCTTGGCGTAAATGCTGGTCGGGAACCAGTCCGTATCCCAGCTCGGCCGGGCGAGGTTCACGGTCTTGCCGCTGCCGGGCAGGTTCTGGGCGTGCGCCGGCGCACCGAGCGCGAGCGCCAGCGCCGCGCCGATGCCGAGCAGGGCGGCGCGAAACGGAGCGCCGGGGGATTTCGGGCTGCGAAGGGATTTCGAGGTAAAGGTGTTTGACATCCGGTGTTCCTGTCGGTTGCGCATGCCGGCGGATTGCGCCGCCGCATGCGGATGTTGACGACCAGATGGCCGCCGGATGGTGGGGCCGGCGCATGTCATCGTCTCGCGGAAGCGATGACATGCGCCGGGTCTGATCGGAACGCATTCCCGTCGACCGGACATGCGATCCGGCCGGAATGCGCTCTCAGGGCGCGGACGCCCCGGCCTCGCGGGCTTGCGGCGCGAAAAGACGCTGCAAACAGCCGCGAAAGGTCCACGTGCCCTTGCGATGCGTTTTCGGATCGGCGAGGGCCTGGGTGAAACGGTCGAGAATGATGGCGATGAGCACGATGCCGATGCCGCCGACCGTCGCCGCGCCCACGTCGAGCCGGCCAAGGCCGGTGTAGACCGTCAGCCCCAGCCCGCCCGCGCCGATCATCGCCGCGACCACGACCATGGAGAGCGACATCATCAGCGTCTGGTTCATGCCGGCCATGATGGTGCGCGTCGCCTGCGGCAACTGCACTTCCGTCAGCACCTGCAGGCGGGTCGAGCCGAAGGCGTAGGCCGCCTCCACCAGTTCCCTGTCCACCTGCCGGATGCCGAGATTGGTCAGGCGCGTGACGGGCGGCAGGGCGAAGACGATCGTGGCGATGACGCCTGGCACGAGGCCGACGCCGAACAGCATGACGATCGGCACCAGATAGACGAAGGAGGGAATGGTCTGCATCACGTCGAGCGTGGGCCGCAGGATCTCCGAAAAGCGGTCGCTGCGCGCGGCCAGTATGCCGAGCGGTATGCCGATCAGCGCGCAGAAGAAGACGGCGGTCAGCACCATGGCGAGCGTCGTCATGGTCGGCGCCCAGATGTTCAGCCACGCGATCAGCCCGAGCGAGAGCGCCGTGAAGATCATCATGCCGCGGCTCACGCAGCGCCAGATCAGGATGGCCGAAAGGGCGATGAAGACAGAGACGGGGATCGCCTGCAATGCCGCCTCGAACCAGTTCAGCACCTGCGCGACGGGCCATTGCATCGCGCGGAAGGTGGGGCGGAAGTTGGGCACCAGCCAGCCGCGCACGAACTGGTTGATCCAGCCCGCCAGCGGCAGGCTGCCGTCCGGGGCGAGGTTGAGCAGGGTCGTCAGCTTGAGGGAGGCGGTCTGGATCGCATCGAACAGACCGCCGGCGATGGCGTTGTCGTCAGGGACCGCCGCTTCGGGCAGGGGTGTCGCCATGGTCTTGATGGCCTCCGAACGGAAACAGGCGCCGCCCCCGCGCGGGGAGCGGGCAATCGCTTCGATGAACGCACGCCCGGACGGATGTTCCGCGCGCGGGCAGGGGCGGGTCGCGCGGCTCTCAGGCGTGCGCGCGCGCGGGCAGGCCGGCCGCGGCGATGGCGGGCGGCGGCGTCTCGTCGGCCATTGGGTCGGCTTCGTCGTCGGCCCGGCCGTCGATCTCGGCTTCGCCGTTCGTCTGGTCCTTGCCGAGCACCGCGAAGACTTGCAGCGGATCGATCACGCCCTTGTAGCGCCCGCTGGCGGACACCACCGGCACGGTATGGCCGGCGGCGCATTGGCCGAAAACTTCCACGATGGGCGCATCCGACTGCACGGCCGCCGCTTCCTTGCGGATCGCCTCGCGCACGTCGAGGCGCGCCGGCCGGTCGGCGAGGCTTTCGGCGTCCACCAGCCCGATGAACCGGCTGGTCCCGTCGACGACGGGCAGGCTGTCGTGCGGAACTTCCTCAAGGCGCTCGCGCGCGGCGCCCACCCGGTCGTGGCCGGCGATCAGCGGTTCGAGATCGGCGGTGACGACGGCGGCCGGCAGCACGCGGCTGCGGTCGACATCGCGCGTGAAGGCGGCGACGTAATCGTCCGCCGGCTCGGTGACGATCTCGTGCGCGGTGCCCACCTGCACGAAGCGCCCGTCCTTCATGATGGCGATGCGGTCGCCCAGCGACAGCGCCTCGTTGAGGTCGTGGCTGATGAACACGATCGCGCAATTGTAGCGCTCGCGCAGGCGCAGCAATTCCTTCTGCATTTCCGCGCGGATCAGCGGATCGAGCGCGCCGAAGGGCTCGTCCATCAGCAGCACTTCCGGGTTCACCGCCAGCGCCCGCGCGATGCCGACGCGCTGGCGCATGCCGCCGGAAAGCGCCTCGGGCAGCGCCTCCGTCCAGCCGGAAAGCCCGACGGCGTCGAGCGCCTGGAGCGCCCGCTCGCGCCGCTCCTGCGGGCTGACGCCCTGCATCTTGAGGCCGTATTCGGCGTTCTCCAGCACGGTCTTGTGCGGGAACAGCGCAAAATGCTGGAAGACCATGGAAATCTTGCGCAGCCGGATCTGGCGCAGCGCCTCGCGGCCGATGTCGGCGATCTCCGTGCCGTCGACGCGGATCGAGCCGCGCGAGGGATCGACGAGCCGGTTGAGGCAGCGCACCAGCGTGGATTTGCCGCTGCCGGAAAGGCCCATCACGACGAAGATCTCGCCGGGAGCCAGATCGAAACTGATGTCGTTGACCGCGACCACGCTGCGGGTCTCGCGGAAGATCGCATCCTTGTCGAACCCGCTGCCGGCCAGCCTGATCGCCTTGCCGGGACGCGGGCCGAAAACCTTGAAAAGGTTCCTGACCGATAGTTTGGGAGGCACGAGCCGTCATTCTCCTTGAAGCTTGCTGCGATGTCTTTCGACACGGGTGAAGCGCGCAGGAGAGCACGCCGGAAACGGGCGCCCGCAAGGCGGACCGGAGATGAGGAGAACTCCGCAGGGTGCGGGACGCACCGTCGCGGTGCGGACGCACGTCTGGCCCCGGCGAGGAGGCGCAGAATTGAGCCGTCTTCACCGAGTATCTGAACATCAATGATGTATCTGAACATCGATTGACAATTGTTCTGCGCCAATAATGCATATATCGAGGCTTTCGTCAACCTTCACGGGAGATGATTTTATGTCAATTTATATTTATATAGAATGATGCGCGAATGCTATATTGTCTATATGTTTCTTATTATTCATAAATAATGATAAATATAGATCGTCTCCGTGAATTGTATTCATCGCAGGTCGCGGCCGGCTTTTTTCTTGTGCCGGGCACCGGTTTCGTCACAGGTCAAGGCGCGGGCAAGGATGTCGGCCGGAATGCGGGCAAGATGCCGGGCGTGCCGGGGAAGGGGCAAGGGGGGGCGAAAGCCGGCCGGGATCGCGCACTATACCGTTGTTCTTCACGGGTTGACCGAAAGGCGCGATGGATTGATTTGTTATATCGCTGATTTCATGTATTTGAACGGTCGATCGGCTGTTCGTATTGGTTTTGCGTCTGGACGGCTGTCGTTGAAGCCGGAGTCGGGAGGGCCGCATGAAGATCCTGTTCGTTCACCAGAATTTTCCCGGCCAGTTCCTGCATCTCGCTCCCGAGATGGCGCGGCGCGGCCATGAAGTGCTGGCCCTGTCGGATATCGGGAACAAGCGTCCAGGCAACGTGCGGATGATGCACTACCGCCACGATACGCCGGAGCCCGATCGCGCCGCCTGCCGGCTGGGGTATACTTTCACCCAGAACGCCGACCGCGGGGTTTCCGTCGCCCGCGCGGCGCTCGCGCTGAGAGCACGCCACAACTATGTGCCGGATATCGTCTTCGGGCATTCCGGCTGGGGCGAGACTCTGTTTCTCAAGGAAGTATGGCCGGAAGCGAAACTCATCGTCTACGCCGAGTTCTTCTATCGGGGCACGGGCGCGGATGTCGGCTTCGACCCGGAGCTTCAGCAGGCGGGGCTTGACAAGCAGGTCGTCACCCGATCGAGAACCGCCCATCTCGGCCTGTCGATGCTGAACGCCGACGCGGCGCTCGCGCCGACCCGTTGGCAGGCCAGCACGTTTCCCGACCGGCTGCAACCGATGATCGAGGTCATTTTCGACGGCATCGACACCTCGCTGCTGAAGCCCGATCCCGCCGCGCGGTGGCAGTTGCCCGATGGCCGCGTCCTGCGCGCGGGCGACGAGGTGCTGACCTTCGTCAACCGGAATCTGGAACCCTACCGGGGCTATCACATTTTCATGCGCGCCCTGCCGGAGGTGATGGCCGCCCGCCCGGACGTCCAGGTCGTGATCGTCGGCGGCGATGAAGTGTCCTACGGTTTTCCGCCGCCCGCCGGCGGATCGTGGAAGGACGTGTTTCTGAACGAGGTGCGCGATCGGGTCGATCTCGGGCGCCTGCATTTTGTCGGCCGCGTGCCGTACCATGATTTCGTCGCTCTGATGCAGATCAGCCGGGTCCACGCCTATCTGACCTATCCCTTCGTGCTGAGCTGGTCGATGCTGGAGGCGATGTCGGCCGGCGCTCACGTGGTCGGCTCGCGCACCGCGCCGGTCCAGGAACTGATCGTGGACGGGGTAAACGGCCGGCTCGTCGATTTCTTCGATGTCGCGGGCTGGAGCCGGGCGCTGATCGAAGGGCTCGCGCAACCGGAAAACTACGCGCGCCTCGCGCGTGCGGCGCGCGACACCATCGTGACGGGCTACGATCTGAGGACCCGCTGCCTTCCCGGGATCGCGGATTTCGTGGAAGCGGTCGGCAACGGAAACTGGAAGCCGCGCGACCGCTGAAGCGCGACGCGTCCGGCTGAGAACTCCCGACATGTCCGCGGGCGCCCGTTTCAGAGCGGCGGCGATTCAAACCTGATCGTCCTGCCGCTCTATCCTTTTGTTTACGCGATAATTTTTTTCCGACCCAACGGGTCGCGAACCGAAAAGCGCGCACGCTTTTCGGCTTGATGCCCGGCGCGCGCTTCAGGCCGGCTTTTCTTCCCTCATCGGTATTCCCGAGTAACGGCGCCCCGCAACCGAAAATCCCGGGCGCCGCTTCGCGTTTTTCGCGCGGCGTTGCTTGGCGAAACAACCATGGCGAGAACTTCTTGACGCACATCAAGCAGTTACAAAAATTCGTCTTGTCACGTTGCAAAAATATCAAAAATCAATCGCCAATAAAAAAATAAACAGGTATTCATCAGAATCAAAACTTGTAGTTTTGATTCATAATATAAAAAACGGTGTTAATCCGGGAGGAAACAATGGTAGAAAGATTGCATCATATGGACGGGCTGCGGGGGGTGGCCGCGGTCGTCGTCGTCTGTTTTCACCTGATGTCGGCATTGACGCCCGGACTTGTCGCGGAGCACGGGGCCGGCGGCTCATGGGTCGCTCACACTCCTCTCGCCGTTCTCTGGAACGGGAAGTTCGCGGTGGCGGTGTTCTTCGTGCTCAGCGGCTTTGTGGTGACGAATGCGACACTGAAGAGGGGGGACCCGATCTGGATCGACGTGCCGATCCGTTATCTGCGGCTTGCCGTGCCGGCGACGCTCAGCGTCCTTTTCGCGTGGGGGTTGCTCAATGCGTTTCCCAACGCCGCGACGGAACTGGCCGCCCTGACATCGAGCCCCTGGCTCGCATGGACGTATCAGGATTCCATTCCCGGTCTGCGGGCCGCCGTCTACAACGGTCTCATCGGCATCTTCGCGACCGGCGGCTCGTTCTTCAACAACGTCCTCTGGACGATGCGGCCGGAGCTGATCGGCTCCATCGTCTGCTTCGTCGTCTGCATCTTCAGGAGCGGCCGCGCCCGGATCGTCGCGGCAAGCGCCTTCGCCGCCGTCGCTGTGGCCGCGGGCCGTTACGAATATACATGCTTCACGCTGGGCATCTTTCTGCATGAAGCCTGGGCGGCCGGGCGGCTGCCGTCCGCCCGCGCCCTGCCGGCCCTCCTGGCGGGTCTCGTCATCGGCTCGCAAAGCGGCAATGCGGCGGAAAGGCTTGGATTCGGCCGGTTGCCGGCGGCGCTCGACACAGCCGACGGCGGCGGGCTGCTTTATCCGCTCGCCGCGACGCTCGTGGTCTACGGCTGCATGCGATATGCGCCGGCGGCGCGCGCATTGTCGGGGCGGATCGGGAGGTTCCTCGGGGCGGTCTCGTTCCCGCTCTATCTGCTTCACGCACCGCTCATCTACACCGTCGTCGCCAGTGTGTACGTCGCGAATTTTCACAAGGGCTTCATGCTTGTCGTCGTCGTGGCGGGCTTTTTCACAGCGCTGTTCGCTCTCTCCCATCTGGCGGAGCGGTATGTCGAGAGGCCGCTCCTCAACCACCTCATGAGATTGCGGCGCAATCTGGCCGTCGCCGCCCTGCTCCGCCCGTCATGACGGCGGAGCCGTTCCGACAGCCGCCCCGGTCCTGCTCCGCCGGGCACGTCGCGCGCGAGACCCGGCCGCATGCGGCCGGGGATGTATTCACGCCGATGTCACAGGGCTGAGACATTTTTGTTCAATATGACAGCAGGATCATCTCAGGCGCGCTCCGGGACGCTGTTCCCGGCGCTATGGCGGCTGCCGCATTGCCACACAGGGGGTATCGATGAAAAAGCTTCTCGCCGCTCTGGCGTTGTCCGTTTCGTTCGCATTTCCGGCGCAGGCCGAATTCAAGCTGGATAGCCGTTACACGGATGCCGACGGCGATCTGATCGCCGACACGCCGGCCGATCCGGCCCGGCAGATCGATCCCGACACGCTGATCTTCGCCTATACGCCGGTCGAGGACCCTGCGGTCTACGCGGATGTATGGAAGGGCTTCCTCGATCACCTCGCCGAGAAGACCGGCAAGAAGGTGCAGTTCTTCCCCGTTCAGTCGAACGCCGCCCAGATCGAGGCGATGCGCGCAGGCCGGCTGCATGTGGCGGGCTTCAACACGGGCGGCAATCCTCTCGCGGTTGCCTGCGCGGGCTTCAAGCCCTTCGCCATGATGGCCGCCAACAAGGACGACGCCTACGGCTACGAGATGGAAATCATCACCTATCCGGGCTCGGGCATCGAGAAGATCGAGGATCTGAAGGGCAAGAAGCTCGCCTTCACCTCGGAAACCTCCAACTCGGGCTTCAAGGCGCCTTCCGCCATCCTGAAGGCCGAATACGGCCTTGAAGCCGGCAAGGATTTCGAGCCGGTGTTCTCCGGCAAGCACGACAATTCCATTCTCGGCGTCGCCAACAAGGATTATCCGGCCGCGGCCGTCGCCAACTCGGTGCTCAACCGCATGGTCGCGCGCGATGTGGTGAAGCGCGATCAATATGTCTCGATCTTCAAGTCCCAGTCCTTCCCCACCACGGGCTACGGCCTGGTCTACAACCTGAAGCCGGAGCTTCAGGACAAGATCAGGGACGCCTTCTTCACGTTCGACTGGGAAGGGTCGGCGCTGCTGAAGGAGTTCCAGGCGTCCGAGCCGCCGCAGGAAAAGTTCATCCCGATCAGCTTCAAGGACCATTGGGCCGTGATCCGCGCCATCGACGAGGCCAACGGCGTCAGCTACGATTGCAAGTAAACATCCGTTGCGGGCTGCCGGCGCCGGTGTTCGACGGAACACCGGCGCCGTTTGCCGCCCGGCTTGAAGGACGACGCGATGCTCCGGGTCTCGCACCTGACGAAAACCTACAGAACCGGTGACAAGGCCCTGAAAGGCGTCAGCTTCGCGATTCCGGCCGGGCAGGTCGTGGGCCTCATCGGCCCCTCGGGCTCGGGCAAGTCGACCCTCATCCGCTGCATCAACCGCCTCGTCGAGCCGAGCGGCGGCGCGGTCCACCTCGGCGACACCGACATCACGGCGCTGCCGCGCGCGAGGCTGCGGCTGGCGCGCCGGCGCATCGGCATGATCTTTCAGGAATACGCGCTCGTCGAACGGCTCACCGTGATGGAGAACGTGCTGTCGGGGCGCCTCGGTTATGTTCCGTTCTGGCGCAGTTTCCTGCGCCGCTTTCCGCCGGCCTATGTCGCCGACGCCTTCGCGCTGCTCGACCGCGTGGGGCTGCTCGACCACGCCGACAAGCGCGCCGACGCGTTGTCCGGCGGGCAGCGGCAGCGTGTCGGCATCGCCCGCGCGCTGGAGCAGGACCCCGAACTGCTGCTGATCGACGAGCCGACCGCCTCTCTCGATCCGCGCACGTCGCGCCAGATCATGCGGCTCATCGTCGAGATCTGCCGTGAGCGGCATCTGCCGGCGGTCATCAACATTCACGACGTGCTGCTGGCGCAGGCTTTCGTGGAGCGGATCATCGGCCTGCGCGCCGGTGAAATCGTGTTCGACGGGCCGCCGGGCGCGCTCGACATGGCGGCGTTGACGCGCATCTACGGCGAGGAGGATTGGGCGGCGATGCGCCGGCAGGCCGACGCCGATGCGTCCGAGGATGCGCAGGAGGCCGCCCATGCGCGCGAGGCCGCCGCGCGGCTCGCGGGAACCGCGTGATGGCGGCGTCCGGCTATCCCGCGCGCTGGAAGCGGCCGCCGCTCTTCATCCGCTCGCGCGGCATGCGCCTTGTCGTCTATGGCGGGCTCGCCCTGTACCTGCTCGCCGCCCTGTCGACGGTGGAAGTGAACTGGCTGCGCGTCTACGAGGGGCTCGACCGCGGCTGGCGCTTCGTGCAGGGCTTTCTGGTGCCGGATTTTTCCTCCCGATGGCGCGATATCGTCACCGGCATTCAGGAAAGCCTGACCATGACCGTCTGCGCCACGGTGGTCGGCATCCTGATTTCCGTCCCGATCGGCATCGGCGCGGCGCGCAACCTCGCCCCTGCTCCGGTCTATTTCGCCTGCCGCTTCATCATCGCCGTCTCGCGCGCCTTTCAGGAGATCGTGATCGCCATCCTGCTGGTGGCCATGTTCGGCTTCGGGCCGTTCGCGGGTTTCCTGACGCTCGCCTTCGCGACGATCGGCTTCATCGCCAAGCTGCTGGCGGAGGACATCGAGGAGATCGACGAAAAGCAGGCCGAGGCCATCCGCGCCACGGGCGCATCGTGGTTCCAGCTCGTGAACTACGCGGTGCAGCCGCAGGTCATGCCGCGCCTGATCGGCCTGTCGCTTTACCGTTTCGACATCAATTTCCGCGAGTCCGCGGTCATCGGGATCGTCGGCGCCGGCGGCGTGGGGGCGACCCTCAACACCGCCATCGACCGCTATGAGTATGACAGCGCGGGCGCGATCCTGCTCGTCATCATCGCCATCGTCATGCTGGCCGAATACGGCTCCGGCATCATACGCAAGCGGATACAGTAGGATGCCGGTCTCCATCGTCAACGGAACACGGCAATGGCGCCACCGGACGCCGGCGCGCGAGATCGCCGGTTTCGCCGCGTGGCTGGCGCTGGTGGCCTTTTTCGTCTTCTGCTGGCAGGTCATGACGAAGGACACCATCTGGATCTTCGTTCAGGATGCGCCCGCGCAGGGGGCCGACATTCTCGCCCGCGCCTTTCCGCCGCGCTGGTCCTATATCGGCCAGTTGTGGAAGCCGCTGTGGGATACGCTGAACATGGCGACGCTGGGCACCCTGCTGGGCACGGCGATCGCGGTGCCCGTCGCGTTTCTCGCCGCCCGCAACACCACGCCGAGCCAGGTGATCGCGCGGCCGGTGGCGCTTTTCCTCATCGTGGCCTCGCGGTCGATCAACTCGCTGATCTGGGCGCTGCTGCTGGTTTCCATTCTCGGGCCGGGCATGCTGGCGGGCATCATCGCCATCGCGCTGCGATCCATCGGCTTCGTCGGCAAGCTGCTTTACGAGGGAATCGAGGAAATCGACCCGAAGCAGGTCGAAGCCGTTTCCGCCACCGGCGCAAGCGGATTGCAGGTGATCGACTACGCCATCGTGCCGCAGGTGCTGCCGTCCTTCATCGGCTCGGTCGTTTTCCGCTGGGACATCAACATCCGCGAATCGGCGATACTGGGATTGGTGGGGGCCGGCGGGCTCGGCCTCAACCTGCAATCGTCCCTGAATGTTCTCGCCTGGCCGCAGGTGACGACGATCTTTCTCGTCATACTGGCGACGGTTATCGTTTCGGAATGGGTTTCAGCCAGGGTTCGGCAGGCCATCACCTGAACCGCCGCCGCTCCGTCCGCTCGTTGACGTCACCAACCAGGCCGCCTTGAGGCGGCGGCCCGGCGGTCGCTCGAAACGGATTCAGAATTTCTGCAATCCTGCGGGATTGGTTTCGGACCGGCTCAATGCCTCCTCGTCCACCCGCCAGCGTTGCAACGCTTTGAGATAGCTGCCGTTCTCGATCGCGCCGTTGAGGGCGAGGGTGATCGCGGCCGCAAGTCCGCTTCTTTCGTGCGTGACGATGATCAGTGTGCTGCCGGACCGGGCCAGTTCCTTGATGACATCCAGCACCTCGTTCACCAGTTCGGGATCGAGCGCCGATGTCGGTTCGTCGAAGAGCAGCACCTTCGGCTTCAGCGCCAGCGCGCGGGCGATCGCGACACGCTGCTGCTGACCCCCGGAGAGCTGGCGCGGGAAAGCCCGCGCCTTTTCCGCAAGGCCGACGCGCGCCAGCAGGTCCCGTGCAAGCCCTTCGGCCTCCTGTCGCGGCAGCTTCCTGACGGCTATCGGCGCTTCCGTGATGTTTTGCAGCACGCTCAGGTGCGGAAACAGGTTGAAGCTCTGGAAAACCATGCCGATATCGGCGCGGCGGGCCAGGATTTCGCTCTCCCGCAGCTCGTAGAGCTTGTCGCCCTCGCGCCGGTAGCCGACGAGTTCGCCGTCGACGGCAATGTATCCCTGGTCGATGCCTTCCAGATGGTTGATCGTGCGCAGCAGCGTCGATTTGCCGGAGCCCGACTGTCCGAGGATCGCCGTCACGCTGCCGGGGGGAAAGCGCAGGGTTACATTATCCAGCACACGCAGATCGCCGAAATTCTTGCCGACGTGCTGGATCACCACCTCCGCCCCGCGCGGCAGGCCGCGCACCCGATCGTCCCTGACGCTTCCCGGCCGCGCGGCCGTCGCCGCTCCGTCCGGCGTCGCGTCGATCTTCCGGCCGGGCCGGGGCGCGGCGATCAGGCCGAGTTTCGACAGGAGGACGAGAAAGGCGTGCGGCGGAAGCGTGCGGAGCGCGCCGCGGGAATAATACCGCTCGACATGATACTGAATGATGGACAGAACGGACAGGATGACAAGATACCAGACCGTCGCGACCATCAACAGGGGAATGACTTCGAGGTTGCGCCGATAGATGATCTGCACGGTGTAGAATAATTCCGGCAGCGCCAGCACGTAAAGCAGCGACGTGCCCTTGGCGAGCCCGATGATTTCGTTGAACGCCGTCGGAATGATGGAGCGCATCGCCTGCGGCAGCACGATGTACCACGATTGATGCGCCCGGCTCAGGCCGAGCGGCGTCCGCATTCCGGCCGGTCCCTGGAGCGCTTTGCGATCGAACGGCAATCGATAAGCATTCGCTCGAAACGAGGAATCCGGGATCTGTCCTGTTTCAATCCGGACAGGACAGATCCCGGCGCGCCGGTCGGGGATGCTGGCGCAAGGTCTGCCTGCCGTCAGGCGGCGGCGCGTTGAAACGTGCTCGCGATCAGCTCGATCGACTTGAGGCGCGCCGTCGGATCGGCGACGGGGCTGTCGATGATGATTTCGGCCGCTCCGAACTCATGGTGCAGACGATCCAGCTCGCGCCGGATGTAGTCCGGCGTGCCGGCGATGATGTGCGGCGTCTTCTTTTCGATGCGATAATCGTCGAGCCCGTATTGACGGGCATATTCCGCCACGGCTTCCTCCGTGCCGAGATTGGCGCGATGGCCGTCCGGGAAAATCGCCTTGTAGATGTGGTGTTCCCCGGCGAGCTTGAGCGCCTCCTCCGTGCTCGCGGCCGCGATCGCATGGATGGCGAGGAGGGGATTGCGCCCCGCTATCTGCCGGTAGGCCGCGAAGCTGCGTTGCGTGCCGGCCGGATCGCCGTCGAAATGGCCGGCATGCACGAAGCCCCAGCCGATGTTCGCCGCGAAGGTCGCGCTCTCTTCGCTGGCGCCGAGATAGAAGCGTTCCGGCAGTTCCCCGGGGAGCGGGCGCGCCACCGCCCCGGCAAGCGGATGATCGGAGGGCAGGCTGTTGCGCAGGAACGCATCCAGCTCGGAAACCTTGTCCTCGATGCCGATATGGGCCTTCGTGCCCTGAAGCGCGCGCGCGGTCTGCGGAAATCCGCCGCCGGCCTTGCCGATGCCGAGATCGACCCTGCCCGGCGCCAGCGCCGACAACACGCCGAAAAGCTCGGCGACGCGATAGGCGCTGTAGTGCCGCAGAAGCACGCCGCCGGTTCCCACCCGGATGCGCGAGGTGATCGCGAGGATGTGGGCGACGAGCAATTCCGGCGCCGAGCCGGCGACAAGCTGCGAATCGTGATGCTCCGCCACCCAGAACCGGTGAAATCCCAGCGCGTCGGCAAGCCGCGCGTAAGCCCGCGTGGTTTCGAAGGCGTCTTCCGGGGTTCCACCGGCCGGAATCGGGCTTTTATCGAGGATACTCAGCAGGTAGGTCATTTCGCCCTCGCTCGTTCCGGCTTCCGGCCGGCGATCGGCCGATGAAGTCCCTGAACATTGTAGAAAAATACACACGTCATGCATGCCAGACGGAAAGGTCTGTTTGCGGCGGAGGGGTATGGAGCATTCTGAAGAAAACTATCCAAAATCCCTTAATGTACTAAATTAGTAGATTAATGGAAATGAGTTGTCAACGGCGCGCCGGGGAGCGTCGGCAGGCTTTCGACGCCGGTGGACAAGATGTCGCTGGTGCGTTTCGGGGGCGGCCGGAGCGTCGCTGACGGAAAAACCCCGGCGGGTGAGCGCCGGGGTTTCGGTCGTGCCGATGCGGGCCGGGCGCTGCGATGGGCTCTACCGCCGCGGCAGCAGATGCAGGCCGTTGACGAGGGCGTCGACGTCCTCGCGCGTATTATAGAGAGCGAGCGAGGCGCGCACGGTGGCTTCCACGCCGAAGCGGCGCAGGGCCGGCTGGGCGCAGTGATGGCCGGAGCGTGTCGCGATGCCGTGCTTGTCGAGGTGGCGCGACACCTGCTCGGGCTCGAACCCCTTGACCACGAACGACAGGACGCTGGCCTTCAGCGGCGACGTGCCGATGAGGCGCAGGCCCGGAACGGTGGCAAGGCCCTCGTTCGCGTAATCGAGCAGGGCGTGCTCGTAAGCCGCGATCTCGGCGATGCCGACGCCGTTGATATAGTCGACCGCCGCGCCCAGTCCGACCGCGCCGGCGATATCGGGCGTTCCGGCCTCGAATTTTTCAGGCAGGCCCTGAAAAACCGTATGCTCGAACGTCACGTCGCGGATCATGTGCCCGCCGCCCTGCCAGGGGGGCAGCGCCTCGAGCAGATGCTCCTTGCCGTACAGGATGCCGATGCCGGTCGGGCCGAAAATCTTGTGGCCGGACAGGACAAGGAAATCGGCATCGAGCGCGCGGACGTCGATCGGCAGATGCGGCGCGGATTGCGCCGCATCGACCAGCACGGGCACGCCGCGCGCATGCGCGAGCGCGATGATTTCGGCCACCGGATTGATGGTGCCGAGCGCGTTCGCCACCTGCGTCACCGAAACGAGTTTCGTCCGCGGCCCGAGCAGCGCCGCGAAGCGATCGAGCAGCAGCGTGCCGTTGTCGTCGACAGGCGCGACCTTGAGCACCGCGCCCGTGCGCTGCGCCAGCAACTGCCACGGCACGATGTTGGCGTGATGCTCGATATGCGTGATCAGGATCTCGTCGCCGGAGCCGACGAACCGCTGTCCGTAGCTGTTGGCGACGAGATTGATCGCCTCCGTCGTGCCGCGCACGAACACGATCTCGCGGGAGCTGGCCGCGCCGACGAAATCGCGCAGCTTGTCGCGCGCTCCTTCGAACAGGTCGGTGGAGCGGGCGGCGAGCGTGTGGGCGGCGCGGTGGATGTTCGAATTATGCCGGGAATAAAATTCCGACGTAATATCGATCACGCCCTGCGGCTTCTGGGTCGTCGCCGCATTGTCGAGCCACACCAGGGGCTTGCCGTTGACGGTCTGGTGCAGGACGGGGAAGTCTTTGCGCAGGCCGCGCGATTCGAAGGCCGTCAGCACGCCGTCGCGCGGCGCGTTGGCCGCCGTGTGCGCGGCGGCCGGCGGCGTCTGCGCGGTGGCGCCGGAAGCATCCCGGGCGGTCTCGCCCGGTCCCACGCTCGCCGGCACCGCATCCGACGCCGCCGGCGCCCTCCGCTGTTCCAGGAAGTAGTAATGCGAGGCCGAATCATGGCGCGCATGATGCTGCGCGATGACCGTATCGCTGTCCTGCCTGTCCTCGTAGCCGTCGAGGAAGCGGGGCTCGCCGAAGGCGAACAGATCGTCGGGCTTCAACACATGATCGAGCGCCAGCGCGCCGTCCGTGGTCGGCGCGCCGGAGAGGCCGGCCGCGCCGGCCGGCGCATAGTCGCTGACCGGCGGATAGCCGCTCGCGGAAGCGGGATTTCCCGGCGCGTTCGGGTAGGCGCCGGAAAAGAAGCCGCCGTCGGGCGTCGGCGGAACAGCGGCGCGGTCGGGCGCGAACGCCCGCGGCGACACCGCCTCCGGCGCCACGGATGCCGGGTCCGCCGAGGCGATGGCGGAGGGCGTCGGGGCCGCAAGAGCCGTCGGCAGCGACGAAGCCGCCACCGAGACGGAATCCGCCCGCGCCGGCTGCGCCCCGGCGGCCGGCGCTGCGGGAGCCGGGCCCTGCGGGATGAAACCGGGCAGACCCTCCGGGAAGGAGGGAGCGCCCGGCGCGCCGGAAAACGCTTCCCGCACGAGCTGCGACAACAGGGAGGTATGCGGCGATTGGCCCTGACCCGACGGCAATACCGCGTGGGGATCAGACGGCGTAGTCATGGTAGCGGCCGATCAGAACGTTGTCGAGGCGGGCCACGGCGTCGTCGACGAGCACCGCGAGGGAGAAGTACCGCGTGATGAGGTGCGAGGCGATCGAATATTCGTCCGTGCCGCTGTAGCGAACCGACAGGCCGGGCTCCACCTCGCCGGTGACGCCGGTCTTCTGCAGGCCGACGACACCCTGATCGGCCTCGCCGACGCGCAGCAGCAGGATGCTGGTGGTCTCGGCCTCGCCGTTGAACCCGCCGGCGATCGGCAGCTTGTTGGAGGGCACGAGCGGCACGCCGCGCCATGTCAGGAAGGGCGCGCCGAACAGATGCACGATGACCGGCGGCACGCCGCGGCGGGTGGCCTCGCGCCCGAAGGCGGCGATGGCGCGCGGATGGGCGAGGAAGAACGCGGGCTTCTTCCAGACGCGGGCGAGCAGCTCGTCGAGATCGTCGGGCGTCGGCGGACCGGAGCGGGTGGGGATGCGGTTGGCGGGGCTCGCCTCATGCAACAGGCCGAACTCGGCGTTGTTGATCAGCTCCCATTCCTCGCGCTCCTTCACCGCGTCGACGGTGAGGCGCACCTGCTCGCGGAGCTGGTCGATCTGGTTGCTGTAAAGGTCGGTGACGCGGGTGTGCGTGTGCAGCACGGTCTGGATGGTGCTGAGGTGATACTCGCGCGGATGCTCGGCATAATCGACGAAAGTGGTCGGCAGGCGCGGCTCGCCGCTGTGGCCGGACAGCAGGTCGACGGCAACCTCGCCCCACTCGTTGGTGCGGGCGGAAAGCGCATGCTGCTCGTCGCTGGAGCGGGCGATGGCCTGTCGCAGGCTGGACTGCTCGTCGAGCTTCGAAATGTCGAGCTTCAGCACGGTGACGCCCGTGAGCGCGGCGGCCGTGGTGGCGATGGGGCTGTCCTGAAGCAGGGTGCGGTGGCCGAAGAAGCCGCCGGCGCCGATCAGCCGCTGGCGCAGCTTGCCGCCGAAGGGGTTGACGCCGGTCTGCTCGACCGTGCCCTCGGCCACGAGGAAAAGCTTGCGCGCGCCGCTGCCGGCCTCGGTCAGACGCTCGCCGGCCTCCACGTGCTTGACGACGAAAAGATCCGCGATCTTCTTCAGTTCCTCCCCGTTCAGGCCGGCCAGCGCGGGAATGGCGGCGAGCGATCCGGGCACCACGCTGAACTTGCCGCCGTCGTTGACGATGGCGACCTGCCCCTCGCGGGTGCTGATGACCTTGCGGCGGTTGACGCGATAGACGCCGCCGGCGACGTCGACCCACGGAAGCAGCTTGTGCAGCCAGCGCGGCGTCCGCTCCGTATTCTGGACTACGGTGACGGTCGCCGTCGCGAGATTGCGTGCCGCGGGAGCGCTGACGCTCCGCTGGGCGCCGTGGCTGATGGAGGAGGAAGTCATTCTTAACCCCATTCATTCGGATGGATGATGAAAAACGGTGTCCGATACATCGCGAAGCCGCGCCGGAGGCGTTTCTTCGATATTCAATGCGGCCGCGGCGACCGTTGTGCTCCGGCCGCACGCCTTCGCCCGTTGTCCCGCGAGCCGGTTTCGCCGGGCCATGACATCACATGTGGCAAACGGCCTTTTCAGATGCGGAACGACGCACGCTGACAATATCCTGAGCCCGGTTTGACAACTTTCTTCTCCGTTATCAAGCAAAAATTCAGCAAAATTGACGTATTTCTGCGCTAAATTCCACTTACGATTTATGCGTTGATTGCTTATTGTGTGGCACATGTTGATATTAACGGCTTTCTACATGCGTGAAATAAAAATATTTACATGAAGAAAGGCGAAATCGGCTAAACTACAGCGTATTCCGACCCTGTGCTTATTTCACGGTGAGGCTCCTGTTGTTTCGCCGATCCATCGGCAAGCGCTTGCTCCGGCGCGCCGGAACATGCTCCCGCGCATGCGCCGTTTCCGGCCGCCTCGGCGGAAATGCCCTGCGGGAACCCATGCGCGGCCGGATGGTGGCGGGCGGATGCTTCGGAAAGAAAGAATTCGGGCCGGGTGGCGCGATGCTTGCGCTCACCCCATCTCCATCGGTGCAAGCCGGGAAGGTGGTCGAGAAGGCCGGTCGTTGTCAGCCGGACGATACGATCTGCTCACCATCGCCTGAACTCTCCCGATGCGCCGGGGCCGGGTCTGCCGGGGCCGGCGGGTCGCTTGCGTCACACTGGAAAGTTTCCGGCATTAGAATATAATGTCAATAGAAAATATGTAATTTCGGGCGTGAGGGCGTTCGCAATCGGGCCGGCGGCCATGCGCCGCTTCTTTCTGCGAGGTTATGATGACGGCAAGACGTCAATTGAAACTCGGCGCGTTCATGCGTCCGGTCAGCATACACACCGGCGCCTGGCGCTATCCGGGCGCACAGCGCGACGCCAACTTCAATCTCGCCGCCCTGACGCGCTATGCCCGGCGGCTGGAGGAGGCCAGGTTCGACGCTTTCTTCATGGCGGATCATCTGGCCCTGCTCAACATGCCGGTCGAGGCGCTGAAGCGCAGCCACACGGTGACGTCCTTCGAGCCGTTCACGTTGCTGTCCGCGCTGGCGGGGGCGACGCGGCGGCTGGGTCTCGTCGCCACCGCATCCACCACTTTCGAGCATCCTTTCAACCTGGCGCGTCGATTCGCCTCGCTCGACCACATCAGCGAAGGCCGGGCGGGGTGGAACATCGTCACCACGTCGAACCCCGACGCGGCGCTGAACTTCGGCCTCGACGAGCATGTCGCCCATGCCGACCGCTATGCCCGCGCACGCGAGTTCTACGAGGTGGTGACGGGCCTGTGGGACAGTTTCGCCGACGACGCCTTCGTGCGCGATGCGGAAAGCGGCATCTACTTCGACCCCTCCCGGCTGCATGTGCTCGGTCACAAGGGCGAGCATTTCTCGGTGCGCGGCCCACTGCACATCGCGCGCCCGGTGCAGGGCTGGCCCGTGATCGTGCAGGCGGGCGCATCGGAGGCCGGACGCCAGCTCGCGGCGGAGACGGCGGAGGTGGTGTTCGCCGCCGGCAGCACGCTGGAGGAAGGGCAGCGCTTCTACGCGGATGTGAAGGGCAGGCTCGCCGCGGCGGGACGCGAGCGCGACCATCTGAAGATCCTGCCGGGTGCTTTCGTCGTGGTGGGCGAGACGGTGGAGGAAGCGCGGACGATCCGCGCGCATCTCGATTCGCTGGTTCACGCCGACAGCGCCATCGCCTCGCTGTCGATCGCGCTTGGCTACGATGTCTCGCGGTTCGATCCCGACGGCTTTCTGCCGGACATTCCCGACACCAACCAGAGCAAGAGCAGCCGCGAGCGCGTGCTGGCGCTGGCGGAGCGCGAGAAGCTCACCATCCGCCAACTGGCGCAGCGGCTCGGCGGCTACGGCGGGCTCGCCTTCGTCGGCACGCCGCACACCATCGCCGACGCCATGCAGGAATGGCTCGAGAGCGAAGCGTCGGACGGCTTCAACGTCATGTTCCCCTATCTGCCGGGCGGGCTCGACGCCTTCGTCGAGGGTGTCGTGCCCGAATTGCAGCGACGGGGCATTTTCCGCACCGAATACGAAGGCGCGACGCTGAGGGAAAACCTCGGTCTGCCCCGGCCAGCGAATCGCTTTTTCGCATGATGGCGGCGTCGGGGTGGAAGATTCTTTTCCGTGGTTCTATCGATTATCTGGATTTGGCCGCCGCCCCCGGTGTAGACTGTCGCGACGCAGATCGAAGATTTCGGCGCGGCCCGTTGTCCGCGCGCAACACAGGAGACGATGACATGTCCATTCAGCTTGGTCAGATCGCGCCCGACTTCGTTCAGAACAGCACCGAAGGCGAGATCCGTTTTCACGAATGGCTCGGGAATTCCTGGGGCATCCTGTTCAGCCACCCCAGAAACTTCACGCCGGTCTGCACGACGGAACTCGGCGAGGTCGCGCGCCTCGCGCCCGAGTGGGAGAAGCGCAACGTCAAGGTCATCGGCCTTTCCGTCGATCCGGTCGACGCGCACGAGAAATGGAGCGCCGATATCGAGGAGACGCAGGGCCACAAGCTGAACTTCCCCCTGCTCGCCGACGATGACAGGAAGGTTTCGGAACTTTACGGCCTCATTCACCCCGACGCCGATCCGAACATCACGGTGCGCGCGGTCTTCATCATCGACCCCAACAAGAAAGTGCGCCTGACGCTTACCTATCCGCCGAGCGCCGGCCGCAACTTCGCCGAGATCCTGCGGGTCGTCGACAGCCTGCAACTCACGGACGCGCAGAAGGTCTCGACTCCGGTCAACTGGAAGCAGGGCGATCCCGTGATCATCGTTCCCTCGGTGTCGGACGAGGAGGCGAAGGAGCGCTTCCCGCAGGGTTTCAAGACGCTGAAGCCCTATCTGCGGATCGTCGAGCTCGACAAGCAGCCGGCCGGCTGACCGGCAGGCGGAACGACGCGACGGATGCCGGACCGGAAAGCGGGCTCGTTTTCCGGTCCGGCGCTATGATGTCTCAGGCTGCCTTCCCGTGGAGGGAGGCCATGATACGCGCGGAAACGGATGCGATGACCGAGTTCACTCCATGGCTGTCGCTCGCGGGCGGCGTCCTGATCGGGCTGTCGGCGGTGTTGCTGATGGCGCTGCACGGCCGCATCGCCGGCATCACCGGCATTCTTTCCGGCCTCCTGCCGCCCGGCGCCGGCGATCGGGCATGGCGGGCCGCGTTCCTGGCCGGGGCCGTTATCGCCCCCGCGCTCATCGCCGCCGTTTCCGGCCGCGCGATTCCTTTCGAGAGCCCCACGCCGGCCGTATGGCTGGCGATCGGCGGGTTGATCGTCGGCGTCGGCGTGCATTTCGGCGGGGGCTGCACGTCCGGGCACGGCGTTTGCGGCATGGCAAGGCTGTCGCGGCGCTCCATCGTCGCCACGCTCACCTTCATGGCCTCGACCGCGCTGACCGTGTTCGTCATCCGCCACGTCATCGGAGGCCTGTGATGATCCGCCGGCTCTCGGCTCTCGCCATCGGCCTGATCTTCGGCTCCGGCATCGTTCTCGGCGGCATGATCAACCCGGCGAAGGTTCTCAACTTCTTCGATTTCGCCGGCCACTGGGACCCCTCGCTCGCCTTCGTGATGGGCGGGGCGCTGACGGTCACGGCCATCGGCTATTTCTTCATACTCAAACGCCCCGCGCCGGTGTTCGACGTCCGCTTTCACCTGCCGACGCGCCGCGAGGTGGATCTGCCGCTCGTGGCCGGATCGGCCGTTTTCGGCATCGGCTGGGGCATCACCGGTTTTTGCCCCGGCGGCTCGATTCCCGCGCTCGGTCTCGGCGAGGGCGAAGCCTTCGTTTTCGTCGGAGCCATGATCCTGGGCATCCTGCTGGCGCGCTTCATCCGCGCCGCGCTGACGCGCGCCCCCGCTCCCTGATCCGCGCCACGGCGCCGGCACGCGGCCCCTATTTGGTGAGAATGAGTTTGCCGCGCGCGGTGATGCGCAGGCGGTAAGGCTCGCCGTTATGGACGAGCACGATCTCACGCGCGTCTCCCATGACGTCACGCAAATCCAGCTCGCGAATGCCCGCCTGTCCCTTCGCATCCGATGGGCCGGCATGCGCATGCGCCGGGTTCGCCTCCGCGGGAGATGGCAAGGTAGTATTGTTCAAGTTTTCGCCTCTCATTTTATCTGGAAAAATTTTAATCAGCGGCGATTTTGTGCGTAAAACGGTGTGTGAGGGATTCTTCCATGGGGAAGACTCGCCTGTATATTGACTTGATAAGGCCATATGACTACAGCTTGCAACAAATATGGCGTAGCCAGCCAGCGCGGATGCAGTCCACCAGCCAGCCAGCCAGCCTGAACGAGCGTCACCACAATCGCTGTGCAATGAAGGCTTTGCCGATGGCTTCCTCCGCTCACGGGCTGCGTATTGCGGCCTTGTCCCTGCTCGCAACCGTTTCCGCTGCGGCCCTCGCGACCCGCGCCGAGGCGCAGGCCACGGCCGCCGCGCCTGCCGCGCAGACGCAGGAGGCGAGCGACGGGGCGGACAATCCGCTGGTGCTCGACACGATCACGGTGATCGCCACCCGCACCGACGAGCGGCTGGTGGATACGCTCGCCGGCGCGAGCGTGGTGACGCGCGCCGATGTCGAGCTGTTGCAGGCGGGGTCGGTCAACGCGCTGCTGCGCAACGTGCCGGGCGTGACGGTCCAGTTGTCGCAGGACGATCCGGCGCAGGCCATCAACATTCGCGGGTTGCAGGATTTCGGCCGCGTGAACGTGCTCGTCGACGGCGCCCGGCAGAATTACCAGACCAGCGGCCACGGCGCCAACGGCGTATTCTATCTCGACCCGGAGCTGATCGGCAGCGTGGATATCGTGCGCGGCCCGGTGTCGAACATCTACGGCTCCGGTGCCATCGGCGGCGTGGCGGCCTTCACGACGCGCGGCATCGACGACATCCTCGCGGGCGACCAGCGCTATGGCGCGGAGCAGAAGACCGGCTACGGCTCCAACGGCTCCGGCTTCCTCAGCAGCACCGCCGGCGCGGTGCGCATCGGGACGGCGGCGGACGTTTTCGGCCAGTTCGTCCTGCGCGACAAGCGCGCCTATCAGGACGGCGACGGCAACCGCGTGGACCGCACCGGCTCCGATCTGGCGGCGGGCCTGTTCAAGTTCAACCTGCGTCCCGGCGAGGGGCACAAGATCTCCGGCACGGCGCTCTATCAGGATTACGATTTCGAGAACGGCAGCTCGACGGAGTTCAGGAGCCATGTCACGACCGGCACCTACACGCTCGGCTACACGTTCGCGCGCCCTGACATTCCGTGGCTCGACCTGTCGGTGAAGGGCTACTACACCACGACGCGCAACGAGCAGCGCATCGTTTCGCCGAGCGCGACCTATCGGGCATTCAACGCGGATGTCGGCTCCCCCCGGACGTTCGACATCGGCACCTGGGGCGTCGACATCCACAACACGGCCCGCTTCGCCACCGGCCCCGTGGACCACGCGCTGACCGTCGGTCTTGACGGCGTGTGGGATGACGTGACGGTGACGGACTACGCGGGCGGTTTCGGCTCCGCCTTCACGCCCGGCGGCAAGCGCAGCCTGTTCGGCGCCTTCATCCAGGACGAGTTGCGCTACAACGACTGGCTGCGGGTCATCGGCGCGCTGCGCTTCGATTCCTACGAGCTGGAGGGAGAGGGCTTCAGCTCCAGCGGCGACCGCGTGTCGCCCCGCATCACCGTCGGCGTGACGCCGCTGAAGGGCATCGAGCTTTACGCCAGCTATGCGGAAGGCTACAGGGCGCCGTCGATCACCGAAACCCTGATCGACGGCACGCATCCCTTCCCGGCCTTCGACATCCTGCCCAACCCGAACCTGAAGGCGGAGACGGCCCACAACATCGAAGGCGGCGTCAACATCGCCTATGACGACGTGCTGGTGGCCGGCGACAGGCTGCGCGGCAAGATCAACGTGTTCCGCAACGATGTCGACGACTACATCGGCATCGTCGATGTCGGCAGCCCCCAGCTCACGCCGGTGGTGCCCGGCATGCCCGCGAGCGTGTGCCGCTTCTCGCCCCGGCTGTGCATCTCGCTTTATGACCAGCAGTACCGGAATATCTCCAAGGTCAGGCTCGACGGCGCGGAGGTCGAGGCGGCCTACGACTGGGGCGGCGGCTTCGTCACCCTCGCGGCCTCGCGCACGAACGGCAAGAACCGCACCGAAAACCTGCCGCTGGAGTCGGCGCCGCCCTACACCATCGGTTCGACGCTGGGCCTGCGCTTCTTCGGCGACAAGCTCACCGTCGGCGCGCGTTGGACCTATACGGGCGCGAAGAAGAGCGGCTCCACGCCGAGCGAGGATTATCACCTCGTCGATCTGTTCGCCTCCTACAAATACAACGAAAATGTCCGGGCGGATTTCGCGGTGCAGAACGTGTTCGACGAGCAATACACGCAATATCGGCATTCCGCGGCGAGCCCCGGCCTGACGGCCAAGGGGGCGCTGACGATCCGGTTCGCGTCGTATTGATCGATCATGTCGCCCCGGCGTGCTATTGTTCATGGTCGCCGGGGCGAACGTACTCAAGCGTCCGCCCGGTTTTTCAGGTGCGCCTTCCGGGCATGAGACAGGCAAGAGCCGGTTATGCGAACAACATTTCGGTCATTATTGGAAAAGTTCCATATTGCGACAGTCGCATGCTGCCTTCTTGCCGCGATTTTCCTTTTCGTTGCCGGCTCCCGCGAGGGCCGCGCGGATGACGCCGCGCCCAGGATCGTTTCGGTCGGCGGGGCGATCACGGAGATTCTTTACGATCTGGGGCTTGCCGACAGGATCGCGGGTGTCGACACGACAAGCCGGTTTCCGCCGGAGGCCCTGAGCGACAAGCCGAACGTGGGTTACATGCGCGCGCTGTCGGCGGAGGGCGTTCTCGCGCTCGCGCCCACGCAGGTGCTGCTGCTGGATGGCTCCGGTCCGCCCGGCGCATTGCAGTTGCTGGCGGAATCGGGCCTGCCCGTCGTGCGCATCGGCGACGATCCGACGCCGGCCGGCGTCGCGGCCAAGATCCGCGAGATCGGGCGGGCGACGGGCGCGACCGCCGGAGCGGCGGCGCTGGCGGCGAGCGTGGAGCGGCGTTTCGCGCTGCTGGAGGCCTTGCGCGGGAAGATCGACCGCCCGAAAAAGGTGTTGTTCGTGCTGGGCTTTCAGGGCGGCCGGCCGCTGGTCGCGGGGCAGGAGACGGCGGCGGACGGCATCATCCGCCTTGCCGGAGCGCAGAACGCGGCGCAGGGATTTTCCGGCTACAAGCCGATGACGGACGAGGCGATCATCACGGCCGCGCCGGAAGCGATCGTCACCATGGGCGGCGCCGGCCACGCGACGGACGCCGACGACCTTTTCGCGCGTCCCGCTTTCGCCGGTACGCCCGCCGCGGCGCAGAAGCGGTTCATCAGCCGCGACGGCCAGTTCCTGCTCGGCTTCGGCCCGCGCACGCCGCAGGCGGCCGCCGATCTGCTGCACGCGCTGTACCCCGATGTGCCGGTGCCCGACGAACTCGCCGCCGGCGCGCGGTAACGTCCGCGGTCATGACGAGGCCCGCCGACTTCAGCCCTGCGCATGCGGCCGCGGATGTCTCCGACCGGAGCCGGCGCGCCGTGTGGCTGATGGCGGCGCTCGCCATGCTCGCGCTTGCCGCCTCGGTCGTGTCGCTGGGCACGGGCGCGGTCTCCATGCCGCCGGAGCGGGTGTTGCGCGTGTTGTGGCTGGAGGCCGCCGGCGTTCATGACGCGGTGACGGCGGGCGACCGGCTCGTGGTGATCGGCATCCGCCTGCCGCGCACCCTGCTCGGCCTGATGGTGGGCGGAGCCTTGGCGGTGTCCGGCGCGCTCATGCAGGGGTTGTTCCGCAATCCGCTGGCCGATCCGGGCCTTGCCGGCGTGTCGAGCGGCGCGGCGCTGGCGGCGGCGGTGGTCATCGTCCTGGGGCAGCCGATCGCGGCGGCGGCGGCGGCCCTGCTTCCCGCGGGGCTCGGCGACGGTCTCGCCCTGCCCGGCGGGGGAACGCCGTTCGCCCTGTTGCCGGTCGCGGCCTTCGGCGGCGGATTGCTCGTCACGCTGCTGCTCTATGCGCTGTCTACCCGCAACGGCCAGACGCGGATCGCCACGCTGTTGCTCGCCGGCGTCGCCATCGGCGCGCTGACGGGCGCGATCACCGGCTTTCTCTCCTATATCAGCGACGACCGCCAGTTGCGCGATCTGACCTTCTGGTCGCTGGGCAGTCTCGGCGGGGCGACATGGGACCGGGTGGCGACGGTCGCGCCGGCCATTCTGCCGGTGTTCGTCGCGGTGCCGTTTCTGGCGCGCGGGCTCAACGCGCTGGCGCTCGGCGAGGCGGAAGCGTTCCATCTCGGCATCGCCGTGCAGCGCATCAAGCGCGTGACGCTGCTTCTCGTGTCGGTGGCCGTCGGGGCGGCGGTGGCGGCATCGGGCGTGATCGGCTTCGTCGGCCTCGTGGTGCCGCATCTGCTGCGCCTGTTGCATGGCGCGGATCACCGCACCCTGCTGCCGGCCAGCGCGCTGCTCGGCGGCGCGCTGCTCGTGGGCGCGGACAGCCTGGCGCGCACCCTCGTCGCGCCGGCGGAGCTGCCCATCGGCATTCTCACGGCCGCGCTGGGCGCGCCGTTCTTCCTGTGGCTGCTGCTGGCGCGCAGCCGGGATCTGTCGATATGAGCGCCATCGAAGCGCGCGGCGCGGGGTTTTCGGTCGGCGGCCGGGACCTCGTGGCGGCCGTCGACCTGTCCGTGGCCGCCGGCGAGATGGTGGTGGTGGCCGGGCCGAACGGCGCGGGCAAGTCCACGCTGCTGCGCATGCTCGCGGGCGAGATGCGGCCGACGCGGGGCAGCGTCCTCTACGGCGGCGAGGATATCGCCCGCTTGCCGCCGTGGCGTCTGGCGCTGGTGCGCGCCGTATTGCCGCAGAGCACGCATGTGGCCTTTCCCTTTCGCGTGCGCGAGGTGGTGCGGCTCGGCGTCGACGGCGTGGGGCGCATGCTGCCGCGCGCGATGCGCGGCGACATCGTGAGCGAGGCGCTGGATGCCGGCGACGTGCTTCATCTGCGTGACCGTCTGTACCAGACGCTCTCGGGCGGCGAGCAGCAGCGGGTGCAGTTCGCGCGCGTGCTCGCCCAGTTGCACGCCGGCATGCGCACGGGGATTTGCGCCGGCCTTGCGGGCGGCGCGCCCGTCCTGCTGCTGGACGAGCCGGTTTCAAGCCTTGATCTCAAGCACCAGAGCGCCCTCCTGCGCGCCGCGCGCGCATTGTCGCGGCAGGGCGTGGCGGTGCTGGCCATCCTGCACGATCTCAACCTCGCCGCCGCCTTCGGCGACCGGCTCGTGGTGCTGCACAAGGGCGGTGTCGCGGCGCAGGGCGTGCCGGCCGAGGTGCTGACGGACAGCCTGCTGGAGCGGGTTTTCGAAGTGTCGTTCCGCGTCGGCGTCGCGCCGCCGGCACCCGCGCCCTATGTTTTGCCGTTCGATCCGCCGCCGGCGTCATCGTAACATTACAACATAGCGGTAGTTTGGCATTCGAAGAACGGCGGCTCCGGCCCCTTCCTGAAAACATAATGATTCCAAAATTTTGCAGGATGCGCGATCGCGCTGGACAAGCGGCGCGCATTTCGTTATCGAAATGATATAACATTTCTTTTATATCTCATGACGCAGGACACAGGCCATGTTGCGAAAGACCGCTTCATTATTATCGGCGTCGGCTCGGGCGCTCGTCGTCGCATGCGGCGTTTCCGGCGCGACCTGGATAACTCCGGGCACGGCTTCGGAGGCGGACGTGTTCAACGTGGTCGCGCCGTTCGAGGTGAAGGGCGTCGAGCCGTCGACGTCCGGCGATCTGTTCCTGAAGACGCGCGTGGCCGAAACGCTCGTCGACGCGGACGAGAACGGCAATCCGCTGCCCGCGCTCGCGGAGCGGTGGGAGGTGTCGGACGACGGCAAGGTCTGGCGCTTCTTCGTGCGTCCCGGCGTCGTCTTCCACGATGGGTCGAAGCTGACGGCGGACAGCATCGTGCATGCGCTCAACGTCGCGCTTGGCCGTTCCGGCGGCCTGCTGGCGAAGGCGCCGATCGACGGCATCGCGGCGGAGGGCGAGGTGGTCGTCGTCACCCTCAAGCAGCCCTTCGCGCCGCTGCTCGCCTTCCTGGCGCACAACACCACGCAGATTCTCGCGCCCGCCTCCTACGCGGGCGACGATACCGTGAAGACGGTGATCGGGACGGGGCCGTTCAAGTTGGGCGCGTTCGAGCCGCCGCTGAAGTTTTCCGTGATCCGCTTCGAGAATTATTGGGGCGAGCGGCCGGCGATCGCGCAGGCCCATTATCTGGCGGCCGGGCGCGGCGAGACGCGCGCGCTGCTGGCCGAGAGCGGCGATGCCGATTACGTGCTGAACCTCGATCCCGCCAGCCGCGTGCGGCTCGAGCGGGGCGGCAAGGTCGACGTGCTGTCCATCGCCATTCCCCGCACGGTGCTGATCAAGGTCAACGCCGGTCATCCGGCGCTGAAGGATGTCGCGACCCGTGAGGCGCTCAGCGCGGCCATCGACCGCGAGGGCATCGCCGCCGCCATCCTGCGCCTGCCGGACGCCGGCGCGACGCAGCTTTTTCCGCCGAGCGTCGGCACCTGGCACAACGACGCGATCGCGCCGCTCACCCATGACGTCGACAAGGCGAAGACGCTGCTGGCGCAAGCCGGCTGGAAGGCGGGCGCGGACGGTGTGCTGGAGCGTGACGGCACGCGCTTTGCCGTGACGCTCACCACCTACCCGGATCGGCCCGAGCTGCCGCTGATCGCCGCCGCCTTGCAGGAGCAATGGCGCGAGGTCGGCATCGCCGTCACCATCAACTCCACCAATTCGAGCGAGATTCCCGCCAAACACCAGGACGGCACGCTGGAACTGGGGCTGGTGGCGCGCAATTTCGCGCTGGTGCCCGATCCGGTCGGCACCATCCTTCAGGATTACCCGCCGGAGGGCGGCGACTGGGGCGCGCTCAACTGGTCGAACGCGGAATTCAGCGCCGCCATCGACGCGCTGTCGCGCACGGCCGACAAGGCGGAAGGGCAGGCCCTGCGCGACAAGGCGGTGAGCATCCTGCAGGCCGAACTGCCCGTCATCCCGGTGGCGTGGTATCAGCAGACGGCGGCGGTGTCCAAGAAGGTCGAGGGCGCGCGGCTCGATCCGTTCGAGCGCGATTTCGGTCTCGCCAGGATGCGCAAGGCGCCGTGATGTCGGATGCGATGTTTCGGATGGCCCGTTCCGTCCTGCTGCCCCGTCTCGTGCAGGCGGCGCTGGTGGCGCTCGTCGTCGGCGTCCTCACCTTCATTCTGGTGCGCTCGCTGCCCGGCGACATGGCCTATCGCATCGCCGCCGGACGCTACGGCTACGACATGGTGGACACGGCCGCGGCCGACGCCGTGCGGCGGGAACTCGGGCTCGAACAGCCGGCGATCACGGCGCTCGCCGGCTGGCTTTGGGATATCCTGCGTCTCGATTTCGGCAAATCGCTGATCTCGGGCGAGCCTGTCATCGACGAGATCGTGCATCAGCTCGGCGCGACGATGGAACTGTCGCTGGCGGCGGTGCTGCTGTCGCTGCTCATCGGCCCGCCGCTTGGCGTGCTCGCGGGCCTGCGGCCGGGCGGTTGGCTCGACCGGGCGCTGCTCGTCGCCTCCAGCGGCCTCAGGGCGCTGCCGGCCTTCGTGCTGGGCCTGCTGCTCGTCCTCGTGCTGGCGCGGGAGCTTGGCCTTTTCCCGGTGGCGGGGCACGGCGGCGCGCGCAACCTCTTCCTGCCCGCGCTGACGCTGGCGCTGGGGCTCGCGGCCGTGTCGGCGAGGGTGGCGCGCGATGCGATGCTCGCTGTCGCGCAGTCGCCCTATTACGCCTTCGGGCGGACGAAGGGCCTGTCGGAGCGCGAGGTTTTCGCCCGCCATGGCCTGCGCAACGTCGCGGTGCCGGTGGTGACTTATCTCGGCGTGCAGTTCGTCTATCTGATCGAGGGCGTGGTGGTGGTGGAATCGCTTTTCGCCTGGCCGGGCATCGGCCATGCGCTGGTGCACGCCATCTTCGCCCGCGACGTGCCGATGATTCAGGGCACGGCGCTCGTCATGGGGCTGATGTTCGTTGTGCTGAACACGGGCGTCGATCTCGCCTGCCGCTGGCTCGATCCGCGCGGCGCGCGCCTGACGGAAGGGTGATCCATGGCCGCCGATCTTGCTCTCGTCGGGGCGCGGGCAACGTCGTTCTGGTCCGCGCAGCGGATCGTGGGCGTCGTGCTGCTCGCCGCGATCGCCGCCTTCGCCTTCCTCACGCCCTTCGTGATCGACACCGATCCCGTCCGCCAGAGCCTGCGCCATGCGCTCGGCGGTCCGACGGCGGCGGAGCCGCTCGGTTACGATCATCTGGGCCGCTCCATGCTGGCGCGGCTGTCGGCGGCGCTGCGCCTGTCGCTGGGGCTGGCGCTGCTCAGCGTCGTCACGGCGGCGGTGCCAGGCATCGCGCTCGGCATCCTCGCGGCGTGGAAGGGCGGCGTCGTGGACCGCCTCGTCTCGCTGGTGGCCGACGCCTTCCTGGCGCTGCCGGGGCTGCTGCTCGTGCTGATGTTCGTCGCCATCGTGCCGAACGCGCCCTGGGCGCTCTATGTCGGCATCTCGCTGGTGTTGTGGATCGAGTATTTCCGCCTCACGCGCTCCGTCACCCGCGCGCTTGTCGCCTCGCCGGCCGTGCAGGCGTCGCGGCTGCTGGGGTTCGGGCCGCTCTACGTCGTGCGCCGCCACATCTGGCCCGAGATCGCGCCGCTCGTGCTCACGGTCGGCGCTTTCGGCGCGGCCTCGGCCATCGCGGCCATCGCGGCGCTCAGCTTCGTCAGCGTCGGCGTGCGGCCGCCCACGCCGGAACTCGGGCTGATGATGACGGAGCTGCTGCCCTATTACCACGAGGCGCCGCACGCGCTGTTGCAGCCGGTCGTCGCGGTGTTCCTGCTCATCCTCAGCCTCAACTTCATCGCCGGGAGCAACAGCCGATGACAGCGCTTCTCGTTGCGGAGCAGGTCGCCGTTTTCGCGGCGGGCCTGCTCGTTCATCCCGCGTCGCTGACGCTGCATGCCGGGCGGCCGTTCACGATTCTGGGCGAGACCGGATCGGGCAAGAGCCTGCTGGCGCAGGCGATCATGGGCACCTTGCCGCGCGGGCTGCGCGCCGGGGGGCGGGTGACGATCGACGACAGGCGGCTCGATCTGGGCACGGGGCAGGGCCATCGCGCCCTGTGGGGGCGCACGATCGGCGTGCTGCCGCAGGAGCCGTGGCTTGCGCTCGATCCCACCATGCGCGCGCAGGAGCAGGTGGCGGAAGGCTATCGTCTCGTGCGGCGCTTGCCGGCGGGCGAGGCGCAAACGCGGGCGCAGGCGGATCTTGCCGCTCTCGGCCTCGGCGGGGCGGGCGGGAAACTGCCGTCCGAGCTGTCCGGCGGCATGGCGCAGCGGGTGGCCTTCGCCGCCGCGCGGGCGGGCGGCGCGCGGATCGTGATCGCCGACGAGCCGACCAAGGGGCTCGACGTGCAGAGGCGCGACGACGTGATCGCGCTGCTGCTGAAGGAGGTCGAGGACGGCGGCGGCCTGCTCACCATCACCCACGATCTGGAACTGGCGCGCCGCATGGGCGGCGACGTCGCGGTCGTGCTGGAGGGCAGGATCATCGAGCAGGGGCCGGCGGCGCAGGTGCTGGGCGCGCCCCGCCACGACTACACGAAACGCCTGATCGCGGCCGACCCGGCCGCATGGCCGGAGCGGCGGGCGACGGCACGGCGGGAGACGGCGGCCGCGCCGGTGCTGTCGGCGGCGGGCCTCGGCAAGACGCGCGGCGGGCAACTGCTGTTCAGCGATCGGGATCTCATCGTCCATCCCGGCGAAATCGTCGGCATCACCGGCCCCAGCGGCTGCGGCAAGAGCACTTTCGGCGATATCCTGCTGGGGCTGGTTCAGCCCGACGCGGGCACGGTGACGCGGGCCGAGGGGGTTGCGCGCGTGCGCTTCCAGAAGCTCTATCAGGACCCGCCCGCCGCCTTCCCGCAGCGGGTTTCGATCCGCCGCGCGCTGGGCGATCTCGTCCGGCTGCACGGTCTCGACGCCGGCCGCATCGCGCCGCTGCTCGGGCGGCTGCGCCTGTCGCCGGACCTGCTCGACAGGCTGCCGTCGCAGGTATCGGGCGGGGAACTGCAACGCTTCGCGCTGCTGCGCGTGCTGCTCCTCGACCCCGTTTTCCTGTTCGCCGACGAGCCGACCTCGCGGCTGGACCTCATCACCCAGCAGGAAACGGTGGAATTGCTGACCGAGGTGGCGCGCGAGCGCAACTGCGCCGTCCTCATCGTCAGCCACGATACCGAGCTTGTCCGCAAGATCAGCGACCGGCGGATCGCGTTCGGAGGCCGGCCGGATACCGCGGCGCTCGCGGCGTGATCCCGTCAGCCCGGCTTGTCCAGTCCGGCGCCCGCCGTGGGGCCGGAACGCAGGGTGTGGATTTCCTCGATGTGGATGAGCACGGCGCACCGGGGCTGCCGACGAAGCGGTAGCCGTCGAGCGTCTCGCCATCGATCACGGCGACGGCCATTCCGGCGTGTCGGGCGGGCGCGTGAGCCATGATCGCGCTCCCGCTCATGGCGCCGGAAAGGCGGCAAAGTTTTCAGGGCCGGTGATCGGCATTGGCGGGCTCCTTTCGTGTCGATTGTCGGATGCGTGCATGCGATGCCGCCGGCTGTGTTGCCGTTGCCGTGGAGAGCGAACGATGTCCGCGCGGCCGGCCGCGGTGTCGAGGCGTTTCAGCCTGATGACGATATCGACGCTACCGCTTGCCTCCTCGGCCGCTCAAGCATCGGGAATGCACCTCCGCTCTTGGATGGTCACCATGGGCATCAACGGAACGTTTCATGTGGTGGGCACCTTAGGCACCCTCTGGATCGGGTGCCCGTACTGGCTCGGTGCGACGCCGACAAAACGGGAAAAGGCAACGCTGAAGGCGCTTGCCGAGCCGTAGCCGATGCGTCTGGCGATCTCTTTCATTCCCCCGTCCTTGCGCCGCAGCATGTCCTTGGCCAGCGCCATCCGCCACGACAGCAGATATTCCATGGGCGCCATGCCAGTCTGTTTTTGAAACCTGTCGAAGAACACCGACCGTGACAGCATGGCAGTGGACGCCAGTTCCTCGATCGTCCAAGCTTTGGCGGGATTCTCGTGCATCTGCCGAATTGATGGGCCGAGATTCTTGTCGGTAAGGCCCCGCAGCAGGCCCGGCGCTTCCAACCCGGCGGAATCCGAGCGCAATGCCTCGATCAAAAGAAGCTGCAACTGCCTTTCGAGCACGATCTCCCTGGCGGGTCTGTCGCCTTGCGCTTCCTCGCGGATCATTTGTACGAGTGCGGTCAGGCGTGCCTGACCGCGCACGTGCAGCAGGCGAGGCAGGAGTGCGAAAACCAGGGTTGTATCGGGAGAGCCGAAGGCCAGCCGCCCGATCAGCACGCGCATATTGGGCATACCGGTTGGATCGCCATGTCGCGTTTCGTCGCCGAGCCGCGTGACCCGAAGCGGGTCGTCGGCTTCATCCGTGTTTTCGGCATTGCTCGACATCGTGAAGCGGCAGGCGGCCGGAATGAGCACGAAATCGTTCTCCTCCAGCGCAATGCCCGGCTGTCCGTTGATGGCAAGCCTTGCCGATCCTTCGAGGATCACCGCAAAGAACGGGCTTCCGTCGCCGGCTCCGTCCACACGCCAATTTCCGGATCCGCTCGCCGCCTTGGAGAAGGGCAGGCTCGGCTGAAGCATGCTGACGATTTCGGCAAGGGGGTCGATCAACAGGACGATCTCTAATGCAATCAGGATATGCCATGATAGTGCATCCTGTCTTTGGGGTCCACATAAGCGGCGTCAGAACACCGTGAAAGGACTTCTCATGAAAACCGTGCTCATTACCGGCTGCTCGTCCGGCTTTGGTCTCGATACCGCCAGGCTTTTCCTCGATCGTGGCTGGAAGGTCATCGCAACCATGCGCTCGCCGCGCAGCGACCTGCTGCCGAAGTCGGACAAACTGGTCGTTCTGCCGCTCGACGTCACCAGTGACGAGAGCGTTCGCGATGCCGTCGAGGCGGCGGGGCCGCTCGACGTGCTGGTCAACAATGCGGGGATCGGCTGGCTCAACGCCCTTGAAGGCACTCCAATCGATGTTGCCCGGTCCCTTTTCGAGACCAATACGCTAGGCACCATGCGCATGATCAGCGCCGTCCTGCCCCAGTTTCGCGACAGAAACGCGGGCCTTGTCATCAACGTGACCTCAAGCGTCACGATGAAGCCGCTGCCGCTCCTTTCGGCCTATACGGCCAGCAAGGCAGCCGTGAACGCCTTCACGGAATCCCTGGCGCTGGAACTCGCCCCTTTTGGAATTGAGGTCAGGATCGTGTTGCCCGGCTCCGCGCCGGAGACAAGCTTCGGCAGCACCGCGCTTTCACGACTGGAGGAAAACGGCGGCTTCCCCGCGCCCTATGCCAAGTTTGCCAATGACGTGATCGCGGCCATGCGGACATCGGACGCTCCGAAGACCCTTTCCTCGGACGTCGCTGAGGCCGTCTGGCGTGCGGCCACCGATCCATCCGCTCCGATGCGCATCCCGGCAGGCGCCGACGCGGTTGCGCTGGAACGTTAGGTCAGGTCCCGGCCTTCCAGGCTGACGCCCGATGCGGAGCCGAGCGGATCTGAATCGGGCGAGATCACCATCTTCCACGCGCTCCGTCCGCAATCGTCAGAACATGACAATGAACTGACGGTCTTCTTACCACCCCATTGCGGACCTTCGATCGAAGACTCAATTCAGAGGGTTATAGCGTAGACGTAGTTCTCCGTTTCGTCGTTTTCGGCCCGGCGGAACATCGGCGATGCGGCGTTCGGCCTCGAAATGGAAATGTTGATGGTCGCCGGTGTCGGTATAGAACCACGTCCGCTTGCCGTCGACGCGGACGCAGCGCAGAAGCCCCGCATCGGAGAATCGGTCGAGTGCGTTGTAGACGGTCGCGAGCAATAGCGGCCCGCCGGCGCCGATCGCATCCCGATGCAGGTCGTCGGCGGTGACATGGCGGTGGCCATGCCGATAGAGCAGGCCGGCTGTCCGTGGCAGGTCGGCGATGTCGGCGCGCGTGAGAGAATGCCTGTCGCGCGCCGCGCGCAGGCGCTTCAGCATGTCATCGGGAACGAGAAGCATCGGAGCATCCGTTGCAGGTGGCCGGGCATCGGAAAGCCGCGGCCGGGGGGCGCGGCGCGGAGAACCGGTCATCGCGGCGTTTTTCTTGCCGGTTGCGTTCATCGTCGTCATCCGGTCGAATCCTTGTTGCAATTCAGTTGCAATTGCAGAATAAGAAAGGCGGGACACGCGTCAATCCATTTTTGCAAATGATTTGCAACTGCATTGACGGATGATATGCGATGGACGACGAAATTGTCGCATTAACAAGGAGATGCGAGTATGTTTGACAGGATGAGACGGGCCGTTCTGGCCGGCTTGATCGGCGTGTCGCTGGCTGCTGCAATGGCGGTTGCGCCGGCCGCCGCGCAGGAAAAGAAGCTCGCCGTCGTCGCGACGACGGGCATGATCGCCGATGCGGTGCGGCAGGTCGGCGGCGAGCGTGTCGAGGTGAGGGCGCTGATGGGGCCGGGCGTCGATCCCCATGTCTACCGCCAGACCCGCTCCGACATCGCGGCGATGGCGAGGGCCGACGCCGTGTTCTGGCACGGCCTTTATCTGGAGGCCCAGCTTGAGGAATTTTTCCACGATCTCGCGAAGCGCAAGCCGGTTGTCGCGCTGGCCGAGAGTTTGCCGAAAGACCGGCTTCTGCCCAACGACGACTATCAGAATCGCTACGATCCGCATGTCTGGATGAACCCGCGCCTGTGGCGGGGCGTCGTCGCGGCGGCGCGCGACGCGCTGATCGGGCTCGACCCCGACGGGAGGGCCGTTTTCGAGGCGAACGCCGAACGGCATTTCACCGAGATCGATGCGCTCGCCGATTATGCGGACAAGGCGCTTGCCACGGTGCCCGAGGCTTCGCGCGTGCTGATCACGGCGCATGACGCCTTCAACTACTTCGGCAGGGCCTACGGCTTCGAGGTGCTCGGCATTCAGGGCATCTCGACGGAGAGCGAGGCGGGGCTGAGGCAGATCGAGGATCTGGTCGGCGTGCTGGTCGACCGCAAGATCGGAGCGATCTTCATCGAATCGTCGGTCTCCGACCGCAACGTCAAGGCGCTGATCGAGGGCGCCGCCGCGAAGGGGCATAAGGTGACGATCGGCGGCGAGCTGTTTTCCGATGCCATGGGCGCGCCCGGCACTTATGAAGGTACGTATATCGGCATGATCGATCACAACGCCACCGTGATCGCCCGTGCGCTCGGCGGCGAGGCGCCGGAAAAGGGCCTGAACGGCAGGCTGGGCTCCTGAGGCTTGCGCCGGATTCCGGTGGCCCCGCCGCCGCGATTGTGCTTTGTCGGCGGTCTGGCCGCCCCACCGGCGGGGCGCATGCGTGAACATGAAACGAAGGCATGAAACGGTGATTTTATCCGAATCGGGCGCGCCCCCTCTTGCCACTTTTCCGCTTGCCACTTTTCCGCTCGCCGCCCTGGCGGATATCGCGCCGATGGCGGCGATCCTTCCCGGCACCGATGCCGGGGCGCGCGATGCGGCCGCGGCGCATCAGGACAGGCTGACGAAGCCGCAAGGCTCCCTCGGGCGGCTGGAGGAACTGGCGCTGTTCATGGCCGGCTGGCGGGCGGACCCGCATCCGCGGGTCGATCTGGCGCAGGCGCTGGTCTTTGCCGGGAATCACGGCGTCTGCGCGCAGGGCGTCAACCCGTTTCCGCAGGAGGTGACGGCGCAGATGGTCGCGAACTTCCGGGCGGGCGGCGCGGCGATCAACCAGCTTTGCCGTGTCGCCGGCGCGCGGATGGAGGTGATCGCGCTCGATCTCGACCGCCCCACGGCCGATTTCACCGCCGGACCTGCGATGACGGAAGAAGAGACGCTCGTCGCGCTCAACCGGGGTGCGGCGGCGATCGATGCGGCGGCGGACGTGCTGGTGCTGGGCGAGATGGGCATCGGCAACAGCACGGTCGCGGCGGCGCTGGCGGCGGCGTTGTTCGGCGGGCCGGCGGCCGAATGGGTCGGTCCCGGCACGGGGGCGGGAGCCGAGGGCGTGCGGCGCAAGGCGGAGGTCGTCGAAAGAGGGCTCGCGCGCCACCCCGGCCGCGATCCGCTGCGGGTTCTCGCCGCTTTGGGCGGGCGCGAGCAGGCGGCGATCTGCGGCGCGATCCTGGCGGCGAGGGCGGCGCGGATTCCGGTGCTGCTCGACGGGTTCATCTGCACGGCCGCCGCCTCTGTGCTGCATGCGGTCGATTCCCGGCTGCTCGATCATTGTCTCGCCGGCCACGTTTCCGCCGAGCCCGGCCACCGCCGCCTGCTGGAGCGGCTGGGCAAGAGGGCCGTTCTGGAGCTCGACCTGCGGCTGGGCGAAGGCACGGGCGCGGCGCTGGCGCTCAACATCCTGCGCGCCGCGCTGGAGTGCCACAACAGCATGGCGACCTTCGCCGGGGCGGGCGTTTCAGAAGGCTGAGCCGGCGGCGCGGGGCGCGGTTCCGGCTCTTGCCGTTTCGGTTTCTCGCCGCTCCGGTTTCTTGCCGCTCCGGTTTCTTGCCGCTTGACAAAAGCGGCGGCGCATCGGCTTATGCGGCGTCGGTTTCCTTCGGGAATGAATAGGGAATTCGCGGCGATCCGTCGCCAAACGAAACTGCCCCCGCAACTGTAGGCGGTGAGCCTTCTCCCCTTGACGCCACTGGGCCGGATGGTCCGGGAAGGTCGGGAGAGGGCGCTGATCCGTCAGTCAGGAGACCTGCCGACGACTGGAATGTTGACGCGGGCGGGGTGTCCCGAGGAAAGGATCGTCATGATGTGTCAGGCGCTTGCCCTGATAGGCACGTTTGTGCCGTTCGATGTCGAGACCGGCCGTTCGCCTTCGAATGGAGCCGGAAACGATGTCTAGAAAATCCATCCTCGCGGGCCTTGTCGCCTCGTTTCTCCTCGCGCCGGGCGCGTTCGCCGCGGAGGCGACCCATTATCCGCTGACGCTGAAGAACTGCGGCATCGACGTCACCTTCGATCACGCGCCGCAGCGCACCGTAACCATCGGGCAATCCGCCACCGAAGTGCTCTATTCGCTGGGGCTCTCCGACAGGGTTGTCGGCACCTCGGTGTGGTTCAACGAGGTGTTGCCGGAGTTCCGGGACGTCAACGACAAGGTGGAGCGGCTGGCGGACAACGACCCCAGCTTCGAGAGCGTGGTGCAGAAGCGCCCCGATCTCGTCGCCATCCAGTTCGTCTGGCATGTCGGGCCGGAGGGCATCGTCGCGACGCGCGACCAGTTCCACGATCTTTCGATTCCCACCTACACCATGCCCGCCGACTGCATCGCCAAGGATAACACGGTCGGCGTCGACGGCACGCGCTCGGAGTTGTTCAACACGGAAAGCCTCTATCAGGGCATCCGCGAGCTGGCGGAGATCTTCGACATCCCGGAACGCGGCGACAGGCTGGTGGCGGATCTCAAGGCGCGCGAGCAGGCGGCCATCGCGCGGGCGGCGGCCTTCAGGAGCAAGGATATCTCCGCCGTGTTCTGGTTCTCCAGCGCGGACATGGACATCGATCCGTATGTCGCCGGCCGCAAGGGCGCGCCCGCCTACATGATGGACAAGCTCGGCATCCGCAACGTCGTCGAGTCCGATGAGGAATGGCCGGTCGTCGGCTGGGAGACGATCGCGCGCGCCAACCCCGACATCATCGTCATCGCGCGGATGAACCGCCGCCGCTTCCCGGCCGACGACCACGAGAAGAAGCTGGAATTCCTGCGGACCGATCCGGTGGCGAGCCAGATGGAGGCGGTGAAGCACAACCGCATCATCGTCATGGATGCGCATGCGATGGATGCAACCATCCGCACCATCGGCGGCATCGAGACGCTCGCCGAAGGGCTGGAAGCCTTCGATCCGGCGAAATGAGCGCGGCCGCTCCGGCGCGGGCAGATGAGAACGGCGCGCGTGGGAACGGTGCGAGCTGGAGCGCCGGCCTGTCGCGCGCGCTGGGCGCGTCGCTGGCGGTCGCGGTGCTCGTCGCCGCGATCATGGCGGGCGTCTCCATCGGGGAGACGTCCATTCCCCTGCGCACCATCCTGCATACGCTGGCCAACGAGCTGTTCGGCGCCGGTTATGCCGTCGATCCGATCGATCGCGGCATCGTGTGGCACTACAGGCTCAGCCGCACCTTCGTCGCGGCGTGCTGCGGGGCGGGGCTGGCGGCGTCCGGCGTCGTGCTGCAAGCCTTGTTGCGCAACGCGCTTGCCGATCCCTACATTCTTGGCATTTCCGCCGGCGCCTCCACCGGCGCTGTCGCCGTCACCATCGCCGGCCTGGGGGCGGGCGCGGTTTCCCTGTCGCTCGGGGCTTTCGCCGGAGCGATCGTGGCGTTTCTGTTCGTGATCGTGCTGGCGCGAGCGGCCGGCGGCGGCGCGGGGGCGCTGGCGGCCGGGCAGATCGTGCTGGCGGGCATCGCGGGGTCGCAGCTCTTCAACGCGCTGACCTCCTTCATCATCACGAAATCCGCCAATGCCGAGCAGGCGCGCGGCATCATGTTCTGGCTGCTGGGCAATCTGAGCGGCGCGCGCTGGGCCGATGTGGGCCTCGTCGTGCCGGTGGCGCTGGCGGGCGTCACCATCGTCATCTGGCATGCGCGCGCGCTCGACGCATTCGTGTTCGGCGCGGATTCGGCGGCCTCGCTCGGCGTGCCGGTACGCCGCGTGCAGGTGGTGCTGATCACGGTCGCGGCCCTGCTGACGGCGGTGATGGTGAGCGTGGCGGGTTCCATCGGCTTCGTCGGCCTCGTGGTGCCGCATGCGGTGCGCTTTCTCGTCGGCGTCCGGCACGGGCGGCTCATCCCCGCCAGCGCGGTGGCCGGCGCGGCCTTCCTCATCACGGCCGATATCCTGTCGCGCACGCTCATTCCGGGGCAGGTGCTGCCCATCGGCGTCATCACGGCGCTCGTGGGCGCGCCGGTCTTCGGCATCATCCTGATCCGCGGGAGGCGTCCGCGATGACGCTTTCCGTCGAGAACGCGAGCTGGGCGGCGCGGCGCGTCAGGATCGTCGAGGACATCTCGCTCGCCTTGCGGCCGGGCGAGACGCTGGGCCTCATCGGCCCCAACGGCTCCGGCAAATCGACGCTGCTGCGTCTGATGGCCGGCATCCGCGAGCCCGCGGCGGGGGAGGTGACGCTCGGCGGCGTTCCCCTGCGCCGCATGCGCCGGCGCGATGTCGCGCGCCGGATCGCGCTCGTCGAACAGCAGGCCGATACGGGCGAGCCCATCGACGTGCGCGACGCGGTGGAGCTTGGCCGCACGCCATGGCTTTCGGCGCTGGCGCCCTGGTCGTCCAGGGACGACGCGGCCGTGGCGCAGGCGCTGGCCGATGTCGCCATGCAGGGTTTCGAGCGCCGCCACTGGCACACCCTGTCGGGCGGGGAGCGCCAGCGGGTCCACATCGCGCGGGCGCTGGCGCAGCAGCCCGACTATCTGCTGCTCGACGAGCCGACCAATCATCTCGACATCCGCCACCAGCTCGCCATCCTGCAACTGGTGCGCGGCCTGGCGGTGACGACGGTGATCGCGCTGCACGATCTCAACCAGGCGATGCAATGCGACCGCGTCGCGGTGCTCGACCATGGCCGGCTGGTCGCGCTGGGGCCGCCGGACGACATCATCACCCACGCGCTGGTGCATCGCATCTTCGCCGTCGGCGCGCGCTTCCTGACGGATGCGCACGACGGTCGGCGCGTCATCCGTTTTCATCTACCGGAGCAGGTTCAGTCATCATGAGCAGGATTGCATCGCTTTTGCGCGCGCTGGCCATCGGCGCGGCCGTCGTCACGGGCGCCGACGCCGCCGTCGCGGGCGAGGTTCACGAGGTCAGGATGCTCAATCGTAACGACATCGGGCCGATGCCCTACGAGCCCGACTATCTGGCGATCGCGCCGGGCGACACGATCCGCTTCGTCCCGACCACGAAGGGCCACAACGCGGAGACGATCAAGGGCTTCGTTCCCGAAGGCGCGCAGCCCTTCCGCAGCAAGCTGAGCGAGACTTTCGAGATCACGCTGACGGAGCCGGGCTTCTACGGCATCAAATGCACGCCCCACTACGCCATGGGCATGGTGATGCTGGTGCAGGTGCGGGACGAGGCGGGCGCGCGCCGCGCGAGCGACGTCACGCTGCCGCAGGGGCTGCCGCCGCGCGCGCGGAAGCGCTTCGAGGAAATCATCGACCGCGCGGCGGGCAAGTGATACCCGCGCGGCGGGCAAGTGATACCCGCGCGGCGGGCAAGTGATACCCCGTTTCTCAAGTGACGCCCTGTCTCTTGCGCAGCAGGTAGATGTCCATGATCCAGCCCTTGCGCCGGCGCAGATCGGCGCGGGTGGCGGCGATCTGCGCCGCGACATCGGCGAGCCGGCCGCTGATGACGGTTTCGTCCGCCATGCCGAGATACGCGCTCCAGAAGATGTCGAAGGCGTCGCCGGCGAGATGGCGGAAGCTCAAGTCGCCGTCAAGCATTACCAGCGCCGTGTCGGCGTTGTCGGGAAAACCCTCCTGCGCCAGCCTGCGGCCGGTGGTGATGTGAACCGCGCCGCCGATGGTGTTGAGCGGCATGCGAAAGCTTGCCGCCAGCGCCTGCGGGCTGGCGATGCCGGGAATGACGGTATGGTCGATGGCGAGATCCGCGCTCTCCCTCAACAGCGCCACGATGCGCAGCGTGCTGTCGTAGAGCGACGGATCGCCCCACACGAGGAGCGCCGCCGTGCCGCCTTCCGCGAGATGCGTCTTGAGCAACGCGCGGTAGGTGGCCGCGATGGCAGCGTGCCAGTCGTCGACGCCGCCGCGATAATCGGCGCGCGCCGCGTCGCGCTGCGGCAGGTCGAAGGGCACGAGGCGCGTGCGCGGATTGGTGAGGTAGCGGGCGCAGATCTCGCGGCGCAGGTCGGCCAGTTCCGCCTTTTCCGCGCCCTTTTGCGGAATCAGCACGATATCGGCGCGGTTGAGCGCGCCGATGGCCTGCACGGTCATGTGCTCGGGATTGCCGGCGCCGATGCCGATGATGAGGATATGGCGCATGAAAGGGGCTCCGTCGGCGTTTCAGGGCAGGAAGGCGCAGGCGGTGAGCAGCAGCGCGATTTCCGCGCCCTGCTGGAGCGCCCCCACGACATCGCCCGTCTGCCCGCCGATCTGGCGCCGGCACAGCCGCCGCAGGGCGAAGAACCAGATAACGAGCGGCAGAGGCGCGGCGAGCGCGAAAGGCACGCCCGGCGGCAACAGCGCCAGCGCGCCGATCAGCAGCGCGGCGGCGGCGGTTTTGCCGCCGATGCGCCCCATGCCCGCCGAAAGGCCGTCGGCGCGGGCGGGCGGCACGGCGCGCATGAAGGCGGGCATCAGCGCGCGTGAGGCGACATGAGCGGCGACGAGGGCGCTCGCGGCTGCCGCCATGCCGTGTGCCGCCAGCGCCGCCAGCGCCGACCAGCGGGCGAGGCAGCCGAGCGCGAGCGCCAGCACGCCATAGGTGCCGATGCGGCTGTCCTTCATGATGGCGAGCTTGCTGTCACGATCGCGCCCGCCGCCGAAGCCGTCCGCGACATCGGCGAGGCCGTCCTCGTGCAGCGCGCCGGTCACGAGCACCGATCCCGCGATGGCGATCGCGGCGGCGGCTTCCGCCGGCAGGCGCAGGGCGAGCGCCAGCGCCAGCAGGCCCGCGCCCGCCGCCGCCGGCGCCAGCCCCGCTATCGGCGCGGCCCATTGCCGGGCGGCGAAGGGGCGATCCGTCGGCGGCAGGGCCGGCACGGGAACGCGGGTGTAGAAGCCGATGCAGTGCAGGATGTCGGCGAGCGGCGCGGGGCGGTCGGCGGTCATGGCGTCAGGCCCCTGCGGGATGGCGCGCGATGGCGTGGAAGAAGGTGCCGCTCACCAGCCCGCGCCGCGCCCCGGCGAGGCCGAGGCTGTTGCCCTGCCCGTCGAACAGCTCCGCGAGGGCCGCATCCTCGCCCCGGTCGAGAATGCGGGAATAGTGGAACTCGTGCCCGCGCACGATCTCGCCCTTGCGGCCGATGGGGCTGTCGGCCAGCAGCAGCGCCTGCCGGTAGCCCAGATTCATCTTTCGTTGCGCGAAGCTCGTCACATGGCCGAGCAGCCCGGCCATCCGGTGGCTGATGCCGTTCGCATCCTCCAGCGCTCGCCCCAGCGCCATGAAGCCGCCGCACTCGCCATGCACCGGCCGCGTTGCGGCGAAGCGGGCGAGGGTGTCGCGGAAACGGCTTGCGGCGGCGAGCTTGCCGGCATGCAGTTCGGGATAGCCGCCGGGCAGCCAGCAGACATCGCATGTCGCATCCGGCGCCTCGTCCGCGAGCGGCGAGAAGGGCAGGATTTCCGCGCCGGCCTGCCGCCACAGCCGCGTGACATGCGGATAGACGAAGCTGAACGCATCGTCGAGCGCGACGGCGATCCGCTGGCCGGGGGGCGGCAGGGCGAAAGCCGTGCCGGCCGCATTGCCGGGCGCGGGTGCGAGAGGGGCCGCGATGGCGAGCACGGCGTCGAGGTCGAGCGAGGCTTCCATGCGGTCGGCCAGCCGGTCGATGAAGGCGTCGAGCGCCGCGTGCTCGCCGGCCTGCACCAGCCCGAGGTGGCGCTCGGGCAGGGCCATGTCGGCATTGCGGTATACCGCCCCCGCCACGGTGAGGCCGAGCGCCTCGACGGCCTGGCGCGCCAGCCGCTCGTGCCGTTCGCTGGCGACCTGGTTGAGCACCACGGCGCCGATGCGCACCTGCGCGTCGTGGGTCGCGAAGCCGCGCGCGATGGCCGCCGCCGTCTGCGACTGGCCGGAGATGTCGAGCACGAGCAGCACCGGCAGTCCGAGGCGGCGCGCCAGATCCGCCGCCGCGCCGCTGCGCCCCGCATCCGACACGATGCCGTCGAACAGGCCCATGGCGCTTTCGACGACGAGCACGTCCGCGCCTTCCGTCTGCGCATGCACCAGATGGTCGATGAAGTCCGGGGCCATGGCCCAGCTGTCGAGATTGACGCCGGTCGCGCCGGTCGCCGCGTGGTGAAAGCCGGGGTCGATGTAATCGGGGCCGGATTTCGCCCCGCGCACGGCGAGGCCGCGGCGTTTCAGCGCGCGCATCAGGCCGATGGTGACGCTGGTCTTGCCGGCGCCGGAGCGTGCCGCGCCGATGATGATGCCGCTGGTGCTCACAATCCGTCGCGCCCCCTGAAGCGCCGTTGATAATCGATGCTGTAAAGGGCGCTGTCCTGAAAGTCGCTCGCCGCGAGGGAGCGCCCGACGAGGATGAGCGCCGTGCGCTCCACCGGATCGGCGGCGATCCTTTCCGCGATGGTGGCGAGCGTGGCGCGGATGATCCGCTCGTCCGGCCAGGAGGCGCGCACCACCACGGCGACGGGGCAATCCGCGCCGTAGCAGGGCGCGAGCGCCGCCACGATATCCGCGAGGCGATGGATGGCGAGGTGGATGGCGAGCGTCGCGCCGGTGGCCGCGAAGGCTTCGAGCCGCTCGCCTGCGGGCATGGGCGAGGCGCGGCCCGACACGCGCGTCAGCACGAGGCTCTGGGCCACGCCCGGCAGGGTCAGTTCGCGCCCCAGCGCCGCCGCCGCCGCCGCGAAGGCCGGCACGCCGGGCGTGAGCGTATAGGGAATGGCGCGCGCGTCGAGCCGGCGCATCTGCTCGGCCACCGCGCTCCACACCGACAGATCGCCCGAATGCAGCCGCGCCACATCCTGCCCGGCCGCATGGGCGCGCACGAATTCCGCCTCGATGTCGTCGAGGGACAGTGGCGCGGTGTCGACGATGCGCGCGCCGGCGGGGCAATGGTCCAGCAGGGCGGGCGGCACCAGCGAGCCGGCATGGAGGCAGACGGGGCAGCGCGCGATCAGGTCGCGCCCGCGCACCGTGATGAGATCGGCGGCGCCGGGACCCGCGCCGATGAAATGAACGGTCATGATCGTGGCTCCCGAAGGCTTGATGTTGCGATGGCGCAGGCGGCCGCCCCGCGCACGGCGCGCGGATGCGCGAGCCGCCCGCCGCTTGCCGCGAGCGCCGCCGCCTCCGATACGCAGGCGATGCCGGTGGCGGCGAGCGACGCGGCGCTCGATGTCGGGCAGCGGGCCGAAGCGTCCCGCGCGGCGGCTTCGGAGACGACGACGAGCGGCACTCCGAGCGCCCGCGCCGCGTCGGCGATGGCGGGCTCGTCCCGCTTCAGCGCGATGGTCGCCAGCGCGGCGAGGTGCGCGCGGGCGAGGCCGTTGACGGCCAGCGCCGCCTCAATGGCGGCCAGCACGTCGGCGAGCGGCGCGCCCTTGCGGCAGCCGATGCCCGCCAGCGCGCTTGCCGAGGAACTCTCTCCCCGAAGCCGGTTCTGTCCGATCGGAAGATGATCCGTCGTTTTCGTGGCGCTCATGGTTTCACCCACCGCCATTGCGTCACGGGCATGGCGGGCCGCCAGCCGGCCATGCCGCCGAGCGGCGCGGCGCGGGCAATGGCGATGCGCGTCAGTTCCCCGCCGTGCCGGCGGTGGAGGTCGATGAGCAGCGCCTCCATCGCGAGCGTCACCGCATTGGCGACGAGCCGGCCGCCGGGCCGCAGGGCGTCGATGACCGCCGGCATGACGCCCTCGTCCGTGCCGCCGCCGCCGACGAAGACGGCGTGCGGCGGCGGCAGGCCCGCGAGCGCGGCGGGCGCCGCGCCGGTGACGATCCGCAGGCCCGGCACGCCGAGCCGGGCGGCGTTCTCGCCGATGCGGGCGGCGCGCTCCGCGTGTTCCTCGATGGCGATGGCGCCGAGGGAGGCGTCGGCCAGCATCCATTCGATGGCGACGGAGCCCGCCCCCGCGCCGACATCCCACAGGAGTTCGCCGCGCCGGGGCTGAAGCGCGGATAGGGAGAGCGCGCGCACCTCCCGCTTGGTGATCTGGCCGTCATGGGCGAACAGATCGTCGTCGAGCCCGGCGGCGCGCCCGAGGATGCGCGCGTTGTGGGCCGCGGCAACGGTGATCGCCACGACATTGAGCGGATGGAACGGCGCATCGCCAACGGCTTCCGCGCGGCCGGCGATCACGGCTTCCTCCGCGCCGCCGAGCGCTTCGAGCACCCGGAAGTCCGATGCGCCGAAGCCTGCCTGCGTCAGCAGGGCGGCGATGGCGGCGGGCGCCTGCCCGTCCGAGGTGAGGGCGAGAACGCGCCGCCCCGGATGGAGCAGCGGCAGGATGAGCGCGATCGGGCGGCCGTGCAGCGAGACGGTCTCGACATCCTGCAACGCCCAGCCGAGACGCGCCGCCGCGAGGCTGAAGGCGGACGGCGCGGGAACGACGCGCATCTCGCCGGGCGGCACATGGCGCGCCAGCGTCGCCCCGACGCCGTGGAGGAACGGATCGCCCGAGGCCAGCACGCAGACGGGCTTTCCCCGCAGCGCCAGCACGGCGCGCATCGCGGCATCGAAGGGTGTGGGCCAGGGATGCGCCGCGCCGCGTATGAGCGGGTGCGCCAGCGCGAGATGCCGCGCGCCGCCGAACACATGGGCGGCGGCCCCGATCAGCGTCCGCGCCTGTTCCGCGAGGCCGGCGACGCCATCCTCGCCGACGCCCACGACGGACAGCCACTTTTCCGTTGCCGCGGGTGAGCGGGAAACATTAGATGCCATGATGACGGCCGATCATTCTGAACCGCATCCCGTTCTCGTTCTCGGCGGCACGGGCGAGGGGCGGCAACTGGCGCAAAGCCTTGGCGCATGGCCGCAACTCGCGGTCACGCTGTCGCTCGCCGGGCGCACGGCGCAGCCGCAACTGCCGCCGGGAAGGGTGCGCGTGCGCACCGGCGGCTTCGGCGGCGCTGAAGGGCTCGCCGACCATCTGCGCCGCGAGGCGGTGCGTGCGCTGGTCGACGCCACCCATCCCTTCGCCGCGCGCATGTCGGCCCATGCGATCAGCGCCGCGCGCCTTGCCGGCGTGCCGCTGATCGCCGTCGTCCGCCCGGCCTGGGTGCGGCAAGCCGGCGACCGCTGGATCGAGGTCGCCGACATGGCCGGCGCGGTCGCGGCGCTGGGCGCGGGAGCGCAGACCGTGTTCCTCGCCATCGGCCGGCAGGAGGTCGCCGCCTTCCGGCAGGCGAACTTCCGGCAGGCGAACTTTCGGCAGGCGTCCCGGCATCGCTATGTCGTGCGCAGCGTCGATCCGGTCGCGCCGGAGCATCTGCCGCCCGGCGCGGCGGTGGTGCTGGCGCGCGGCCCTTTCGCGGAGGAAGAGGAGCGGCGTCTGTTCGAGACGCACGGGGTGACGGTGATCGTCGCCAAGAACAGCGGCGGCGAGGCGACCTACGGCAAGATCGCGGCGGCGCGTCGGCTCGGCCTGCCGGTCGTGATGGTGCGGCGTCCGCCCGTCGATGCGGCCGGGAGCGCGCCAGACGCCACCGTGCCTGATGCCATTGTGCCTGATGCCATTGTGCCCGATGTCGCCGCGGCGCTGGCGGCGTTGCGCCGGTTGCTGCCTCATCCGCCCGCCCCTCCCGTCGAGCGGGGCGAATAGACGAGCGGCGGCAGGCCGGGGCGTTCCACGAGCCGCGTTTCCGGCGAGCCGATGATGACGCAGGTCGCCATGTCGGCAAGGCCGGGATCGGCCTCGTCCAGCCGGGCGATGGCGATACGCCCGCCTGCCCGCCCCACCGCGCGGCCGAAGATGACGGGCGTCGCGGCGGGCAGATGCCCGCGCAGGATGGCGAACGCCTCCCCGAGTTGCCACGGGCGCGCGCGGCTGATCGGATTGTAGAGCGCGATGACGAAGCCGGCCGAGGCGGCCGCCCGCAGCCGCTGCGCGATCGTCGGCCACGGTTTCAGGTTGTCGGAGAGCGACAGCGCGCAGAAATCGTGTCCAAGCGGTGCGCCCGCCCGTGCGGCGACCGCCAGCATGGCGGTGATGCCGGGAATGACGGCGAGGTCGAGCGCGCGCCAGACTTCCGGGCCATGCTCCACCGCCTCGCAGACCGCCGCCGCCATGGCGAACACGCCCGCGTCGCCGCCCGATACGATTGCGACATGCCGTCCCGACGCGGCGAGGTCGAGCGCCGTCCGTGCCCGCGCCAGCTCCTCGCGGTTGTCGGAGGCGTGCCGGCGCTGGCCGGCGGGGCCGGGCGGCAGGCGGTCGAGATAGGGGCCGTAGCCGATGAGGTCCGTCGCGGCCGCGAGGGCCGCGCGCGCCTCGGGCGTGATCTGGTCCGGGTGGCCGGGGCCGATGCCGATGACGTGCAGCTTGCCGCTCGCTTGCACTTCGGTGATGGGTATTTCGCTCATGGATATTTCGCTCATGGGCGCTTCTCCCAGCCGGGCACGAGGATCAGCGAGAAATAGGGCGCGTCGTCGTCGGGCTTGTCCGCCAGCGGCATCATCGCGCCGTCGCTCATGGTGCCGCGCTCGACATAGAACGCCCTCGCCAGCTTGCCGGCTTGCGCGAGCGCCCGGCGCACGGCCGGCAGGTTGCGCCCCACCTTCATGATGACGGCGGCCTGCGCATCCGCGAGCCGCCGCGCCAGTTCGGCTTCCGGCAGGGTGCCGGGCAGCACGGCGAGCACGTCGTCGCCCTGCACGAGCGGCAGGCCGGCCGCCGACCAGCAGCCGGACATGGCCGGGATGCCCGGAACCACCTCCGCCGGGTAGCGGTGCGCGAGGCGCACATGCAGATGCATGTACGATCCGTAAAGGAACGGATCGCCCTCGCTCAACACGGCGACCGTCCGTCCCGCGTCGAGATGCGCGGCGATGTCCTCGGCCGAACGGTCGTAGAAGGCGGTGATCGCGGCGGTGTAATCGGGATGCGCCCTGTCGATCTCGGTCGTGACCGGATAGAGCAGCGGCAGTTCCGCGATATCGGGGCGCAGATGGCCGGCCACCGAACGGCGCGCGTTGCTGCGTCCGCCCGCCAGATGATCCGCGCGGCGCTTGGCGAAATGCGCCACCACATCGGCCTCGCCCAGCACGCGCACGGCTTTCAGGGTCAGAAGTTCCGGGTCGCCGGGGCCTGTGCCGACGCCGATCAGTTTTCCGCTCGCCATTCGCCCCTACGCTCCGCTTCCGCCGGCAGTATCGGCCGCCGCCGTCGTATTCAGGGCGTTGACGGCTGCCGCCGTCATACTCAAGGCATTGACGGCTGCCGCCGTCATACTCAAGGCGTTGACGGCTGCCGCCGTCATGGCGCTGCCGCCCATGCGGCCGGCGACGGTGATGAAGGGAATGCCGTGGCGGTTGCCCGCCAGCGCCTCTTTCGATTCCGCCGCGCCGACGAAGCCCACGGGGATGCCGATGATGGCGGCGGGCCGCGTGCCGCCGGCGGCGATCCTGCCCAGCAGGTGAAACAGCGCCGTCGGCGCGTTGCCGATGGCCACCACCGCCCCCGAGAGCCGCTCTCCCCACAGCTCGATGGCGGCGGCGGAGCGGGTGTTGCCGATGGCGCGGGCGTGTTCCGCCGTTCGCGGATCGCGCAGCGTGCAGATCACCTCGTTGCCGGCGGGCAGGAAGGCGCGGGTGATGCCGTGGGCCACCATTTCCGCATCGCAGAAGATCGGCGCGCCGGCTTGCAGCGCCTGCCGCGCGATGGCGACGACGCCGGGCGAGAAGATGAAATGCGCCGCCGCCTCCACCAGCCCGCAGGCGTGGATCATGCGCACCGCCACATCCGCCTCCTCCGCGGAAAAGCGCGACAGGTCGGCCTCGTCCCGGATGATGCGGAACGAGCGCGCGTAGATGGCCGCGCCGTCCTTGATGTAATCGGGAAAGTCGTCGCTCGCGGGTGCCGTCATGCCGTGGCTTTCGTCGTGTGAAGTGAAATTGCGTCGAGAAGCGCCGCCTTCATGCCGTCGTCGAGGGAGACGCCGCTTGCCGCGATGCTGCAACCGTCCGCATGGCCGGTCAGGGTGACGGCGGGCTGCGACGGGCGGGCGCATTGCTTTCCGCATCCGAATACATGCAGGGAAACGCCGTCGCCGGCGAGGCCGGGCAGGCGGGAGAGGGTTTCGGCCAGCGCCTGCGTGTCGATATGCGCCGACCCGCAAGCCGGCGCGCCGGCGCAGGCGTGGATGGCGAGGCGCGGATCGTGCGGCTCCGCGATGAGCCCATGCCTCTGCGCGGCTTCGCGCCAGCGGGCGGCCTCCATGGGCGGCAAGCCGATGGCGAGCAGGCCGGACGGCGCGAGCCGCAGCCGCGCGCCGCCTGCCGCCGCGCGCGCGACGGCCAGCAGGGTTTCCGCGCCCGTTCGGCCGAACGGCAGGGCGACGCCGTGCGCCGATCGGCCGCCGATCAGCGGAAAGACGCCGACCGGGGGCCGTGTCGGGCGTTTCACGCGGGCATTGTCGCTGACGAAACCGCCGGCGGGCATCGCCGGGTCGTCGTCGGCAAGGTCGTTGTCGGCAAGATCGCTGTCGGCAAGATCGCGCGCGCGGGCGTCCGGCCCTTTGCGGGCGATGGCTTGCAGAAGCGACAGTGTGATCGTCGCGGCGCGTTCCGCGTCGAGGCCGTCGCGCATGCGGCCGTTCGTCCGCAGCCGCCAGTTGCGCGCGTCGATGGCCTCCAGACGGATATCCGCGCCGCTCGCGCCCGGCGGCAGCGCGCCGCCGTCGTCGATCGCGACGGAGACTTTCGGGCCGAGCCTTTCAGCCAGACGCATCGCTGCCGCCCGGCGGCGCAGATCGTGGAGCAACGGGCGCGGATCGGCGTGCGCCCCGGCGTCGAGGCCGGCGAGCGGCCCCGTTTCCACCGGCAGGCCGCTGCGCAACGAAAGGCCGGACGCGGCGATCGCCTCGCCGAAGCCCGCCGCGCCGGCTTCCGCCAGGCCCCTGATCTGCAAGCTGGCGCGCGTGGTGATCTCGACAAGGCCGTTGCCGTGCGTGAGCGCCGCCTGCGCGACGTCGGCAAGCTGCGCCGCCGACAGCTCCCCCTCCGCCGGGTTGAGGCGCGCGAGCAGGCCGTCGCCCGTCGGCATGGGGCGCGCGAGCGAGGGGCAAGCGCCGCGCCGCCGCCAGGACGCGGGAGCGCCGGAGAGAGCGGGCGCGCTCATGCCGGCGCCTCCGGCCGTTCCGCATCCTGCGCGAGGCGGGCCAGTTCCTCGCCCACGCTGTTGCGGCGCGGGTGCCACAGGCCCCGCCGCAGCAGCGCGCCGAAACGCTGCGCCATCGCGCCTGCCGCGGCCGGGTTTTCCCGCAGCAGAAAATCGCGCACCGTCTCATCGGCGAGATAGGCGTCGTAAAGCGCCTCGATCAGGTGGTCGGGGATCAGGTGGGTGGTTTCCGCAAAGCCCGCCAGCCGGTCCACGGTCTCCAGCAGTTCGGCCGCGCCGCGCGGGCCGTGGCGCATCTGGCCGGCGATGAAACGGGAATTGACGGCGCGGGCGTGCACGACGAGCGTCACCGCCTCCAGCAGCGAGCGGGCGCGCGGGCGCGCGGGGTCGCGCGTGTCGAGCACGACGAGATCGGCCTTGCCGCCCAGCGCCGCCACCGCGGCGGAAAAGCCGCCGACGAAGGCGACATCGGCCGAACCCTCCAGCATGTCGCGGCCGGGATCGTCAGCCGCATGCACCAGCAATTGCGCCGCCGCCACCCGCTCGGCGAAGGCGCCGGGGGCGGCCTCGCCCTCTCCCTCCGCGCCGCCGAAAACATGGGAGGCCGCGTCGAGATAGGCCCGCCCCAGCGCGGCGCGGTCGCGCCAATCGCCGCTCGCGAGACGTTCTTCCGGGCCGGCGCCGTAGGTGCCCGGCGCGGAGCCGAAGATCCGGCGGGGCGCGCGGCCGCTCAGATGCGCCGCCGCCGCGAGCGGGTTGTCGTCGCCTTCGTCCGCCCGCAACGCCACGGCGCGGGTGGCGGCGTCGAGAAGCGCGATCTGGCTCGCGAACATGTCGCGGAACAGGCCGGAGATGCGCCAGGTGACATCGACCCTCGGGCGGCCGAGACGCGCGGGCGGCAGCACCTCGATGCCGGTAGCGCGGCCGGTCGCGTGGTCCCATTGCGGGCGGCAGCCCATCAGGGCGAGCCCTTGCGCGATTTCCTCGCCGCCGGTGCGCAGGGAGGCGCTGCCCCAAAGGTCCATCAGCAGCGCGCGCGGCCATTCGCCATGATCCTGCAAATAGATGCGCAGGATCTCATCCGCCGCGCGCTCGCCCAGCGCCTGGGCGGTCGGCGTCGGCAAGGTGCGCGGATCGCTGGTGAAGAGGTTGCGGCCGGTGGGCAGCACATCGGTGCGCCCGCGCGACGGCGCCCCGGCCGGGCCGGGCGGCACATGGGCGCCGTCGAGCGCGGCGAGCAGGGCTTCGCGCTCGCTCTGCGCGCTGCGCAGCCGCTGCGGGTCGACCTCGCCGGCGGCCGGGCGGCCATAGACGTGCTGGCCGTCCTTGATGGAGAAATCCTTGATATCGCAAAGCCATGCATCGATGCGCCGCAAGGCGGAGGCTTCGTCGTCGCCCTCGCCGACGCCCGCTTCGACGGCGAGCCCGGATTTTCTGGCGCTGTCGACGATGAGCTGCGCGAGCCGCTCGCGGCGGCGGCGATCGAGGCCCTCGGCCTGCGCATATTCATCGACGAGGCGTTCGAGCGCCTGATGATCCGCGCTCAGTCCCGCCGCGCACAGCGGCGGGGTGAGGTGGCCGAGCGTGAGGGCGCCGATGCGCCGCTTGGCCTGCGCGGCCTCGCCGGGATTGCTGACGATGAAGGGATAGAGGACCGGCAGGCCGCCCGTCACCGCCTGCGGAAAGCAGGAAGGCCCGAGCGCCACCGTCTTGCCGGGCAGCCATTCGAGCGTGCCGTGCGCGCCGACATGGATGACGGCGTGGCAATCGAGCTTCCCGCGCAGCCACCCGCCGAAGGCGAGCAGCGCGTGGCGCGGTGCGCGGGCCGGATCGTGATAATCCGCGCGCCGGTCCGCCTCGCGGCCCCGGTCGGGCGCGAACGCCACCGTCACCGCGCCGAAGCGGGCATGGCGGAAGGCGAATGCGCCGTCCGGCGCGTCGTCGCCGGGCGCGCCCCATTCCCGCGCCATCGCCTCGCGCACGGCGGGCGGCTGCCCTTCCAGAAACGGCGTGTAACTGTCCAGCGGCCATGCCGGGCGCGCGGTTTCGAGCAGCCGCATCAGGTCGCGCGGTGTGGCCGGAATGTCTTCCACGACATAGCCCGCCGCGCGCAGGTCGTGGAGGATGGCGAGCACGCTCGCCGGCACGTCGAGCCCGACGGCATAGCCGGCGCGGCCGGGCGCGTTGGGATAATCCGGCATGAGCACGAGGATGCGCCGATTCCGTCGCGGCGTGCGCATCAGGCGCAGATGCGCGGCGATGCGGCCCGCCGCCTGTTCGACAAGCGCGTGCTCCGGCCGGTTGACGCGGGCGGTGAAGGCGAGCGCGTCGTCGGGTGCATCCGCATCCTTGAAGGAGATGGCCCCGGCCATGATGCGCCCGTCAAGCTCCGGCAGCACGACATGCATGGCGAGATCGGCGGGCGTGAGCCCGCGCTGGCCGGAGAGCCAGGCCTTGCGGTCGGTGGTGGCGACGACGGCCTGAAAGACCGGCACGCCGAGACGGTCGAACAGCGGCCTTTCCCCGGCGCCGGCCCCGGCGGCGAAGGCGGTGGCCGTCACGATGGCGGCCGGCCGCAGGCTTCTCGCCGTTTCCTCGATCGCGGCGATGGCCTCCGGGTCACGCAGGCCCGGCACGAAGAGCGGCACGGCGGCGATGCCCCGCGCCCGCAGCGCGTGGAACAGCGCGTCGACGGGGGCGACGTCGGCGGCCAGCAGCATCGAGCGGTAGAAGACGATCGGCACGCAAGGCGTATCGTCCGCTTCCGCCCCCAGCGGGCGGAAGCGGGCGAGCGGCACGATGCCTTCCCCCGGCAGGTAGAAGCCTGCTCTGGCTACCGGCCGGGCTTCCGGCGCCGCCACCGCCGCGCCCGCGAGCGCCGCCATGCGCCGCACCAGCGCGCGCAGGTTGTCCGGCCCGCCTTCGCGAAAGCAGGCGAGGAGGGCGGCGCGCTCCTGCGGCGGGACGGTGGAGAGCGCGGCGAGCCGCTCGTCGTCGGCGCGGCATTCGCCGGGCAGCAGCGCGAGGGCGATGGCGTGCTCGCGCGCCACCGCCGCCAGCCGGTCGCAGCCGTAGCGCCACCAGTCATAGCCGCCGAGCACCCGCGCCACGACGACGCGCGCGTGGCGCGCGATCCGTTCGATCCACAGGTCGACCGACATCGGATGGCGCAGGTCGCGCAGATGGGCGAGGCGCAGGGCCGGCACGGCATCCCCCGCCCGCCGCCATGCCGCCGCGAGGCCGGCGAGGTCGCTGTCCGTGAGGGACAGCGCCGCCATCGGCGCGGGAGACTGGCCGAGATCGACGGGTTCGATCAGGTCGTCCAGCGAGGCGGAGGTGGTGGCGAGCAGATGCATGGCTCACGCTTTGCGATATGGTCTCGCGACGGGCTCAGGCCGCGAGAATCTTCTCGACCGCCGCGCGGTCGATGCCCTTGAGGCCGATGACGACGAGGCGCGTGCGCGGCGTCTCGCCCGCGGTCCACGGCCGGTCGTAATAATGCTCGACGCGCGGCCCCGCCGCCTGCACGAGCAGGCGCAGCGGCTTGCCCTCGACATGGGCGAAACCCTTGAGGCGCAAGACGTTGGCGGCCTCGACGGCTTCGCTGACGCGCCTTGCCAGCTCTTCCGGCCGGCGGATCGCCGGCAGCTCGACGACGAAGCTGTCGAAATCGTCGTGCTCGTGATCCGCCTCGTCGTCGTGGTGCGTGCGGCGGCTCTCGATGGCGTCCTCGACGCCGATCCCCAGCCCGAGAAGCCCGAGCCCCAGCGCCGCGCCGGCGTCGACCTTGCCGTTCACGCCCGTCAGGACCCTGACGGCGGCCCGCAGATGCGGGCGCAGCGTCTCCTCGACGCGGGCGCGGCCGGCGTCATCCAGCAGGTCGGCCTTGGACACGATGACGAGATCGGCGCAGGCGATCTGATCCTCGAACACTTCCTCCACCGGATCGTCGTGGTCGATGGATTCATCGGCCGCGCGCTGCTTTTCGAGCGCGTCATGATCGGCGGCGACGCGCCCTTGCGCCAGCGCCGGGCCGTCGACCACGGCGATAACGCTGTCGACCGTGACGCGGCCGCGGATCGCCGGCCAGCGGAACGCCTGCACGAGCGGCTTGGGCAGGGCGAGGCCGGAGGTCTCGATCAGGATGTGCTCGACTTGCGGCTCCAGTGCCAGAATGCGGTCGAGCGCCGGGGCGAAATCGTCGGCGACGGTGCAGCAGATGCAGCCGTTGGCCAGTTCCACGATGTTGTCCTGCGGGCAGTTCTCGACGCCGCAGCCGCGCAGGATCTCGCCGTCGATGCCCACGTCGCCGAACTCGTTGACGATGACGGCGAGGCGGTGGCCGTCGGCCTGCGCGATGAGGTTGCGGATGAGGGTCGTCTTGCCCGCCCCGAGAAAGCCGGTGACGATGGTGCACGGCACCCGGCCACGGGCGGCGGAAAAGGCGGAATCAGCCATCGGAATGCGCTCCCTGTCCGGTGCTCCCGCCGGACGGTCAGAGTGAATCGGGTGACGGCAGGTCTCCTGGCTCCCGGATCGTCGTTCCTCCGCCGCCTTCCCGGCATCCCAGTGGCGCGAGGCGGAAGAACTCTCCGGCTACAGTTGCGGGAACAGCCGCGGCCTTGCGGGCAAGCGCCCGCGCACCGCATTCCCTCTTCGCTTCCCCCGCATCGGCCGAAACGGGGCAAGACCGTCCACGCCATCTAGGGCCGGGGCGCGAACCCTGTCAACGGCGCAGATCGGCATCGGCGGCGCGCGGGTGCGGGCGCAATCGCGCTGTCGCCCTATCCATTTGTTTACGCATCCGGTTTTCCCGAAAAGCGCACACTATCCGGCCCGATGCTGTATGTTGAACCGGGAATCGCTCCCTTCGGGGCGTCATTTCGGAGCGGGCGGGTTTCGTGTCGCATGGCGCATCCTTGACTTTCGTGCTGGGCGGCGCGCGTTCCGGCAAGAGCGGCCACGCGGAGCGGCTGCTCATGGAGCGGCCCGCGCCGTGGCGCTATATCGCCACCGCGCAGGCTTACGACGCGGAGATGCGCGCGCGCATCGCCGCCCATGCCGCGCGCCGGCCGGCGGGCTGGATCACGGTGGAGGAGCCGCTCGACCTGGCGGGAGCGCTCGCGGCCATGCCGGAAGGCGCGCCGGTGCTCATCGATTGCCTGACGCTGTGGCTGACCAATGTCATGCTCGCGCCGGACGGGCGCGACGTGGAGGCGGAAAGCCTGCGTCTGGCAGGGACGCTCGCCCGCCCGCGCGGGCCGTGGATCGTCGTCTCCAACGAGACGGGGCTCGGCATCGTGCCGGACAACGCGCTGGCGCGCCGCTTCCGCGATGCCGCCGGCCGGCTGAACCAGATGGTTGCGCAGAAGGCCGACAACGTGCTGTTCATGGTCGCGGGGCTGGCGATGCAGGTGAAATGAGCATGCATGTGAAATGAGCAAGCGGATGCCGCGGCGGAAAGGGCGGAAATGACGGAAATCACCGAGGAAGAGGCGCGTCGCCACAAGGCGCGGATGCAGAACCGCAAGGCGGTGCAGGATGCGGAAGTGGCCGCGAAGACCGGGGAAAAGGGCCTGCTGATCGTCAACACCGGCCCCGGCAAGGGCAAGTCGACGGCGGCCTTCGGGCTGGCGCTGCGCATGCTGGGGCACGGCGGGCGGGTCGGCGTGGTGCAGTTCATCAAGGGCGCGTGGAAGACGGGCGAGCGTGAGGCGCTCTCGGTCTTCGGCGAGCGCGTCGTGTGGCACACGATGGGCGAGGGCTTCACCTGGGAAACGCAGGATCTGGAGCGCGATATCGCCGCCGCCCGCCGGGCGTGGGACAAGGCGCGCGAACTGCTCGACGATCCCGCCTTCGCCCTCGTCATTCTCGACGAGCTGAACATCGCGCTGCGCTACGATTATCTCGATCTCGCGGAGGTGGTCGATGCGCTGCGCAACCGGCGCGCCGATCTGCATGTCGTCGTCACGGGCCGCAACGCCAGGCCCGATCTGATCGCCGCCGCCGATCTGGTGACGGACATGGGCGCGGTGAAGCACCATTTCGCCGCCGGTGTGAAGGCGCAGGCCGGAATCGAGTTCTGACGGATGAAACGGCCGGCGCGGGCGTTGATGTTTCAGGGCACGGGGTCGGACGTGGGCAAATCGCTCATCGTCGCCGGGCTCGCGCGGGCGCTGGCCGATCGCGGGCTCAGTGTGCGGCCGTTCAAGCCGCAGAACATGTCGAACAACGCGGCCGTCACGGTCGACGGCGGCGAGATCGGCCGCGCGCAGGCCCTTCAGGCGCGCGCCGCCCGCGTGCCGGCGAGCGTGCACATGAATCCGGTGCTGCTGAAGCCGCAAAGCGAGACCGGCTCGCAGGTCGTCGTGCAGGGCCGGGTGTGCGATCACGCCGACGCGCGCCGCTATCAGACGCTCAAGGCCGCGCTGATGCCATATGTGCTGGACAGTTTCCGGCGATTGTCGGACGAGGCGGATATCGTGCTGGTGGAAGGCGCGGGCAGCGCGTCCGAGGTCAACCTGCGCGCCAACGATATCGCCAACATGGGCTTCGCGGCCGCGACGGGAACGCCGGTGGTGCTGATCGGCGATATCGACCGCGGCGGCGTCATCGCGAGCCTCGTCGGCACGCAGGCCGTGCTCGATCCCGCCGACGCGGCGCGGATATGCGGCTTCATCGTCAACCGGTTTCGCGGCGATCCGGGGCTGTTCGCGGCGGGCATGGATCTGATCGCCGCGCGCACCGGCTGGCGCGCCTTCGGGCTGGTGCCCCATTTTCCCGAGGCGCGCCGCTTGCCCGCCGAGGATGCGCTCGGGCTGGAGCGGAGCCGGAAGGCCGAAAGCGAAAGGGGCGCGGAAAGAATCAGGATCGCCGTGCCGATCCTGCCGCACATCTCCAATTTCGATGACCTCGATCCGCTGGAGGCTGAGCCGGGCGTCGAACTCGTGCGCGTGTTTCCCGGTTCCGCCATTCCCGGCGACGCGCGGCTCGTGCTGCTGCCGGGATCGAAGGCGACGGTGGCGGGAGTGCGGGCGCTGCGCGCGGCCGGCTTCGATGTCGACATCAGGGCCCATGTGCGCCGGGGCGGCTTCGTGCTCGGGGTTTGCGGCGGCTACCAGATGCTCGGGCGCGTCATTGACGATCCGGGCATCGAGGGCGCGCCGGCGCAGGTTGCGGGGCTCGGCCTGCTGGATGTCGCCACCCGCCTCGCGCCGCACAAGCAGCTCGGACTCGTGGCGGGCGAAAGCCGCGACGGCGTGCGGTTCGCCGGCTATGAGATGCACATGGGTGTGAGCGAAGGCCCCGATGCCGCGCGGCCCTTCGCCCGTTTCGACGACGGGCGCGCGGACGGCGCGGTCTCGGCGGACGGGCGCGTCTTCGGCAGCTACGTCCACGGGCTGTTCGCGCATGATGCGCAGCGGGCCGCGTGGCTGGCGCGTCTCGGCGGCGCGAGCGCGGGCGAGGATTACGAGGCGGGCGTCGAGCGGGCGCTGGACGGTCTCGCCGCGCATCTCGCCGCGCATCTCGATCTCGACGGGCTGCTCAGCCATGCGGCATGACGAGCACGGCGAGGAGCGCGAGCACCGCGATGAAGAGCGCGTCCGCGCGGCGATAGAGGGCGAGCGCGCGGCGGATGTCGCCGGCCGTCGCCTCGCGCCTGCCGCCGGCGTTCATCAGCGCGTCTTCCACCCTTATGCCGCCGTAGCGGCGCGGCCCGGCGAGCGCGAGCCCGAGCGCGCCGGCCATGGCGGCTTCCGGCCAGCCGGCATTCGGCGAGCGGTGGCGGCGGGCGTCGCGCAGCGTCGCGCGCCACGCGCCGCGGGCGGATGCGCCGGGCGTGAAGACGGCGGCCGTGACGATGAGCAGCGCCGCGAGGCGGGCGGCGGGCAGGTTGACGAGATCGTCCAGCCGCGCCGACGCCCAGCCGAAAGCCTCATGGCGGGCGGTGCGGTGGCCGATCATGCTGTCGGCGGTGTTGATCGCCTTGTAGACGGCCGCGCCCGGCAACCCGGCGACGGCGAGCCAGAAGGCGGGCGCGACCACGCCGTCCGAAAAGTTCTCGGCGAGGCTTTCGATGGCGGCGCGCGCCACGGCCGCCTCGTCGAGGCTTTCGGGATCGCGCCCGACGATGTGCGACACCGCCCGGCGGCCGCCCGCAAGTCCGTTTCGCTCAAGCGCTTCGGCGACGGCGGCGACGTGGGCGTGCAGGCTGCGCTGGGCGAGCAACGTGCCGGCGACGAGGGCGGCCGCGATAAGGCCCATGCCGAGGCCCAAGCCGCCGCCGCAGACAAGCTGCACCGCCAGCCCGGCCAACCCGCTCGCCGCGACGAGCGCCAGCACGGCGGCGATGCCGGCCGCCCTGCGCGCGCCGGGCGCATCGCGCTCCCGGTTGAGGCGCCGGTCGAGCATGGCGATCAGCGCGCCGATCCATGTCACCGGATGGCCGATCGCGCGATAGAGGCGGTCGGGATAGCCGGCGGCGGCCTCGACAGCGAGCGACAGGAAGGCGAGAAGAGGAAACAGGGAGATTTGCACATGATCCTCCAGTCACCGGAACCCTTGCCGCCTTCATTCGCCGAAGAGAAAACGGCCGCCGATGCCGTCGCCGACCACGGCGGCAATCTCGCGCGGGCGCGGGCGCTGTTTCCCGGCGCGCCTGCGCCGTGGCTCGATCTGTCGACAGGCATCAACCCGCATCACTATCCGCTCGCGGCCTTGCCCGCCACCGTGTTTTCGCGCCTGCCGGAAGAAGCCCGCAGCCGTCGGCTCTCGGCGCTGGCCGCCGCGGTCTACGGCGCGCCGGGGCGGGGAGCCGACCATGTCGTGCCGGCGGCGGGCACGCAACTGCTGCTGCCGCCGGTCGCCGGGCTCGTGCCGCCGGGCCGGGCGGCCGTGCTGTCCACCACTTACGCCGAGCACGCGCGCGCGGCGCATCTTGCCGGCCATGCGGTGACGCAGGCGCGGACGCTCGCGGCGCTGGAGGCGGCGGACCTCGCCATCGTCGTCAACCCCAACAATCCCGACGGACGCGTCGTGGAGCGGGAGGCGCTCGTCGCGCTGGGCCGGCGGCTGTCGGCGCGCGGCGGGTTGCTCGTCGTGGACGAGGCGTTCATGGATGTCGGCCCGGCGGGCGCGAGCGTCGCGGGCGACGTGGAGGCGGCGGGGATCGTCGTGCTGCGCTCCTTCGGCAAGTTCTTCGGGCTTGCCGGCGTGCGGCTCGGCTTCGCCGTCGCGCCGCGGGCGCTGGCAGGGCGGCTTTCGGCGCGTCTCGGGCCGTGGGCGGTTTCCGGCCCGGCGCTGGAATACGGCATCGCGGCGCTGGGCGATGCGGACTGGCAGGCGCGCATGCGCGTGCATCTTGACGAACAGGCGCGGCGGCTCGACGCGCTGCTCGCGCAGGCCGGCTTGCCGGTCGCCTGCGGCACCAGCCTGTTCCGGTATCTGGACGACGTGCCGGCGCGGGATGTTTTCCTGGCGCTCGGACGATGCGGGGTGCTCGTGCGGGCCTTCGACGCGCGGCCGCGCGCCCTGCGCGTCGGTCTTCCGGCCGACGACGCGGCTTTCGCGCGGCTCGTCGGTGCGCTGCGCTCATGGCGCTCGGGAGCGTGAGCCGCATGGATTCCGTCATCCATGTCGCGCCGGCAATCCATGTGACGCCCCTGTCGCGGCTGTCCGAAACCCTGCGGCGGTCGCAGGCGGATCATCTGGTCACGATGCGTTCGCCGGGCCGCGACGTTCCCGAGGCGGCCCTGCCGGCCGGTCGTCCGCGCCATGTGCTGGAGCTCGTCTTTCACGATATCGCGGAGCCGCGTCCGGGGCTGGTCGCGCCGGCGGAAAGCGATGTCGCCGCGCTGCTGGATTTCGCGTGCCGCCGGGCGGGCAGGGGGCCGCTGGCGATCAATTGCTACGCCGGCATCAGCCGTTCGCCCGCCGCCGCCTTCATCGTCGCGGCGATGGCGTGGCCCGGCCGCGACGAAGCGGAACTGGCGGCCGCCCTGCGCCGGCGCGCGCCGGCCGCGACGCCCAATCCGCGGCTGGTGGCGCTCGCGGATGCGCTGCTCGGCCGCGGCGGGCGCATGGTCGCCGCCATTCGCGCCATCGGCCGGGGTGCGGATGCCTTCGAGGGCGAACCCTTCGCGCTGCCGCTGCCGGCGCTTCATCAACCGCCCGGCCTGTGGCGGACGGGCTGAATGACGGCATCCGATCGTTGGACTCTGACGGCCGATCATGGTCGACAGTGCGGCGCCGGCCGCGCCGCGGCTGCTCGCCGCCGTCGTGTTCAGCCGGGCGGTGTGGAGTTTCCTGAAAACCCGTGGAGCGGATCGGATGGCGGATGAGACTGTGCGCATCTATTGGCTGACCCGCGATTTCCGCTTCTCGGATAACGCGGCGCTTGCGGCGGCGGCGGAAGGAATGCTGCTGCCGGTCTTCGTCATCGACAGGCAGTTGCGCGCGCAGGGGGCGGCGAGCCGCTGGCGTGTGGAACGCGCGCTGCGTTGTTTCGACAGGCAATTGCGCGACCGCGCCGGACGCGGCGTCACGGTGCTGCAAGGTGAGCCCGAGGCGCTGTTGCCCGAACTGGCCGCAAGGACCGGCGCGCGCGAGGTGCATCAGGGCGACTGGCCCGCGCCCGACATGCGCCGCACCCAGGTGCGGGTGCGGAACGCCCTCGCGGCTCAGGACGCGCGGCTCGTGCTGCACCCCGGCCATCTGCTGGCCCATCCGCAGCGGGTAAGGACGCGCGACGGCGGAACCTACCGGGTCTACACGCCTTTCGCGCGCGCGTTGCGCGTCGCGGGGCCGGATCGCCCCGGCCCGGCGGTCCCCGCGCGCATCTCGCTTTCGCCCGAGGTTCCGGCCGGGATGCCGTTGGAGCGGATCGACCTCGCCCCCGATCTTCACGGCGGGCGTGGCGTGCTCGACGAATATGCGTTGCCGGCCGGCGAGGAAGCCGCGCTCGCGAGGCTCGACGATTTTCTCGCACGCGCGGGCTCCTACGGCCATGACCGCGATCGCCCCGATCCGGAGGCGACGTCCGGCCTGTCGGAACATCTGGCGCTTGGCGAGATCAGCCCGCGCACGGTATGGGCGGCGGCCGAACTGCGGCGCGAGACCGATCCTTCTCGCGCGGCGGGCATCGACAAGTTTCTCGCCGAACTGATCTGGCGGGAATTCGCATGGCACCTGCTGATCGACTTTCCGCAAATGGCGGAAAAACCATGGCGCGAGGAATGGGCCGGCTTCGCGTGGCGCGGCGACAACGCGGACTTCACGCGGTGGCGGCGGGGAAACACCGGCGTCGCCCTTGTCGATGCGGGGCTGCGCGAAATGCGCGTGACGGGACGGATGCATAACCGCGTCCGCATGGTCGTCGCAAGCTGGCTGACGAAACATCTGCTGACCGACTGGCGGCTGGGGCTCGCCCATTTCGCGGACAGCCTGACGGACTGGGACCCGGCCGCGAATGCGATGAACTGGCAATGGGTGGCGGGCTGCGGGCCGGACGCCTCGCCCTTCTTCCGTATCTTCAATCCCGAAAAGCAGGCGGATCAATACGATCCGCAAGGTTTTTACCGCCGCCGCTGGCTCGCGGGGCGCGAGGCGGCTTCGCCCGGGAGCCTGGCCTATTTCGACACCATCCCGCCGGGCTGGAACGTTTCGCGCGTCTGGCGGGAAACCGCCGACGCGACGACGATGACGGAGGGGCGCAATCGCGCCCTTTCCGCCTATGCGGACTTTAAGACGGCGCGCGACGCCTGAGCGTTTCCGTCGGGGCCGGTCACGGCTCACAGCTCCGCGCGGCCGCCGTCGACGACGATCTCCGCGCCGAGCATGTAGCTCGACGCATCGCTGGCGAGGAACAGCACGGCCGCCGTGGTTCAGGCCGCGATTGCCGCGCAGGGTATCGCGCTCGTGCGCAAGGCCCTCGTTGCGCGGGAAACCGACAGCGGACGGCTCGTTCATCTGCTGCCGGATCATCGCTGGCCGGTGAAATGGGCCTATTACGTGGTTGCCGGGCCCAGGGCGCTGCGTCGTTTCGAAGTGGCCGCCTTTCACGATTGGCTCGCCGGGGCGGCCTCGTCCGCGGCGCGGGAACGCCCTTGACGCCGCAAGGTCCGCACGCGGCCGTCCGAGAACGGGGAGCGGCGGCGCAAACGCCGCCGCCGCCATCCTCTCGGATTACCTCGGCGTGCCGTCGCCTTCCGCCGACAGCACGACGACTTTCGTTCCGGCCGGAACCCGCCGGTAAAGATCGATAATATCCTGGTTCATCATGCGGATGCAGCCGGAGGACATGGATTTCCCGATTGACCACGGCTCATTGGTGCCGTGGATACGGTAGAGCGAATCCTTTCCGCCTTCGAACAGATAGAGGGCGCGCGCGCCGAGCGGGTTTTGCTCCCCGCCGTCCATGCCCTTCGCCCATTTCCGGTATCTGCCCGGCTCCCGCGCGATCATGTCCGGCGTCGGTGTCCAGCGCGGCCACTCGCGCTTGTAGGCAATGTTGGCCGTGCCCGACCATTCCAGCCCTTCCCGGCCCACGCCGACGCCGTAGCGCAGCGCCTTCCCGCCTTCCTGAACGAGATAGAGATAGTGGTGCGCGGGGTCGACCACGATCGTGCCCGGCGGCTGATCGGTAGGATAATCGACCAACTGGCGCCTGTGCTGCGGCTGGAGCATCTCCAGCGAAACCGCCGGCACGGGAAACGGTTCGTTCGTCAGCGCCGTATAGCGGCCCGGCGCGGTGTCGCCGATGCCGGCGGGGGCCGTGTAAGCGACCGGTTCGACGGGGGCGGTCGAGGCGCAGGCGGCCAGACCGGACGACAGGAGAGCGAGCACCGTCAGGCGGACGTTCGCGCGGGTATCCGTTGCGAAGCTCATTCGGCCACCCTGTCGCCGGCGGCCTGACGGCGCCGTGCCTCGGCGAGCGCCTCCCTGAAACCGGCATAATCGAGAGTCGAGGTGCGGAAGGGACCGATGAGATAGGTCGGCGTTCCCTGCAGGCCGAGTGAGTCGGCCTGGCTCATGGTGCGCCGGAGCAGGGCCATGATCGCGTCGTTGTGGGTTCGGAGATCCGATTGCAGCCGGTTCATGTCGATGCCGGACGCCTTGACCGCCTCGAGCATCTTCTCCTTCGGGCTTTGCCGGCCGGGAATGGCCATCAGCGCGTGGTGAGCGAGATCGTACTTGCCCTGGTATTGGGCGGCGAGGGCGAGTTGGGCGCCGTAGACCGAGGCGTCGGTCAGGATCGGCCAATCCTTGTAAACGAGCCGGACCTTGCCGTCCTCCTTGACGATACGGGCGAGATCGGGCGCCGATTTCTTGCAGAACGGGCAATTGTAGTCCGCGAAGGCGACGATCGTGACATCGCCTTTCGGATTGCCGGTTTCCGGCGCATCCGGATCGTGCAGGATGGCCTTGATGTCGACGTCCTGCGCCTGGAGATGACCGGTCGTTCCGACCACGGTCGAGGCCGCGGCCATGCCGCCGGCCAAGGCGAGAAATTGTCTGCGTTGCATGGGAACTCCTTCGGGATGGTATGAGCGGTCACGCGCCGGCATTTTCGAGCCGCTGCATGATCTCCCGGCGCGTGACGGGGCCGATGAGGCGCGAGCCCCCGATTTCACCGCCACGGGTATCGAGGAAGAGCAGCACAGGCGGGCCGACGACGGAAAAGCGGGTCATGAGCGCGCGCGCCGCTTCATCCTGCGCGGTGACGTCGACGGCAATGACCGGCAGGGCATGCAGGCGCTCGCGGATCGCGGGCTCCTCCATCACCGCTTCGTTGGACTTGCATACCGTGCACCAGTCGGCGGTGAACGAAACCAGCACCGGACGTCCCGCAGCCTGCGCGGCCTTGAACGCGGCATCGAAGGCGGCGGAGGACGAGACGCGCCGCACATCGGCCGCCGGCGATCCCTTCGGCTGCGCGGCGGCGAGAAAGGCCAGCGGGCGCGCGGGATCGCGCGCGCCGCCGGCCGCGCCGACGAGGAGCGTGACGCCGTACACCACGGCCACCAGTCCCGCCGTCCTGGTCAGCCGGCGTTGCCAGGCGCTTGCGCCGTCGATGCGCTCGAAAGCCCCCAAGAAAACGCCTGCGCCGATCGCCAGCGCGCCCCACAGGCCGAGGCCGGCGGAAGCGGGCAGGATGCGCGCCACCAGCATCGCCGCCACGCCCAGGAACACGACGCCGAAGGCCTTGCGGACGGCGATCATCCACGGCCCGGATCGCGGCAACATGCGGGCGCCGAAAGTGCCGACGGCGATCAGGGGCAAACCCATGCCGAGGCCGAGGAAGAACAGCGCCGCCGCGCCCCGCGCCGCTTCCCCGGTCTGCACGGCATAGAGCATCGCGGCCGCGAGCGGCGGCGTCACGCAGGGGCCGATGATCAGCGCCGATCCGAAACCGAGAACGGCCGCGCCGATCAGCGATCCGCCGCTGCCCCTGCCGGACAGCCGTGTCGCCAGGGCCGGCGGCAGGGACAGTTCGAAGACACCGAACATCGAGAGCGCCAGCGCGACGAGAACCGCGGCGGCAAGCGCCAGCGCGACAGGTGTCTGAAGCAGGGTCTGGAGGTTCGCGCCCGACCAGCCCGCGGCGAACCCGACAAGGGCGTAGGCGCCGGCCATGGCGAGGACGTAGCTCGACGAGAGCGCGAAGCCGCGCGCCGCCGACAGTTTTCCCCCGGCGCCCGCCAGCATGGCCGACAGGATCGGGATCATCGGCAACACGCAGGGCGTCAGCGACAACAGCAGCCCGAAGCCCAGGAAGGCGGCGGCCATGGCGAGCGAGTTGCCCGAAAACAGCGCGGCGCCGTGCGCTCCCGCGCCGTCCCGCGGCTCCATGGTCGGAGAATCGACGGATGACATCCCGGTCGTCGGCGCTTGGCCGCCGCCGGGCCCGCGCTTCGCCGCGCCGACCGACAGCGTGGCGAGATCGACGGTCTTGCGGACGGGCGGATAGCAGATGCCCTGCTCGGCGCATCCCTGGTAATCGATTTCCAGCCTGCCGGTATCCGGCAGATCGGCGATGCGGCCGGATACGCTGCCGTGATAGATTTCGACATGCCCGAAATTCGGGTCATCCTTATCGTCGCCGGGAGGCGTCTCGATCGCGGCGGCCTCGCCGTCCAGCGTCGCCTTCAGACTGTCGCGGTAGAGATAGTTGCCCGGAGCGACGGTCCAGATGAGCTGCAACGCGTCGTCGGCCTGCCGCAGGACCCGGAGCGAAAACGCTTCGTCAGCGGGTGGCGGCGTCTGCGCCCCGGCGCCGGCCAGGGGAAACAGGATCGGCAATCCTGCCAGAAAAACGGTTACGAGCCTGAAGAGACGAGCCATGACCACCTTGCACCGCGATCGATTTGCAGTCGGGAGGAAAATGGCCGTCTACCTTAAGCCAGCCTTAAGGTAGGCGTAAAATCCGTAACGATCGGAAATTTCGGGGAACTTTCGTGCGCATACTTGTCGTCGAGGATGATCCCGTTCTCTCGGACGGGTTGAAGGTGGGCCTGGGCCTTGACGGCTCGGTTGTCGACAGCGTCGCCGCCTGCGCCGACGCGCTTGCGGCGCTGGCGGCCGCGCGGTTCGACGCCATGGTCCTCGACATCATGCTGCCGGACGGCTCGGGGCTCGACGTTCTCAAGGAAATGCGCGAGCGGGGCGACGCGACGCCGGTGATCCTGCTGACCGCTCTCGACGATCCGCCTGATCGCGTGCGCGGGCTGGACACGGGAGCCGACGATTATCTCGGCAAGCCCTTCGACCTCGATGAACTGGCCGCCCGCTTGCGGGCGATCGCCCGGCGCAAGGAGGGGCGCGCCGGCGCCGTGTTGCAGGCGGCCGGAATCGTCCTCGACCCGGCGCGCCTGACGGTTACGGCTTGTGGCGAAGCCGTTTCCCTTTCCCGGCGGGAGTTCGCCGTGCTCGCCGCGCTCATGGAGCGGCCCGGCGTCATCCGCTCGCGCGGTGAGCTTGAGGATCGGCTTTACGGCTGGCAGGAGGAAATCGAGAGCAACGCCGTCGAAGTCCACATCCATAACCTGCGCGTCAAGCTCGGGCGCGCGACCATCGAGACCGTGCGCGGCCTCGGCTATCGCTTGAGGGCTTCCAGTTGAAGGATATCCAGGTAAAGGACGCTCGGGTGACTTCGCTGCGCCGCCGGCTCTTCACGCTGCTTCTTGTCGCCACCGGCGCCATCTGGGTCAGCGCGACCGTCTGGATCTATGTCGGCAGCCGCACGGAACTGGAGAAAGTGCTGGATACGCGCCTTCAGGAAGCGGCGAAGATGGTGCATTCGCTCGTGTCGGGCGGCGACATGGCGACGGCTGCCGGCCCGCCTGCGTTGGACGACGCCGGCTATTCCCGTCAGCTCTCCTGCCAGATCTGGTCGTTCGACGGCCGCCTGCTGGCGCGATCGAGCGGGGCGCCGGCCGAGATCCTGGCGGAAGAGGGCGAGGGATTTGCCGACCGCGAGGTGAACGGCGAAGTCTGGCGCGTTTACACCATCGTCGACGCGAACAAGGGCGTGCGCGTGGCGGTCGGCGACAGGATCGGCCTGCGAGACCGGCTCGTCCGCGATCTGGTGTCGGGGCTGGTCTGGCCGGCCGTCCTCATCGTGCCGTTGCTCGGGTTGCTGATCTGGTTCGGCCTTGGCCGCGGCCTCGGGCCTTTGAACGCCGCGGCGCGCGAGATCGCCGCGCGCGACGGCGAGGATATGCGCCCGATCGACGGCCGGAGCGCGCCGGCCGAGATCCGGCCGCTGCTTCTCGCGTTGAACGGCCTGTTCGAAAAGGTGGAAACCGCGCGGCGGCACGAACGCGATGTCACGGCTTTCGCAGCGCATGAACTGCGCACGCCGCTCGCCGGTCTCAAGACCCAGGCGCAGGTCGCGCTGGCGGCGGCGGAAGGCCCTCTCAGGGTAGCCGCGCTGCGCCAGATCATCGTGTCCGTGGATCGCACGAGCCGGCTCACCCGCCAACTCCTCGCGCTTGCCAAACTCGAGGCGATGCCGAGGGTGGACCCGTCCGCCCGCGCCGATGTCGCGGCCGTGCTGCGGGAGGCCATCGCAGCCTGTCCGGCGCCTGCCGGCATCACGATCGATATCGATCCGGCGATCGAGCGACTTTCGATCGAGGGGGAGGCGGAGACCCTTCATCTCGTGCTGCGAAACTTGCAGGAAAATGCGATCGAATACGCACGGAGCCGGATTGTCTGGAGCGTAGCATCCGACGGCCGCAGCGTGTCGGTCGAGGACGACGGACCCGGTATTGCGACGGAAGAACTGCCGCTCGTCACGAAACGATTCTATCGCGGCCGCCACAGGAGCGTTTCCGGCTCCGGCCTCGGGCTGACCATTGCCGACATGGCCGGGAAGAGGATCGGTGCGACGCTGGTGCTGACCGGCCGCGAAGGCCCATCGGGATTGCGCGCGACCCTGCGCCGGGGCTGGAGAGGTCCCGTTTAAAACGGAAACACTCCAGCTTTCGCCCATGGCTGAAAAAGCTTTGCTTTTTCTCCCGCTTCCATCTTGCATCGGAACTGCGCGACGAGAACCGGGATCGGCTCGCTTTCCTGTTCGTCGAGCCTGACGCCGCCCCGCTCCCCCGGCATTGCTGCACACTGTCGATTTCGCCGATGATTCGCGAAATGATCGGCCGCCTTGCAAGGGCGTCGCCCGACTATGCGCCGGACAGTCACACGGCTCGGCTGATTCGTGTCCTGCTCGATGAACTGACGCTGATGCCGGAGGAGCAGTTCAACCTGCCGGTATCGGATCACCCGAAAATCCAGCGGATCGCCAAGGCGCTCACGTCCGATCCGGGCGACCGGAGCACGCTCGGCGAATGGGCGGCGCGCGTGGCATTGAGTGAGCGGTCGCTCACCCGGCTGATGGTTCGGGAAACCGGGCTGACTTTCGGCCGCTGGCGGCAACAATTGCAGATTATCGTCGCCCTGCGCGAACTTGCAGCCGGCGCGACGGTGCAACAAGTGTCGGACACGCTCGGATATGAGTCCGTCACCGCGTTCATCCTGATGTTCAAGAAAGCGCTCGGTCAGACACCGGCCCGGTATTTTGCTGCCAGATAGAGGTTATTCCCAACCGCGATGGGCTTTCCGACGGCCTGTTCGATGCGGGCGCGCCCTCTGTAAACGGCCTTGTGCGGGATGGCGGGAATGATGCCGCGGTTTCGGGCGGAGCCCTGACGGCATAGCCCTTGTCGCGCCGGCGCGACCCGGAGCGTCTCCAGCGCCGCAGCCCACCGGAAGCACGGAACGCTCTGATAGCTGTTGTTCGATCCTCATGAGGGAAGGCCGGATTGACTCGGATCGCGCAGTCCCCCGACGTCGTTCAACCGGACCTGGCTGCAATTTCAAACGACTGGACGCCTTGCCGCGGCCGTCAAGTCAAGGAACTGTCGGGGGGCGCGGATCATGTCATGCGAGCCTCTCCATGCTTGGCGCAGTCCACCTCTTGTCGAGCGCTTCAGGTTTAGGCAGGTACAATCGCATGATCGCGTAGAAAGGTTCGGCGGGGGCGGGCAGCCAGTTGCTTTCCAGTTCCGGGCCGGGACTCTCATGTTGGAGATAGAGCAGGATTTCTCCGCGGTCGTTCGGTTTGATCCCGGGCAGCATCGCTGAGTTGATGACATATCGGCTCAGAGGATTTTCGACCAGGAGTTGCGACGCCGTTGCATACATCGTCAGAGACCAGAAGGCGCCAACGGGCGGCAAGTCCGCTTCCGAGGCGAACCGCAGCACATAGCGGTGCTTGCTGCCGTCCGGCGACGCGCCCTGATCGTCCCGGTTATAGTTGATGTACAACGCTTCTTCGACCGAATTGCCGTAGATGCCGCCCATTGCGGCCGCGGCGCGCGTCAAGTACCGCCCCTTCATAAAGTCCGGATCGCCGAAGATCGTTGAGGAATCGGTAAGATTTTGGGCTTCCGCCAGGATCGACTGCAAGCCGGGCCTCACGGCAGCTCGCATTTCGGCGACGAGCTCGGGGCTCATCGACCGGTCAGGCCAATGGCCGCCGGCCGCAATGCCGAGACCGGTGTAACCGGACCGCATTTCCTCCTCGCCCGGTAACGGAGCAGCGAACTCCAGCAGAAAAGTAGCCAGCGACCAGAAATCAGTCGCGAGTATCTCGTCGCTGATAACCGGCCATTGAACGGCGGTCGGAGCGAGAGGCGCAGGTTGCCCGAGATAGGAGGAAAGCGGTTGCGCGACATAGCCCGCCTGAATTTCCCGGACGCGGGCAAGGTCTGACGGATCGAGGAGTTGCGTGCGCACGAGCCCCATGGCCAAGGTCGTAGGCATTGTCACGACACGCCGGACGCCCGTGGGCACGGTTCCGCGCCAGCCGGGGCCCGCAATCAGAAAATCTCCGCCACCATTGCCGTCCCGGCGGGAGCCGAGATAGTCGACATTGTGTGTGTACAGATCGACAAGTTGCAGAGAATAATACCGGTGCGCCTCAATGTTCGGCAACGATATGATTACGGGCTCCGCACGGAGGTCAAACACAATGAATGAGTAAGGGGTATCTGAATTCGGCGTGATAATCGCCGTATCCTGAGGTGTGTACACACGCGCAACGCTGTTGACGGTGTTGGGAGGCCCCTTGTACTGCCTTCCGCCTTCTTCAAAGGCATATTGAAACATGGTGAGATAGTTTTTCACCAGCGGATATGTATAAACGAGAGCTTCCCGGATCAGTTCCGTCTGTCGGGACTGCGATCCGCCCCACGCCGGCCGGCACGCCAGCATCGACCCTGCCCCGATCTTGATCAGCGTTCGGCGGTTCATTTCAATTCCTCCACGATTTCCTTCACGTCGGGGAATATCCAGCTGCCATCGAGGATGGCGGTGTCGGGGCGATAGAGGCGAACCATCCAGCTCCAGCCATCCGGGGTGGGAAGACAGTTGGGAATCTCGCCGTCGCATCCTCCGAACCGTATCGTAACGCCGCCATCCGCATCCGTCTTCGCGGTCAAATTGTTAAGCGTATAGGCGTTGTACGCGTTCGGCGTGTAGTATCCGTCAGCGTTATAGACCGAGACGGACCAGAAACCGCGCACGGGCACCTCGGCCACCTTGAGGGTGTAGGCGGCCCTGCCGTCGTTGTTCGGCGCCACGCGGTTCAGATAGAGCGCCTCGGTTTCCGGGTTGCCGCCCCACGCCATCGCCGAGCCGATAAGATGACGGATCGGATCGACCTCTCTCCTGCTTCCGAACATGCGCCGCGTGTCCGGCAGAAGATCGCCCAGCGCATTGAGCGCCTTGCGTGTCCGGGACCGGGTGGCCTCGTCCCACGCGGGCGGCTCGAAGGTTCCTGTCCGGGCCTGCTCGATCCCGATGGCATCCTGAAGCGCGTGGACCTTGGCCAGATCGCCCGGATCCTCCGGGTTCGCCAGGATTCGAATCGCGGTCACGACATAGCGCGTGCCGATGGCATCGCGCTCCAGTGTAACGGGTCCCGGCTCGTAGTACACGCCGTGGGTGTAGTGGTCCTGATCGATGACCTGCAAGGAGATGAACCGGTCGCCCGCATCGGGTAGCGTGATGGTCACCGGCCCGGCGTCGAGGTCGAAAACGGCCGAGGAATAGAGCGTGTCCCGATTGAGGCGGATGACGGTCTGCCGGTCCAGTGGCGTCATCTCCCGCGTATGGTTGAGCCTGCCGAACCCGCCAAGTCCGACGACCCCTTTGAAATAGAGATCGCTTTCGGCCCGAATGAAATTGTCGGAGTTCACGAGTGCCGGTTCGGCGAACGCCGGGGCCGGTGCGCATGCGAGTGCGATCAACAGTAAAAGGCGCGGGTAAGTGGTCACGACGGATCCCCCTGATAAATCGATACACTCATTTGGTCTTCGCTTGGCCGGAGCGACCGACCGGAGCGGTTGTTCATCAACGCCGCTCCATCCGGCGCACGCAGCGAAAACCGACGTGGCTCGTCGAGGTATCGACGGGCTCGGCGTGGCGGGCGGCGGGACGGTAGCGGCGGCAGTAGTTGGGCGCGCACAGATGCGAGCCGCCCTTCAGCACTTTGCGCGGGATGCGGATCTCGGGCTGCGCGGGATCGAGGCTCTCCGCCTCGGGGCCGCCGCGCGGATTGACCGGCACGCAGCAGGCCTTGGGCGCATCCTCGGGATGGCGCGTCGACCAGAAGTCCGCGGTCCATTCCCATACGTTGCCGATCAGGTCGTAGAGGCCATACCCGTTGGGCGGGAACGCCTTCACCGGCGACGTTCGCTCGTAGCCGTCGAGCGCCCGGTTCTCGAACGGGAACTGGCCCTGCCACGTGTTGGCCATATGCCGGCCGTCGGGGCAGAGTTCGTCGCCCCAGGCGAATTCCGCCCCGTCCAGGCCGCCGCGCGCCGCGTATTCCCATTCGGCCTCGGTTGGCAGATCCTTGCCCGCCCAGGCGGCATAGGCGGCGGCATCGTGGTAGGAGACATGCACGACCGGATGGTCGTCCAGCCCCTGGATGGAACTGCCCGGCCCGTAGGGCCTGCGCCAGTTGGCGCGGAAACGGAACTGCCACCAGCGGCTCCAGTCGCGCAGGTCGACGGGATGATCGGGCGGGGTGAACACCAGCGAGCCGGCCTTCAGCATCTCCGGCAGCGCGCCCGGATAGTCCTCGGGGGCGGGGGCCTTCTCGGCGAAGGTGACGTGGCCGGTAGCCTCGACGAAGGCCCGGAACTCCCGGTTGGTGACGGGCGTCACATCGATGAAGAATCCCTCCACCGTCACCCGATGCGCGGGTTTTTCTTCGGCGTAATGGTCATCCGAGCCCATGCGAAACGTGCCGCCGTCGATCCGGACCATGTCGCCGAGCCGCGCCGGATCGGCGGGCAGAACCCGGCTGCGCGATTTGGCGAACGGCTTTCTCATGCGCGCTTCTCCTACTGCCCGGCGGTGATCGGCAACGCGACGGTGACGATGCCGGCCGTTCCTTTCATGCGGTTCGTCGTGTTGAATTCACGGAACACCTTGAGGCGGGTGGTAATCGGCGCCCCGGCGACCGTGAAGTTGTAGCCGACCGAGCCGCCGACCGCCGTCACCCGCCCCTTGTAGGAGCCGAGCCGCGCGCCGCGCCCGCCGTCGCCCGTCACCTGCTCGTAATGATAGCCGACAAGACCGACGGAAAAGTCCTTGCTGAGGTACTGGGTCACCGCCCATTCGACGTGGAACTCGGTGCCGGTGCGGTAGTTCGTCTCCGGGTTCTCGCCGTTGAAGGTGAAGCCGGCCGCGACCGACAGGTCGAGCCCCCGTTCCGGGTCGAGCCAGGTGAGCGCTGCCGAGATGTCGCCGGCCCAGCGGTGAAACGCGATGTTGGCCAGTTGCCCGTCGCGATAGTCGCCCACCGGCACGTTCAGCATGCCGAGCACGTTCCAGTGGAACTTGCCCGCATGCCAGCCGAGCGAGGCCGTCGCCACCGGATCGCCGAACACCGTGGTCTTGTCGCGCAGCGAGCGATAGGCATCGATGCCGAAGCGCGGCGCATCGATATCGACCCCCGCGGTCGCGTTCGCCCGCCCGAAGGGCAGGATGGCGCCGAACGCGATGTTTCCGCCCAGCACCTCATGCGGCAGCACCCAGGTGCCGCTCAGCAGGTTCGTGCGCGCCTGCGCCTTGACGTCGGACACCACGCGGCCGCCGGCGGGGAAGGATTTGCCCCCGCGCATGTCGCCGTCATAGATATAGAAGTCGTTCTGCACGTAGAAACCCGGCGGGGGCAGGAAGCCGGCCATCGGCCCCCGGCTGCCGAGCAGATACATCCCGACCCCATCCTCCGCCGCACGGGCCGGGGCTGCGTCGAAGGCAAGCCATAGCCCGGCCGCGCTGACGCAATGCATTCCGATGCGCGGCATTCCGACGCGCGACAGCCGCGTCGCTGCTTTCCGATAGTGACAGTCCGGCACGCCGACCTCGCAAGGATGTGGCCCCGACCCGTTTCGCGCCTGTCAGGCGCCGGGCCGGAAGGGGGATCATTTCTGGAACGCAAAAACGGTTTTCCGATCGTTCTTCATTCGGTAACGGGGGCGCCGCGCGTGCGGACGGCGGCCGGCGGAAGAGGCCGCCGCCGACATCGCGGTTTTCAGTTCCCCGCCGCTTCCATCTGCCTGTTCATCTGCTCCACGATCTGGTCGACCGTGAAGGAGGCGGCGCGCTGGCTCGGCGGATATTCCTTGAACGTCGAGAAGTACTGTTGCGCGGCGACCTGGGCGATGTTGATGACATAGACCTGCGACAGCACCCAGTCCCAATAGGTATTCGACGTGATGTCGGCCCGCTCGTAGGGATCGGCGCGCAGGTCGAACAGCTTCGGCACCCGCAGGCTGGTGAAGGGCTCGCTCCACACCTGCAACGTGCCGGGGGCGCGCTGTTCGGCGAGCACGATCTTCCAGTTCAGGTAGCGGAGGCCGACGAATTGGCCGTCGTCGTTGAAGTACAGGAACTCCTTGCGCGCTCCCTGCTCCTGTTCTCCGGTCAGGTGGGGCAGCTGGTTGTAGCCGTCGAGATGCACCTTGTAGGTCTGTCCGCCGAGCTCCCAGCCCGCGCGCAGGCGCTGCTTGATATCCGTGTCGCCGGCCGCCGCCAGCAGCGTGGGGAACCAGTCGAGGCCGGAGAAGATCTCGTTCGACACCGCGCCGGGCTCGATCTTGCCGGGCCAGCGGACGATGGCGGGCACGCGGAACGCGCCTTCCCAGTTGGTGTTCTTCTCGGAGCGGAAGGGCGTCGTCGCCGCATCCGGCCACGAGTTCAGGTGCGGGCCGTTGTCGGTCGTGTAAATGACGATGGTGTTGTCGGCGACGCCCAGCTCGTCGAGCTTCTTCAGCAACTGTCCGACATGCCCGTCGTGCTCGACCATGCCGTCGGCGTATTCCGTGCGGGCCGCGAGGCCGGGCTCGCTGCGGCGATCCTCGCGCACGTGGGTGCGGAAGTGCATGCGCGTTGTGTTCATCCAGGTGAAGAACGGCTTGCCGGCCCCGACCTGCCGCTCGATGAAGTCGGCCGCCGCCTGCGTGGTCTCGTCGTCGATGGTCTCCATCCGCTTTTTCGTCAGCGGCCCGGTGTCCTCGATCGCGCCGCCGGCCTTCGCCCTGATGACGCCCCGGGGCTTGATCATGTTGCGGAACTGCTCGTCGCGCGGATAGGTGCGCTGTTCCGGCTCCTCCTCCGCGTTCAGGTGGTAGAGATTGCCGAAGAACTCGTCGAAGCCGTGGTTTGTCGGCAGGAACTCGTCCTTGTCGCCGAGGTGGTTCTTGCCGAACTGGCCGGTGGCGTAACCCAACGGCTTCAGCGCCTGGGCAATGGTGATGTCCTTCGCCTGCAGGCCCACCGGCGCGCCGGGCACGCCGACCTTCGACAGGCCGGTGCGCAGCGTCGTCTGGCCGGTGATGAAGGTGGAACGGCCCGCCGTGCAGCTTTGCTCGGCGTAATAGTCCGTGAACTTGAGGCCCTCGGCCGCCAGCCGGTCGATGTTGGGCGTGCGATAGCCCACCAGACCGAAGGTATAGGCGCTGATGTTCGATTGCCCGATGTCGTCGCCGAAGATGACGAGAATGTTCGGCCGGGCGCCCTCCCGAGGAGTCCCTTGAGCGGGTTGGGGCTGCTGCGCATGCGCAACCCCCACGGCGCCCACGCAGATCAGCGCGACCGAGGCCAGCAGATTGGTCAGTTTCACGATTGTCTCCACTTGTGACGTGTATGATCAAACGCCAGCCGGCATCAGCGCCGGACAGCAGACACTCCGCCTCGAAACGCGTGCATCATGGCACGCAGCCCGCATGAATTCTGTCCGAAAAGGGACAAAGACCGGGACTTTTCACCACATTCGAGCCATATTCTCCCGGGCAGGCCATTATTGAAACGATCGGTTTACTGAAATTCAAGAAAAACGGTACGAAGGGCGCATTAAGATCAAATGGAATAATTTTATTGATAGAAATTCAATCAAAATCAAATATTTAAATCATTTATCCGATCAAGCGAAATGGAAATGAGCTGGAAACGACAGCATCTCGCCATCCTTTCGACAACGATAGCAGCAGAAGACACGATGACTGACATATCCAGGGAGCAGGCTGCGGACATCGTTTCGAGCCGCGGTTGGCTATCGCTTGTGCCGGAAAGTTTCCGGTCCGATATACTGCGCCATGCGGTGTTGCAGCATTTCGCCGCCGGCGCCGTCATTTATCGCCTTGGAGACCCTCTCGGCGGTATCTACGGCCTCGTCACGGGAATCGTGACCGTCAACATCGCGCCGGCGCAACACGTGCCGCAGTTGATCCATCTCGGCGTTGCGGGGGCATGGACCGGCGAGGGCTGCTTCCTCACCCGCCAGCCCAGGCGGCTGGAACTGCGGGCGCTCGTCGCTACATCCATGATGCACGTTCCGCTCGAGGTGCTCGACAGGCTGGCGGCGCGCGATGCCAACGTCGTCCGGTATATCGCGCAGAGCACCATGATGGGCGTCGACATTCTCATCCAGGTCGTCCACGATCTGCAACGGCCCGACGCGACGCGGCGCATCGCGGCGGTTCTGCACCGCGCCACATCGATCGGCCAGGTGCCGATTCCCCTGACGCAGACGGAAATCGGGGCGATGGCCAACGCCTCCCGCAAGCAGGTGAACGCCGCCCTGCAGCGCTTCGCCGCGGCGGGCTGGCTCAGCAACGCCTATCGCTCGATCAAGATCATCGACCCGGAGGCGCTGCTTGACTTCGCGTCGGAAGGTGACGAAGATTGACCCGTGTCGCCAAACGCCGCCGCCGGAAGCTCGATCGGCAATCTGACTGAAAAGATCAGTGCGCGGCCGCCGGTCGGGCAGCAGTTCGATCAGCCGGCTATGTAACGCCGTGCAGCCGCGTCAGTGGCTACGCGGGCGCGCGCGTGAGGCCAGACACCACCTGTCCGATTCGATGCGCGGCGAAGCAGCGAGGACCGGGCGGCGTCGATTCGCCGACAGGTGGCGGTCGGCTGCATCACCACCGTTGACCCACATGGGACGGGACGCCGGTATAGTATAGGGGAAGGAAGGGTATACACCCGCCGCGCCGCAGCCGGTGGCTGCCCCCTCCCTGTGTGCAGGGGCGTCCCGTCCCACCGTCCCGGCAACCTATTGCAACGGATCACATTTCCGACGGATAAGATGGAAGCTGGGGATGACGTCCGCATTCGCCACGCTGAATCGGAAGCATTGTCATTCCTTTGGCCAGTTTTCAATATAATCTAATTTCATAGTGATTCCCTGTATGTCCAATATTTTCTGAATCCGTTCCAGCGCATTGTGCTCTATTTGCTCTGGGATATCATCATGTAGCGAAGCAAAATCAATCCACTTCTGCGCTACAGTGCCGCTGAACTTTTTTCTCAGGCGCTCTTCGGCGTTCTCCAGTAACCCAAAACGCTTCACTGCTTCCCGGGCGAGGCCGCGGACTGAACGCGGTTTGGGTGGCTTTTCCCCTTTAAGTCTCGCCATACCGACGCGGGCGCTGTCATTATCTGCTTCCGATCCAATCCACCGCAGCGCGGCCTCATCAGAATCTCGCGGCCGACCTTCCGGGTTCGGCTGACCAAACAATGCCTGCTTTGCATCACGAAGCCGATCCATGCGACGCTTGGCTATGGACGCGGAAGCCGGCCCCGGATCAGGGTAAGCATCTATAATGGAAAGCAGAACCTTATCGACAAAAGAGCGGCAACCGCCTCCCCATAATCAGTGGGCTCATCCTCGTCCGGCAGCTCCGAGCTCATCGTGGTTCCTTTCCGCGAGTTTTTCCCCATACGAGGGCGCGCATTTCATATAGCTGAATAGACCTCCTCAACGCACGATTTGGAGGTCATCGTGGAAAAACATCTTTCCGGCACTTCGGCGCTGGGACCTGAAAAGCTGCTTACCACACAAGAGGCAGCGCAAGCCCTTGGCGTTCATGTCTGGCAGATTCGTCGCGCCGTGAAGCGCGGCGACATCCCCAGCTTCACGCCATTCAACTCTCGGCGACTGGTAAAGCTCTCCGAAGTGATCGCCTACATCGAATCCTGCCGGCAGGGAGGTGGCGATGAGCGCTGAATTTTCCCTCCCCGACTTCATCTGTGCCTTCTACGGTTCGTCCTTCGAGGGCGAGGTCAAAATATGGAGCCTCAAAACCAGAAGAACAACTTCATACGGAGCGGATGCCATTCCTCAGCTCGTCCACGATATCGAGAAGCGGAAGCACGCCGAAGACCTGTATCTCGGGCTGAGCACCCAGCCGGGCGACCTTGGTCCTACCGCACGCGGTTCGAACGAGACCGCCATTTCGCTTCCGGGCTTCTTCGCTGACATTGATTTTGCAAATGCGAAGGACAGTGCCAAACGGTATCCGCCCGACTGTGACACGGCCCTTGGCCTCATTCGGTCGTTCGAGCACGAGCTGTTCCTGATCCAGCATAGCGGCAACGGTTTGCACATCCTCTATCCGTTCGACAAGGCGCTGGTGATGCACAATCAGGAAGCTCGGCGCAGGGCGCGAGCTATCCTGCAAAACTTTCATCGCAAGCTTGCCGCCCATTTCATGCGTGAAGGCTATGAGATCGACAATGTCAGCGATCTTGCGCGCGTCTATCGGGTGCCGATGACCTTCAACCACAAATCCGGCACGCCGAAACTCGTGGCGGTCGTCGCCTACAATCCGGAGAACCGATTGTCGCTGGCCGATCTCGAACGGGAAGTGCCCCCAGAAGACAGCGAGACGCCCAAGGCAATCTCAGAGAAGCTCGCCGACCACGATCTGATCCGGCGCGAATGCGCGTGGTATGATCATTTCGCCGGCGACGGGGCGGCGACGGCCGATAAGCCAAACTGGTACGCCACCGCGTCGATCACCGGGCGCTGCAAGGATGGCGAAGGGATCTTTCACAAATACAGCGCCACCCACCCCGGCTATAATGTGCACGAGGCCACGAAGAAACTGCACCGCGCGCTCAAGGAGGCCGGTCCACGCACCTGCGAATCCATCAATTCGGAACTCGGCAACGGGCGCTTCTGCGACGGGTGCCAGCATCGCGGCACCATCACGTCGCCGATCCAGTCCGGGTCGGGTTACGATCCGGGCCGCAACGGGCCGATTCCGCTGGGCTTCACGAAAGAGGGGCACTTCGCGCTGCTCGACCCCGTGCGGAAGATCATTATCCTGGCCTCGGCACAGCAGCTTCTGGCACAGCAATATCTCCTCGGGCTGGCCGAGTCCGGCTTCCGGTGTCAGCGGTTTCCGGGAAGAAAGCCGGGATCCGCAAACTATGCGGCGGCTGGCGAAGCTCTCATGAAAGCGTGCCGCCGCGCGGGTCCGTTCAATCCGTCGCGCGTTCGTGGTCGCGGCATCTGGCTGGAAGGGGACAAGGTTGTCGTCAATCTCGGCGAGCCCATCGACAGCAAGCGATTCGTCTATCTGTGCTTCGAGCCGGTTCCGTTCGCCGACGCGGGAGTCTTCGACGCCCAACGCCTCTACGACCATCTCAAGCTTTATAACTGGCGCTACCCACAGGACGCCGGCCTGCTGTTCGGCTGGCTCGCAATGGCACCGGTGTGCGGCGCGCTGGTCTGGCGGCTCCATGCCTTCGTCTATGGCCCGGCGCGGTCAGGCAAGACCACCATCCACGCCGTCGCTTCCATGGTGCTAAGCCCGCTGGCGATTTCAGCCGATGGTCAGAGCACCGAGGCCGGGATTCGCCAGACACTGGGACCGGACAGCCTGCCGATCCTGATCGACGAGTTCGAGAGCGACCAACGCGGCACGACGCTGAGCAACGTCCTGCGGCTCGCCCGCAGTGCCTCGTCGGCCGACACGCCGGTGCTGCGGGGAACGCCGGAAGGGAAGGCGCTGAGCTTCAGCCTGCGCACCACCTTCCTGTTCAGCGCCATCAACCCGCGCGGCATGTCGGCGGCCGACCAGTCGCGCATCTCGATGTTCGAGCTGCTCATGCACGACAACGACCGGGAGGTGGCCAAGCGCATCGCGGAGGATGAAGCCTACTTCCGCACGACCGGCGCGGCGTGGTGCCGACACATGATCGCGAACGCGCACCTGATCCAGCCGGCGGCGGACGCCGTCGACAGCCATCTCGCCGGCGACAGGCGGCACCGCCAGAACATGAGCATCCTGATCGGGGCGGGCTTTGTCGCCCTCCACGGCCGGGTTCCGTCCGACGAGGAGGCGCGGGCGTTGGCGACCGAGTACGAATTTGCCATCGAGCGCCACGCCCTCGAGTCCTACCGCGACGACGCGCAGGAATGCCTTGACCACCTCCTGTCCTTCATCGTGGACGACTACCCCCTCGGGCACTGGCTTGCCTGCGTGCGCGACAAGCAATTGAACGGCCGCAACGATTTTGCGGACGCCGAACGGATCGTCGCGAGTCACGGCATGCGGGTGAACGCCGAGGGCGATGATGCCGGCTTCTACATCGCGAACGGCGCGCCGGCGATGGAGGATGTGTTTCGCAATACGCCGTGGGAGAAACGGGCTTGGGAAAAGGCTCTCCGCAAGCTGGAAGGCGCATTCACGCCGCTAAACCCGGTTCACTTCCCGCTTATCGGCAAGAAACGAGCGGTTGGTATGCCGTTCTCGTACCTGCCGGAGAAGCCGCTTCCCTTCAATGACGGGCCGACATCACCCACACCGATTTAACCTCGGGCAGGACGGACGGACGCCTGCATAGTATGGGGGAGGGAGGGGGTATATATGCCTGCCGCGCCGCTGCCGCCGGCGGCGCACCTACCCCCTCCCCCTATGTGCTGGGGCGTCCGTCCGTCCGGCGCGGATGCCTCGTCGCTGCGATTTCAACCCTCGCGGGCATGGAATCCGGCAGCCCGGAAGTCCCGTCGCGTCGGGGCTGAAATGCCAGTCAGGATATCGCGGTTACAGCTCTGGTTACAGATGAAGCGCCGGAATATGCGCTCGTAACAGCCTGACCATGCAGCTCTGATAGGCTGATCCATCAATCAAAACATGCCCGATACGCGCCGATAACCTCATCGCGCTGCGGTTACTTGTGCCGGTTACGCGGGCGTGTTTTCCTGTGATTTTTACCTAATCGGATCAAGGACATGAATAAACCATTCAACGTCAGTATCACCTCGACAACCCGCCGTCGCAAGCTGTCCGACGGCACCGTCGCAGACTATCCCCAGTGGTATTGCGAATACCGCGACCCCGCCACCGGCAAGCGCCGCCGCACCTCCTTCAACCGGAAAAAGGACGCCGAGGCCCACCGCAACGACCTGCTCTTGAAGGTCGCCGAGGGCAGCTATGTCGATGAGCGCAGCGCCCCGACGATTTCGCAGGCCATCGACCATTGGCTCGCCACCAAGGACGGCAACGTGAAGCCCTCGACTCTCAAGGGCTACCGCGTCGTCACGAACGGCGCGATCCGGGGTCCGCTGCTCGTGGGCACCCGTCAGGAGCGGGCCGAATATACCGAGCGCAAGATCGCCCCCAAGGGCGCGCGGTTCCTGAAGATGCTCGGCGACATCAAGTTGATCGACCTCACCACGGCGCAAATCCGCGTCTGGCACCGGACGGTCACCGAGCAGTGCGGCACCTACACGGCGAACCGGGCGAAGTCACACCTCAAGTCCATCCTCGCGCGGGCCGAGGAAGATTTCGGTATCCGCGCCCCGTCCATGCCGACCGGGCTGGCGCGGGCACGCAGCCGGCCGAAGAAGGCCATCCTGACCCCCGAGCATATTGCCAAGTTCATCGCGGCGGCGAAGCTCGATCCCGAGCACGGTATCTATTACGCCTTCCCCTTCCTCGCTGGCACCCGCCCGTCCGAGCAACTTGGCCTGCTGTGGAGCGAGGTGGACTTCGAGCGCAACGTCATCCACATCCGCCGCATTCAGGAGCGCGACGGATCGCTGACCGAGATGACCAAGACCGAGGCGGGCACGCGCGACATTCCCATGAGCGCCGCCCTGCGCGAGATGCTGCTGCAATGGCGGGTGCGCTGCCCGCGCAACGGCAAGGAGCTGCATCGCGTGTTCCCCGGCCCCGATCGCTTGCAGGAATGGCCCAAGCCGCGCCTCGGCGGCGGCGGGCCGCTGCTCTACCAGAACTTCCGCAAGCGGTACTGGGAACCGGCCTTCAAGAACCTCGCTGTGCCGTATGTCACTCCGCATTCGGCGCGGCACTCCTTCATCTCGACCTTGCAGGCGCAGGGCATCGAGGTCGGGCTCGTCGCCCAGATCGCCGGCCACGCCAACCCGACGGTCACACTCGGCCATTACACGCAGGCCGTGCGCGACGGGGGCGCAGCCATCGAGGCGCTCGACCGCGCCTATGCGCTGTGATCGTGGGGAGGTGCAACCATGACCGCGATTCCCTTCACCATCGGGCGCTGGACGTTTCCGAGCAAGGCAGCGTTCATCGCCCGCTGCCGCGCCATCCTGCACGGTGGCGACATCGACACGGAAATCCGGGGCACGGACGCGGAACTGGTTGAAATGGTGTTCTGGCTGCGGGCGGACAAGCTGAAGGTGTGCGGCAGCCGGCAGGTCGTCGCCTACCACCGCAGGAAGCACCCGAGCTACCCGACGCCATGCTTCCACGCCGAACTGGATGACGGCACCATGTTGGATTTCAGTTTCAGGAAGGTACTCCGGCCGTGATGGCCTACCGGCCGGCGGGCGGGGCCACCCCTCACGCGCGGCATGGCCCGTCGCTGCGCCGAGGAGTACTACGGACGGCCGCTGTGGGTGCGGCAGCTATAGCAGGCGCGGGCCAGTAGCCGTCCGTGGGCCGCGCCCGTGGCCGGACGGTATATGGCCCTGATCGAGCAACAATAACCCCACCGCGCCGGGGGAAATTATTCGAGACTCCCCCGGTTTAAATCATTCAGGTTGGCACCGGGGACCCGTTTCTGCCCTTCGATGTATTTCGGGGATGATACGTGATACGCGCCGTACCTCGCCGCTCAGTCCACGCAGGTGCCGACGTTGCCCGACTTCACCAACTCCTGCCATTTCGGGCCGAGCGTCTCGCGCGCCGGGATCGCATACTGGAAGCCCGGTTCGCCATCGCGGAACATACTGATTGCGAATGCCTGATCGTGGGTGCCGGAGACAACCGGAATCCCCGGCTGATAGGTGGTGGTGCCCTGATAATAGCCGCGCTGCACGAAGCCCGTCGTCTGGTATGTTCCCGGTCCCTGCGTCACGGAGACGTTATTCGCGCCGGCCGCGCCCACGATGATGTATCGGTCGTAGCCGGCTCGCAAGGTTTCGATGGCGGCCTGTTTCTGTGCAACCCGTGCCGCGCCCGCGCCGCCGCATACCGGCGCGGCGCTGGTCTTGATGATGGCCGTGTTGGCTGATGTCCGCACCGCGCTGGACGACGTGCAGGCGGAAACGAGACCGGCGGCGGCGAGGCAGGCAACGAGCCGGATGCCCATGCTATTCACTTCATTATCTCCCTGACAAAGCACAACAAAACACGGAATCATCGGGGTAATTACCCGTCAATCATTGCCCGACGCAGCGTCGATCTGTTCCCCGCGCACGAATGAATGGTGCCACCGGCTGCACGCATCGGCTGCGGCGAGTGCAAGGCGCTCCGGGCTATCCGGGTGGACCAGCAGGAGGAACACGACATGGGCGGTGGTGAAGGCCCACACAGAAGCGTCGGGCGGGATGGCGCGAAGCTGGGCAATTCGTGCAGTGATGAACGGTGCGCGGTGCTGGCGGATGGGGAAGTGCTGGTAGATCAGCACCGCCTTGCCATCGGCATAGACGGCGGCGATCTCTTCCAGAAACACGTAGCGCAGGGCTGATTTCAGGCCCACGCGCGTGGACGGCACCTCAATGCCGTTGTCCGGGTCGAAGAACACGATATCGGCGGCGGCGAACCTCTCCCGGCACTCGGCCATGTAGCGGGCACGCTCATCGGGCGACTGCGGCAGCAGGTCGGAATGGAACAGCGCCCCCGGCAGCACACCGCTGGCTTCGATAACCCGCACGCTGCGCTGCTCCGGCTCCGCCGCGACGTGGGCCAGCGCGTCGAATAGCTGCGGGTCGAAATGCCGGTAGCGTTCGGGCTGCTCCAGATAGCCGAGCCTGCCGCCGTGATTACCGCCATCCGATTCCGTCAGCATCCAGCAGACGCCGAGCCGGTTCGCGCCGCCCGCCGATAGAGCCCGCAGCAGGGCGTATTTCCGATAGTCGTTGATGTCGCCGACGTATTGGTCCTTCAAGCCGATTCCCCACGCTATGGCCCGATTCGTGCGGCCATAACGTACATAGACCCGTGGGGTATGTCATGAACAATCCGTTCCTATGGAGCCTTTTGCAACGAATCTCAGGAAGCGCGCGGAGGAACTTGGCATCTCGAATGCCGAGGCGGCGCGGCGCGCAGGTCTGAGCGAGCGTCGGTACGGGAACTACGTCAGCGGGCGACGGGAGCCTGATCTTGCCACCTTGGTTCGGATCGCGACGGTCTTGGGAACCACGCCCAATGAGTTGCTTTCGGCACGGGCTGATGCCGTGGTTACGACACCCGAGCAGATGTTTCGAGAGCGCATTGATGCTGCAACGGCTGCGCTGCTGCCGGACGATTTGGAGCGCGTCGCAATTATAGTGGAAGCGTTGGCGACTGTTCGGGAACGAGCTGGTGGAGCGACTGCCTAACGCCAGACGTTCGTGTCGAAGTTCGAGCTGGGCGAGAGGCGACTCGACGTAGCGGAATTTCTGGTGATCAGCCGGGCGATTGGGGTTGATCCGTATGCGGTGATGCGAGAGGCTGAAACGGTTTAAGGTTGCCACGCACTGGCAATTCACTGAGAACCGTGTCAGCTGATCCCCCAACATACTGCCAAGTCCCACCTGCTTGAGGAGCCAGCAGATGTGTCAAGAAGCAATAAGTCACCCGAGTCATTCTGCAAACGAGAAATCCTTTATATTAGACCACTTCATAAAAAACCGTAGAAACGGATCTGTAATATAAAGATAGTCGGATGACCATTCTATCACAGGTTCGCCCTTAATTTTTTCCTTCGCAATGGATTCCATGTGTCCCAAAGCATTTGAAACTTCGTGTTTCTGCGGGATATCAACTTCCTGAAGTAGATCTTTAAGATTGTCACGAATTTCATCATAGTGGAGCTTGGATTTAGGGCCTGTTTTCCCTACAGCCATAAGTATTGCTTGATAAATATCTAAGCTTCCAGAGCCATCTTTGAGTCGGCGAGGGTTTCTCTTCGATCTTGATTGCGGTCCCTTCGCCAGCTTCTCGAAAGTCGGAAATCCAAATTGTTTTGCAACATCCTTATAAATATCCTCAAGTATTGCGTCTGTTGGGTCGAAATTCCTCGCGGGCTTTATCGTCTCTATAATCTCATAATGAGTACATACACGGCCACAAAATCTCTGCATCAATAAAGGACTTTGAAGTGCTTCCACGCCCATTTTCCTGCAAATTTGGTCGGGGACTGTCATACCTAATTTGGGAAATCCCTTTGCCGGAATCGACAAAAGATCATCTATAGACCACGGTGGAATAGTGATGTGAGCATAGCGGCCTTCCATCTCTGGCTCTGCGCTAATTGTATCAAATGCTCTGTGTGGGACAGCAATAAATACGACAGTTAAGCCATCAAATATTTCAGATTTTAGTGAGCGAACAACTTCCTGCTGAATGGCGGGGGAGAGATAGTGAAAATCATCCACCACCAGAGTGAGTTCCGACGAGCGCATCGCAGTCAGGATCTCTTTTTTTGTAGGCGCAGGATATTTCACTGTGCTCCCAGCGGTAATTTGAGATTTTATTCCTATAATCGCTTGCCACGAAAATGTCGCGCTACCTGTAATATTCTCTGACTCCTCGGTAGGTATTCTAAGGCTCCTAACTATCGACGTCCAGAAATCATCTGGATTTTCAACTTGCCCTCCATCAACCCATATGCAATCAGCAGCGGGTATGACTTTTCTACACAGAACTGTCTTTCCTGATTTTGTTGGGCCAGTAATTGCAACAATTTTATATCCTTCCGCCAATTCCGTGCGGAATTTCTTTTCTAAGGATAAATGATTCCTGTCAACATAGGTCACGTTGGGCATTCCACCCGCGACAAAGACAGCTTTAAGTTTCACGTTTGTAAGCCTTTTAACCGAGCACTCGTTCGCCACTAGCTATCATAGGTGATTTGTACTCAGAGGCCGAGTCTTTCCGATCACAACGTTCAGTTGCGCTACCTGCGCGATCCCGTGCCACCACGACCCCAAACCGCCCGATCCCCGCGCCCTTGTAACCCGCGTGTAACCGCGTCCTCCGAAGCCCCATCCGCCGACCACGACTTCAACCACGCCCAAAACGACGAAAGCCGCGGTTTCCCGCGGCTTTCGTCGTTAAAACAATCTGGAGCGGGCGAAGGGATTCGAACCCTCGACCCCAACCTTGGCAAGATTGAGACGACTATACTCTACGCTATCCAAAATCTATATATCTTACTGCGATAGCTATCGAAATCAGTTTCAAGATTGCCGCTCATATCCGCTAAATACCCTTCCATTTCTCTTTTTCTGCTGACAATTTGCTGACAGAGGCCATGCCATTATGCTATTGTCAGCAAGATCGTCAATCGCAGTCTCAGAGAGGAAGCGTTATGGCCAAACTCACCAAGCGGGCGCTCGAAGCCATGACCCCGCCCGAGAAGGGCAAGCAGGCATTCTTGTGGGACAGCGAACTTCGGGGTTTTGGAGTCCGCATGCTTCCCTCCGGCCTTCAAACATTCGTGCTGAATTATCGAAACGCGGCCAACAAGGAGCGGCGGATCAATCTCGGCCGCTTCGGAGTGATGACCGTCGAACAGGCCCGCGAGAAAGCCAAGGTCAAGCTCGGAGCCATCGCGGACGGAGAAGATCCTGCTGATACCGATGACGACCCGCACCACCAGCAGACGGTTTCCGCTTTGTGTAACTGGTATCTTGCGGAAGCGGAGGCCGGCCGCATCCTCGGCCGCCGCAATCGGCCGATCAAGAAGTCGACGCTCGCCATGGACAAGAGCCGCATCGAGACGCACATCAAGCCGCTTCTGGGCAACCGTCTCGCGCACACCTTGAAGGTGGCCGACATCGAGGGGATGCAGTCCGACATCGTGGCCGGCAAGACGGCAAAGCCGCGGGGCAAGGGCCGAGGCGGCGTCACGACCGGCGGTTCTGGTGTTGCATCTCGCGCCGTCGGAACGCTCCAGAGCATCCTTGGACATGCCGCCCGCCTCGACAAGCTCGAAAACCATCCCAGCCGTGGCGCGCGTAAGCTGACGGGCAACAAGAAACAGCGGCGGTTGAGCGTGGCCGAGATCAAGAAGCTCGGTGCGGCGATGCGGAACGCGGAACGCGATGGCGAAAACCCGGTGGCGCTCGCCATCGTCCGGTTCCTGGTCCTCACCGGCTTCCGCATTTCCGAGGGCCAGGGTCTGCAACGGCATTGGCTCCACCCAGATGCAGGCTATGTAGCCTTCCCCGACACCAAGGGAGATGCCCAGGTCCGCGCGATCGGCCCCTCTGCCGCGACGCTTGCTACCAGTCAACCGGTTCGAGGCAAGAGCCCTTATATCTTTCCCTCCGATATCACCGAGGGGCACTTCACAGCGGCCAAAGCCTGCCTTTCCCGGCTATGCGCCAGCGTCGGCATCAAAGGCGTTACGCCACATACGTTGCGTCACACCTTCGGCAGCGTCGCCGGCGATCTCGGCTTCTCCGAACTGACGATCAGGGCTCTCCTTGGTCATGCCGCCCAAAGCGTGACCCAAGGCTATGTCCATATCGACCAGGCCCTGAAGCTCGCCGTCGCCCGCACCTGCGAGGAGATCGCCTCCCTGCTTGATGAAAAGGACAAAGCGGTGCTTCCCGAGCAAGAAGAGAGGCAGGCGGCGTGATGACACAGCGCAAGGAAGCGGGTGCTGCCCGCGGCGGTTTCCGTCGGCAGCGCATTCGCAAGTCTCACGGACTTTCAGTTATTGCAGATGAAAGCGCGTACCCCTATATTGGCGGGCAAGGAGAACATGCCATGGCCAGCCAAGTCGTCCAGTTCGCCGGCCTCTCGGACCGGGATCGCAAAGCGGTGCCGCACCTGCCGAAACTCGGCGAGGGCGATCATCTTGAGCTGCATGTTCGGCGCCGGGACGGCGAGGAGCAGACGATCTCGCTGCCGCCGGCTGCGGCCGATGTCGTCGAAGCCTTGCTGTCTCGGCTTCTCAGTGGCGAACGGGTAGCGGTCATCGCGGAGCATGAGGAGTTGAGCCCCACCGAAGCCTCGATCATCCTTGGCATCTCTCGCCCCCTTGTCGTCCACCGCATGGAGATCGGCGATCTGCCGTTCCGCTATGTCGGAAAGCACCGGCGCGCGTCGCTGAAGGACGTGCTGGCGCTGAAGGCGCAGCTCGACGTCCAGCGCAAGGCCATGGAAGCCCTGGCCGCCGACGCCGAGGATCTCCACCGCGAATATGGCATTTAGTCCTGTTGTCGCGGTCTGCGACGCCTGCATCCTTTACCCGTTCCATCTGAGGAACATCATCGTCCAGGCAGGAGTCGACCGCCTGTTCCAGGCGCGTTGGACTGAAGAGATCCACGACGAATGGATGCGCAATCTCGTAGCCAACACGCCGAGCCTTTCGCTCACTCGCCTGGAAGCCGCGAAGCAACTCATGACAATCGCGCTGCCGGCGGCGACGGTTGTTGGATATGAGAAGCATATTGCGGCCGTCAGCTTGCCCGACCCCGATGACCGTCACGTCGCCGCCGCCGCGATCGAGGCCGGTGCATCGACAATCATAACCTGGAACCTGCGTGATTTCCCGGTCCCCAAGCTGAAGAAGCACAATCTGGTACGTCAGACACCGGATGCCTTCCTCGCCGGTCTCTATGAACAAGTTCCAGAGCGGCTGACCGGCTCGCTGGCGAATGCGCGGCGCAATCTCAGCCGGACGCGCGTGTCGGCTGCCGACTTCATCAGCATCCTTCGCGACCAGAGGCTCACCAAGCTGGCGGCGCAGATCGAGAAGCATGTCGACGATCTGTAGGGTGGCTTTCTCCATTTCCTGAAACCCTCAGCCACGGCTTTGCGCCTATACAATTCAGCGCATGATGCTTCGATGGGGTTGCACGCCGAGACCGGAGGGCAGAGCCGCAAGAGCGTTTTCAACGGGACCGCTTTGATCCGTTTCGAGGCTTAATTCCAGACTGTTGTTTCTACGCTTTTGCGTATTTACGGCGGGGGAAAGCCTTGTATGGGGAGTTCCCTGTCAAGGTCCAAGGAGCGACCGTCGGAGCGTGATTGGCCTGGAGAGCGTCGCGATAAGCGGACAGCAGGCGTCATCGCCAGCGTCGCACGCACGCACTGTTTCGGCCAGAACGCGTTCCATGCGCCTTAGATCGGCTATTCGCGTCCGGACGTCCTTCAGATGTACTTCAGCAAGATCGCGAGCTACAGCGCACGACGCTTGTCCGCTGGCGGCCAGGCCAAGCAGTGTCCGCACCTCGTCGAGCGTGAAGCCGAGCTCCCGTGCGCGTAGCACGAACGCCAGCCTGCCAACGTCCTCAGGTCCATAGCTGCGATAGCGTCCACGCCGCAGCGGTTCTGGCATCAAGCCGATGCGTTCGTAGTAGCGGATCGTCTCGATGTTGCAGCCGGTTCGCCGCGAAAGTTCACCGATGGGGATGGTGTGTTCGGCCATATCCAGCTCCCTGAAATTAGGGCTTGAATCTGTAGCGACTACAGACGGTAAGGTCACTCCATCCTGATTTCAAGGAGTGTCCTATGTCCGATGCGATCGAGAAAATGGCGGCGGCTCGACAGCCCCCAAGCGGGTCGGGGGCCGAGCGGGTCAACTTCGGGGCCTTGGCTGCCGCCTTTGGCGTCGCATCGTGCTGCGCGCTCCCACTGCTCCTGACGACGATCGGCGAGAGCACAGCTTGGCTCGGTGGCGTGGCGCTGTTGTGGCGTGAGCAGCGGGCCGCATCGATCTGCGGGCCGAACGACACCTGCACGCCGCCCGCTGTTCGCGTGCTGACTTTAGTTGGGCTTTTGATTGGAGCCGGTCTGCTCTGGGCAGGATACGTCTATGCCTGACACAACTCTCGTTCTGGAATCCACGATCATATGTCCGAACTGCGGTCATCGCGCGACCGAGACCATGCCGACAGAAGCTTGTCAGTACTTCTATGACTGCAAGGCGTGCGGCGCACTTTTGAAGCCGAAGTCCGGGGACTGTTGCGTGTTCTGTTCCTATGGCAGTGTGCCGTGCCCGCCGATTCAGGCTGGAGGCGGCGCGCCGACCTGCTGCGCTGGTGATGCTGCGGCCGTCGAGATCAGGCCGGGCGTCCAGCGCCAGACTGGTCGCTCGTGACTAGTGCAGCGGCAAGAGATGCCCTTCTCGCCCGCGACCGTAGCCGACCCGGACCTGTCGAGGCGTGGAGCACAGGCTTGCCACAGGCGGCCGATACGCGACCCGTCAAGGTCCAGCGCATCGTCTCCGCAGCGATGACCGGGAGGGCGCAGTCATGAGCGATGCGCCCAAGTCAAAACTCCTGCTGATCCTCGCCTGCTCGGCGACCATCCTCGACGATCTGCTACTGGTGTCAGAAGCCGACCTCGACCGGCTGCGGAGCCGGATCGAACGGCAGGAAGCGGCGATCGAGGTGCTGCGCCGGAAATACGGCGTCAACGAGGAGCGCCCGCAGCACTCCGACTGGTAACGCCGAGCCTGTCGGTCGCGCTTTAGAGGGAGAGAGAGGCTGGGGATTTCATGACGGGTTGGTAAGTCGAGAGAGAGGTTCTCGGCTGCTCGTCATGGAGTAACCCATCATGGCAAGAGCTGCCAAGAAGAAGTCCGCCCCTGCGATCATCGTCTTCTCGCGGGCGCGCGACATTCCGTTCAACCGCATCCGGCTGTCGGAAGCCAACGTTCGCGAGACGAACGTCGAGGCCGGTCTGGACGAACTCACCCAGGACATCAATCGTCGCGAGGACCTCGTGCAGGGCCTCAATGTCCGCGCCATCCTCGACGGTGATGGTAACGAGACCGGCGATTTTGAGACCCCGGCCGGCGGTCGCCGCTACAGGTCGATCGCGCGGCTGGTCGAGGCCGGGCGATTCCCGGCCGATGGCCTTGTCCCCTGCATCGTCAAGAAGGCTAATGCAAAGACCACCGCCATCAATGACTCGCTGGCCGAGAACACGTTCCGGCTCGCGCTCCATCCGCTCGACCAGTTCAAGGCGTTCAAGCGCATGGTCGATGGCGGCATGACCACCGAAGAAGTCGCCAGCGCCTACTTCACCACCCAGCGCTATGTCGATCAGCGCCTCGCACTCGCCAAGGCCTCCCCCAAGCTGCACGAGGTCTATGCCCAGGATGGCATGACACTGGCGACGCTGGAGGCGTTCACCGCGCACCCTGATCACGCCCGCCAGGAACAGGTCTGGGATGCCATCAGGCAGTCCTATTATCGCGAGCCCTGGCGCATCCGGCAGATGCTGACGGAAACCAGCGTTCCTGCTTCTGACAAGCGGGCGCTCTTCGTCGGCCTCGATGCCTATATGGCGGCGGGCGGCCCGGTGCTGCCGCGTTACCTCTTCGACGATGAGGAAGACGGCTGGCTCGACGACGTGCCGCTCCTCGACCGTCTGGTCGCCGAGAAACTGAAGGCCACCGCCGATGAAGTGGCCACCGAGGGATGGAAGTGGGTCGCGGTCGACCTCGAGCTTCCCTACAACCATGACTACGGACTGCGTGCCATCACCGGCACTTTCGCTGATCTGACCGAGGAAGAGCGGATCGCCCGCCAGGCACTCCGCGACGAATATGACCGGATTGAAGCCGAACATGGAGGCGACGAGCTGCCGGAGGAGATCGACCACCGTCTCGGCGAAATCGAAAAGCAGCTCGAAGCCTTCGAGCGCCGCCCGGCCATCTACGATCCCGCCGAGATCGCCACCGCCGGCGTTTTCGTCAGCTTCGACGAGGACGGCGCGCTTGTGGTCGATCGCGGCTGGGTGCGGCCGGAGGACGAGCCGGCTGCGTCCGTCGAAGGCGGAACGCCGGAGGTAGGCGCGGACGGTGATGCGGATGGTGCGGCCGCACCGGATGCACAACGTACCGTCATCACCATCGGCGGTCAGCCGGCCGAGCCCGAAGAGGATGAGGACACGATCAAGCCTCTCCCTGAAAGGCTCGTGTCCGAGCTGACCGCGCACCGCACCGTTGCGCTGAGCGACGCCGTGGCTGCCAATCCGCACATCGCCATGACCGCGCTGCTGCACCGGCTGGTCCGTGACACCTTCAATCGGTCCACCAGCGGTTCGGCTGTGCAGGTTTTAGTGCGTGAGGTGCATTTCCGCGAACAAGGCATCGACCTCAAGGACAGCCCCTACGCGAAGTCGGTGGGTCAACGACATGTGGACTGGAAGGCCGACCTGCCGGCCGACGACGATGCGCTGTGGGACTGGCTCGACGCGCTCGACGAGACCAGCCGTCTGGCGCTGCTGGCCCATTGCGTCTCGTTCGGAATCAATGCGCTCTATGAGCGGCCGAATCCTTACAGCGCCACCGGCGTTTCTGAACAGGGCCTGCGGACACGCATGGTAGAAGCCGACCGCCTTGCCCGTGCCACCGGCCTCGACATGGCCGACGCAGGTTTCCGGCCGACTGTCGTTAACTATCTCGGCCGCGTCACCAAGCCCCGCATCCTCGAAGCGGTCCATGAAGCGCTTGGCGAGGACAAGGTGCGCCTGATCGACCACCTGAAGAAAGACGCCATGGCGCGGGAGGCCGAACGCCTCCTGGCCCACACCGGCTGGTTGCCGGAGCCGCTGCGCCTTCACATCGAGGAGTCGGCTGCCGACACATCGGCCGGGGCGGACGAAGAGAGCATGGCATTGCCTGATTTCCTCGCCAGCGACGGCGAGGACGCAGACGATTCGGCGGCTCTCGTCGCCGCCGAATGACGCACGCTGGTGAGGCGGCTTCGGTTGCCCCGCCTTTTTCACCCTTCCACCACAAGGCCCGGCATCCCGCCGGGCCGTTTTTCGTTTCAGGAGAGCAGTTTCATGTCCGCTTCCCTCATCTTCGACATCGCACCACTCGGCTCGCTTGTGTCCTACAGCGACAATCAGCCGAAACCGCCCACGCGCTTCACCAAGAAGCTCGCCGCATGGAAATCACGCAATGGCGTCGGCCGGCTCGTGCGCAAGGAACCCGCCCGCGAACGCCCCACCTACACGAGCCCGCCGTATTTCACGCTGCATGAAGGCGACTTCGGAGAAGGCGGCATCATCCTCGTCACGATCATGCGGACCTACAGCATCGACAGCGATCTGACGTTCCGTGTGATCGAGCGTCCCAGGATCGGCCAGGTCCGTGTCGTGCAGGATATTGGCGAGAACGTCGAGCTGCTTCACCTCGCCGAAAATCGCGACGCCGCCGAACTCTGGCTGGCGAAGGGCAGATACAGCCGTGCCTGCCTGGAAGAGGTTACGGCCGACGAGGTTGGCGCAGATGTCGTCGAAGGCCGCACTGCCGCCTGACCTTAGCTCATTCCGCTTCACCTGGCTCGCCGTCGAAGGACGGCGGGCCGTTTTCATTTCAGGAGCCAGGGTATGACCATGCCGTCCAATACCAAACCCGCACGCGACCAACACAGCCTGCGGCCTGTTCATGTTGCTATCTATGAGCACCCCCATGGCACTGATGTCCGTGTTTTTCTCGACCAAGACCAAGCAATGGACTGGCGCACAGGCATTGCCAAGGAATGGTGGAGCAATGCCTACGATGACGATCCCCCACCGGACGATGAAATCGGCGAGAAATATTTCGAGCGCATGCTCGAGCGCGGCGACGAATTTTTCTCGACGGTGATGTGCGACGTCGAAATCTGCCCTCCCGATGCCGACGCTCCAATACCGTCCGGCGATCTCTAGCTTGCCTTCTTCCTTTTACCTCGTCTTCGCCCGGTCTCGCACCGGGCTTCTTTTCTTTCAGGAGAACATCATGGCTATTCCCGATCCCGTCCGCACCAACTTCCACACGCTGCTGCGCGCCGCCGACGATGGCAATCTCGCCCTCATGGAATGCCTCGACGCCGCCACGCGCGAGACCCGCTATGTCCTGTGCGCCGTCGGACGCGCAGACGACGGCGATATCGTCATGACGCCGTTCGGCCACCTCGCCGACGGCAATCCCTACGACGCCTATCTGCCGCCGGACCCAAATGATCCGGCGGGCTTCATCGAGAACTCGGATAGCAGGAGCACGGCATGATCACCGTCGATGAAATCTTTGCCGATGATCGCCGCAATTCTCCTCCGGAGCGGTCTCTTCCCTGGCAGGAAACACGCGAAGGCATCACCGTGATCGTCGAACCGAAGCCCCATTGGGCCGAGGACATGCGCGCCTTTCGGCTCGATGCCTGCGAATATTGCCGCTATGCCGATTGGACCACGCAGGGCGCCCGGACCCGCTTTTATGGCCATATCGACACCTCCGGCGACGGGGTGATGATGAAAGCAAGGTCCATGATCGCACGCGAGATCGCTGATGGGCTCTGGGACTGAAGGCCCGACAGCACCCTGCGAAAGCCGTCATGGTCACAACAACGGCCCCGACGGCTCAGATTCCAGCTTCACCCCGTCACCTTCCACCGACATCGCGGGGCATGGGGGTCCATCCCCGGCCTGAAGGAATACGACCCTGATGGCCGCATGGCGATGAGGCTGGCGCGGCGAAAGCATCTGCGTCGGCTATCCGGCACATGTCAGATGCGAAACACCACCCCCGCTTCCATTCGCAAACCTTGGTCCAATCCGTCTTCTTATCAATCAACCCGCAAGGGGTCGGCTTACGCGAGCGTGCCGCCCTCGCGGATTCGGGCTTGCCCGAACGCGCGAGGGTGATTGCAAATCCGGTCAGACACTTCGGGCGCCTGTCGCGCGGGGGATGGTCCCCCGCCTCCAAAGACAGGAGCCGGAACCCATGTCCTATGCAGATGCCACCGCCTACGCCGCCAGCCTCGTTACCACGCTGATGGTTACGATCGTCGTGTTCCAGGCCGGGGACGGCACCCATGGCGCGATGCCCGCCGCCGAGTTCGACGGCGACGAGGAAATGGTGAAGCTGGAACTCGATCCTTTCGGCTGAGGCGCAAAAGCGCCTCACCCCAACAGCCCGGATCGCGCAGGACGCGGCCGGGCCTTCCGGCCTGCGATGGCCGCCCATCGCCGGAAATCGCGCCGGGGACCAAGCCCCAACAATGGAGAGTGAGAGTACGGGCCGGATTTCCGTGACGGGTTGGTTGCCGGAGAGAGAGGCTCCCGGCGCCCGTCATGGAGTGATCCCGATGACCCATTCTCGCCATGACAGCTTCCGGCCGGTCAATCCCTTCGGGCGCGAGGTCGCGGCCGAGTTGCTCGCGCTGCCGCAGGCCGCCTGATCTCCCGTCCCATCTCCCGTCTATCCGGCCCGGCCTCGCGCCGGGCTTTCTCGTTTCAGGAGCCAGACATGGCCGACTATTTCACCCATTTCTCCTGCCTGCTCGATGTGGGCACCCCCGAAAACGCCGCCCGCGCGCTCGATCTCTACAACGCGTTGTCTGACGAGAACGCCGCCGAGGACCCGCCTTCGGACGGCTTCCTGCTGTCGATCCAGCCCGAACATGGGGGCACGCAGCTCTGGATGCGCGATGACGTCACCGGCGATCCCGAACATGTCATCCAGTTCGTCAAACGCTGCGCCGCCGCGTTCGGTCTGACCGGACTATGGGGTTTCCAATACGCCAACACCTGTTCACGGCCCCGCCTGGACGGCTTCGGCGGCGGCGCGCATGTCCTCGATCTCGCCACCGGCGAGACGGTCGCATGGACCTATACCGACGGCTGGCTCGCCCAGGTTCTCGATGGATGTGATCCCGATGCCTGAGATCATCGAAACCACCGTCTATCGGATCAACGAGCTTTCGAACGCCGCGAAGGAAAAGGCTCGTGCCTGGTATCGCGAAGGTGGCTTCGACTACGACTGGTATGATGCAGTCTATGAGGATTTCCAGTGCATCGCGGAAATCCTCGGACTGCGCCTCAAGACCCGTGCCGTCCGCCTCATGGGCGGCGGCACCCGCCAGGAACCCCGCATCTGGTTTCGAGGGTTCTGGAGCCAGGGCGACGGCGCCTGTTTCGAGACCTTCTATTCCTACCGGAAGGAAGCCACGCGCCGGATCAGGGAATATGCGCCACAGGATACGACCCTGCACGGCATCGCCGATGCCCTTCAGGCCACCCAGCGCCGCAATTTCTAACAGCTTCGCGCCGAGGCCAGCCATCGCGGGCACTATTATCATGAATACTGCATGGCGATCTCGGTCGAGCGCGATAGCCCGACCTGGCAGGACATGACGGAAGATGCCGAGGAAGTCGTGACGGAAGCGCTGCGCGATCTCGCCCGCTGGCTCTACCGGCAGCTTGAGCGGGAATACGACTACCTCTCCTCGGACGAGGTGGTGGACGAGACCATCGCGGCCAACGAGTACACCTTCACCGAGGCCGGTCGCCGCTTCGGCTGATCCAGACCAGTGCCCCTGCGGGGGCGCTTTTGTCATGCCAGTCACGCCCGCCTCTTGAGAGGCAGAGGGAGGCCGGGACGGGTTTGAGCTGGTGCGGTCGAGAGAGAGCGCCGCGCGGCTCGATCCTGTCCCGCTCTCCCGAGGTCTTCCCCATGAACATGATTTCCGCATCCGCGACGGCGCAGTCCGCCGCGTCGCTTCCGCTCACCTCCGACATCGATACCGCTGCGTCCATCTTCGCGGCGGCGGGGTTGCTGCTGCCGCATCTCGAACGCGGTCAGCGTATCGACGCCGCCACGCTGCGCGGCGCGATGGAAGCGGCCTTCGGCGCTTCCGATTCCGCCGGCGTCTGGGACTGGAAAACCGCCTATGACGCCTGCGAGGCGGCGACCGTCCTGTTCCTGCGCAAATACGGAAAGACGATTTTCCGTAAAGCCGGGTCTGCGGCCGATTGCCTGCCGCTGCTGGCGAAGATCGCCGGGCTTCTGCCGACGCATACGCGCCGGTCGAAGGAAGCCCAGACCTTTCAGCAGTTCTCGACGCCGATCCCCCTCGGCCTGATCGCCGCCACCGCCGCCGCCATCAAGCCCGCCGACCGGGTGCTTGAACCCTCGGCCGGGACCGGGCTGCTCGCCATCCTGGCCGAGATCGCCGGCAGCGCGCTGATTCTGAACGAACTGGCCGAAACGCGGGCCGCTCTTCTTTCCTCCCTCTTTCCGGCCCTTTCCGTCACTCGCTTCGACGCGGCGCAGATCGACGATCATCTCGATCCGTACCTGATCCCATCCGTGGTACTGATGAACCCACCGTTCTCGGCGCTGGCCAATGTCGAGGGCCGCGTGGCCGATGCCGCCTTCCGCCATGTCGCCTCGGCGCTGGCGCGTCTCGCGCCCGGCGGGCGGCTGGTGACGATCACCGGTGCCAGCTTCGCCCCCGACAATGCCACTTGGCGGGCCGCCTTCACCCGATTACAGGAGCGCGGCCGCGTCATCTTTTCCGCCGCCATCGACGGTTCGGTCTATGCCAAGCATGGCACGACCATCCCGACGCGGCTGACCGTCATCGACAAGCTGCCCGCCGAAGATCCGGCGGTCTTTCCAGCCGCTCCCGGCGTCGCGCCGGACGCCGCCACGCTGATGTCCTGGCTTGCCGGGCTTCCGGCTCGTCTGCCGGTCGAGATGCCCGCCGCTGCGGCTGTCGTCCCGGCTGCGCCCGCGCCCCGCACCGCGCGCGGCTATGTCAACCGCTCCGCGAAATCCGCACGACCCGCGCCGCTGGCCGAGCCGGAAGCCGTACCGCTCGACTACGAGGCCGTCGACTGGCAACCGGCCGAAAGCGGCAATATCTCCGACGCCATCTACGAGGAATACGGGCTTCAGGTCATCCGTATCCCCGGCGCACAGGCGCATCCGACCCAGCTCGTTCAGTCGGCGGCGATGGCGAGCGTCGCGCCGCCGAAGCCCAGCTACCGGCCGCATCTGCCGAAAACCATCCTCAGCCTGCTGTCCGACGCACAACTTGAGACCGTCATCTATGCCGGGCAGGCCCATTCGGATCATCTCGCCGGGGCCTGGACGGTGGACGACACCTGCGATGTTGTCAGCGCCGCGCCGGAGGACGCCAAGGCCGCGGTCCGCTTCCGGCAGGGCTTCTTCATCGGCGACGGCACCGGCGTCGGCAAGGGCCGGGAATCCGCCGCCATCATTCTGGACAACTGGATGCAGGGCCGCCGCAAGGCGGTGTGGATCTCGAAGTCGGACAAGCTGCTGGAAGACGCGCAGCGGGATTGGTCCGCCCTCGGCATGGAGCGGTTGCTGGTCACGCCGCTGTCGCGTTTCCCGCAGGGCAAGCCGGTCACGCTGCCGGAAGGCATCCTATTCACCACCTATGCCACGCTACGCTCCGACGACCGTGGGGAAAGGGTTTCCAGGGTCAAGCAGATCGTCGAATGGTTGGGTTCCGACTTCGATGGGGTGATCATTTTCGACGAGGCGCATTCGATGCAGAACGCCGCTGGCGGCAAGGGGGAACGCGGCGATGTCGCCGCTTCGCAGCAGGGCCGTGCCGGGCTCCGCCTCCAGCACGCCCTGCCGGATGCCCGCATCGTCTATGTCTCGGCGACCGGCGCCACCACGGTCCACAACCTCGCGTATGCCCAGCGGCTCGGCCTCTGGGGCGGCGAAGATTTCCCCTTCGCCACGCGGGCCGAGTTCGTCGAGGCCATCGAGGGCGGCGGCGTCGCCGCGATGGAAGTCCTGGCCCGAGATCTTCGGGCGCTTGGCCTCTATACCGCGCGATCGCTGTCCTTCGCCGGCGTCGAATACGAGCTGGTCGAGCATGAGCTGACCCCCGAGCAGACCCGGATCTACGACGCCTACGCCGGGGCCTTCGCCATCATCCACAACAACCTGGATGCGGCGATGGAGGCCGCGAACATCACCGGCAGCACGGGCACTCTCAACCGGCAGGCCAAATCCGCCGCCCGCAGCGCCTTTGAATCGGCCAAGCAGCGGTTCTTTGGCCATCTTCTGACCAGCATGAAGACCCCGACGCTGATCCGGTCGATCACCGCCGATCTGGAAGCGGGCCATTCCTCCGTCATCCAGATCGTCTCGACCGGCGAGGCGCTGATGGAACGGCGGCTGGCGGAGCTACCCACCGAGGAATGGAACGACGTCCGGGTGGACATCACGCCGCGCGAGTATGTCCTGGACTACCTCGCTCACAGCTTCCCGGTGCAGCTCTACGAACCGTTCACCGACAGCGAGGGCAATATGTCGTCGCGGCCCGTCACCCGAGACGGCCAGCCGGTCGAAAGTCGCGAAGCGGTCGCCCGGCGCGACGAGTTGATCGCCCATCTCGCCAGCCTGCCGCCGGTCCCCGGCGCGCTCGATCAGGTGATCCAGCATTTCGGGACGGATACCGTGGCGGAGGTGACGGGCCGGTCGCGCCGCATCATCCGCAAGCCCGGCAATGGCGTTACCCTGGATCGGCTTGTCGTCGAAAACCGTGCCGGATCGGCCAACCTGGCCGAGACGCAGGCGTTCATGGACGATAGCAAGCGCGCACTGGTGTTCTCGGACGCCGGCGGCACCGGGCGCAGCTATCACGCCGAACTGTCGGCACGAAACACCCGGCTGCGCGTCCATTACCTACTCGAAGCCGGGTGGAAAGCGGACACGGCCATCCAGGGCCTTGGCCGCACTCACCGCACCAATCAGGCGCAACCGCCGCTGTTCCGGCCGATCTCGACCAATGTGAAGGCCGAGAAGCGGTTTCTCTCGACCATCGCCCGCCGTCTCGACACGCTGGGCGCTATCACGCGTGGCCAGCGCCAGACCGGCGGCCAGGGCCTGTTCCGGCCCGAGGACAATCTGGAGAGCCACTACGCCCGCGATGCCCTGCGCCAGCTTTACCTGCTGCTGGTGCGCGGCAAGGTCGAGGGTTGCAGCCTCGACCGTTTCGAGGCGGCGACTGGGTTGAAGCTGATGGACTCGAACGGGATCAAGGACGATCTCCCCGGCATCACGACCTTTCTGAACCGAATGCTGGCGCTCACCATCGAGCTTCAGGGCATCCTGTTCACCGCCTTCGAGCAGCTCCTGACCGCGAAGATCGAGGGCGCCATCGCATCCGGCACCTATGACGTCGGGCTGGAGACGCTGACGGCCGAGAGCTTCGTCGTCACCGACCGGCAGACGATCTACGCTCATCCGCGCACCGGCGCCGAAACCCGGCTGCTGACCATCACCGAGCGCAAGCGCAACCATCCGGTCGCGCTGGCCGAGGCGTTCTCTTATCTGGACGATCCGCGGGCCGTGCTGCTGGTCAACGGGCGGTCGGGCCGCGCCGCCGTGCAGATACCCACCACCAGCGTCATGCTGGATGATGGCGAGATCGAGCGCCGCGTCCGGCTGATCCGGCCGATGGAGGCGCAGAATATCCCGGTCAAGGCCATGCCCGAGACCCATTGGGTCGAGGCCGACCGGGATGCCTTCGCTTCGGCCTGGACTGCCGAGGTGGCGGAAGTGCCGGAGTTCTCCGACGCCACCCTGCATATGGTCACGGGCCTCCTGCTGCCGATCTGGAAGCGGCTGCCAAACGACAGCACCCGTGTCAATCGGCTCCAGACCGATGCGGGCGAGCGGATCATCGGCCGCCGGGTGTCGCCCGCCTGGGTCGCCCATGCGACCGTGACCGGCACCACCTCGCTTACGCCGGAGGATGCTTTCACGGCGCTGATGGACGGGCGGACCATCCTCGATCTCGCCGAGGGCCTCCAGCTTCGCCGGGTCCGGGTCATGGGCGCGCTGCGCATCGAATTGTCCGGCTTCACCGACACGATGCGCGAGCGGCTGATCGCCTATGGCCTCTTCCACGAGATCATTTCGTGGAAGCTCAGGATGTTCGTGCCCACCGATGCCAGTGGCCCGGCCGTTCTCGCCCGGATATTCGACCGCTGGCCGGTCGAGCGCATCGGCGAGCGGGAGGCCGCGTAATGGCGCCTCGCTTCGCCACGGATCTGGCACACCGTCTCGGCCGGGAGGCCGAGGCGGTGTGCCGCGAATATCTCTCCTCCGGCAAGCGCGCCGGGAACTACTGGCTGGTCGGGGATGTGCGGAACACCCCCGGCCGCTCCCTCTATGTCCGCCTGAAGGACAGCGCCAAAGGCCCGGCAGGCAAATGGACCGACAGCGCCACGGCCGAATATGGCGATCTGCTCGATGTGATCCGCGAGGCGCTTGGCCTTGTCGACTTCAAGGACGTGGCCGAGGAAGCGCGCCGTTTCCTTTCGATCCCGTATCCCGAATCAGAAAAGACCATGACGCCGATGGGGAGGATGCCGGGCACGGCACCCGGTTCGCCAGAAGCGTCTCGGCGTCTCTTCGCCATGTCGCAGCCGATCCCCGGCACGCTTGCGGCGCTCTACCTGCGCGGGCGGTCGATCATGTCGCTCGAAGGCACCGCCGCGCTGCGCTACCATCCCCGGTGCTATTATCGGCCCGACGATTCTTCGCCCACCGAGATCAGGCCGGCGATGGTCGCCGCCGTCACCGACCTTGCCGGACGACAGACCGGCGCGCACCGCACCTGGCTCGCCCCGGACGGTTCCGGCAAGGCGCCTGTCGAGACACCGCGGCGGGCGATGGGCGACCTTCTCGGGTGCGCTGTCCGCTTCGGGGTTGCGGGTGAGGTGCTCGCCGCCGGAGAGGGAATCGAAACCGTGCTGTCGCCCCGTCAGGTTCTGCCCCACATGCCGATGCTGGCGGCGCTTTCGGCCGCTCACCTCGCTGCCATCCTGTTCCCGGCGACGCTGCGCAGGCTCTATGTCCTTCGGGATCGCGACCCGGCCGGGGACGGCGCCAGAGACAGCCTGATCGCCAGAGCGACGAGCCTCGGGATCGAGCCGGTTTCGGTGTCGCCGGTGCGTGAGGACTTCAACGAGGATCTGCGCTGGCGTGGCGCCGACGCCCTGCGGGCGGCCTTGAAAGACCAGCTTCACCCTGAAGACGTCAGCCGATTCATGGAGGGGTGAGGCGATCAGCAGGGGCATGACGTGGTCCTGGCGTCTGCTCCTGCCGTCTCCGGTCATCCTTCGGGGGAGACGATCCTTCCTGTCGGAGAGGCCGGCGCCCACGGCCTTCTGAGAGGGCGATCGGCCCACAAACGGGCCGGCCGGGCAATGGCGCGGCGCTTTCGGCTATTTTCCGCCGGCGGGGACGAGCCCCGCCTTTGCATCGCGAAGCAAAATAGCCGGCTTGGCCATCAAGGCCCTCGCGGAGGCGCGAGGGCTGCCAGGCAGTCCCGCCTGTGGGCTTCGACGCCTGCGAAGGCCGCGATGGGCGCGGTCTCGTGGACAGAAGGATGCTCCCGATGATGAACGAAGACGATACCGCAGGTTTCGAGCCGGCCCACAGCTCATCCCCCACCGATCATGTCCTCACCGAACTCCAGCTCTACGGCTACCGCCCGTTTCAGGATGAACCCGATCCACGGCCGCTGCCGGAGGGCAATGACGTCGCCGCCGCTGTCGCAGACATCTTCGACGCCCTCGTCTCGACGCTCGGCGACACCCGCCTCGAACCTGACCTCGACGATCTGCTCTGGGGGGCTGTCAACCTCTTCCACCGCGCCGCCGACCGGGTGGAACGCGACCTGGACGACAACGAGCAGGCGCAGCGCCGCCTCCAGCGCGAACAGGACGGCAGCGAGGTTAAGAGCGTCGAACTCGAACGCCTCACGGCGGAGGGGCAGACCCTGATCGAGCGGCGCAACAGCATGGAACTCTTCCGCGACCTCGCAGCGGACGCTTTCGAGCACCACACCCACAAGCCCTGGCGGCCACGCAGCGGCTCGATGGTCAACCATCGCAACCTGACCTCGGCGATGATCGACAGCCGCGACTTCCTTGCCGCGAAACGCCGGGCGGAGACCGAGGTGCTGCTGCCCGCTGGCCCCAGGGTCGCCGTCACGGGCGGTACGGACTTCAACGACCATCGCCTGGTCTGGGCGAAGCTCGATCTGGTCCATGCCAAGCACCCCGACATGGTGCTGCTGCATGGCGGCTCGCCAAAAGGGGCGGAGCTGATCGCCTCCCGCTGGGCCGATCACCGCGGTGTGCGCCAAGTCGCCTTCAAGCCCGACTGGACGAAACACGCCAAGGCCGCGCCCTTCAAGCGCAACGACGCCATGCTCGACACCCTCCCCATCGGCGTCATGGTCTTCCCCGGCACCGGGATTCAGGAGAACCTCTCGGACAAGGCCCGCAAGCTCGGCATCCCGGTCATGAAGTTCGACAAGGGCGGCGCGTAGAGCGCCTCCCTTCCGCATCACATCTCAAAACATATGATGCGTTATGTGCGGACAGCGCAGCAGACCGGATCTTTCCCGCGCGCCGATCATGGTGACTGGCCGATGATCGGCGCCGGTTCGGTCAAATGGCCTTCGCCAGAGCCACCGCATCGGCCCCCGCCGGGTAGCGCAGCCTGTCCGATCCATCGGTCGCAGCCCGCCAGACCGCCTCTGCCACATCGCTTTCCTTCGTCGTCTGCGGCGGATGGGCGAAGCCGGCAAAGATCGGCTGGGCGAACGCCGCATAAGCCTCGGGGATCAGGTCCGCGACAGGAATGTCGGTGTTCGCGGCGAAGCGCGTCGTTGGGGCATAGCCAGGCTCCACCAGCTTCACGCGCACATCGAAAGCGCCCAACTCATGCGCCAGCGAGCCGGTGAAGCCCTCGATCGCCTGCTTGCTGGCGGTATAGGCCGCGGCCAGCGGCATCGGCGCCAGCGTCACGCTGGATGTGACGTTGACGATCACGCCCGACCGGCGCGCCCGCATCTGCGGGATCACCGTCTGCACCATCGCCATGGTGCCGAAAGTGTTGGTCTCGAACACCTTGCGCACATGCGCCATCGGCGTCGCCTCAAAGGCCCCGACCACGCCGATCCCGGCATTGTTCACCAGCACGTCGATGGGGCCGGCGGCCTCAACCGCTGCGGCGATGCTGACCTGATCGGTCACGTCCAGCGGCAAGATGCGCACGCCGTCGGGCAAGAGCCCCTCGCGCGGGGTGCGCATGGTGGCGATGACGGCCCAGCCCTGAGCGTGGAAATGGCGGGCGATCTCCAGCCCGTAGCCCGACGAGGTCCCGGTGATGAGGACGGTATTCATGGCGGTCTCCTGTGTTTCGTGTTGACGAGACCTGTGTAGCCGCCATAGATAGGACTATCATCAATCTTAAGTCCGATATTAATTTGCGTTAGTCCGATATGGCCGATCCGCTCACCGAGGTGATCCAGCTCCTTCGCCCCCGCGCCGTGTTCTCGAAAGGGATCAGCGGCGCCGGCCGCTGGGCCGTGCGCTATGCCGAATTCGGCCAGCCCGGCTTTTGCGCCGTGACCGAGGGGCGATGCCGTCTCGCCGTCGAGGGCGAGGCGCCGGTCGTGCTCGAGGCCGGCGACTTCATCCTTCTGCCCGCCACGCCGGCCTTCACCATGTCCGGTTTCGACCCCGCGCCGCTCCAACGCATCGACCCGAACACCGCCCCGCCGCCCGACCGGGAAGTCCGCTACGGCCGACCGGACGGGCCACCCGATGTCCGGCAGTTCGGCGGCTGGTTCGCCTTCGGCTCACCCGACGCCGGGCTGCTCGTGTCGCTCCTGCCGCGCATGATCCACATCCGCGGCATCCCGCGCCTCACGCAACTCGTCCGCCTCGTCGGCGAGGAGGCGGCGCGCGATGACGTCGGCCGCGATCTCATCCTCGAACGCCTTGTCGAAATCCTGCTGATCGAGGCGCTGCGGACAACGCCGGCGGCGGCGGCGCAGCCGGGCCTTCTGCGCGGCCTGGACGATCCGCGCATCGCTGGGGCCCTGCGCGCGATGCACGGCGCTGTCGAGCGGCCGTGGACGATCCCGGATCTCGCCCGCGCGGCGGGCATGTCCCGTTCCGCCTTCTTTGACCGCTTCGTTCGCACGGTCGGGGTCAGGCCCATGGAGTATCTGCTGGCCTGGCGCATGGCCGTGGCGAAGAATCTGCTGCGCGGCGGCAAGATGGCGCTCGACGAGGTGGCCAGACGGATCGGCTACGGCTCTGCCAGCACGTTCAGCACCGCCTTCAGCCGCCATGTCGGCCTGCCGCCCGGCCGCTTCATGAGGCTCGAAGTGACATGCGACGGGCCAGCGGTTGCTTGACGATATCCCCCTTTCCGTACCATCTTGTCCAAGAAGAACCGGCGAAGCAGCACAGTCGCAGGCGGAGCGTATTCCGAGGCAGCCTGTCGTGATCCAGAAATCACCGACCTGTGGAGGCTCCCGTGACGCTTATCCTTCTCGCCATCTCGTTGACGATCGCGCTTTGCGTGATTGCATATAACTTCGCCATCTACGCCCTGCCGTTCATGGTCGGGCTGACGGCGTTCCAGCATGTCTATGCCGCCGACGCCGGATTCCTGATGTCCGGTCTTGCCGCCATCGGCGCGGCGCTTCTCTCGGTCGCGCTGGTCATCGCGGTTCTCGGCTTCGCCCGGAATCCGGTCCTGCGGCTTGTCGCGCTGGCCGTCTTCGCCATTCCCGCCGCCATCGCCGGATATGCGCTCGTCCATGGCGTCACCAAAAATGCCACGGACTCGGCGATCCTGCTCAACCTGCTCGGAGGCATGGGCGGTTTCATCATCGGCGTCGCCGCGATGGTGAACCTCAACGCGCTCGGAACCGCCGTCTTGTCACGCTGACGCTGCGGCACAGGTCCGCTCCCATGAGGCAATCCGGCGGCTTGCGCCGCCGGGCCTCCGGCATCCCGCACAAGGGGAAGCGGTCGTGTCCGCTGTAAACTCACCATCATCGTTTTCGGTCTGCTGCGCCCTGGGGGGCAGTCAGTCATCAAGCGAATATCCCACCGTTGCTCAAGCTCAGCCGCCGCGTCAGTTGCGGGACTCAGGCCGCGCAGTTCCTTCATCTTTCCCCGTTCACGCAATTCGTCGGTTCGCACCTTCGCCCATCGAGGCGGATGCGGAGCCATTCGCTCTGAGCCCGATAACTGTCATCTTCCCTTCCCAGCCGACCTTGCTCATCCGAGCGGGAACGCGAGGCGGCCGGTGGCGAGGGTTCTCATGCGGCGCCCGGCATGGGGCGGCGGTTCCATGAGCCTGTCAGCACGCCGTCGCCGGCAAGGACGAAGGTTCCGCTGTACGTCCCCGGTTCATGCTCTCAAAGGCGCCAATCCCTCCGACTGACTGATCCCCTAAGACCGTTCGGTTTCCGACCGCAACCCCCGCGGCTCCGGACCGTGTTGGCGCAAGCGCCGGCCCGCGCCACTCCGGGCCTTGGGGGCGAGCTGCCGTGAAGGCGGCAGTTGCTGTCGTCTCCCGACGGCCTTTGCCGGGTCTCGTCGGAGGGATGGTCCCTCCGAGGAGCAACGGAGACTTACAATGCAGAACATCGTCATTCTTGCCGGCAATATCGGTCAGACCCCCGAAACCCGCACCACCCAGGGCGGCACCAGCATCACCCACTTCACCCTGGCCACCTCGCGCCCCCGCTACTCGGAAGGCAGGGCTGTCCGGGACGAGAACGGCTACCGGGTCCAGGACACAGAATGGCACCGCGTCACCGCCTTCAACGGCCTCGGCAAGACGATCCAGCAATATTGCGAGAAGGGGATGAAGCTCCTGGTTCGCGGCCGCATCCACTACACGAAGTGGACCGATCGCGAGGGCGTCGATCGCTACAGCACGGAGATCATCGCCGAGACGGTAGATTTCCTGAGCCGTGCAAAGCAGACCGAGAACGCGGAGGATCAGCGTGATCTCGACGATGACATCCCGTTCTGAGTGGGGCGCGAAGGTCCGGCGGCGCAAGCCGCCGGGCCGGGTTTTCCGTTGTTCATGGCGGATTGCGGCGCCGTCCCCACGCCTACATCCCGGAACACAGGATATCTGGCCGGATCAACCGGCCCGGTATCCTCGTGAGCCCCGTTGCAGCGTGGTGCCAAACCGGCTTTCTCCCAATGACGGCCCATCATACCAGCAGTCGGGCCGCGTCAAGGACGTGCGGTTCCCCCAAAATGCTGACGCATTTCGGCTCCCCCACACGCCGGCTCCGCCGGTCGCTGCGCGATCCTTGACCCGTCCCTCCAACAACTGGTTGCCCGCCTCCGTCATCGAGACAAAGGAGGTTCACATGACACGGGTCGACATCTACACCGAAATCGCCGAGCTGCGTGCCGAACTCGGGCACTGCATCCTTACCCGCAAGGAGCGCAGGGAATCGCTGCGGCGCCTCGAAGAGCTGCTCGCCGAAGCTGAGCGCAGGCGGTGCGAGGAGGAGGGAGCGTAAGCTCCTTCTTTTTGTCGGCGACGGTGGCTGCGGACAGCATCGACAGGATCTCCAGCCGGATCGACCGGCCGGATCTCCTCATGAGAAGGGGGAAAGCCCCCCTCTCAAGCTCTCCCCCAAAGGGGCAGGGACACCCCGCCCCCTTGAACCCCCACCCATGGAGGGGGTGAATCACCCCCTCCAAACCACCCCGGCGCATACGGGCGCGGCGCCTCGTCGACGCCGCGGGCTCTTCTCTCTCTGACTTCCCATCATAGCACCGCCTCTCCGGCGTCAAGGACATCGCGGCCCCCTCCAATTTTCAGCCGCCGTCCCGAAGGACGGCGCCGGAAAATCGGTGCCTCCGCTCGCCGCAAGCGGCGGCTTACGCCGTCCTTGACCCCTCGATGCGCCGGTGCGGCCTCCTTCCGTCAGAGAACGAAAGGAGAGATCTCATGACAAAGCACAAGATCACTTACATCGACGGTGACAGCGCCGAATACCGGCGGCAGCGGAAGGAAGGCTTCCGCCGCATCCGCGAAGCCGAGCTGGCAGCCCAGAGGCTGAAGCGCGCGCCGATGTATCTTCACGGCGGCTACGACGAGGATGGCGACGTCATCCCGATCGAAAACCTCGGACCCCATGACGATATGGAGGACGCGATCCGGGCCATCGAGGCGAGCGAGACGGCCGTGAGCATCCTCGTTGCGCAACGTCGCGTCGAAATCGCAGGGCATCGCATCCCGGCTGTGACGCACGCGCTCCACCGGGACGATGAATTCCTCTACTGGGACGACGACTTCGATCCGGAGGCCACGGGTCCAGACACCGACTGAGACCCAGACCAGAGGCGGCATCCGCCGCCTCTGGTCTTTGCCTCGGTTGGAAGCGACGCCGGCCGGATCGACCGGCCGCCTTCGCTGACGAAAGAGGGGCAAGCCTCCTCTCGCCGCTCACCCCATGAGGGAAGGGCAAGCCCCTCCCTCAAACTCCCTCCCATGGGGAAAGAGGGACGGTTCCCTCCACCTCTTTCCCCAAACCCCTATCCCCCCTCCCGGCCCAGCCTGATTGGTCTTATCTCACCGGGATGATGCCGAAGGCCATACCCGATCCGCACGCGCCGCCCACTCCGGCCCTCCGTAAACGTCCGGTCTGACCGCTATCCGTTCCAACGCCACGGCATCAGGTCATCGACCTTTGTGATTTTGTAGTCGGGGATGCGGGCGATGGTATCTGCGAGCCAGGTTTGGGGATCGAGGGCGTTGAGCTTGGCTGTCTCGATCAGGGTGTAGGCGATGGCGGCGGCCTTTCCGCCCGCCTCCGAGCCGACGAAGAGGTAGTTCTTCCGCCCGAGGGCGATGGCGCGCATGCCGCGTTCGGCGGTGTTGTTGTCCAACTCCAGGATGCCGTGGTCGAGGTAGGGGCGCAGGCGTTCCATCCGCGACAGCGCGTAGCGGATGGCCGCGGCGAGCGGAGATTTTCCCGAGATCGTGGTGAGTTGCATGGCCAGCCAGGCCTCGAGATCATCGAAGACAGGGGCGGCATGGGCCTTTCGCAACTCTGCGCGACGATCAGGTGGCGACCCTCGAGCTTCCTTTTCGACGGCATATAGCTGGGCGATCCGTCCGATGGCCTCTTCGGCAATGGGGGAGCCTTGCGACCGGTGGATATCGACGAACTTGCGTCGGGCATGGGCCATGCAGGCGACCTCGCAGATGGCGCCGGAACGATAGAGATCCTCGAACCCGGCATAACCGTCGGCATGCATCCAGCCGCGGAAGCGGGCGAGATGGTCCTTCGGATGCTGGCCTTTCCGGTCACTGGAGAAGCGATACCATGCGGCAGGCGGAGCATCGCTGCCCCAGGGTCGCTCATCGCGGGCATAGGTCCAGAGCCGCGCCGTTTGGGTCTTGCCTGCGCCGGGCACCAGCATCCGCACCGGAGTATCATCGGCGAAGATCGCCTCGGCGGACAGGACATGTCGGCCGATGGCTTCGGCCAGCGGTTCCAGCAGAGCGGTGGACTTGCCGACCCAGTCGGCCAGGGTAGAGCGGTCGAGATCGAGCCCTTCGCGATCGAAGATCTGGCTCTGGCGGTAAAGCGGCAGATGGTCGGCATACTTGCTGACTAGCACATGGGCGAGCAGGCCGGGGCCGGGACGGCCGCGTTCGATCGGGCGCGAGGGCAACGGCGCCTGGACGAAACGCTCACAGCAGGAGCAGGTCAGTCGGGGACGGACGATGCGGTTCACGATGAAGCGCCCGGGGACATATTCCAGCTCTTCCGTGACGTCTTCCCCGATCCGGCGCAGGTGCCCGCCACACTCAGCGCAGGCATCAACACCGGGCGTCAGTTCCACTTCCATCCGGGGAATGTGGTCCGGGATCGGGCGGCGCTTGGGTTTGCCCTTCTCTTCGATGTCCGGCAGCTTCATCCGTGCCGTCATTACGGCGGCGGCGATCTCGCTGGTCTCAAGGGCCAGTTGCAGTTGCCCGGCAGTCTCGGACGAGGCCCCGAACCGATGTGCGCGGTGCCCGGCCAACTGGTGTCGGAGCTTCTCGATCAGGATCGCCTGCGCCTTCACCTCGGCCAGAAGCCGCGCGGTGAAGCTGCGCAACTCCTCGGGATCTTCCGGTAAGGTCAGGGTTTGCTCGAACATGAGAGAAGTCTATCCCACGGGATTCCTTGTGGGAATCCCGTGGTTGCCGAGCGGTCGGATTATCCCGCTGCCAGCGGGCGCCAGGTCCGTTCCGGGGTCCGCCAGTCGATCCCCTCAAGCAGCATGGATAACTGTGCAGGCGTCAGCGCGACCTTGCCCTCCTTGGCCGAGGGCCAGACGAACCGGCCCCTCTCCAGCCGCTTCATGAACATGCAGGCCCCCTGGCCGTCCCACCAGATCACCTTCACGAGGTCGCCCCGGCGACCACGGAACACGAAGAGATGCCCGGCGAACGGGTCCTGCTTCAGCACCGCCTCGGCTTGCGCCGCGAGCGCCGCAAAGCCCTTGCGCATGTCCGTCACTCCGGCCGCCAGCCAGACCCGCGTGTTGGCCGGGACCGGGATCACGCCGTCAGCCCCCGGATCAGCCGTGCCAAGGCTTCCGGATCATAGCCGCCGCTGATCCGCATCCGGTGACCGCCTGCAAGTTCGATTTCGATCCGGTTCTCGGCAATAGGCGTGGTCACCGGCGGCGGCGCCTCCCCGACGATCTCCACCGGCAGAAAGTGCGCTTCTTCTGAAGGGGCCGGAACCGAAGCCGGGTCAGGTGCATAACGGGCATCGCGCAGCCACTTGAAGATCAGATTGGCATTCACCGCGTAGCGCCGCGCCACCTGGGCCACCGAAACGCCGGGCGCAGTCGTCTGGAAACAGATCGACCGCTTCTCCTCGTCCGTCCAAAGCCGCTTCGTCCGACGCGCCACGCCATCACCATAGTGTCCACTATCGATGGTGGACACTATCCCGCACTCTCAGAACGCGGCAGTGCGGGCAGACCGGACGCTTACGGCCCTCCTGATCCAACAGGAAGCGCAATGCCCGCTGCCGACTATGACGGAGACGACAGGGACGACGACACCATCATTTAGGAAATCGACCAATTCTCTTGAAGCCGGTGGAGCTTCTGCCCCGATCGTCCGCCTGATCACGCCAGGAGGGGCTGCAAGCGGGCCTATCCGCTTGCACGTCCGAATCAGTTCCAACCAAAAAGGCTTGAAACCCGTCTTTGCGGCCAACTCCTTCACCCGCAGCAAAGAACGGCTAAAATAGACGAGATACTCGGTCGTTTGTGCCTCAATTGAACATGATAGACGTTCTAACTCCTTTTAATAATTTATTTTACTGCCGCGCTATCGTCTTCGATCGACCGCCTGAACGCTTCAGCGATAGTGGAAGGAAACAGTCGATCTCGTCGGCGCTGAATGTTAAATCTTCCATTTTCTGCAGTCGCTTCTGAGCTTCGATATAGGCCTTGCCATTTGTTTGTGGCGCAGCCTGATAGAGCGCAGCAAGCATTGTCTGCAACTCATCGCGACGTTCGACAGCAGCCTGCCGATCGAGCGTCGGTAAATCTGTAAGAAGCGAAAGATAACATTCGCGGACGTTCCACAGTTTCGCGGCCGCCTCACGGTGCTTCTGCGCTGTAGAACCCAAGTCGAAATTCTTCAAATATGTCGTTACAAATAGCGTGAGGAACGACACTAGAGCCGTTGCGACTTCAACCCACGCTTTGTCCGTTACCACCGCGCCAACGGCACTCGTACTCGTGAGTGCTGTGAGGACAATTTGCAGGATCTTATAGCTGTTGAGTTGCTTGGCGCAGTTATCGGCCATCCGCTCATGCGTCTTGTGGGTGTAGACGACCCTACCAAAACATTCGCGGATCTGATCCTCAAGGGTGATGTCATAATCAGGCTGCATAATCGTCTACCTCGGCGCTCTGTGCGCTGATGGGAACCCGAATGACATCCCGGGCGACAACCACCCCATTCAAAACTGCATAGGATTCTACACGATGATTGCCACGAAAATCAGTGCTTTCGTACTGCTCCCAAGAGCCGGAGTCCCGGACAATCTGGCCACGTATCATGTCGCGACGCTCGGCCTCCTCGCCACGATTCAGTACCTTCCAATAGATTTCGACTTCGGGGGGGAGATCGGAGCTATCTGCTATGAAAAAGCGGAGACTTTTCTTGCGTAGAAGAATGCCGTGGCGTTCGAGAAGGTCGAGCAAGAGCGTAGGACGGAAGCCATTCTGGATCACCTCGCAATCGATTCGCACATCATACCGCACATCCACTGGAAAGCGGTCCTCAATATATTCTTCCGTATTGCGAAATGCAGCTTTGGCAAACGCGGCTTCGGATGCCGATTTGGATACTGGGGTAGGATAGCCATTCCCAAACACGTTACGCCATTTCTGGCGTTCATTGGCTTGTCCGCTCGCCTCGATAGCTTTCAGGCAGAGTTCGTATGCCTTTTTGGCTTTCCTCTCGAATCTCTTTTTGACACGCACACGCTGCCTGCTGCCAAGGGCGGCGTATTCAGACTGTTTTGGCTGCTCAGATAAGAACTTAAAAAAATCACGACACATGTAATCGTAGTACAGATAGCTCCTTTTGTCGTACTCGTCGGTGGATTCCAGAAAATTGTAGGCGAGCGTATCTATCAGGAGCCCGCTCATCGCTACGCCATGCTTGTTTTTCCAAGCGCGTGTCATTTTGCACAAGCGGCGTAGATTTCTGTTTTTTCGATCATTTGCCGCTTGCATCTCATCAAGCTCATCCTGCGGCTTGGTTATCTTCCATGATCCGCCATTCGCGGTATCCGGATATTTATAGCTTCCATCTGATTGCCGAAAAGCGGGCATCACCTCAACGTGGAAGTCCTTGTAGAGAACCTGCACGACTAGTCTGTCGACCTTTACGGTAGTCGACGGATAACGCGATTTGATCGCATCTTTGGTATCACGAAGAAGTGCGTAATGGCCGCCGTTCTTGTAATTATCCCATTCCGCGGCAGGGACGATGTAAATCATGTCCAAGTCGGAGATACCTTTTATTGCCGTCCAGCGACCGTAAGACCCTACTTGGAGGCTGTTGGCAGTTTTCGATTCGGTCTCTCGGAATCGCTTATTAAGAGCGGCGGTGATCTCACCATAGCGAAGTGAGATAGTTGCTGCGTTATCGATTTTGATGTTGTCGAGAAAGGTTTTGAAGTCGTCTGCGATGCCCACTGTGCCCCCAATCGGCTGAAGGGATGATGCGCCCTAGCATGCGAGCTCGACAAGCGCAGGTTCCTATTCTGTGCTCATCTGGGCATGACCGTCAAACTTCACAAGGCGATTATCACACGGAAATTTCGTACAGGACACCGCAGACACAAATATGGGCGGTCAGGAACACCTGTAGGCGACATCTGTCTTTCTTAATTCGCTGAATAATGATTAAATAAATCATAATTAAAAAATAATACTGATATTGGTTATGAGGAGTTAGCGTTCCTGATTCTAGATGGATTCGGCATATCTTAGAGGCGCTATATTGGTATTTATGTCCTGTCCCGCAGCATCAACCTCTGAGGTTGAGCGCGGCAGCCTCGTCTGTCACGAACGAAAGCTATACGACAATTAGGTCGTGGTGACGATTTAATTTTTGGGATTCCCAAAGTGCTACAAATCAGATTCATATGTGGACGCCCCCTATGGCAAGGGTTTTTGTCTGATGAATTTGATCGGTTGCTTTCATATGTCCGGCCTGTTTGTGCGGCATTGTGATGGCCGCTGGCCCTGATGGAAATCCGTCGGTGAGGTCCCTGATCAATTTGGCGCGCTTGTGAGGCGCGTTGAATCAGACGGGCTGGTCTCACCATTGGCTCGATCGTTACTCATCATTGACTGCCGTTACCAATTCGGGTGATCTGTATTCTGTCAGGCTGCCAGTGGGTGAGGTCGATAAGCTTCCTTTCGCGTCAACACGGCCCATGCGATCCGAGCCAACTTGTTCGCCAGTGCCACGGAGACGAGCCGGAAGGGTTTTTTCTCCATGAGCTTCCTGATCCAGTCAGCCATGGGTGTTGGCTTATCCTTGACGTGGCGGATGACAGCGGTGGCGCCGACGACGAGCAGGCGGCGCAGATATCGATCTCCCTGCTTGGAGATACCACCCAGCTTCGTTTTGCCACCGGTGGAATGCTCTTGCGGGGTCAGGCCCAGCCATGCGGCGAACTGTCTTCCCGAGCGGAACTGATCGGGATTGGTGACGGTGGCGGTGATCACGCCGAGGCCGGGGATCGCGGCAAGCCTGCGGCTGGCCTCGCTCTCGGCATGCCAGGAACTGAGCTGCTGGTCGAGGACCGTAATCTCGCTGCTGATCGCCATGATTTGGCGGATGAATGTCTCCCGGGCGGTGCGCGCATAGGATGGCAGGGCATTGGCGAGCATGGTGCGCTGACGTACGAACAGGGACCGGGCGCGATGTGTCATGAGGATGCCCTGTTGCTTGATCGTTTTGACCGGCACGAACCGCATCGTCGGACGTTGCACGGCCTCGCAGATCGCTTCGGCATCGAGTGCATCGCTTTTACCGCGCTTCACATAGGCCTTCACGTAGGACGGGGGAATCAGGCGGACTTCATGCCCCATCGCGACGAGCGTTCGCGCCCAGTGATGCGCCGTTCCACAAGCCTCCACGCCAATCAGGCAGGGCTGCAGCTTTGAGAAGAACGGCAGCATCTGCTTCCTGTGCAGCCGCTTCACCAAAATCGTGGCGCCGTTCTCGTCGACACCGTGTGCCTGAAACACGTTCTTGGCCAGATCCAGTCCAATCGCTGCAATCGTCATCGTAAATGCTCCTTTTCCTGCTTCGGCCGGTTGAGCAGCATAACCGCTGCTGGCAGTGCAGGGGCGTCCACATCATCAAGGCTGTTTTTTTGGAGATCGGCGATGGACTGTGATGCTCTTCGGGATGATCAGTGGGAACGGATCAGGAGCTTTGTGCCCGGCGGCATGAAGGGCAAGCGCGGACCACGCACCGATAACCGCAAGTTCCTCGACGCACTGTTATGGATGGCGCGCTCTGGCGGCCGCTGGCGCGACCTGCCTGAGCGGCTTGGCGACTACCGTTCGGTGAAGCGTCGCTACTATCGCTGGATCGAAATGGGTGTGCTGGACAACATGCTGGCTGCGCTGGCCCGCGAAGCCGATCTGGAATGGCTGATGATCGACAGCGCCATCGTCCGCGCCCATCAACACGCGGCCGGAACCCGCAAGGTCAAAGGGGGGCGGATGCCCAAGGCCTGGGTCGGTCTCGCGGGGTCCTGAGCACCAAAATCCACGCTGCCGCCGAGGCCCTTGGCTTGCCTGTCCGCCTGATCGCTTCGCCCGGCCAACGCAATGACATTGCCTTCGCCCACGATCTGATCGACGGCATAGAAGCCGATGCTACCATTGCGGACAAAGGCTACGACGCCGATCATCTTGCAGACAAGATAACCGACAGCGGTGCGGAAGTCGTCATCCCGCCCAAGCGCAACCGCAAGGTTCAACGCCCCTACGACGTGGATCTCTACAAAGAGCGCAACTGTATCGAACGCTTCTTCAGCAAGCTGAAACAATTCAGGCGGGTCGCCACACGCTACGACAAATTGCTCGCAAACTTCATGGGCTTCGTCAAACTCGCCGCAATCGCCATATGGATCAGATAGTTAAATCGTCACAACGACCTAGATCATATCACGCAATACATTCTATCACTCCCGTTTCCGATCCGCCCATAAGCTTGGAGGCCGGAATGCTGTCTCAGCATATCTGTGGGCGGTCGTCTGCATCGAGACCCGTCACATGAAGGCCGCGCTTTCGGCACAGCTCAACAAAACTGATGGTCATGATGCATGCGGGATCGCTCAGATGATGCGTGTCAGCCTGTTCAAGCCGGTTCGTATCAAAACGCGGACCAGCCAGCGCCTTCGGACTATGCCCACAGCACAGCAATGTTTGCGGAACAAGCTCCAAGATATCGCGAACAAAATCCGCTGCCTTATCCGCAACACCACCTCAGCAAGGCGATCATCGCACTGGCGCGCAGAATCGTGGTGATCTTGCGTCGCATCTATATCGACCGCATGGAATTCGATTAGAGCGAGAAGCCGGAAGCAGAAGCTCCTTCGGCTTGAGCTTCAGCCGGATAAGACCCTATCGATGCAACTCTCCGCAAGGGGACGGGAACTGACGAGTTCGCAAATACGACTTAACTACCCAGGCCCCGCCAAAGCGATGCCGCATAATAGATTGTTTCGTTGGCTCCTCTGGCCCCATCTTATGGTGGCCTCCTGCCTACTACGAAGAGTAGCGTGATCCTCGCGAGAGGGGCGCTCAACTTTGATCGTCGGGCGTAACCAGCTCGACGTGACTGACGCCGAGAGCTTGGGCCAGTTCATAGAGCGTGATCACGGTCGGATTCCTCCGACCGCGTTCAAGGCTGCTGAGATATTGTTGACTGAAGCCGGAACGCGCCTCGACCTCTTCCTGAGTCAGGCCCCTCTCCCGACGCAGGCGGGCGAAGTTCCGGCCGACCAGTTTGCGCATATCCATGCATAGGAAGATTGCCGTTTACATACTTTAAGTTTATCAACTATAGTATGTAATTGAGCTGCAGATGGAGATTGGGGTCGTGCAAGCGGCATGGTCTGGATAGAGAGGCCGCAGTTTGGGAATGCGCGTAGGTCCATGCGGACGGTGATCATGTATGATCATCGCTCGACAATCACGGGCCGCACGCGCGTTGCTGGGTTGGACACAGGAGACGCTCGCTGACAAGGCCCGAGTATCACTGACCGCACTCAAGCGCCTCGAATCCGAGAACGGGTTCGAAGTGTACGAGTCGACACGCGATCAGGTGCGCCGATCTCTCGAAACGGCGGGGATCGTTCTCCTGTCGACAGAAAAGGGTGAAGGGGACTTGCTACTACACGATAGGACCGATGCCTCGCAGTAGCTGTTCTTTATGACGAGCTACCAATCCTTGTCACAAAAAGAGCTTATCTCCTGCGGAGATCGTTAATGGCAAAGTGCGCACGAATATGGGTGGAACAAAATGGGGCAAGCAATCCAGACATTTTTGCACAAACCCCCGTCCAGCGAGACGATTACGTCTTACGATCGAGAGCACATGAAACTCTATATGCGGCTACTCGATGCCGAGCGCGATGGCGCCGACTGGTACGAAGCCGTCAGCATCCTATTTGGCCTGGATCCTGATCACGATCCGAAACGCTGCCACGCCATCTACGAGGCCCATCTTGCTCGCGCTCACTGGATGACGGAGTACGGCTACAGAGAACTGGTTCGCGAAAGCCAGCGGAAGACATCATCGTGATGCGTTGAAGGCATCACCTGATGCTCTCCAACTGACTTCCCAAATTCAACCCGAAGGGGAATCGTGACCCCTCCCAAGTTCTTAAACCGAGATTCGGGAGAATCGCGATGACACCTGATGCATCGACCTGGCGTACATCGGCACACTACGACCATCTGGATGAACTAACGCCATCCGATCTCGCCTGGGAATGGCTCCGCCGCAACGACGAATACGACGCAGACTTCGAGGCGTCGATTTCCGAAAGTAGTGATCGCGAAACGTTGACCGAGCGAATGAAGTGGCGGTGGCGATTGCGATTTCGCCGTTGACCCCCTTACACCACCTCCCGATGCTCCCGTCTTTTGGCTCCCGCTGGAGGACACCAGCGTTGTCGTGCTGACCGAAGCCCCTTCGGCACTTAGCGACAGCATCGCAGATGGTTCCATCGAACCCTGGCGACCCGACCCACCGGCTGACGGTGCAGATGACGCTGCGTTCCGCTACCCTTTGGGCAATGGGCAGCACCTCCAGGTTGTCGATTGCGCTGTCCAGAAAGGCGCTGTAGCCGCCGTTCCTCTCGGCATTGAGGGCTTCGACCGGATCGAGGCAGTTCATCGCCTCCTCTCGGCTCTGCATGGCCGCGCTGTTCCGCCAGATACGCGCCTCACACACCAACAGCGCATCCGTCAACGCAGAATGCTTCGCGCGTTCGACGGAGACCGCGCTGGCGCGACGCAACAGGAAATTGCGCAGGTTCTCTTCGACGTCGATCATCTCAACCGCGACGAATGGCAGGCTTCGTTTGCTCGCCATCGCGTCAAGACGCTCCTTCGTGACGCCCGCAAGATGATCACGGGCGGATATCGAAAACTCCTTCATCATCGCCGCCAATCCTAGCGCGCTCCTATCCCCGCATGGTGGGCGATTTCAATACCTCCCAACTTCGCCCTGCAACTCGCCAGCTCTCCTCCGCCACCGTGGTCGCTGTCAGCCGCTGATCCGCAGCGGCCGTCCCCAACGCCACGGAGGCCCGATCCATGCCCCACGAACCCGTCGTTTTGCCGCCGCGTTTCCTGCGCACCAAGGAAGCCGCCGAGTTTCTCAGCTTGTCCGCCCGCACTCTTGAGAAGCATCGCACCTACGGAACCGGCCCCGCCTATCGCAAGCTCGGCGGTCGCGTCGTCTATGCGATCGACGATCTCGAAGCCTGGGCTGCGCGCGGCTCCGTCACCTCGACCTCCGATCCGCGTGGGCAGGTGCTGCCGGCGAAGCGCCAGGTGCTCCCCGCCGTCCCGCAGCCCGGCCGCTACGCACGCTGATCGCGGGCGGTCGACCGAATGGCGGTGCGGAGCCGATCTTCCTCGGAGCGCGGGCAACTCGATCTGTTCCGGGCGCTCCCCGGCGACTTCGCGCCAAGAGACGCGCAGGATCTCATGGCCTATCCCTTTTTCTCTCTCGCAAAGACGCCACGTGTCGCGCCGATCGATTTCGTCGCCGGCGACATCACCATCCGTGTCGAGGCCGTTCCCGACCATGGCATGGCCACCATCTGGGACGCCGACATCCTTATTTGGGCAGCGAGTCAAATCGTCGAGGCCCGGGACACGGGGCTTCGCACCTCCCGGCTCATGGCCGCGACCCCCTACGAAATCCTCAAATTCATCGGACGCGGCGTGTCGATCCGCGATTACCAGCGCCTGAAGGCGGCGCTCGATCGCCTTCAGTCCACCACCGTCAGCACAACCATCCGCCAGCCCGCCGAGGGCCGCCGCCATCGCTTCTCCTGGATCAACGAATGGAAGGAGCGCACGGACCGCAACGGCAAGCCCGATGGCATCGAGATGATCGTGCCCGATTGGTTCTACCAAGCCGTCCTTGATGATGCGCTCGTGCTCACCATCGATCGCGCCTATTTCGGTCTGACGGGCGGCCTCGAACGCTGGCTCTACCGCATCGTGCGCAAGCACGGCGGCAGACAGCGCGCCGGATGGCGCTTCGACTTCCGCCATCTTCACCAGAAATCCGGCAGCCTGTCGCCGTTCAAGCGCTTCGCGTTCGAGCTGCGCGACATCATTCGGCGCCAGCCGTTGCCCGGCTATACCCTATTTTTGGAGGTCGAGCTGGGCGGCCGCGTCCTGCTCGCCTTCGAACCGTCGGCGCCCTGTGGACAAGCTGTGGATGGCTTCGTGCCATCAGGAACCCGCCGGGACGTGCTATCCGGAACCGCCCCCTCGTGCCAACGGGAACCCAAACAGGATGTAAACTACCGAATAAAAAAAGAAAATAGCGCCCTTAACTTAGAATCTAACATAGATTCTAACCTTTATAGGGGCGTGCGCGATGTGGAAAGCATCGAAAACCGGCCACCGACAAGGCCGAAAACCGATAAGATCTATCCTACGCCGAATACGTCTTTCCGTAAATCCGTAAATCCTGCCAACGAAGCTTCGGACGCGCCGCAGTTGCCCCTCGACCACCGGCCGGGAGGGGCAAGATGATCGTGGCGCTCCTCAACCAGAAAGGCGGAACCGGCAAGACGACCCTCGCCCTGAATCTCGCCGGCGAATGGGCCAGCCGAGGGCTGCGCGTCACTCTGATCGATGCGGACCCGCAAGGCTCCGCCCTTGACTGGTCGCAGCAACGCAGCCGTGAAGGTCTGCCGCGCCAGTTCGGCGTCGTCGGCCTGGCGCGCGACACGCTGCACCGCGAAGCACCGGAACTCGCCCGCGATGCCGACATGATCGTCATCGACGGACCGCCGCGCGTCGCCGGCCTGATGCGCTCGGCGCTACTCGCTGCCGACCTGGTGCTGATCCCCGTGCAACCATCGCCGCTTGACGGCTGGGCCTCGGCCGAGATGCTGGCGCTTCTGAACGAAGCGCGCATCTACCGGCCAGAACTGGCCGCTCGCTTCGTGCTCAACCGATGCGGCCCCCGCACCGTTCTGGCGCGTGAGATAGCCGAAACGCTGGCCGACCACGACCCGCCGGCACTCTCCAATACCATCGGACAGCGCATCGCCTTCGCCGTCGCGGTGCAGTCCGGCCGCCTCGTCTCGGAACTCGATGACGACACGCCCGCCGCCCGCGAGATCGCGGCGCTTGCGGACGAAATCGACCGGCTCGGTGTCGGGAGGATCGCATCATGACCATCCTCACCGGCGATTGCCGCGACCTCATGCCCGCGCACGGCCCTTACGACCTGATCCTCGCCGATCCGCCCTATGGCGACACCTCGCTCGCCTGGGATAGCCGCATGGATGGCTGGATCGCGCTCGCCCGCGCGGCGCTAGCCCCCACCGGGTCGCTCTGGGTGTTCGGCTCGCTTCGCCATTTCATGGCGACCGCCGACCAGTTCGCTGACGCCGGGTTCCGGCTGGCACAGGAGATCGTCTGGGAAAAGCAGAACGGCTCCGGTTTCCATGCCGATCGCTTCAAGCGCGTCCATGAGTTGGCAGTTCAGTTCTATCCGGCCGAGACGCCCTGGCGGGACATCCACAACGTCGTCCAGACCACGCCCGATGCGACAGCGCGCACGGTACGGCGCAAGCAGCGCCCACCGCATACCGGCCATATCGACGCCGGTCACTATGTCAGCCGTGATGGCGGACCACGCCTCATGCGCTCCGTCATCTATGTGCGCAACTGCCACGGTCGCGCGATCCATCCGACCGAAAAGCCGGCCGCTCTCCTCGAAATCCTCATCCGCACAAGCTGCCCGGAGAGCGGGCTTGTCGGCGACTGGTTCGCGGGATCGGGCGCGGCCGGTGAAGCCTGCCGGCTGACCGGCCGCCGTTACCTCGGCTGCGAAATCGATCCCGGCATGGCAGAGAAGGCCCGCGCCCGGATCGCCACGGTGCTGCCGTTCGACGGGAGGGCCACGTCATGAGCGAGCGCCCGGCCCGCAAAGGCTTTGCGACCCGGCCTGCCGATCCCGAAAGCTGGATCAAGGCCACCGATGCGTCGACGGCTCGCAAGGAAGACATTGGCACCTACACCGCCCGGCTGACCATCGACATCACGCCCGAATTGCGCGGCCGCATCAAGATCACCGCCTTCCGGCACGGCGTCACCGTCGCCGAGATGCTGCGCGAGCTGCTCGCGCGCGAATTTCCCCCGACACAAGGAGATCTCCCATGACCGGCATTGCGGCCTCCCGCGTGCGCGGCGGCCCATGGCCGGCCGCACGCTCCTCAGACAATATGACCGACGTCGAGCTGACCTGGATCGAGCAGAAGATCGAGTTCTGGATCAGGTTCGGATGCGAAGCGCATGAGCAAATCCTCGACCGCCGCAGGCGCATCGTCTCTTTCCGGCCGAACAGCATCTTCGCCTTCGTTCGCTGGGCCGCCAACGACTTCGGGACGGTCATCTCGCGCATCGACATCGTGCGCGCCGTCAAGCCGGGCGAAGCGTATCAGACACTGCCCTTTGTGCGCCCCGGCGGGGACATCCTGCTGAAGATCGAAGGCTGGCGACAAGTCGAGGATGTGCTGCGCCACATCGATATCGTGGAGCGCATCGGCATCGACGCTTGCGACGTGGCCCCCGATTACTGGCGTCATGTCGCCCATCGCATGCAGGCCGGCCTTAAGCCGCGCCTTTACGCGATGGAACGCCATCAGGCGTGGCTCATGCGGCGGGAGATCGAAGGATGACCCGCTTCGGTTACGTCATGGTGACGTATTTCGCGGCGATGGGCGTCGCCATAGCCGCGTTCATTCCGACACCGACCAGGCTTATCTGGAACGCCACCGCCAGCGCGCCGATCGGGATCTACACCATCACACCGGCCGACCGGCTGGAGGTACCCGAACTGGTCGCCATCAACCTGCTCGAACCGCTCGCGGATTTCATGGTCGAGCGCGGTTATGTCGGCCGCGACGTGCCGCTCCTCAAGCGCGTCCTCGGCTTGGCCGGTCAGCGCGTCTGCCGCATCGGCCGCGTCATCACCGTCGACGACGTGGAGATGGGCGAGGCTCTGGAGCGCGATCGGACCGGCCGCGATCTGCCCGTCTGGCAGGGCTGCCGACGCATCGCCGACGACGAACTTTTCCTCATGAACTGGGAAGTCCGCGACAGCCTCGACAGCCGTTACTTCGGCCCGATTCCGGCCTCCGCCGTGATCGGCCGGGCGCTCCCTCTCTACACCGATGAAGACGGCGACGGCCGCTTCGTCTGGCGCGCGCCGACGCGGTGACGGCGTGTCCACATCCATCCTCACCGCGAAACCCAAGGAGACGATTATGGCTCAGATCGGCCAATTCAACCGCACGGAAACCGGCTTCGAAGGCCACCTCAAGGCGCTCGGCCTCGACGCCGAACTCACCCTCGTTCCGGCCGAACCTTCAGACTCCGAGAACGCTCCGGACTATCGTGTCCTGCTCGGCGACGAGGAAGGCTTGGACATTGGCGCAGGCTGGAAGCATGCCAGCGAACGCGCCGGCGAATATGTTTCTATCGAGGTCGACAGCCCGCTTTTCGCCAAGCCGTTGCGGGCCAACCTCTTCCAGCCCGGCGGCGACAGCACGCTCTGGGGCCTGCACCTGAACCGGCCCGCCAAACCGCGCAAGGAGGATTGAGCGGTGCCGGCCCGTCGCCATGCCACCTTTGCCGGACGGCCGACCACCGTCCGGCATACGGCCGTCCTTCTTCTCCTTTCCGGCATGGTCGCCGCCACCGCAGCGTTTCCGGCTACGGCGCAATCGCTGCCGGCGACGCGCGCGCCGACTGCCAGTCCCTATGCCGCGCATATCGCCGAGGCATCGCAACGGTTCGGCATTCCGACGCCATGGATCACGGCGGTCATGGGGGCCGAAAGCGCCTACGATCTGCTCGCCGTATCACCGGCGGGCGCCATGGGCCTCATGCAGTTGATGCCCTCGACCTGGCGCGAGCTGCGCGTCCGATATGGCCTCGGCGATAATCCCATCGACCCGCGCGCAAACATACTCGCCGGCACGGCCTATCTGCGGGAAATGCACGAGCGATACGGCACCATTCCCGCAATGCTCGCGGCCTATAACGCGGGACCGGCGCGCTATGACGAGCATCTCGCGACCGGCCGTCCACTGCCCGCTGAAACGCGCGCCTATGTGGCGTCGCTCGCTCCCAGGCTCGGCGCTGGACCGCTGCTTGCAGAGCCGAGAACCGTGCCGCCGACACCGCCCGACTGGCGCGAGGCTCCGCTCTTTGTCGCGCGCTCGGACGACCGCCGAACCACGGATCCCCGTGCATCCGACGCTTCGTCGAATGGCGCGCGCGCAACCGCCTCCCTTCAGGGCACGGCTCCCGCCGGGCCGCAGACGGAAGCGATTTTTCTCGCCCGAAGCGATGGGGAAGACCCGCGATGACCCCCAAAGGCTCATTTCGCACCCTGTCGGGCTCCCGCGCATCATGGAGCGTGAAGGGGCGAGAGACAGGCACAACAACCGTATGCGTCCGGGGGCTGCACGTGATGTCAGCTCTTGACGGGATTTTGCGCTTTCCAGTTCCACGGCAGCAGTTCGTCGAGTCGATTGACGGTGTGTCCGTCGCGCATGCGCTGGAGAACGTCGGCAAGATAAGCGTAAGGTTCGACGCTGTTGAGCTTGCAGGTTTCGATGAGCGAGCACACGACCGCCCAGCGATCTCCACCGCCGTCGCTGCCGGCGAAGAGATGGTTCTTGCGGCCGAGACTGACCGGGCGGATGGCGCGCTCGACCGGATTGGTATCAAGTTCGATGCGGCCGTCGGCGAGGAAGCGGCTCAATCCCTCCCAGCGTGCCAGCGCGTAGCGGATCGCCTCGGCCAGCGTGCTGCGACCGGGAATGCGCGGCAGTTGCGTCTCCATCCAGACGCGCAGATCGGCGACGACGGGTTTCGATTGGAACCGTCTGGTCGCAAGGCGATGGGCGGGCGATTGGCCGCGCACCTGCGCTTCGATGGCGTAAAGCTCGCCGATCCTGCGCAGCGCCTCGGTCGCAATAGGCGATCCGGTGGCCTGCGCCACGTCGTAAAACTTGCGTCGCGTATGCGCCCAGCAGGCGGCGAGAACGATGTCTCCCTTGGCGGTAAGCTGCTCGAAGCCGGCATAGCCATCGACATGCAGCACGCCCTTGAAGTGCTGAAGATGCGCGACCGGGCGTTCGCCCTTACGATCGGGCGCGAACACATAGACGGCAGCCGGAGGTTCAGGTCCGGCCCATGGCCGCTGCTCGCGAGCGTAGACCCACAACCTGCCGGTCTTGGTGCGCCCGCGTCCGGGATCGAGCACCGGAACCGGCGTGTCGTCGGCGAACAGATGGTCGGATGCGAATACGTTCTTCGCCAGCCGATCGTGCAGGGCTTCGAGCCACCAGCATGCGCCGCCGACCCATCCCGCAAGCGTGGAGCGGGCAAGATCGACGCCATGACGGGCGAAGATTTGCGACTGCCGATAGAGGGGCGTGTGATCGCAGTATTTGCTGACCAGCACCTGCGCCAGCAGCGCCGGCGTCGCCAGGCCACCGGCGATCAGCCGTTCCGGCGCGGAAGCCTGCACCACTGTTTCACAGGCACGGCAGGCGTATTTCGGGCGAACGGTTCGGATGACGCGAAGTTGCGCCGGCACCCAGTCGAGCATTTCGCTGACGCTCTCACCGATGGCATGAAGCGGGCCACCGCAGCAGGCGCATATCGTGCCGCCAACATCGAGAACGACATCCTCGCGCGGCAGGTGATCGGGCAGCGATCCGTGTTGTGCAGGTCGTTCGCTCGACGGTTTGGCGACAATGGGACGGCTTTCCCAGATACGCGCGATGTCACCGTCGAGGTCTTCCAGCGCGAGCGCCAACTGGTCGGCATCAAGGCGTTCGGAGCGACGGCCGAACTGCGCCCGCTGAAGTTTTTTGATGATGGCTTGAAGGCGCTCGATCTCTCCGTCCCGGCTCTCGACGACGCTCGCCATGTCGCGCACGAGGCGCTGCAAAAGCGTTGGATCGGAGGGCAGGTTTTCGAGATCGATCAACATGATCGAATCTACCATAAACCACTCAAAAACCCAAGGATTCCGGCAATTTTCGTGCAGGTTGGTGGCGCATTTTCAGCCAGCCAAAGCGGGTCTCCACACACGCTCGGGAGCGCGCCAGTCGATACCCTCGATCAGCATCGCGAGCTGCGCAGGCGTCAGCGTGATCGAGCCGTCGTAGCCCGCCATCACCGGCCACACGAAGCTACCCTGGTCGAGTCGCTTGGTGAACAGACACAGCCCGTTGCCGTCCCAGAACAGGATTTTCAGCATCGACGCCTTCTTCCCCCGGAAGGCGAACAGATGGCCCGAGAACGGGTCTTGTTTCAGCGTTTGCTGCACCAGCATGGCGAGCCCGTCGAGGCCTTTCCTCATGTCGGTGTAGCCCAGCGCCAGATGCACTTTAACGCCGGCCGGGACCATCATCATGATGCTGTCCCCACGTCGCCGATCTGCGCGCGAACGGCAGCGGGATCGCTTCCTTCCGGCACGAACATGCGCCGTCCGTCCGGCAGATCGACGGCTATCATTCCGTCAGGCGGTCGCACGAGTTTCTGCAAAGCCAGTGTCGCCGGTGTGTCGTCCGGCAGCACAACGGGTGCCAGTTTCGCGCGCTTCTTTTGCGTCACGCCGAACTGTACCCGCCAGCGGAACAGCATGCCGGTGACGATCCCGTGCTTGCGCGCCACAGCGGAGACACTGACGCCCGGCTGGTCGCTCTCCAGCGCGATGGCGTGCTTCTGCTCATCGCTAAAGAAGCGTCGGACAGGCGATCGGGGCGGCTCGGGATCGTCCTTAGGATGGCCTGTCAAGCTGCTTTCGGGCCGCGATTTCTTAGCACTAGTGCCAACGACCGGGCGGGCGGAGGGGTGAAGATGCGCACGCCAGTCGATCTCAACCTCGCCTTCGTCCAGCCGGTCACGCCAGATGCGCAAGCTTGTCGGCGAGATATGCAGCCCGGCCGCATATTCGCGCACGCCCATGCCGCTCCAGTTCATCGCCTCGACATGCATCGCCCAAAACGCCTGGAGCGCCCGATTGCGTTCTTCCGTGCTCACACCGAAGCGCCGCCGAGCACGTATTTTGCGCCGCTTTTCCCGTATCTCAAGCTTCTGCTGACGGCGCAATTCCGCCTGATATTCCGCATGCTTACGCGCCGCATCTTCACCCGCGAGATGCTTCAGCCATCCGTCAAGCGTGTGCTTCGACACCCGATGCTGACGGCAATAGGCCGTGCGTGTGAGGCCGCTGCGTTGCCATGCCTCGATATGAACCAACCAGAAAGAACGGTGTGCCGTGTTCTCGAAACGTTTCAAATTCATCGAAGATCCTCCAGGCTACGAAGGAACCCGACATGCTGCTCTATTGCACTACCCGATCAGTGTGCAGGGAACGGACGCTTACCAACAACCGGACGATGGCAGGATAAAAGGCCGCACATTGTGCGTTGGTCGGGCGGTTGGTTTTGTTGGAGTTTCTGGCTCAGCGCGCACCTTGCCACCTTCCGGCGCAAAGTGCGCGGAAATCGTAAGCCTCTCTATTTGAATGACCTTTTGCACATTGCGGAGCCGCGCCATGGCCGATGAGCGTGATTTCCGCATCCGGCCGGGGCGCATCCGCTCAACCCGCGCGCAGTCCACGAGGCCCTTCATCGCCCAGGCGCTCGCCGCCGCGAAGAAGGCGGGTGGCGGCGTGTCGCGTTCGGGCCGCATCGTCTCCGGCAATCGCTCGCGCTTCGGCCACGGCCAGCGCGCCAGTATCCAGGCCAACCGGCTGATCACGTCCCGTTCACGCGGCGCCGTGATCAAGGCCCGCGTCGTCCGCCACTCGGCGCGTTCGGCCCCGCTCGGAACCCATCTCGACTATCTGCGCCGCGATGGCGTGACCCGCGACGGAGAAAAGGCGCGTCTGTTCGGGCCGGGAACGGAAGAGGCGGACGGCCGCGCCTTCGCCGAACGATGCGAGGATGACCGGCACCATTTTCGTTTCATCGTATCGCCCGACGACGCGGTGGAAATGTCGGATCTCAAGTCCTTCACCCGCGATCTCGTGCGCCAGATGGAACATGATCTCGGCACCCGGCTCGACTGGGTGGCCGTCGATCACTGGAACACCGCGCATCCGCATGTCCATCTGATCGTGCGCGGCGTGCACGACGACGGCCAGGATCTCGTCATTTCCCGTGACTACGTCAAGGAGGGGATGCGCGATCGCGCGCGCGATCTCATCACGCAAGAGTTGGGACCGCGTACCGACCTCGACATCCGCCGCACCATCGAAAGGCAGGTCGAGGCGGAACGCTGGACGCAACTCGATCGGCAGCTTGTCCGCGATGCAGGTAAAGTCGGCATCATAGATCTTGCCCCGCACGCCGACCGCCAGCCCGACGAGTTCCACGCGCTGAAGGTCGGCAGGCTGCGTACCCTCGAAATCCTTGGGCTGGCCGGACAGGTCGGCCATTCGCAATGGTTCATCAAGCCCGAAGCCGAGACGGTGCTGAGGGAACTCGGCGAGCGGGGCGACATCATCAAGCGTATGCACCATGCGCTCACCGAACGCGGCATCGAACGCGGGTCGGCGCAATTTGTCCTGGCGGCCGAGAGTCTCGATGCGCCGGTCATCGGCCGCCTGGTCGAGCGCGGTCTCGACGATGAGCTGAAGGGAACGGCCTACGCCGTCGTCGACGGGGTGGACGGCCGCAGCCATCATATCAAGTTGCCGCATCTCGACGCCGCCGGCGACAGTCCGCCCGGTTCGATCGTCGAACTGCGCGCCTATGAAGATGCACACGGCGAACGCCGCATTGCGCTCTCCGTCCGTTCGGATCTCGACATCGATCGCCAAATCACGGCCTCGGGCGCCACATGGCTCGACCGGCAGGCTGTGGCGCGCGAACCGCTGGCGCTCTCCGAGACCGGCTTCGGCGCCGAAGTGCGTCAGGCCATGGAACAGAGGGCCGATCATCTGGTCGGTGAAGGGCTGGCCGAGCGCCAGGGCCGGCGCATCGTTTTTGCCAGACGGCTGATCGACACCCTGCGCCGCCGCGAATTGGATGCACTCGGCGAGACGCTCGCCGCGCAGACCGGCACGGCGTTCAACCGTGCCGGCGGTGGCGAGTATGTCGCCGGCACCTATCGGCAGCGATTCACGCTCGCCTCCGGCCGCTTCGCCATGATCGACAACGGCCTCGGCTTTCAGCTCGTTCCCTGGTCGCCCTCCCTCGAACAGCAACTCGGCCGCCATGTCTCTGGCGTCGCCCGCAGCGACGGCGGCGTCGACTGGAGCTTCGGCCGCAAGCGGGGGCTCGGCCTCTAACTCTCAATTCCCAAGAAAGGACCATCGCCATGTCCGCGACGAAAATCCTCTGGGGGCAGATCATAATTGTCTTCCTCATCATTCTCCTGACCACCTGGGGCGCCACGCAATATGTCGGCTGGAGCCTTGGCTTTCAGACGCAACTTGGCGAGCCGTGGTTCAAGCTGTTCGGGATGCCCGTCTATTACCCGCCGGCGATCTATGTCTGGTGGTATTTCTACGATGCCTATGCGCCGGAGGTTTTCGCCAGCGGCGGGATCATCGCTGCATCCGGTGGATTCATCGCCATTGCCGTCGCCATCGGCATGTCCGTCTGGCGCGCGCGGGAAGCGAAGAACGTCGCCACCTACGGCTCCGCGCGTTGGGCCGAGACAGTCGAGGTCAAAGACGCCGGGCTGCTCGATCCCGATGGCGTCGTGCTCGGTCGATACGAGCGCGAATATCTTCGCCATGACGGGCCTGAGCATGTGCTGTGCTTTGCGCCGACCAGGAGCGGCAAAGGTGTAGGCCTCGTCGTGCCCTCACTGCTGACCTGGCCGGGCTCTGCCATTGTCCATGACATCAAGGGTGAGAACTGGCAGATCACCGCCGGCTACCGTGCCCGGCACGGCCGCGTCCTGCTGTTCGATCCGACGAACACGCGATCTTCCGCCTACAATCCGTTGCTCGAAGTCCGCCGCGGCGAATGGGAGGTGCGTGATGTTCAGAACATTGCCGACATCCTCGTCGATCCGGAGGGAAGCCTGGAAAAAAGAAATCACTGGGAAAAGACATCCCATGCCTTGTTGGTCGGCGCCATTCTCCACGTTCTCTACGCCGAAGAGGACAAGACCCTGGCCGGCGTCGCCGCTTTCCTCTCCGACCCGAAGCGCCCGATCGAGTCGACACTCGCCGCGATGATGAAGACGGCGCATCTGGGCGAAGCCGGTCCTCACCCGGTCATCGCCAGCGCCGCGCGCGAACTGCTGAACAAGAGCGACAACGAGCGCAGCGGTGTGCTCTCGACCGCGATGTCATTTTTGGGGTTGTACCGCGATCCCGTCGTCGCACAAGTGACACGCCGCTGCGACTGGCGGATCACCGACATCGTGGGCGGCAAACGTCCGGCGACGCTCTACCTTGTCGTGCCTCCGAGCGACATCAACCGGACAAAACCTCTCATTCGCTTGATCCTTAATCAAGTCGGCCGGCGCCTGACCGAGGACTTGCAGGCGAGGGCCGGGCGGCACAGGTTGTTGCTCATGCTCGACGAGTTCCCGGCCCTGGGCCGGCTGGATTTCTTCGAGTCCGCCTTGGCCTTCATGGCCGGTTATGGCCTCAAGTCCTTTTTGATCGCCCAGAGCCTCAACCAAATCGAGCGCGCCTACGGCCCGAACAACAGCATCCTGGACAACTGCCATGTCAGGGTCTCGTTCGCAACCAATGACGAAAGGACGGCGAGAAGGGTGAGCGATGCGCTCGGCACCGCCACCGAGATGAAGGCGATGAAGAACTACGCCGGGCACCGTCTGTCGCCTTGGCTCGGGCATCTGATGGTCTCGCGCTCGGAGACTGCCCGGCCATTGCTCACCCCCGGCGAAGTGATGCAACTGCCGCCATCAGACGAGATCGTCATGGTCGCCGGAACGCCGCCGATCAAGGCGAAAAAGGCGCGATACTTCGAGGATCCGCAGTTTCAGGAGCGGGTCTTGCCGCCACCAGAACTCACCCGTCCCGGTGAACCGCGCCCCGACGACTGGAGCCGTTTGCCGATCCCAGTTCGCCCGGAAAGTGGGGAGGCTCCAGCAGGCTCGGCCGCGGAAAATGAAGACCCGACAGAATCCGAGCGTCGCCATCAGCCGGAGCTTAATCGGGTGAAGCCGGTGGAGAAGAAGGCGCCGATCGAGAACGAGTTCGGGATCGATCCACCCGACGACATGGAGGAGGCGGCCACCCGAAACCGGCGTCTGACGCGCCTCATGCACGGCGTCGCACGGCAAGTTTCGCTCGATCCCAATGACGGCATGGAGCTGTGAGCGCCATGACCGGACGAAAGAAGAAGGCCCAGATTTCCGTCTATCTCGACCCGGACGTGATGACGATGCTGTCAGACTACGCCGCACGCCGGGAGCAATCGCTTTCCCAGATCGCCGAGGCCGCGATCGCGTCGTTCCTGTCACCGGACGACGCCGAGCGACGCGAGGCGGTAATCGCCAAACGCCTCGACCAGCTCGACCGCAGGATGACCCGGATGGAGCGCGATCTCGGCATCTCGGTGGAAACCCTGGCGGTCTTCATCCGCTTCTGGCTCACCACTACACCGGCATTGCCCGAACCCGCTGCGCAGGCTGCGCGCGCCAAGGCTGGAGAGCGTTACGAAGCCTTCGTAACCGCGCTCGGCCGCAGGCTCGCGCAGGGGCCAAAGTTGCGGCAGGAAATCAGCGAGGACATTGTCGACTCATCGGACGGTCAGGTCGCTTCGGGCGCAGACGCACAGGGCGAATAGTGACCACTCCGGTGAGGTCAAGGAGATCGCAACTCCGCCGTTCTCCTGTATTTGCACGCCATGCCACTACGACGCTAAATACTTGTTGAATAGGTCGAATTTACGGCTCTTTTAATCATCCCCGTCCGGGGACTGTCTGATCTTCCCCGGCCAGGAACGGGGATCGGATGGCAGGTTCGCATCACAATTCGGAAGGCTTGGCTCGCAGCGTGCGGATGCTGCGCACCGCACTCGGCCTCGCCATTGTCCGGTTTCTGGACGACCCGGACGTTGCCGAGGTGATGCTCAATCCCGACGGCCGGTTGTGGATCGACCGCCTGTCGGGAGGGATGTCCGACACGGGCGAGCGTCTGTCCCCGTCTGACGGCGAACGCATCATCCGTTTGGTCGCCCACCACGTTGGTGCGGAGGTTCACTCCGGAGCGCCAGGGCTTTCGGCCGAGTTGCCGGAAACTGGCGAACGCTTCGAGGGGCTGTTGCCTCCAGTAGTGACCGCTCCCGCTTTCGCGATCCGCAAGCCAGCGGTCGCCGTGTTCAGCCTCGACGACTACGTTGCCGCCGGCATCATGTCGGCGGATCAGGCAGAGACGCTGCGGGGAGCCATAGTCGGCCACGCCAACATCCTCGTCGCCGGCGGAACCAGCACCGGCAAGACGACATTGGTCAATGCACTTCTGGACGAGGTTGCCAAAAGCCCCGACCGCCTTCTCATCGTCGAGGATATGCGTGAGCTGCAATCCCGATCCGAAAACAAGGTGCCTATGCGCACCAAGGACTTTATCGCCGATCTTCTCTATCTCTCCCGCCGCTCCATGCGTCTCCGGCCCGACCGCATCATCGTTGGCGAGGTGCGTGGGTCCGAAGCCCTTCAATTGCTGAAACTCTGGGGCACCGGCCATCCCGGCGGTATCGGCACCATCCACGCCAGCACGGCGATCGGCGCCCTGCGCCGGCTGGAACAACTCGTCCAGGAAGCCGTCGTTACCGTCCCGAAGACGCTCATCGCCGACACCATCGACATCGTTGCCGTGCTATCCGGTCGCGGCCCCGCGCGCCGGCTCTCCGAACTCGCCCGCGTAGAAGGGCTCGGGCCGGACGCCGACTACCGCATCGCCCCCGCGATCCCACCCGCAAACCCCAATGGAGAACAATCATGATTCGAACCCTTTCGTGCGGCTGCAACGCCATGGCGACGGCCGCGACCGCCATGACCGTCAGCCTCATGTTCGCGCCGGCGGCCCATGCCTCCGGCTCATCCATGCCGTGGGAGGCGCCGCTGCAATCCATCCTTCAGTCAATCGAAGGGCCGGTCGCCAAGATCATCGCCGTCATCATCATTATCGTCACCGGCCTGACGCTGGCCTTCGGCGACAGCTCCGGCGGCTTCCGGCGGCTGATCCAGATCGTGTTCGGTCTCAGCATCGCCTTCGCCGCTTCAAGCTTCTTCCTGTCGTTCTTTTCGTTCGGTGGCGGGGCGCTGGTCTGATGGCGGGCGGTCTCGAACAACTCGACGAGGTGCCGGGCTTCACGGTGTCGGTTCACCGCGCGCTGACCGAACACATCCTGCTCGGCGGCGCCCCGCGCTCCATCGCCATCATGAACGGCACGCTCGCCGGGGCTGTGGGCCTCGGCCTGCGCCTCTGGCTGGTCGGCCTCGCCATCTGGGCCATCGGTCATTTCGCGGCAGTCTGGGCCGCGAAGCGCGATCCGCTGTTCGTGGAAGTGGGAAGGCGACACCTGCGCATCCCCGGCCACCTCACGGTCTGAAGGAGTCTGTCGATGATGAACCTTGCCGAATACCGCAATCGCAACGCACGGCTGGCCGACTATCTGCCTTGGGCCGCGCTGGTCGGCGGGGGCGTTGTTCTGAACAAGGACGGCAGCTTCCAGCGCACCGCGCGGTTCCGCGGGCCTGATCTCGACAGCGCCGTCGCCGCCGAGTTGGTCGGCACGGCCGGCCGCATCAACAATGCCGTGCGCCGTCTAGGTTCCGGCTGGAGCCTCTTTGTCGAGGCGCAGCGCTACGAGGCCGCGAGCTACCCGGACAGTCGTTTTCCCGATGCCGCGTCGGCGCTGGTCGATGCAGAGAGGAAGGCCGATTTCGAGGAAGCCGGCACGCACTATATATCCAGCTACTTCCTGACCTTCGCCTGGCTGCCACCAGCCGAAGATGCTGCCCGCGCCGAAAGCTGGCTCTACGAGGGCCGCGAGCAAGGCGGCGTCGATCCGTTCGAGGCCCTGCGCGGCTTCACGGATCGCACCGATCGCGTGCTGGCGCTGCTCGACGGCTTCATGCCGGAATGCCACTGGCTCGACGATAGCGAGACGCTGACCTACCTACACTCAACCATTTCCACCAACCGGCACCGCGTCCGCGTTCCCGAGACGCCGATGTATCTCGATGCCCTCCTGGCCGATCAGTCTCTGACTGGCGGGCTGGAGCCGCGCCTCGGCAACACGCATCTGCGCATTCTCACGATTGTCGGTTTTCCGACCGCAACCACGCCCGGCATCCTCGATGAGCTGAACAAGCTCGCCTTTCCCTATCGCTGGTCGACGCGCGCGATCCTGCTGGACAAGACCGACGCCATCCGGCTGCTCACCCGCATCCGTCGCCAGTGGTTTGCGAAACGCAAGTCGATCGCCGCCATCTTAAAAGAAGTGATGACCAACGAGGCGTCCGTCCTCGTGGATACCGATGCCGCGAACAAGGCGGCCGATGCGGACATCGCGCTTCAGGAACTCGGCGCCGACTATGCCGGCATGGCCTATGTCACGGCGACAATCGCCGTCTGGGACACCAATCCCCGTCTGGCAGACGAAAAGCTCCGCCTTGTCGAAAAGACAGTTCAGAGCCGCGATTTCACGGCGATGCCGGAAACCATCAATGCGGTCGATGCCTGGCTCGGCTCACTGCCGGGGCATGTTTACGCCAATGTCCGTCAGCCACCGATCTCGACGCTCAATCTCGCCCACATGATCCCCCTCAGTGCCGTGTGGGCGGGGCCGGAACGGGACAGCCATCTCGGTGCGCCGCCCTTGCTCTTTGGCAAGACCGAAGGAAGCACCCCGTTCCGGCTTTCCATTCACGTCGGCGATGTCGGGCATACGCTTGTTGTCGGCCCGACCGGATCGGGCAAAAGTGTGTTGCTCGCCTGCATGGCGCTCCAGTTCAGGCGCTATGAGCGGAGCCAGGTTTTCGCTTTCGATTTCGGGGGCTCGATCCGGGCCGCAGCCCTCGCCATGGGCGGCGACTGGCATGATCTTGGAGGTGATCTCACCGAGGGAGACGCATTTTCCGTTTCGCTCCAGCCGCTTGCGCGCATCCATGATGTTCCGGAACGCGCTTGGGCGGCCGACTGGATCGTCTCCATCCTGACCCGCGAGAACATCGCGATCACGCCGGATGTCAAGGAACATATCTGGACGGCGCTGACCTCTCTCGCTTCGGCGCCGGTCGAGGAACGCACCATCACCGGCCTGACGGTGCTGCTGCAATCGAACGACCTGAAACAAGCCTTGCGCCCGTATTGCGTCGGCGGTCCCTACGGCCGCCTGCTCGATGCCGAAACCGAACACCTCGGCAGTGCGTCGGTGCAGGCGTTCGAGATCGAGGGGCTAGTCGGCACAGGCGCCGCGCCGGCCGTCCTGTCCTATCTGTTCCACCGCATCGGCGACCGGCTCGACGGCTCGCCGACCTTGCTCATCATCGATGAGGGCTGGTTGGCGCTGGACGACGAAGCCTTTTCCGGACAGTTGCGGGAATGGCTGAAAACCCTGCGCAAGAAGAATGCATCGGTCATCTTCGCCACGCAGTCGCTGTCCGACATCGACAATTCTGCCATCGCCCCCGCGATCATCGAAAGTTGCCTGACACGGCTTCTTCTTCCGAACGAGCGTGCCGTCGAACCGCAGATCACCGCCATCTATCAGCGATTTGGCTTGAACGCACGGCAGATCGAGATCCTCGCGCGGGCCGCGCCGAAGAAAGACTACTACTGCCAGAGCCGCAGCGGGAATCGTCTGTTCGAGCTGGGCCTGTCCGAAGTCGGGCTGGCGCTCACGGCCGCCTCCTCGAAATCCGACCAGTCCGCCATCGCCCGCGTCTTCGCCGAGCACGGCCGGGACGGCTTCCTAGCCGCCTGGCTTCGCCTGCGCGGCGTCGACTGGGCCGCGGACCTCATTCCCGACCTCGCAAATCTCATCCCCCAGCCCGACAAGGAGACTTCATCATGAAAACCCGTCATTCCCGCGCGGCCTTGCTTGCCGCATCTTTTCTTGCCCTCTCAGGCCCGGCTTCGCTGGTTCTGGCGCCGCCGGCTTCCGCTGCCTGGATCGTGTTCGATCCGAGGAATTACATCGAGAATGTCCTGTCGGCCGCGAGATCGCTGGAGCAGATCAACAACCAAATCCAGTCGCTTCAGAACGAGGCGCAATCGCTCATCAACCAGGCCCGCAATCTGGCGAGCCTGCCATATTCCTCGCTCCAGCAGCTCCAGCAGTCCGTTCAGCGCACACAGCAGCTTCTGCAGCAGGCGCAGAATATCGCCTTCGACGTCCAGCAGATCGACCAGGCGTTCCAGCAGCAATATGGCAACGTCTCGCTGACGACGAGCCAACAGCAGCTCGTCGCCGACGCCCGCTCGCGCTGGCAGAACACGGTCGGCGGCCTTCGAGACGCTCTCCGCGTTCAGGCCGGCGTCGTGGGCAACATCGAGACCAACCGCGCCGAGATGTATGCGCTCGTCGGCCAGAGCCAAGGCGCAACCGGAGCGCTGCAAGCCACTCAGGCCGGCAATCAATTGTTGGCCCTTCAGGCGCAACAGCTTTCCGACCTGATCGCGCTGATTTCGGCCAATGGCCGCGCCGAAGCGCTCACCGAGGCCGAACGCACCGCCGCCGCCGAACAGGGCCGCGAGCAGCGCCGCCGCTTCCTAACGCCGGGCAGCGGGTATCAGCCAGGCAATGCGCAGATGTTCAACAACGGCAATTGACCGACGGAGGGGCGCCTATGGACGGCAAGATGCTGGCCCGGCTCGCGGCGGTCGTGTTCGTCGCCATCGCCATCACCGCCACGGCGATCGAGATGACCCGCACGGAGGAGCCGCCGACGCCCCGCTCGGCCGTTTCCGCCGAACCAGCGCGCGATCCACTGCGCGAGAAGCAGCGTCGGTGCCAGCGTCTCGGCGAAGCGGCCGCAAGCGACCCCGAATGCCTGCGCGTCTGGGCCGAGAGCCGCGACCGCTTCCTCGGCCGGGCCTCTGCACCCGCCGCACCACAGACCGCGGAAGGACAGTGATCCGATGGGCGGCACCGGCGTAATCGACTCGTTTCTCGGGGTTTTCACATCCTACATAGACTCCGGCTTCGGCCTGCTTGGCGGAGAAGTCGCCTTCATCGCCACCACCCTGATCGTCGTCGACGTCACCTTAGCCTCGTTGTTCTGGGCCTGGGGCGCGGATGACGATATCATCGCCCGGCTGGTGAAGAAAACCCTGTTCGTCGGCATGTTCGCCTACATCATCGGCAACTGGTCGAATCTCGCCCGCATCGTCTTCGAGAGCTTCGCCAGCCTTGGCCTCAAAGGCTCGGGCACCAGCTTCTCGGTCGCTGACCTCATGCGCCCCGGAAAGGTGGCGCAGGTCGGCCTCGACGCCGGACGGCCACTGCTGGAATCCATCAGCGATTTGATGGGATGGATCGCGTTCTTCGAGAATTTCATCCAGATCGCTTGCTTGTTATTCGCCTGGGCCTTGGTCTTGTTGGCCTTCTTTATTCTGGCGATCCAACTATTTGTCAGTTTAATTGAGTTCAAGCTCACCACTCTCGCCGGATTCGTGTTGATTCCGTTTGGCCTCTTCGGGAAAACGGCTTTCATGGCCGAAAGAGTCCTGGGGAACGTGATCTCCTCGGGCATCAAGGTTCTGGTGCTGGCCGTAATCATAGGAATCGGCTCGACACTGTTTTCGCAGTTCACCGCTGGCTCCGGTGGCGCGACGCCGACCATTGACGACGCCATGGCGATCGTGCTGGCCGCCCTGTCGCTGGTCGGATTGGGAATATTCGGGCCAGGAATTGCGAACGGCATCGTTTCCGGAGGCCCTCAGCTTGGCGCTGGCGCGGCCGTCGGCACCGGCCTTGCGGTCGGCGGGGCGGCCGTCGCGGCCGGTGGCGCAACCATGCTCGCCGCAAAAGGTGGAGCGGCCGCACTCTCCGGTGGAGCTGCGGCCGTCCGGGGCGGTGCGGCTGCCGCCGGTGCGACGTCGACCGCCTACAGTCTCGGTTCCATGGGCCAATCCGGTGCAGCCGGTGTCGCCTCCGGTCTCGGCGGCGTTGCGCGCGCGGCCGGATCGGCGGCCGTCTCGCCCCTGAAGCGCGCAGCAAGCCGTGCCGCGGAAAGTGTCAAATCCAGCTTCTTCGATGGCGCGAAGGCAGGGTTCAGCGCGACGGGCGGCACCTCGACCATGGGCACCGTCGCCAGCGCAGCCGGTGCATCCCCTGCTTCCCCGGCGCCCGCTGATGGCCCGCCCGCCTGGGCGCAACGTATGCGGCGCAGTCAGGCGATCAGCCACGGCATCAGCTCTGCCGCCCATGCCGTCCGTTCCGGCGACAGCCATGGCTCCGGCTCCTCCGTCAATCTCTCCGAAAGCGACCGCTCATGAGCTTCTTCAAACGACCCGCCGCGCATTACGGCAAGACACCTGAACCGGAAACACCTTATCAGCGTGCAGCACAGGCTTGGGACGACCGCATCGGATCGGCGCGGGTTCAGGCCCGCAACTGGCGATACATGGCCTTCGGCAGCCTGATCCTGTCCGCCGGCTTCGCCGCAGCCCTTGTCTGGCAGTCGGCGCACGGGACTGTCGTGCCCTGGGTGGTTCAGGTCGATCGGCTCGGCCAGGCGCAGACCGTCGCCCCCGCCACGGCCGACTACCGCCCGACCGATCCGCAGATCGCCTGGCATCTCGGCCGCTTCATCGAGCAGGTCCGCGCCATCCCGGCCGACGCCATCATCGTCCGCCAGAACTGGCTCCGGGCCTATGAATGGACCACGGATCGCGGGGCGGCAGCGCTCAACGACTATGCCCGCGCCAACGATCCGTTCACGAAGGTCGGTCGCCAGCAGGTTGCCGTCGAGGTCTCCAGCGTCATCCGCGCCTCGCCGGATTCGTTCAGGATCGCCTGGACGGAACGCCATTACGAGAACGGCCAGCTCTCCCGAACCGAGCGCTGGACCGCGATCCTGACCATCGTGATCCAGACCCCGCGCGATACCGAGCGGCTCCGGACGAATCCCTTGGGAATCTACGTCAACGCCATCAACTGGTCGCGGGAGTTGGGCCAATGAGCGCGATGTTCCGCCAATCCGCATTTCCGGCTTTACGCAAATCCGCGATCGCGGTTGTCCTTCTTTCCGCATCCATGCTGGCCGGTTGCGCGACCTACAAGCCGCCGCAGATCAGCTACGACGCGGACGTGCCACCTTTGCCGGCCGTGCCCGCCGCCGTCACCGACGAGCGGCCGCGCCCCTTGCATGTTCCGCCCGCCTGGACGCCGAGCCGGGGCGGCAATGCCGCAAGCACCCCGGCCGGCCGCGTCACCAACGCTAATGCCGCCGCCCGTGTCGAGCCGCGCCGCGAGGGTTATTACAATTCCATTCAGATCTACCCGTGGAGCGAAGGCGCACTGTATCAGGTCTATGCGGCGCCCGGCCAGATCACCAATATCGCGCTTGAGCCGGGGGAAAACCTGACCGGTGCCGGCCCGATCGCGGCCGGCGACACCGCTCGCTGGATCATCGGCGACACCGAGAGCGGTTCGGGCGTGACCCGTCGCGTGCATGTGCTGGTCAAACCGACGCGCGCCGACATCTCGACCAATCTGGTTATCACTACTGACCGGCGCACCTACATGATCGAGCTGCGCTCGGGCGAGACCCCCTACATGCCGGCCATCGCCTGGGCCTACCCGACGCCTCCCGCGTCCCAGCGTCAGGCAGCGCCCGCCACCCCGATCATTCCAGCCGCCGCGGCGCGTAACTACCGCTACAACCTCACGGGCGCCACGCCGCCCTGGCGGCCGGTCGCGGTCTATGACGACGGCCGCCGAGTCTATATCGTTTTCCCGCGCGGCATCGCGCAGGGGGAGCTTCCGCCCCTGTTCGTCCTCGGCCCGGAGGGCGAGGCGCAGATCGTCAACAGCCGTATCCACCAGAATATCCTGATCGTCGATCGCATCTTCGCGGCCGCTGAGCTGCGCCTCGGCAGTGGCGAGCGCCAGCAGACCGTCAGGATCGTGCGCACCGACGGGAGGCCCGCGTCATGAGCGATACCGAGAACACGCCAGAAGACAGCGTGCCGCTGACCGGCGCCGCAAGCGATTCAGCCTCCGCCATGCGCCTGCGCGCCGAAGCGCCGCGCGTCACCCGCCTGTCGCGCAAGGTGCTGGCCGGCCTTGGCGTCGTCGCCGGCCTCGGCATCGGCGGAGCGCTGATCTATGCTCTCCAGACCCGCGATCCCGGAGCCGGCGGCGAGGAACTCTATTCCACAGAGAATAGGCCAACGGCCGATGGTCTTGCCGGCCTGCCGCGCGATTATACCGGCCCTGTGCTCGGGCCGCCGCTGCCGGGAGACCTGGGCGGGCCGATCCTCGACGCACAGAACCGGGGCCAGCCCGTCGCTCCGCCACCCATGACGACCCCCGCCGTCGATCAGGCGGAACAGCGGCGGCTTGCCGAGGAAGAGGCCGCACGCCTGAGCCGTGTCTTCTTCCAGACCGAGGCCCGTCCAGGTGCGGCCACCGGCACGCTCGCCGGCGGTGCGAACCCGAGCTTCGCCGGACTCGGCCTTGCCGGCCAGACCGGAATACCCACCGCGCAGGATCGGCAATTGGCCTTCCTCAATGCGGCTGTCGATCGACGCACGGTCGCCCCCGATCGCGTCGCCCCCCCGGCATCGCCCTATGTGCTTCAGGCAGGTTCAGTCATCCCGGCCGCGCTCATCACCGGCATCCGCTCCGATCTTCCCGGCCAGATCACCGCCCAGATAACCGAAAACATCTACGATAGCCCGACCGGCAATATCCTGCTCGTGCCCCAGGGCGCTCGCCTGATCGGCGAATACAGCAACGACGTCGGCTTCGGGCAGCGCCGCGTCCTGCTCGTCTGGAACCGGATCATCCTGCCCAACGGCCGCTCCATCGTGCTGGAACGCCAGCCCGGCGCCGACACGCAGGGCTACGCGGGGCTTGAGGATGGCGTCGATTACCATTGGTGGGACATCGCCAAGGCCGCCGGTCTTTCGACCCTGCTCGCGGTCGGGACGGAACTGGCCGTCGACGACGATGACAGGCTGCTTCGAGCCATACGTAACGGCGCACAGGACACGATCAACGATGCCGGTCAGGAAATCGTCCGCCGCCAACTCAATGTCGCGCCGACGCTGACGATCAGGCCCGGCTTCCCCGTCCGCGTGGTCGTTACCCGCGATCTTGTCCTCGAACCCTACAGGGGCTGATCATGGCGAAACTGAAACTTGGTCCCCTCGCCGACGACAAACCCGTGAAGGTCACGGTGGAGTTGCCCGCATCACTCCATCGAGACCTTGTAGTGTATGCCGAAATTCTCGCCCGAAACGCCGGTGAGGTTGCGCCGTATGATCCGGCGAAGCTCATCGTCCCAATGCTTCAGCAGTTCATGGCCACTGACAAGGGATTCAGCAGGGCGAAACGATCCTCTGAATAGAGATCCTGCAATATCCTGCGCATCATGATACAAGAATACTAGCACGGCCGAGGTAGGAGCTACTTACCAGTGGCAATCTGTTCGTCTGAGAGAGTGCGGGCAAGGCTGAGAAGGCGCCGGCATGCGGGATTGTCGTTTGTCGGCGACCATACTGTGCAAAACGGAACCGTCTCGCTTGCAAGTTGGCGATATAGCACGCCCGGAAAAAGCATTGCGGTAGCCGCCTCGCTGACCAGAGTCAGATTTCCACCACTAGCGACCATTTGCATGAGGTTGTCTCGATAAACCGCCTGCACCTTAACTGATGGTTGATGCCCCGGTTCCGACAGGTGTTTTATTAGAAAATCATGGATTTCAGGGCCTGGCCACGTCTCGCAAACTACAAACCGCCGCCCTTGCAGTTCTCTCCAAGTGATGCTTTCATGCACAGCTAGGTTGTCATCCTCGGGCATTGCAACAAAAACCTGTTCGCTCCATAGCTGCCTAGTCTCGCAGCCGCTGACATGCGGTGATCCAGTAAGAAATGCGACATCCAACTGATGTGTGCGTATGGCTTGGATGTGCTCTAACGGAGTGCCTTCAATGAACTCAAGGCGCACTTTCGGATGACTATTAGTATAATTTTCGATTAAGCTTGTCATAAAATTTGAAGCAAGGGACACTGAAATTCCAACGTGTATCCTTCCTTCATCTCCCTGGCCTGCAGACGCGACATCTTTTCCCGCAGATTTGATATGCTTCATGGCGCGCCTCGCCCGTTGTAGGAAAAGCTCACCGGCGTATGTCAGACGTACCCCATTCGACTGCCTGATGAATAGCGCAGCACCAATGTTATCCTCTACATCCCGAATGCGTCGGCTCACTGCTGACACTTGCACACCTATGGCTGCGGCAGCCAGCCGAAAGCTTCCATGTTCGGCTGCCGCGATAACATATCGGAGATGACGTACTTCGATGTCCGAGTGCTTCGTCCACATCTTCAGCCTCTACAATAGTGGATGGCCATGCAAGCGGGCGTTCGAGGCTCGCGAAACATAGCTCTCGAGAACGAACTGTTGAGCTGATTCGATACTCAATTCGTTTGGAGAACGATTCAGTCCTTTCGAGAAACAAACGATCGCGTGCAACTGCTGTCCTTTTACGACCTCAGTATCAACGGCTGGCTGTCAGGGGATATACGACACCGCCCGCTTGACAAGTTATTGCACGCCCCCGAAATGGGTCAGCGCCTAAGTCAGCTCGTCGTGCATTGCCAGCGAGCTTTGACCGGCATTGTAACTGCGGATGACCGGCTGGGGTGCGTAGAGCGAATCTGAAAGCTTGAGCGCTTGCCTCATCCGATGCCTTGTTGCTGCTGACACTTCGAATACGCCGCAACACACCGGAAAACGGCCGAAACCGTTCGCATGCCCGATCTCATCGAACTTGAGGCCCGCGCGTCGGTAGATTCTCCGCATGTGGGGCTCGTAGTTCGAAATTAGGGTATGTATTCCGTAATGAAGTGCACACTCACATAGCGCCAGAAGTAGCATGCTGAAAGCGCGTCTCGGATCGAGGTCCGGAAAATCGGCGAGAATTGCAGTTTCATCAACACACATTCTTGTCCCTTCCCAGATCCCGGGTCCGATAAGGGAGATGTCAGGGAAGGTCGACCGAAATACGTCATATAGAAGAGTCGGACCGGTCGTCGGTAACAGGCGCACGCTACCGTAGAGATGATCGGCTTGTTCGTCGCACCAAATGAGATAGGCAGGCCCAAGATTATCGTAACTGTCGCGCTCGTATGGACCTGTAACCTCCACTTTCCATCTCAGTTGATCGACAAATATCCTTTTTCTAAGACGGAATGATTGATCGATAAGGTGGGCGTATTTATTGTATTCATTCTTCTGGATGACAATAAACATCATATCCTCCAACCGGTGATTGGTGGATAAACAATGCAGTATGAAAGTTCGCGATGAAATTCCCTCATATGAGTACCCTCATATGAGGGTATAGGATCACAAAGTAATGAGGCGCAGATGCAATGCGAGCGTCGCGGCAGATGAAATTGTCACGCATCCAAGCTTGATTCGTGCTGATTTCAGGTAACTCCGCGCTGTATGATCGGATATGCCAAGTATGAGCGCGATTTCCTTGTATCCTTTGCCAAGTGCTGTCCAATGAAGGCATTCCAGTTCGCGCGGGCTCAAAGACGGTGCAGGATCTCGTTCACCATACAGCTCAAGGACGGCCTTCTGGTGAACGAGTAATGCAAGCTCCACCCATTCTTCCTTATGGCGATTTACTGTTCTGTTCCAGATGGATGGCGCCTTCATACTATTCATCGATAGCAAGGCGCGACGTCGTACTTTATCAACAATAGGTATTGAAAATCCATTCTCTCCGATTCCGTGACGTTGTGCATCTTGAAAAAAATCATAGGCGTCAGGTGGAATTTCGATTTCGCGCCAGTGGAACGGTAATTGTCGTAAAAATCCCTCCTTTACAATTGGATCAACCTTGACATACCCATTCAACAAGTAACGTGAAACCCATTCATCAGGATAATTAGTCCGGACGAACGGGGAGTCTACTGAATCGATAATGGTCTGGGCGAAGTGATATGTTACAAAATCGATGTTGTAGATTTTTGACAGGCTTACAATTGCCTCTCCAACGGTCGAGGCAGCTTCGGTTGCGTAATACGCCTGCTCAAAAAGACTTTGACGACGTGTCATTTTCATCCGCTGCGAAGGGCGGCACTCCATGCTTGGGTTGCCATCTGGACCGGATCCCACGGGCTGCTCAAGGGCGGGGTGTAGCTGAGGTCAAGATCGCTTGCCGCCTCGACGCTCATCCCGTGATGAATGGCGGCCGCAAATATGTCGATGCGCTTGGAAACCTCGGTCCCGTAGTGCCCGATGATCTGCGCTCCGAGCAGTCTCTGTGTCGAACGGTCGCCCGTCACCCGGATCGTCATCTCCCTGGCGCCGGGGTAGTAGACCTTGTGATCCCATACGACGGAGTCGACGGAAAGCGGATCAAATCCGGCGTTTGCCGCGTCCCGGTCGTGAAAGCCGGTGCGTGCGACGACGGACTCGAACAGGCGAACCGACTGGGTGCCGAGACTGCCTTCGAACTGCCGGTCGCCGCCGACTGCGTTCTCGCCGGCAATCCTGCCTTGTTTGTGCGCGGTCGTTCCGAGAGGCAAGTAGGCGTTCGCCCGGGTGATCCGATGCCATGTTTCGACGCAGTCGCCCGCCGCATAAACATCAAGGATGTTGGTCTCCATCCGCCGGTTCACCTGCAGGGCTTTCTTGAACCCGAGGGTGATGCCTGCCGCCTCCGCAAGCCCCGTTTCCGGCCGGGCGCCGACGGCGACAAGAACCATGTCCGTCGGCAGCGAGAAGCCGTTCGGGCCATCCAGGCGCAGTCCCACGCCATCCCGCGAAATCGACGAAATAGCCTGACCAGCGGCGATGTGAATTCCATTGCGCCGGAGTTCCTCACCGACTTTCTGCCCCAGGTCGGAGTCGATTGTCGTCATGACGCTCGGCGCCATTTCCACCACCGTGACGTCAATGCCGCGCCGCGTAAGCGCCTCGGACATTTCAAGCCCAATATAGCCTCCGCCGATAATGGCGATGCTCCGCGGCTTGGCTTCCTCCAGGTGCTTCTCGAAGGCGAAAGTGTCGTCCATCCATCGCAGCAGGAAAACTCCCGGCAGATCAAGGCCGGGAAGCGGCGGCCGTATCGATGTCGCTCCTGTGCCGATGACAAGCTTGTCATAACGGTGTTCGACTATGCGTCCGCTGCTGTCCCGGGTCGTCACCTGATGACTGGCAGGATCGATGCCTTCCACCGCATGGTCCAGCAGCAGCTCGACGCCGAGCGCTTCGATGTCGGCAGCCTTGCGGTGAGCAAGGTTGGTAGCTTCTTCCACCTCACCGCTGAGGAAGTACGGGATGCCACAAATGCTGAAGTTCGGATAACGGTCTGCAGTGGCAATTGTGACATGCCAATCTAGAGCGAGTTCGCGTGCTCGAAGGGCGGCGCTAATGCCGGCATCGCTTCCGCCGATAATGAAGAGTCGAGGCATGATAACTCCGTCAGAGGTTCCGATTTGCTGCTGCATTCCGATTTCGTGGCTGCGGGAGACTCCTGCTCGCGAATGACGACAATAACATAACAAATTGCCATTTTTCTGGAAATCTGGATTTCCAGAAATAATGTGGCTTTATGCATCGACCTGATTGCCATTCATTTCGGTTGCTGTAGCCATGATGCAGCGCGCCCCGCTCCCCACCGCCAGCAGGTAAAACTTCCGCTACGAATCGCTTCTCATGCACTTACCGAAGGGATTTCCCTTGCTTCGATCCCGCGCATTTGCTACCCAATATCTCAACATTAATTGAGGCGTGGAACAATGGAAGAAAAGCAAGCCCTCGATGCTTTCGGCGCCCTTTCGCAGGAGACGCGGCTGCGTATCGTCCGGTTGCTAGTGGCTGCCGGTCCCGAGGGTATGCCCGCAGGGGCCATCGGCGAGGCGCTGGGAGGCGCGTCCTCCTCGCGCCTGTCGTTTCACCTCAGCCACCTCGAACATGCCGGTCTCGCCCGGTCTCGCCGGGGGGGGCGGCTGATCATCTACAGCGCCGTCTATCCGGCGCTTTCCAGCCTCATCCAGTTTCTCATGCGCGATTGCTGCCAGGGCCATCCGGAGGTGTGTACGCCAGCCATCTCGGCCCTGTCCTCCTGCTGCCTTTCAACTACTGGGGAAAACGCCCATGCTTGAGCCGTCCTTGCAAGTCCGTGTATTCAACGTTCTCTTTCTTTGCACCGGCAATTCCGCCCGTTCCATCGTCGCCGAAAGCATCCTGAACAAGGATGGGGAAGGCCGTTTCCATGCCTTCTCGGCGGGCAGTCATCCAAGGGGCGACGTGCATCCCTTGACGTTGGAGACGCTGGAGAGCTTCGAGTACCCGACCGAGGGATTGCATTCGAAGAGTTGGGACGAGTTTGGTCAGCCCGACGCTCCGGTGATGGATTTCGTATTCACGGTCTGTGACAACGCTGCCGGCGAAGTCTGCCCCGTCTGGCCCGGACAGCCGATGACCGCCCATTGGGGCATCGAGGATCCGGTTGCAGTTGAGGGAACCGACATCGAGAAGCGGACCGCTTTCGTGACGGCGCTTCGCTATCTGAAGAACCGGATCTCCATTTTTGCCGCACTGCCGATCGAGAGTCTCGACCGCACATCGCTCAAGGCCAAAGTGACGGAAATCGGTCGCATCGAAGGTGCGACCGATTTCCGCGCTGATATCGCATGAGGTCAGCCATGGACGTGATCATCTACCACAACCCCGACTGCGGCACCTCGCGCAACACGCTTGCCATGATCCGCAATGCAGGCATCGAGCCCCATGTGATCGAGTACCTGAAGACGCCGCCGTCGCGCGCGCTGCTCGTCCAGCTCATCGCGCGCATGGGGCTGACGGTGCGCGATATCCTGCGGGAGAAAGGCACGCCCTATGCGGAACTGGGCCTCGATGACCCAGCGCTGAGCGACGACCAACTGCTCGATGCGATCGAAAAGCATCCGATCCTCATCAATCGTCCGATCGTCGTCAGCCCGCAGGGCGTGCGGCTCTGCCGCCCTTCGGAAGCGGTGCTCGACCTGCTTCCCCCGCAACGCGGCGCGTTCACCAAAGAGGACGGCGAGAAGGTTGTCGACGCACTCGGCAACAGGCTCGTCTGACGTGCCAGGAGCTTCCCCCATGGAAACCACTGTTCGGCCGGCCTCGCGGCTGTCCTTTCTCGACCGCTACCTGACGGTCTGGATCTTCGCCGCGATGGCGCTCGGCGTCATTCTCGGCACCGTCTTCACCGGCCTGCCCGATGAGCTCAACGCGCTGTCGGTCGGTTCCACGAACATCCCGATCGCCATCGGGCTGATCCTGATGATGTATCCGCCGCTCGCCAAGGTGAAGTACGAGGAACTTCATCGCGTCTTTGCCGACAAGCGCGTGCTCGCGCTCTCGCTGGTGCAGAACTGGATCATCGGCCCCACGCTGATGTTCGCGCTCGCCGTCATCTTCCTGCGCGACCATCCGGAGTACATGACCGGCCTCATCCTGATTGGCCTCGCGCGCTGCATCGCCATGGTGCTGGTCTGGAATCAGCTCGCCAAGGGCGACAACCAGTATGTCGCCGGTCTCGTCGCCTTCAACTCGATCTTCCAGATCCTGTTCTTCTCGACCTATGCTTGGATATTTCTCACCGTGCTGCCACCGCTGTTCGGACTTGAAGGCAGCGTCGTCGATGTCGGATTCTGGACGATCACTGAAGCGGTGCTGATCTATCTCGGCATTCCGTTTCTGGCCGGATTCCTGACCCGCCGTATCCTGGTCGCGAAAAAGGGCGCCGACTGGTATGAGAACGTCTTCCTGCCGAAAATCAGCCCGATCACGCTGGCGGCGCTGCTTTTCACCATCGTCGCGATGTTCAGCCTCAAGGGCGGCGATGTGGTGCGCCTGCCGCTCGACGCTGTCATCATCGCGATCCCGCTGACGATCTACTTCATCGTCCAGTTCCTGATCAGCTTCTTCATGGGCAAGCTGATCGAAGCCGATTATCCCCGCACCACGGCGATCGCCTTCACCGCCGCCGGCAACAATTTCGAGCTGGCGATCGCGGTGGCGATCGCGGCCTTCGGGCTCGCATCGCCGGTTGCCTTCGCCGCGGTGATCGGTCCGCTGGTCGAGGTGCCGGTGCTGATCCTGCTGGTCCATGTGGCGCTGCGGCTTGGGGAACGATTGTTTCCGACGACCGCACCGGCGCCCGTCGCGGCGGTGAAACAATAGAAAGAGAGAATCATGCGTTTGCGTACGTTGTCCGAACCCGACCATCTGCCTGCTCTCGATCGCCGCTTCGCGCATCGTCGTCCGGGCATCGGTCTGGGTCCGGGCGATAGCAAGCCGCGTATCCTCCTGCTCTACGGTTCGCTGCGTCCGCGCTCCTATTCGCGGCTGGCAACGGAAGAGGCGGCTCGGCTTCTCGCGTTCTTCGGGGCGGAGACTCGCATCTTCGATCCTGGCGATCTGCCCTTTCCCGACCAGGTTGCCGACGACGACCATCCGGCCATCAGGGAGCTGCGCGAGCACGCGATCTGGTCGGAAGGCATGGTCTGGTGCAGTCCCGAACGTCATGGCCAGATGACCGGCCTGATGAAGGCGCAGATCGATCACCTGCCGCTCAGCATGGGAGGGATTCGACCGACCCAGGGGCGAACGCTTGCGTTGATGCAGGTGTCGGGAGGCTCCCAGAGCTTCAACGCGGTCAATGCGCTGCGTCTGCTGGGGCGTTGGATGCGCATGTTCACCATCCCCAACCAATCGAGCATTGCCAAGGCGTTTCAGGAGTTCGACGAGAATGGCCGCATGAGGCCGTCGAGCTACTACGATCGCATTGTCGACGTGATGGAGGAACTCGTCCGCTTCACCATCCTTCTGCGGCCGCATGCCGGTGAACTCGTCGATCGCTATTCCGAACGCAAGGAAGCTGGCAAGCCGATAGACGCCGGAACCGACCTGTCGTCCATCGCCACCGCATCGCGGAAGAAGTCGGCATGACGAAGCCGGATCACGAGGTGATCGTCGTCGGAGGCGGTCAGGCGGGGCTTGCCGTCGCCTACTATCTTCGCCGACTCGGACTGGATTTCCTCATTGTCGACGCAGGTGACGGGCCGGGCGGAGCATGGGTCCACACCTGGGACTCGCTACATCTGTTTTCGCCGGCGGCCTACAGTTCGCTGCCGGGCTGGCCCTTTCCGCCGGGCGCAACGGACGGATATCCGACTCGAGACGAAGTGATCTCCTATCTTACGCGCTATGAGGCGCGCTATGATTTCCCGATCGATCGGCCTCGGACCGTTGGAGCCGTCGAGCGGGAGGGCACTTTTCTCCGGATCGGATTCCGTGATGGCGGGAGCCTTGCCGCTCGCGCGGTGGTCAGTGCGACCGGCACATGGGCCGCGCCTTTCGTGCCCGACTACCCCGGACGCGAATTGTTCGAAGGCGTCCAGCTCCACTCGGCCCATTACCGGACGCCCGCGGCATTTGCGGGGAAGCGCGTCCTGATCGTCGGCGGAGGGAATTCCGGTGCGCAGCTTCTCGCGGAACTGAGCGAGGTGGCCCAGACGACCTGGATGACGCTCAGGGAACCCGTCTTCCTGCCCGACGATGTCGACGGGCGCGTGCTGTTCGAGCGCGCCAGCGCCCGCGTGCGTGGCATCGACGACGCCTCCTCGACGACGACCATCGGCGATATCGTCATGGTGCCGCCAGTGAAGGAAGCCCGGACACGTGGTGTGCTCAAGGCCGTTCGCCCGTTCGCACGCCTCATTCCGGGCGGCGTCGTCTGGCGTGACGGAACCGAAAGCACGGTCGATGCGATCATCTGGTGTACGGGCTTCCGGCCTGCGACCGATCATCTGAAGCCCCTTGGCATCGTCGAACCCGACGGGCGCATCGAAGTCGTGGAGCAGCGGGCGGTCAAGGAACCGCGCCTTTGGCTCGCCGGCTACGGCAACTGGACGGGCGCAGCGTCGGCCACGCTCCTGGGGGCGGGAAGGACGGCACGAGAGATGACGCCGCGCCTGGCGCAAGCGCTCGCCGAAGCCATATCGGCGGCGCCGTATCAGGCGGGCTGATGTCTGCGTGCGGATGTCGGCAGGATGGCGAACAGGACGGTGACCAGCGCGACATTGGTCAGCGCGACGGCAAGCAACATACCAAGCGTCGCATCCGCTCCGAACCGATCGATGAGCACCGCTCCGACGGACGGAGCGGCCGCCTGGGCGATCAGGCTCGGCATGGCGATGCGTCCCATGACGACGGCATAGCGCTCCTCCCCGAACAGGGCGAGGGGCAGCGTGCCGCGCGCGATCGACTCGATGCCGATTCCCGCGCCGTAGAAGATCAGCGCGGCGGAGATCAGCGGAAGCCCGGCCCACAGGGCGCCGACACCGGCGGCGACGAACACCGTCGATGCGAGCTTCGTCCAGATGGGATGGTGATAGCGGCTGATGGCCATCTCGATCACGCGCGCCCCCACCTGCGCGGGACCGACCGTCGCGCCAAGCGCCACGGCGGCGGCCAGGGCGATATCCCGGGCCTGCAGGATGGTCAGCAGATGAACCGAGAGCAGCGCCGAGATCATCGAGCTGACCGTGATAGTCAGGGCGACGAGGATGAACAGCAAACCGGACGCGCGTGCTGTCTGGACGTCGGGGGAGCCGACAGCGGCCTGCGCCTGCTCCGGTTTCGCCGGCATGGGGCGTTCGGGCTCGCGCGGCAGGGCGAAGAGGTAGAGCGGCATCAGCAGGCCAAGGTGAATGCCTGCGTAGACGAAGCAGGCGCCCCGCCAGCCAAGCTCGGACACCAGCCAGGCTGACAGCGGCCAGCACAGCGTGCTGGCGAAGCCGCCGAACAGGGTCAGCGCGGTAATCGCCGAGCGGGCCTTGAGCCCGTAAAGGCGTCCGAGCGTGGCGAAGGCGGCGTCGTAAAGCCCCGCGCCCATGCCGACGCCGACGATCAGCCACGCGGCGATATAGACGAGCAGGTTTGGCGACAGCCCGAGCCCCGCCAGACCGAGACCGAGGCAGGCCGCGCTGAACGCCAGCACCGGGCGGCCACCCAAACGCTGGATGCTGCCGCCGACGCGGGGCGATACGATGCCTGCGGTGAGAAGGCCGAGCGACAGGCCGCCGACGATCCAGGCAAGAGGCCAGCCGGTGTCGGCCGCGATGGGCGCGGCGAGCACCGCGAGCAGATAGTAGGACGAGCCCCACGCCAGTATCTGCGTCATCCCAAGGACGGGGATGACATGGCGTCGCGACGGCACGGCCACGGGAATATTCGCCCCGGCCGTCATGCTGCACAGCAACGATCGCGGGCGCAGCAGGCCGTATCGGCACTTTCAACGATCCGGGGTGCATCATCCGTTTCCGGTCCGCCACAGCAGCTTGCTCTAGATGGTCCATCGGCGACAGGCGGTCCGTCGGCAATCTGCGTGGTGCAGACGCCGGTCTCCGGAAGCACGAGACGGACGTCGTCCGCCGCCGCAAGGTCGCCGGACAGCGCCGCTGCCACCGAGCGGGCCTGTTCGTATCCCGTCAGCAGCAGGAAGGTCGGCGCCCGCCCGTAGCTCTTGACCCCGACCGTGTAGAAGCCCTTTTCCGGATGCGACAGCTCCCGGTGGCCGTGAGGCGGCACTGAGCCGCAGGAATGCAGATTCGGATCGATGGCAGGGCCGAGCCTTCTCGCGCACTCCAGCCCCGGATCAAGTTCGAGGCGCAATTCGCGGGTGATGGCCAGGTCCGGGCGCTGGCCGGTGCAGACGACGATGCGATCGACCGGGGGAAGTGCCTGCGGCCCGTCGGCCGTCTCCCCCTCGACGAGCAGGCGTCCGGCCTCCTCGCGCACGTGCCGGATCGCGAAACCGGCAACGAGCCGGATGCGGCCGTGCTCGATCAGCCGGCGTGTACGGGTACCGAGATCCGCGCGCGAGGGGAGTTCATCGGCCGCGCCGCCGCCGAACACGCGCGCGAGATTCGCGCCCCGCGTCGCCCAGACGATCGCCGTTTCCGGTGCCTCCCTCGACAGGCGGTCGAGATCGAGCAGGACATTGGCGGCGGAATGCCCGGCGCCGACGACCAGCGTCGTCCGGCCGGCATAAAGCGGCCGGTCGCGCCCGAGCACATCCGGAATGCCGTAAGCGATCCGTTCCGCGAACGCGGCTTCGCCTGTCGCCGCGATGCCGTCGGCGCCGAGGGGATTGGGCGAGGCCCAGGTGCCGGAAGCGTCGATGACCGCCCGCGCCAGATCGCGGCGCTCGCCCTCGGGTGTCTCGACAACGAGAACGAAGGGCCGCCCGTCGCGGCCGCGGCTGACGACCTTGTCGATGCCATGGCGGGCGATCGCGGTGACGCGGGTGCGTGTCTCGATGATAGCCGACAGCGCCGGCGTGGCCGCCAGCGGTTCGAGATAGCGGGAGACGAGTTCATGACCCGTCGGCACCATTTCCCCATCCGGCATCTGCCAGCCGTGCCGCGCGAGGAGCCGCACCGCCTCCGCATCGACGCAATATCGCCACGGCGTGAACAGGCGGACATGCCCCCAGTCGCGGATATTCTCGCCGACGATTGAACCGGCCTCGTAGACCTTCACCGGCATTCCCCGGCCGACGAGATGAGCGGCCGCCGCAAGCCCGATGGGACCGGCGCCGACAACCGCGATCGGCAATGCAGAAGGAAAAGGCGCAGACATATTTTATCCTTCCGGGATTATGGAAATAGTTGGCGAAGAAAAAACGCCTCAGGCGAGCGCGGCGGCCTTTTCTCGTGGAGCGCAGCGGGCGTCGATGCAGCATTCGTCGACCAGAAAGCCGACGAGGCCGTGCATGGCCGGATAGTTCGCGCGGCAGATCAGCGTCGTTGCCTGCCTTTCCTGGGTGACGAGCCCCGTCGAGATCAGGCGGTGCAGGTGGTGGGACAATGTCGACGCGGCAATCCCGATCCGCTCCTGCAGGCTGCCGACGGGAAGACCGTCGTCGCCCGCGCGCACCAGCGTCCGGTAGACGCGCAGGCGCGTGACGTTCCCGAGGGCCTCAAGCTGTTTTGCCGCTGTTTCGATGCTCATGGAAATAGCGGTAACCTCCGCTCGTTCATCGAGTCAAGTCATATTTCGAGCTTCTTCGAAATATGGGCCCGAACGGCGCGATCGGGGGCGTTCTTCGGCCCCGCTGTCCGGTCCGGATGTCAGTGCTGCGTTTCCGGTCGCGCACACGACGACGCTGGATCGAGCATGGCTGCCACTTCGCCACAAAGACCGGGCTGTCCCTTGCAGCAATCCTGCACGAGATAGAGGACCAGCGCCTTCATGGCATCGAGCCGGGCGCTGTAGACGATCGAGCGGCCGGAGCGCTGCGATGCGATCAGTCCCGCGCGCTCGAGGATGGCGAGGTGCGTCGACATGGTGTTGGACGGAACGCCGACAATCCGCGCGACGTCGCCAGCCGGTAAACCATCCGGTCCTTCGGCGACCAGCAGCCGGAACGCCTCGAGCCGGGTTTCCTGGGCGAGCGCCGCCAGCATGGCAAGTGACTGGTCCGTCGTGATTTCGGTCATCGTGCAATCCGTTCGGTGGGCATCGAGCAAATATCTATCTATCGCGAATAACGGAAGTTGATGAACGGCGCAAGAAAAATATCGATATTTCTCGAAATATCGTTGCATGTGACATTTCGATGGTTGTAGAAATGAGGGCAACGAACAACAGGAGGAGCCACTTCCATGCCGTCCCAGCCGTTCCGCACCCTCTTCCTCTGCCGAGAGAACGCCTGCCGTTCCATTATGGCCGAAGCGATCCTCCGCGACATGGACGATCGGTTCGAGGTATTCTCCGCCGGTAGCCATCCTGCGGCCGCAATCGATCCGGACACACGCTTGCTCCTCGGTTCGCTTGGACACGACACGACGCCGCTTCGGACAAAGAGTTGGGCAAGTTTTGCAACGTCCACCGCACCTGCACTCGATTTCGTTTTCACGGTTTGCGATCGTACAATGGGCGAGATTTGTCCGAGTTGGCCCGGAGATCCCATCACCACCCATTGGAGTATCCCTGACCCGACGCTCGCTCAAGGCAACACCGCCGAGCGGGCGTTGGCGCGGTGTGAAGTCTATCAGATGCTTGCCCAGCGCATTTCTATTTTCACGAGCTTTCCGCTTGAGACTCTGGATCGTCTTGCGCTGACAAACAGGATCGCCGCGCTTGGTCGACTTCGCTCCATCTCCCATGAAAGTGCGGGACGTCAAGACTATAGTCCAGTTTATAACTCCCAAGCGACCATATCAGACCGCCATAATGGATGAAATTCTTCTATATATCCAAGTAAAACGATATTTATATTATTATAATATTATGTATTGTGTATATAATAAATATTTATTATTAGAATGCGTCAGTTCGTGTTCTGCAACAGAGCAAGAGGTTATCATGATCAGCGGAAATAAACTTTTCCATCTCGTTCAAACAAGGCGCACGCCTGTCACCGTTGCCCGATCCTGCTTTGGAGAATGGTTCATGGAGAGCTTTAGCCCGAAGAACGCGCTTTATGCGGCAACGCTTGCAGCGGCCTTCTGTCTTGCCGGACAGGCGAGAGCCGTTGAACTCAATGGAGCCGGATCATCATTCCATTCCAATCTCTACAAAGAGTGGATGGCCGAGTTCAACCGGGCCAACCCGGACATCACCGTCACCTACAAGAGCGTTGGCAGTGGTGAGGGCATTCGGCGCTTCACGCAGGGGAGCGTTGCTTTCGGCTCGACCGAGCGCCCGATGACCGATGCAGAAATCGCGAACGTGCCGGAGAACGTGTTGCATGTGCCGACCACCGCGGGGATGGTCGTTCTGGCCTATAACATCCCGGGCTTCTCGGGGGATCTGCGGCTAAGCCGCCAAGCCCTCGTCGGCATCATGAGCGGCAGGATCAAGACGTGGGACGATCCGCTGATTCGTGCCGCCAATCCGGGCGTCGACATTCCGAAGCGCAATATCGCTGTCGTTGCCCGGCGAGACGCGAGCGGCACGACCTTCTCTTTCACCACCCATCTCGCTGCGGTGAGCGACGCCTGGAAGGAGGTCGGCACCACCGTCGCCTGGCCGAACAACGCGATGATCGTTTCAGGCAATGAAGGTGTCGCAGGCCGGATCGCGATCGCGGAATACTCCATCGGATATGTCGAGTATTCCTTCGCCGCACAGTTGAACCTGCGGTCTGCGCTGATCGAGAACAGGGCCGGGCAGTACGTTCGTGCGGACGGCGCTTCAGGCTCGGCAGCGCTTGCCTCTGCGCTTGATGGCATGCCGGAGGATGGACGTCAGATCATACCCGACCCCGTGGGCGATACGGTCTATCCCATCGTTTCCTATAGCTGGACCTTGTTGCGCAAGGCCAACAAGGATCCGCAGGTCGCCGATGGACTGAAGCGGTTCGTCGGCTGGGGACTGGTAGAGGGCCAGACTTTCGCCGAAGGACTCGGCTACATCCCGTTGCCCGCGCCCGTCGTGAACCGTGCGCAGGCGATCCTTGCGGGGTTGCACTGACGGAGGGCGATTGCAGAGGGGCGATCGCGGGTTTCCCGCGATCGGGAAAGTGGCTGCGCCATCCGACGAAACGTCATCGGATGGCGCTCGGGGGCGCGATCGAAAACGCAACGCCTCACCAAACCAGCCCTGTCGGATGCGGGTAATAAAAATGTAACTGCCAGATTATATGTGTATTTCACATAGATAATTGCCATTCAATATATATCAATACATCCAGATACTATGATATTACTTATTTGACACACAATTGTCATCTGTGATTACTATGTGAAGCATAGGCGCTGTCGGTGCCGCCCCTTCCCATGTTCATAAGAGAGTCGCCATGACCAGCAGAACCCACCCCATCGCTCCCGCGTCGAAGTCGCTCATCAAGGCGGCAACGGCCGCGTTCATGCTTGGCTGCCTGCTTACGCCTTCCTTCGCCCAGCAGGCGCCGACCGTCCTGATCGATGGATCGAGCACGGTTTTCCCGATCTCCGAAGCCATGGCGGAGGAGTTTCAGAACAAGCAGTCAGGCAAGATCCTAGCTACCGTCGGCTCGTCCGGCACAGGCGGCGGGTTCAAGAAATTCTGTCGCGGCGAAACCGACATCACCGGCGCATCGCGTCCGATCCGCTCCGAGGAAATCGCGCTTTGCAAGGAAAGCGGCATCGAATTTATCGAGCTGCCGGTGGCCGTCGATGCTCTGGCAACCATCATTAATCCGGGCAACGATTGGGCTACCTGCCTTTCCGTTGCCGAGTTGAAGAAAATCTGGGAACCGGAGGCACAGGGCAAGGTCCAGAACTGGAATCTGGTCCGCGAAGGCTTCCCGAGCGGTCGTCTGGCCCTGTTCGGCGCCGGCACTGATTCCGGCACATACGACTATTACACGCTGGCTATCAACGGTAAGGAACACTCCAGCCGCGGCGACTACACGGCGACGGAAGACGACAACATCACCATCCAGGGGGTGATCGGCGACAAGAATGCCCTCGGCTTCCTCGGTCTGGCATACCTCACCGAGAACGCCGGCAAGGTGAAGGCCGTCGCGATCAGGCAGGCGGACGGCTCCTGCGTGGAACCCTCGATCGCGACAGCCACCGACGGCACCTATCAGCCGCTGACCCGCCCGCTCTTCTATTACGTGTCCAAGCAGGCGGCGGACGCGAAGGAACATGTTCGTGAGTTCGTGGCGTTCCTGTTCGATGCCGATAATCAGAAGGAACTCGTCAGCGAGGTTGGCTACGTGGCGCTGCCCGCCGAGGCTGCGACCCTCGCTCTCATGAAGTTCGAGAGCCGCAAGACAGGCTCCCATTTCGAGGGCGGCTCCAAGATCGGCGTGACTGTGACCGATCTGGTTCAGGACGCAGCCAACTGACGCGATGACCAGCCCCGATGGCTGAGGTCAAGCGCCTCGGCCATCATCACTACCGGAGATGCGCCAATGAGTTCGTCGGCTGACGCCTTCCGGCCTTCCGAGGCCTTCCTTCGCCGACGCCGGTTGATCGATCTCGGCATGCGCGCCGTGCTCTTTCTGTCGGCGGCGCTTTCCGTGTTCGTGACTGCCGCGATCGTTTATGTCCTCGTCAGCGAGTCGTGGGGCTTTTTTACCGAAGTATCGCTATGGACATTCCTCACTGATACTCAGTGGACCCCCGTTTTCGCGCAACCCCGCTATGGCATCCTGCCGCTGCTGACCGCGACGCTTTGGGCTGCGGGTATAGCGATCGCCATCGCGATCCCGTTCGGAACCGTTCTCGCTGTCTATCTCAGCGAATATGCTCCGGCCGCCGTGCGCGAAACCGTTAAGCCGATGCTCGAACTGTTCGGCGCCATACCGACGGTCGTCTATGGATATTTCGCCCTGCTGTTCCTGACGCCGCTGTTTCAGACCTTCATTCCGGGCTTGACCGGGTTCAACCTGCTGGTTCCGGGGATCGTGCTCGGCATCATGATCCTGCCCTACATCGTCTCGATCAGCGAGGATGCAATGCGTGCCGTTCCCGCGTCGCTGCGCGAGGGCGCATTCGCGCTCGGCATGACGCGCCTTCAGACCACCTTCAAGGTGATCATCCCGGGCGCGTTCTCCGGCATCACCGCGGCATATCTGCTCGGCATGTCCCGCGCGGTAGGGGAGACCATGGTGCTTGCCATTGCGGCCGGGCAGAACCCGAACCTGACTGCTGATCCACGTGAGGGGGCGGCGACCATCACATCCTACATCGTGCAGATGAGCCTCGGCGATCTGCCGCACGGTTCACTGGCGTACCAGACCATCTTTGCCGCCGGCCTTGCGTTGTTCCTGCTGACGCTCTTCTTCAATATCGTCGGTTTCTTCCTGCGCCGACGCTTCCGGGAAGCGTACTGATGACCTCCGAAATTCTCACACGGGCCACCACGGCCTCATCCGAGCAGGACGAAATCGTTCTGGTAGGCAGGGCACGCCGAAGGGATGCCATCTTCGCCGGCCTCGGTCTTTTCATTCTCTTCGTGGCCATGGCGTTCCTGCTGGCGTTGATCGCCGATCTATTCGTGGATGGCTTTTCCAGAATAGACATGGCTTTCCTGACCGATTTTCCTTCCCGGCGCCCCGAACGATCCGGCATCCTTTCCGCATGGGTCGGCACATGCCTCGTCATGTTCGTCACTGCCATGCTCGCCATCCCGCTCGGTATCGCCGCCGGTCTCTACCTCGAGGAATATGCGCCGAAAAACTGGTTGACCGACATCATCGAGATCAACGTCACCAACCTCGCCGGCGTTCCTTCGATCATTTACGGTCTGCTGGCGCTCGGCTTCTTCGTCTACCTGGCCGGGCTTGGCCGGTCGGTCATGGTTGCCGGCATGGTGCTTGCCCTTCTCATCCTGCCGATCGTCATCGTCGCAACGCGCGAAGCCGTCCGCAGCATTCCGCAAATGATTCGGGAAGGGGCTTACGGGATCGGGGCGGACAAGTGGCAGACCATGTGGCACTACATCCTGCCGGCAGCCCGGCCCGGTATCCTGACCGGAGCGATAGTCGGCCTGTCGCGTGCGATCGGCGAAACGGCGCCGATCATCACCATCGGCGCGCTGACCTTCATTGCCTTTCTGCCGCCGGCGCCGGTTCAGCCAGATTTTCCCTTCGTCAACTTTGACTGGTTGCACGCGCCCTTCACCGTGATGCCGATCCAGATGTTCAACTGGATCTCGCGCCCGCAGGCTGCCTTCCACGTCAACGCCGCCGCCACGGGTGTCGTACTCCTCATCATGACTCTTGGCATGAATGCCATTGCGATCTGGATCCGCTTCAGGCTGCGTCGCCGGATTGGCCTCTGAACCAAGGACAGGACTTGAACATATGGTCGAAACGCCCGCTCCCACCTTTCAGAAGCCGATTGCCGGGGAGACCGAATCTGGCGGCATCGGCGGTATCCTAGTCCGCCCGGAAAAACTCCGGGCCGAAGTTCGCAACTTGTCCTTCTGGTATGGCGACTTCCTCGCTCTGAAATCGGTCAACCTGCCGATCGCCGACCGGGAGGTTACAGCGCTCATCGGTCCTTCCGGATGCGGCAAGAGCACCTTGCTGCGCTCGTTCAATCGCATGCACGATCTGTATCCGGGAAACCGCTATGATGGCGAGATTACGCTCTTGCCGGAGGGAAGGAACGTGGTCGGGCCGCAAACCGACGCGATACTGATCCGGCTTCGCATCGGCATGGTATTCCAAAAACCCAATCCCTTTCCGAAATCGATCTACGAAAACGTGGCGGCGGGGCTTCGGGTTAGAGGCATCAATCGCAAATCCGTGCTTGACGAGCGGGTGGAAGAGGCACTCAGGGGCGCGGCGCTCTGGAACGAGGTCAAGGACCGTCTGCACGATTCCGCCTACGGCCTTTCGGGTGGGCAGCAGCAGCGCCTTTGCATCGCCCGGACGCTCGCGCCCAATCCGGAAATCATTCTTTTCGATGAGCCCACGTCCGCGCTCGACCCTATCGCGACCGCGCGTATAGAGGAACTGATCGACGAGCTCCAGCAGCACTACACGATCGTCATCGTCACCCACAACATGCAGCAGGCTGCACGCATATCGAGCTACACGGCCTACATGCACCTGGGCGAAATGACCGAGTTCAACGCGACCAAGGAATTTTTCACCAATCCGCGCCACGAGCGGACCCAGCAGTATATCACCGGGCGGTTCGGTTGAGGCGACGGGAGGGAGCGGTGAATCTCGCGGCATGATTCGCTACGACGCGCGAGGCGCGAGCCTGCATCGTCACGCAAGACAAGAAGCCGCGGTGCCTTACAAACTGCCGATCGTCCGGAGCTTGTCGCGAAGGGACATCCGGTCGAGCGAATCCAGCGGGAGGCTGATGAACGCGGCGACACGATTTCGGATGTAACCTGCCGCCTGGCGGAATGCGGCGGCTTGCCGAAAATCAGCCTCTCCGACGATGGAGGGGTCTTCGATGCCCCAGTGGGCCGTCAGCGGGCGCCCTGGCCAGACCGGGCATTCCTCACCCGCCGCGCTGTCGCAGAGCGTGAATACGAAATCCATGATGGGAGCTTCGGGGCTCGCGAATTCGTCCCAGCTCTTCGAACGCAATCCCTCAGTCGGATAATCGAGTTCTGCCAAAGTTGCGATGGTGGTCGGGTGAATCTCGCCTCGTGGCTTGTTACCGGCAGAGAAAGCACGGAATCGCCCCCCGCCATCGCGGTTCAAAACGCTCTCCGCGAGGATCGACCGCACGGAGTTGCCCGTACAGAGAAACAAGACGTTGTATACGGGGTCGGGTGCAGCGCCAGCCCGCGGAATGACGGCTGTTGAAATGGACCTGTCCGTGGTCGCCGCGAGAGCCGCAAAGTCTGTGACCAGAAAATCGACGAGTTGCCAGACCCGCTCGGTGTCCGGCCGGTAGATGATCGTCGTTCCGTGCCGTTCGGTACGAACGAGGCCGGCCCGCTTCAGCACCGCAAGATGGGCCGACATGGTATTCTGCGGCACGTCGAGCAGCTTCGCGACGTCGCCCGCCGGCACTCCCGTCTCCCGGCGATCCAGGAGCAGGCGCAACGCATCCAGTCGTGTAGCTTGCGCGATGGCTGCAAAAGCCTCGACGATTATGTGTTTTTCCATGCGTCGAGATTTATCGAAATAATATGCCGAACGCAAGTACCTCCACAAATGAGCGCGATCAGAATATCTCGCCGGCGCGTGCAGCAACACCCTCAAGAAAACGGACGATACGCAATCGGCTCAGGTTGTAGAACCAGCATGTTCAATGAGATGCACCGCTACAAGCTATTTTAGCTGAACACCGTGCTGGAGCAACGCGAGAACGAGATTTCCACGAAGAAAGTGCGATCGGCGATCGATGCACTCAGGGCTTTGGCCTCGCGCCCGACCGGGGTAGTCGCTCTGCATCGCATCAGAGTGTGGCGATAACCTTCTCGTCGATAGCGAAGCCGAGCCGCTGTTGTCCGTGAATTAGGAAAAATTTCTCCGATACCAACAGATGCTGGGTGGCGACATGGGCGTCCCTGAGTCGCTTCTGGAGCGGATTCGCTAAGAATGTCGAGGTGGCGCCGCCTAGCGTATACAAGGCGTCAACCACCTTCGAGGCTTCCTGAGCAGCGTGGCTGATGGCGAGGCGGGCGGTCGTCCTCTGGTCTACTGTCGCTGGATCGCCAGCCTGAATGGTTTCCCATATGCTGGCCAAAGATTCGCGTACGAATGCGGAGGCTGCAAGAAGCCTAGCTTCGGATTGAGCAACCGTCAGTTGCGTCAACGGAGTTTCAGCAAGTGTCGCCTCGCTACCAGTCGGAACCTTGTGCCTAGCCAGATCAACGAGTTCATGGATGGCCCCCCGCGCGTTCCCTAGCAGTACTGCAGCATAGGCAGCGGCGATGTAGACGAAGCCCGGAAAACGGGCAAGGGCGCTATCGGCGGCAGGAACGAAGCCCTTGCCGAACTCAAGGATACGGTGCCCGGGAACGATGGCTCCCTTGCGAACCGAAAAATCATTTGAAGCCGTCGCCTTTAGACCGAACGCATGCCATGTATCATGCGGCTCAAAATCGCCGCGGGGGAGGAAGATGATGAAGAGACGGTCGCCGTCGAGAACCCCACCAGTCATCCAGTCTGCTTGAAGGCCACAAGATCCCCACGGCCACCGCCCCTCATCGACCCGCAGCCTTCCGTCAACCCATGAGCCGCGCCCCGTCGGGGCGAACGAGCCCCCTGTGAGAGACGCCGGATTGGCAACGTAGATTTCTCGGACCGCCTCGGGCTGCAGATACCATGCGAGCACGGATGTCGTAGATGAAACAGCAGCGTACCATCCGGCAGCCGCGTCCCCCTCCGACAGAGCTGCTATCGCGTCGACATAGGTCACGGGATCTGCCTCGGGTCCGCCATACACGGCAGGCACTGCTAGCCTGAACAGGTCGGCAGCCCCGATTGCGTCTACCACCTCTCGCGCCAGGACCCGAGCATTCTCCGCGGCGACGGCGTGCTCACGGGCAAGACTGGCAATCTCCCGCGCTCGCGAGACGAGGTGGCTGCCAGAGGCATTTAGCGGATGATTCACCGGGCTGTTCATGGAGAGGTACCTCATAAAGAGCGGTCGCGACTTGTTTGACGATGAATCGCAATGAATGGAATTCGGAGCAGTTTCGGTCTCCTTTCCAAGCATTTCGACGTTTGTACGATTCTCATAAATTACATATAGTTTATAAAAAATCTAGAATTCTATGGAAATAGCTATGCGATTCTCCGGAGAGGCTCGTGGGACGCCCCTGAAAGGGAGCATGCCCAACGTCTATAGATTGGTCTCGCCATATAAGAGGCAGAGGAAGGCATCATTACCTTTGCCGCGCCGCGTGTACCGACGCACGTTTGCGTCACTCGATAGCAGCCTCCTGCTAGTCTATGAGCCTTGCTTCTGCGCCGAGACCTGGACCGCTCATGGATAGGATTGTCCGATTAAGTGCTTTCACGCACGCCAAATTTTCGACACCTGTAGTGCGCCATCTGCAGTATAGAATTGGCGATAAATCGTGCATGGACTGGGTATGAAAAACACCCTGGTCTCTGCGCGATTTCTTGTTGCCGGTTGTCAATTGCCGGTCCGGTAGAATCGTAGCAATTGTGCGTTGATTGCGACGATGATCGTGCTCGCGGACATGAAGATCGCGCCAACGGCTGGCGTCATGAGAAAGCCGGTGCCGAAAGTAATGCCCGCCGCCATTGGAATGGCAATGACGTTATAGGCGGTTGCCCAAATCAGGTTCTGCACCATTTTTCTGTAAGTAGCGCGCGACAGACCCAAGATCGCTGCAACATCGCGCGGATCGCTCCGAACCAAAACGATATCCGCTGATTCCACGGCCACGTCGGTCCCGGCGCCGATGGCGACACCGAGATCAGCCTGCACCAGCGCCGGCGCGTCGTTGACACCGTCGCCCACCATGGCGACCTTGAGCCCGCGGGCCTGAAGCTCCTTGATCTTGGCCGATTTCTGATCAGGCAGAACCTCGGCGAAATACTTGGCGATGCCGAGATCTTCCGACACGGCCTTGGCCACGCCCGCGGCGTCGCCGGTCAGCATCACCGAATTGACGCCCAGCCGCTTCAGTTCCGCGATGGCTTCCCGGGATTCGGGGCGCACGATGTCGGCCAGCGCGAGCAGCGCCTGCGGGACACCGCCTCGGACCAGCACGACAACGGTCTTGCCCTGCGCCTCAAGCTGCTTGAGACGTTCCCCGCCCACAGGATTGCCCTGCCGCGCCAGATGGCCGGGGCTGACGATGCGCACGTCCTCGCCGCCCACCGTCGCCGCGATCCCTTCACCGGTGATGTTGCGCACGTCGCCGGCTGGCGGCGGTACAAGACCCCTTCTCTTAGCCTCGGCCAGGATGCCATGGGCGATCGGATGCTCGGACCGGCTCTCGGCGGCGGCGGCGTAGCGCAGCGCCTCAGCCTCATCCCCCGCCAGGAGCACGATGTCGCTGACCCCGAACCGGCCTTCGGTGAGGGTGCCGGTCTTGTCGAAGACCACCGCATTCAGGTTGCGTGCCCTCTCGAAGGCGGCCCGGTCGCGGATCAGGAGCCCGTTGCCGGCGCTGAGCGAGGTGCTGACCGCTACGACCAGCGGCACGGCGAGGCCGAGCGCATGCGGGCAGGCGATCACCATCACCGTCACCATGCGCTCGATGGCGAACTGGAAGGGGGCGCCGAGGGTGAGCCAGACGACCAGCGTGCCGATGCCCACCGTCAGTGCGATATAGGTCAGCCAGGCCGCGGCGCGGTTGGCGAGGTCCTGCGTGCGCGACCGGCTGGCTTGCGCCTCTTTCACGAGCGTGATGACCTGTGCGAGATAGGTCTTGTCGCCGGTCGCCGTGACCTCGATCGTCACCGAGCCTTCGCCGTTGATCGCCCCGCCGATGGCGTTTGCCCCTACCGCTTTGGAGACCGGCCGCGATTCGCCGGTCAGCATCGCCTCGTTGAACGAACTCGCGCCCTCGATGATCTTTCCGTCCACCGGCACCTTGGCCCCAGGGCGGATGAGCACGCGGTCGCCGGGCTGGAGGGCGGAGATAGGAACATCCTGGGTTGCACCATCCGCGCCGATCTTCGTGGCGGTGTCAGGCAGCAGCCTGACCAGCTCCTCCAGGGCGCGCGAGGCCCCCATCACCGAGCGCATCTCCAGCCAGTGGCCGAGCAGCATGATGGTGATCAGCGTCGCGAGCTCCCAATAGAAGGACTCGCCGGGAAGGCCGAAGGTGACGGCGGCGGAGTAGAAATAGGCGGCCGAGATCGCCAGCGCGATCAGGGTCATCATGCCCGGCTGCCGGTCGCGCAACTCCGATGCGAACCCGGTCAGGAAGGGCCGGCCGCCGTAGACATAGACGATGGTGGAGAGCGCGAAGAGCACGAGCCCGCTACCCGGGAACGCCAGCGCGTCGCCGAGCCCCAGCCAGTGCCGGATCATCGGCGACAGCAGAAGGATCGGCGGCGTCAGCGCCAGCGAGATCCAGAACCGGCGCCGGAAGTCGGCGATCATGGCAGCGTGGGACTTGTGATCGGTCATCCTCTGAAATCTCCGGGGTAGTGTTGTTTGCTCTGGAACGAGCGATCCGAAATACGAAAGGCGCGCACGCTGCGGGCGCCGCTTTCCCAGACGGAGGCCTCAGGCGGCGTAGTCGACGAATGCCATCATGCCCGCCGCCATGTGATAGAGATGGTGGCAGTGGAGCGGCCAGCGGCCGGAATTGTCGGCGTCGAAGACGACGGTCACACGGGCATGCGGCGGCACCAGCACCGTGTCGCGCACGGCGCCGCCGATGGCCCTGCCGTCGATGCCGGTCACCTGGAAATGGTGGCCGTGCAGGTGCATCGGGTGCGCCATCATCGACGTGTTGACAAGCGTCACCGCGATCCGCTCGCCGTGGGCGGCTGTAAGGGCGTCGCTGCTGCCGAAACCCCAGACGTAACCGGCCATGTCGCCAGTGAGGGCAAGGGTATAACGGCGGTCCGGCGCGCGGTGCGCGAGCGGTGCTGTCGCCGACAACTGCCTTTCGAGGTCGAGGTCGAGAACCGGCCCGGCAACCGCGCCATGCACCGGGATTCTGCGGACCGGCGCGCCGGGCGTGGCGAGGACGATGCCGGCGCGCTCGACGGCGCCCTCGCGCAGGGCAAGGATCGGCCACGCGCCTCCGCCTTGCGGCAGTTGCAGCCGGATGTCGACGCGCTGGCCCATCGACACCGGAAAGGCGTTGCCCACGATCGGCCGCACGTCCTGTCCGTCGACGGCGATCAGGGTCCCGCCGAGGCCGCCGGTGTCGATGGTGAAGGCGGTCGCCGTCGCGCCGTTGATGATGCGCAGCCGTATCCGGCCGCCCCTCTCCACGTGCACGACTTCCGGATCGTCGAGCGTGCGGTCGTTGGCGAGATAGGCGTCGTACTCGATGTCGTTGAGGTCCATCACCGGTATCGGCATTGTGCCGTGTCCTCCGGCGGCTCCGTGCGCTGCAGACCCGTGCATCGCGGATTGGCTCATGGCGGCGCCGTGCTGGCCGCGCCCGCTACCCGTGGCATTCTGCAGCCGATTGAGAAGTTCCTCCGCCGGTGTGAAAGAGAAGTCGTGCAGCAGGATCACGACTTCCTGCTCGTCCCGCGCGCGGTCGGCGGCGGTGCGTACGATCAGCGGGGCGGCCTGCTCCTGCAGCGTATGGGCATGCATCCAGTGGGTGCCGCCGGCGCCCGCCGGAAAGCTGTAACGGCGGGTTTCGGCCGGTTGCAGCAGGGCAGCCGGGTTGTCCGGCACGCCGTCCTGTTCCCACGGCGGCGTCAGACCGTGCCAGTGGATCAACGTCGGTGCATTGGCCCGGTTGGTGAGCGTCACGTCGAAGCTGCCGCCTGCGTCGAGAGTCAGCCCCTGCGTTCCGTCGGGCTGTGCGAGCCCGAAGACACGCGCGGCCCTGCCGTTGATGTCGAGCGTACGGGTGATGACGGCGAGCTGGCGCGTTTCGTCTTCAGCCGGAGAGGCCGGGCTGGCGGTTTGCGCCCGGGCAAGGCCGGGAAGGGACATGGCGGTCGGCGACGCGAGCGCTACCGCGCCGGCCGTCAGCCGCGTGAGGAAGTCACGACGATTCATGTTGGGAACCCGTTTCCATGCCGACACGGTGGTCGGCGAATTGATCTATGCGCGCCCTTGCGGCGCACAATCATCCACATGACGCCGGAGAGCGGCGTCCTGACGGCTTCAGACCATGGATCGGGGAGGAGTCAGCAAGGGCAAGACCGACAGGCCAAGGGAAATCTGGTCGGCCCATCCGTAATATTGCCTGACGGAAGCCGGAACGAAAGTGCTCGCATCCGCTGCACCGGCCACGACGGCGCACACGCCGCAGGCGAAGCTGCAGCATACCTTATAATCAGCCGCGTGTAACTGACCGTTTCCGGTATGGATCTTATGAACGGATACGGCGGCTTGATGTTGATTCCCAACGCCGTCTTGCGCCGGTACCTGAACGGTCTGGCTGTGGCACGGTACCGGCATGGCATGAGCCAACGGCGCAGCAAACAACGCGACAGCAACCAGCAGGGCTGGCAGCAAGCGCATCCGTGAAAGCGTGTACCAAACGGCCATCCGCCAGCTCACTTTCCGCCACATGGTTTGCCGCTTGTAGCAAACCATCCGGTTGCGCCTCAATAACCGGCGCGTCGGCTTCCTGTCAAGGAAAGCCGATATCAAGACAACACGATCCGCCCTCGGATAACAGCGCCTCGCCGGCAGGAAGCGATATGCGGTGGGCCTGCATGTCTGCAGGTATCGCGTATCCCCGCGCGGGCGAAAATCGTTCGGAGGCGCTTTCCTAGCCCTTGCGCAACCACCGGTCTGCGAGTAATTTCCGGTGCAAGGGGTTGATCGCGATTACCCCGTGAGGCGGCAGCCTAAACATCGCGTCCATGTTCCCTGAAAGAGGAATGGACGTTCATGCCGTCTCATACCGAAATCACCGTACCGCAGCTTTCCCGTCTTGCCGGCCTGCCGACCGCGCCGGTCATCGTCGATGTCCGCGTGCAGGCGGACGTCGATGCCGACCCGCGCTTCCTGCCTGCTGCCCTGAGCCGCGACGCTTCGCGTGTCGCGGCCTGGGCCTGCGAATTAGCCGGCCGCCACGTCGTCGTGGTCGACGGCAGGGGGCGGGATTTCGCCCAGGCCGTGACCGCCTGGCTGCTCCACGAAGGCGCCAGAGCGGAAACGCTCGAAGGCGGTTTCGACGCTTGGCGCGCCGCCGGTGGGCTCCTCGTCAGGCCCGACAGGCTGCCGCCGCGCGACGACGCCGGACGGACCGTGTGGGTCACGCGGGCGCGGCCCAAGGTCGACCGCGTCGCCTGCCCCTGGCTCATCCGCCGCTTCATCGATCCGAACGCCGTGTTCCTCTACGTCGGCGCGCCGGAGGTGACGGCGGTCGCCGAACGCTTCGGCGCAACACCCTTCGATATCGACGGGGTGTTCTGGAGTCACCGGGGCGAGCGCTGCACCTTCGACGTCATGCTGGAGGAATTCGGGCTCGTCTCCGAACCGCTCGGCCGTCTGGCGGCGATCGTGCGCGCGGCGGACACGGCGCGGCTCGATCTCGTGCCGGAGGCCGCCGGCCTTCTCGCCGCCTCGCTCGGCCTCTCCCGCATGTTCCGCGACGATCTCGAACAGCTCGAGGCGGGTCTGCTGCTCTACGACGCCCTCTATCGCTGGAGCCGGGATGCCACCGAGGAAACGCACAACTGGCCTTCCACCAAGAAGCCGGCATAACGGAGGTCGCTATGACAATCACTGTCACGACGGATGAAGCCGTCGCCGCGCCGGCCGTCCCGACCTTCGCCGAGGCGACGCGGGTGTGGGCTAAGATCGGCCTGCTCAGCTTCGGCGGGCCGGCCGGCCAGATCGCGCTGATGCACAAGGAACTGGTCGAGGACCGGCGATGGACCGGCGAGCAGCGTTTCCTGCACGCCCTCAACTACTGCATGCTGCTGCCAGGCCCCGAGGCACAGCAGCTCGCCATCTACATCGGCTGGCTGCTGCATCGCACCTGGGGCGGAGTGGTCGCCGGGGTGCTGTTCGTGCTTCCCGGCGCGCTGGTCATGCTGGGCCTCAGCCTGCTCTATGTCTTCTTCCGGGAACTGCCGTTCGTCGATGCCATGTTCCTCGGCGTAAAGGCGGCGGTGCTGGCCGTCGTCATCGACGCCGTGCTGCGGATCGGCCGGCGGGCGCTCGCCAGCCCCGCGCTGGTCGCGATCGCGGTCGCGGCCTTCATCGGCATCTACGCGTTTCGTATCCCGTTCCCGCTTCTCATTGCGATTGCCGCCCTCACGGGCTGGCTCGGCAGCCGCGCCATGCCGCAGCTCTTCGTTGCCAAGGGGCACGGCGCGAAGGGGAGTGCGGCGGACGACGCGGGCGTGGTCGACGGGATGTTTGCGCGCGGGGAACTCACCCACGCCGATCCGTCGTCGGCGGGCTTCCTCAAGGTGCTGGCGCTGTGGCTGCCGATCTGGCTCGGGCCGGTGCTGCTGCTGTGGCTGCTGACGGGCTCGTCCAGCGTCTGGACGCAGCTTGGCGCCTTCTTCAGCGCGATCGCGGTGGTCAGCTTCGGCGGCGCCTATGCGGTGCTCGCCTATGTCGCGCAGGCAGCGGTCGACGGCTACGGCTGGCTCTCCACCGGCGAGATGGTCGACGGGCTCGGCCTTGCCGAAACCACGCCGGGGCCGCTGATCCTGGTGCTGCAGTTCGTCGGCTTCCTCGCCGCCTGGCGCGCGCCGGGCGCCCTCGATCCGCTCCTCGCCGGGGCGCTGGGCGCGCTGCTGACCACCTGGGTGACGTTTGCGCCGTGCTTTTTGTGGATCTTTCTCGGCGCGCCCTATGTCGAGGCGCTGCGCGGCAACAGGGCGATCTCGGCGGCGCTGTCGGCGATCACCGCCGTCGTGGTCGGCGTGATCATGAACCTCGCGCTGTGGTTTGCGCTGCATGTCGTCTTCGACGCGGTGCAGAGGGTCGACGTCCTCGGCGCCAGCCCCTATGTGCCGGTCCTTTCCTCGGTCAACTGGCGCGCGGCCGTGCTCGCCGCCGCCGCGATGGTCGCCATGCTGTGGTTCAGGGTCGGCATGATCACGACGCTTGTCGCCAGCGCGGCGGCGGGATTGATCATCGGCTACTGGCTGGCGTGACGGCCAGCCGGCCGGAAACGCGCCTCGAAGCCGTCGCTTCTGCCGGGCGCTGGCGAAGTCAGGGTCAGCGTCGCGCCGGTTCCTCTAGTGATGGCGGCGGCGATGGCTAGGCCCAGCCCCGAGCCCCCGCTGATGCTTCCCGCCCGCTCGAACCGGGCAGTGAGGCGCGAGAGAACTTCCGGCGGGATGACGGGGCCTGCGTTGCTAACGGTCAGCCCGCCGTCGGGTGCGAGCGTCACCTCGACCGGCTTGGCGGAATCGCCGTGGATCAGCGCGTTCTCGATCAGGTTGCGGGCGAGGATGGCGAAGGCGTCGGGGTCGATCCGCGAGCTTGCGCCGTCCTCCGGCAGGCTGAGCCGCAGACGCTCGCCGTGCCCCGCGCGAACAAAGTCTTCCGCCACCATCGACAGGATCGGCGCCATGTCGCTTGCAATGTCGGCCAGCACGCCGCCGCCTTCCGCGCGCGACAGGTGAAGCAGCTTTTCCGCCAGGCGTGCGACACGCTTCAGCTCGGCCTCGATCCCCTGCGCACGCTGGCGCAGCGGTCCCTCCGGGGCCTCGGCGACGAGCCGCTGCGTCTGCGCAAGCACGGCAGCCACCGGCGTGCGCAGCTCGTGCGCGGCATTGGCGGTGAAGCTGCGTTCGGCGTCCAGCGTGCGGGAAAGCCGGGCCATCAGCCGGTCCACGGCGGTGCGGATCGGCACCAGTTCGAGCTGCAAGCCGGGCGTGGTCAATGGCGAAAGATCGGAGGCGTCGCGCCCCGCCACCTCGACGGAGAGCGCCGCTATGGGCGCCAGCCGCGCACGGGTGAAGAGGCCGATGCCGATAAAGCTTGCCGGCAGCAGCAGGATGAGCGGCAGGAACATCGAGCCTATGGTGTCAAGCCGCGCCTCGCGCCGATAGGAAAACGGTTCGGCCACCTCGATCCGGTAGGCGCCCGACACGGCCGAGCGCGCGTAGATGCGGTGGTCGTTCACGGTGTGGAAGCCTTCGGCCAACGGTTGCGCGAAGACTGCGAGATCGGCGTCGTCCGAGAACAGCGCGATCCTGCCGTCGCGCCCGCGCAGGACATAGGTGATCTGCCCCGTCATCGGCGGCCCGAGCGCCGAGATCTGCCGCGAGGTGGGCGCGTCTTCCGCGTTGATCTGCTCGATGACCGCGAGCGGCAGGATGCGCTCGGCCGTCTGGCGCAGGGCGGCATCGAAGATTTCCTCCAGCTCGTGGCGGACGACGAACCCCGCCGTGATCATCGCCAGCAGCCAGAACAACGACAGCCCGAGCGACAGCCCCACCGCCAGGTCGCGGCGCAGGCTGGGGGGGCGGCCGGCGGGACTGGCGATTTCGGGCGCACTCATCCGCGCCCCAGCCGATAGCCGAGGCCGCGCAGCGTCTCGATACTGGCCCGCCCGAGCTTGCGGCGCAGACGGCTGACGTAGACCTCGATCGTGTTGCTCTCCACTTCCGCGTCGAAGGAATAGAGCCGTTCCTCGAGCCGGGATTTTGGCACGACGATGCCGGGGCGCTGCAACAGGGTCTCGAAGATGGCCCATTCCCGTTGGCTCAGCCCGATCTCGCCGCGCGGACCAGTGACGCTGCGGGCGGCGAGGTCGATGGCGAGCGGGCCGAGCCGGATCAGCGGGTTGGGATTGCCCGCATAGCGGCGTGCTACCGCACCGACGCGGGCGGAAAGCTCGGCGAGGTCGAAGGGCTTGACCAGATAGTCGTCAGCTCCCGCGTTCAGCCCCTCGATGCGCTCGGTGATGCGGTCGCGCGCGGTCAGGATGATGACCGGCGTCACCGAGCCGCCCCGGCGCAGCGCCCGCAGGAAGTCGAGGCCGCCGCCGTCGGGCAGCATCAGGTCGAGCAGGATCAGGTCATAGGCCACGGTCTCGGCGCAGGCGCGCGCATTGGCGAGCGTCGACACCCAGTCGGGCGTGTGGCCCTCGGCGGCCATCTGGGCGCGCACGGCGTCTCCGATGCCACGGTCGTCCTCGACCAGAAGGATGCGCATGACCTGTCTTTCACCTGTCCCGGCGATGGTCGGCCCACAAGCTGACGCGGGGCTGAATGCCGCGGAGTGCGACGTTCAGCCCCGCGTCAGCAGAACCATATATCGTCGTAACATTGAATGATTATAAAGAGGAGTGGAGGGATGAAACGACATGTTCTGCTCGCGGCGCTGGCCTTCGTCGGCATCGGCGCCGGCGCAGCGCGGGCCGACGACGGTTGTCGCGTGCCGATGGCGCGCTGGCAGCCGCGCGAGTCGGCGGGCCAGGCGGCCGAGGCGCTGGGCTGGCAGGTGCGGCGGATCCGCACCGATGACGGCTGCTACAGGATCGACGCCGTCGATGCGCGCGGCAACCGCATCGAGGCGCAGCTTCAGCCGGACACGCTGACACTGCGCCGGATCGAGGTGGAATTCGCCCCCGGCGGCGGCCTTGCGGATCTTGACGCCGCGACCGTCTCCGGATCGCTCGCCGCGCCCCGCTAATCGACAGGGAAGCGATCCCCAAGGGGATCGTCCATCGACAACCCATTCAGGAGAACCCACGATGTCTGCTTCGAGACCCATCGACTATTCGTCTGCGCAGATCGCGCTCCACTGGCTCATCGCCGCACTGGTGCTCTTCCAGCTCATCTTCGGCGAAAGCATGAAGGAAGTGATTGATGCAGCCGAGGAGGGCAAGGCGATGTCCGCCACCGACGCGGCGTTGGGGAACGCCCATTACTGGGTCGGAATCGCGGTACTCGCCCTTGTGGCGCTGCGTCTTGCGCTGCGTATCGCTCGCGGCGCGCCGGCGCCGATCGGCGAGGGCATCCTGACCAGGGTTGCGGCGGGCACGCATCATCTCTTTTACGTGCTGCTCGTGCTCGCACCGGTCACCGGGCTGCTCGGCTTCTACGTCGGCGAACCGTGGGGAGACCTGCACGAAATCTTCAAGCCCATCTTCATCATCCTCATCGTCCTGCATGCAGCCGGCGCGCTCTTCCACGCCTTCTGGCTCCACGACGGGACATTGCGGCGGATGCTGGTTCCGCAAAGGAGCTGACATCGCTCGCGCGGCCGGGGCGAGGCGTTCAGCCCCGGTCGCTGCGGATCGGGTCGGCGAGGAGCCGCAGCCCGTTCAGCACCACCAGCACCGTGCCACCCTCGTGGCCGAGCACCGCGAGCGGCAGCGGCAGGTCGAGGAACAGGCTCGATGCCACCAGCACCGCCATCGCTCCCATGGCGAAGGCGAGGTTCTGCCGGATGATCCGCCGGGTTCGGCGAGCCAGCCTGCGGGCGGCGGCGAGCCGCTGCATGTCGTCCGACAGCAGCGCAATGTCGGCAGCCTGAAGTGCCACCTCGCTGCCGGCGGCCCCCATGGCGATGCCGACATCGGCCCGCGCCAGCGCGGCGGCGTCGTTCACGCCGTCGCCGACGAAGGCCACCCGGCCGCGGCCCGTCAGTTCGCCGACGAGCCGCACCTTATCCTGCGGCAGCAGATCGGCATGGATGTCGGCGGGTGCGAAGCCGAGTGCGGCGCCCATGCGCAGCCCGACCGCGCGGCGGTCGCCGGTCATCATGACGATGGTCGTGACGCCTTCGGCCTTGAGCGCGGCAAGCCCGGCGGCGGACGTCTCGCGCGGCCGGTCAGCGACGCTGACGGCGCCGAGCACCTGGCTGCCGCGCCCGAGATAGACGACCGTCTGGGCGCTCTCGGCGAAGCGTGAGAACTCAGGCGTGTCCGCCGGCGCGCCCATCCGTGCCGCCATGCGCAGGTTGCCGGCCCACAGCGTGCCCTCGGTGTCGGCCCCGACGATGCCCTCGCTCGGGATGGACTGCACGTCGCGCATGGTCGTCGGAACGACGCCGCGCGCCTGTGTATGGCGGCGGATCGCCTCGGCGACGGGGTGCTCCGACTGCGCCTCCAGCCCCGCCAGCAGCGCCAGGAACGCCGCATCGTCGTCGCGGGCAACGATCCTCGTCACCTCGGCCTTGCCGGTGGTGAGCGTGCCGGTCTTGTCGAAGGCGAAGGTGTCGACTTCGGCGAGCGTCTCCAGCGCCGCGCCGCCCTTGAACAGCACGCCGCCGCGCGCAGCGGACGCGAGCGCCGACAGGATCGCGGCGGGAACGGAGATCACGATGGCGCAGGGGCTTGCCGCCACCAGCAGCGTCGCGGCGCGGTAGAGCGCGTCCCGCATCGGCCAGCCGAGCCAGGCGAAGGCCGCGAAAGCGAGCGCCGAGCCAGCCAGCACCGCCACGGTGTAGCGTTGGCCGAACCACTCGCTGAACCGTTCCGACGGCGCGCGGGCGGCCTGCGCCTCCGTCACCAGAGCGATCATCCGCGCCACGGTGCTGTCGGCGATGGAGCGCGCCACCTCCACCGCCAGCACGCCGTTGAGGTTGACCGTGGCCTCGAACACCTTGGCGCCGGGGCGCTTGTGGACGGGCATCGATTCGCCGGTGATCGTGGCCTCGTCCAGCGATCCCTCGCCGTCGAGGATCACGCCGTCCACCGGCACGCGCGCGCCGGGCCGCAGCATCACGACATCGCCCGGGGCGAGCGCCGCCGCCGGCACCTCGGTCACCGTGCCGTCCGGTTCGCGCCGCAGGGCGGTATCGGGACGCAGCGCCATCAGCGCCTCGACGGCGCGCCGCGCCCGGCCCATGGCGCGGTGTTCGAGCGTGGTGGAGATGCTGAACAGCGTCAGCAGCACCGCGCCCTCCAGCGCCGCACCCACGGCGGCGGCGGCAAGCGCCGCGATCACCATCAGCAGGTCGATATCGAGGATCTTCTCGCGCCACAGCGCCGACAGCGCCCGCGCCCCGGCCGGCAGCCCGCCGGCGAGATAGACCAGGGCGACGCCCGCCGACCCCCAGACTCCCGGAATGCCGAAAGCGTTGAAGGCGGCAAGCGCCATCCCCGCCACGGTGGCGACGGTCAGCGCCGTCGTCAGACGGTCGGACGAAAGATCGACGTGCAATGCATCTCCCCCGCTCTGCGGCGCCGACAACGGCCCCGCGACGAGTGGGGGAGTTTCCTGACACCAGCCTGAACGCGGGCGCTTCCAGCCTGTCAGGCGGCGCGACGTGTATCGCCGGCTCGCTCGGCCTTTCCGGCGTCAGCTACGCCGGCTGACCGACACGGTGTCGTCCGGCTCGGCCGCGGTGCCCTGATTGGCGGCATAGACGAAACGGCCGTCCGGGGTGGCATGGACCTGGATAGGCTGGCGCCCGACATCGATGCGGGCAACGACCTACCGCTGCGTGGTATTGATGACGGTAACCCTGTTCTCGCCACGCAGCGAGACGTAGACGCGGCTGCCATCGGGCGTGAAACCGACCTGCACGGGAGCGGCGCTCGCCACGATCCCGTCGACCTCCGTCAGCGAACCCGTGTCGATGACCGATACCGTGCCGTCCCGGACATTGGCGACATAGGAGGGACTTCCCGTTCGGGCTCAGGCGCAACCCGTGCGGAGATTCGCCTGTTGCCGCGGCTGCAACCGCCTTGCGTGCCTGCAGATCGACGGTCGATACGGTGTCGTCGCCCGCATTCGTCACGTAGGCGCGCTGGCCCTCCGCGTCCGCCACGACATGGGCGGGATGGCTGCCGACAACGATCGAATCTCCCGGCCCGGAGGCGGAGCTGTCCGTGCGCAGCAGAACCGGCGCGCCCACCGCCCCGTCGTGCCCATGACCGCCGTCGCCGTCATGGCCGTCGTCCGCACACTTTCCACCGCCATGGCCGTGGGAGGTTTCGTTCTCCTCCCCCACAACCGTACCGGCGGCGAGCAGGAGATTTCCGGCCGGCACGAACTGGACATTATGCAGCTTGATGCCGATCGCGACGATGTCCACGGTTCCGTCGTACAGGTTGATGCGGCTGATCGTGTTTCCGTGCTCGTTGGCCGTGTGGACGAAGCCCGATGCAGCGGGCTCCGCATTCCCCGGGAGAAAGGAGGACGACAGCGCCAGTGCCGATGCAGCGGCAAGTACGAGAGTCGAATAGAACCATCCCCATAACGGCGATCTTGATTGTATTAACGGCGGAACATGGCGCACGTCCAAGCCGTGCAGGGGGCGGTAGAGTCGCACGGAGCCGCTTGACGACGCTGCAATCGCTTTCAGGAAACCAATGGATCGTACCTGCACACAAGGGGTTATCCGCGCAAAAAAACACGCCAGGACATCCCAAAACGCTCTCTCTCGTGCTGACAACCTGCTGACAAAGAGCCATCGCGCAAGCGCTGTAAGCAAAAACGGCCCCGAAGGACCGTCTTTATCGCTTTGATTTTCCTGAAGAAATTTGGAGCGGGCGAAGGGATTCGAACCCTCGACCCCAACCTTGGCAAGGTTGTGCTCTACCCCTGAGCTACACCCGCATCCATCGTTCGGAGCGACTATCGCCGCCGCCGATGGGTGTGTTATTGCTGGAATTTTCCCTGAGCGCAAGTCCCAATTTTCGCCCTGTGGAAAACTATGCCGGCCACATAAATGCGTGCAGCCGATTTCTTTTGCCTGGTAAGGGGTTTTGCCAAATGTCAGATGCTCGCTGCCGTCGGAAGGCCGGGCGTCTTGTCAGTATCCTTCTGTCACGTTGACCAGACCCTCGGGCGTTTCGCCCGCCTGAACCGCCCTGATCTGGCTTGCGACTCGTCGGGAGATGGCTTCGTGATCGCTCATCGCCGCGCTGTGAGGGGTGATTATCACCGAAGGATGGTCCCACAGCGGCGAATCGACAGGCAGCGGTTCCGTCTCGAAGACGTCGAGCGATGCGGCGCCCAGCGTGCCGTCACCCAGCGCTTCAAGGATATCCGCTTCGTTTTGCAGGCCGCCACGCCCCGCGTTGATGATGACGGGGCGGCCGATGCGCCCGTTACGCGCAAGCCCGGAAAATACGCTCTTGTTGAGCACGCCGCGCGTCTCTTCAGTCAGCGGCAGCAGCGATACCAGAATATCCGTCCGGGCAAGGAAGGCGGGCAGTTGCGCTTCGCCGGCGAACATGGCAATGCCCGGAACGTCCTTTGGCGTGCGGCTCCAGCCCGCGACGTCAAAGCCGATGTGAAGCAGCTTTTCGGCGGCGTCACGCCCCAGAACGCCCATGCCCATGATCCCGACCCTCACGTTGCCGGCCGCGGGTTGCAGCGGATCGGGCGCCCAATGGCGCTGTCGCTGATTCTGCATGTCCCTGAGCAGGCCGCGCAGATGCAGCAGGCAATGCAGCACGACATACTCGCTCATCCGTCCCGTGAGGTCGGCGTCCACAACGCGATAGATCGGGACATGCGGCAGGTCCGGGTCGCGCAGCAGATGATCCACCCCGGCCCCGGGGGAGAAGATCGCCGCCAGATTGGGAAGGCCGTTCAGGCTGCGCGGCGGATGCCGCCACGCAACCGCGTAATGAATCGCCCGCCGGTCGAACGGCTCTCCCGGCGTATAGACGTTCATGTCCGGCAGCAGCGTTTCGAATTCTCGCTGCCACATGTCCAAGGGCATGCCGGAAATGGCAAGCAACACGCTCATCGATCTCTCCCCGCCGGATTTCCCGTCCGCGATCTATCGGCGCGCCCAACGGGCCTCTTCGCCTCGCCTTCGAGGATGGCCCGCTTGCGGGGAAGGTGCAAGGGCGCCGATGCGCAAAGAATCCCCTGCACAAAATTTCCCTTGCACATGGCCTTCCGGCCCCTGACGGCTCAGGCCGAGGACTGCCCGCCGGCAATAAGCGGCCGCTGCGATCCCCAGACGCGGCGATGAATGCCGATCATGGCCCCCGCAATGGCGCGCCAGTCGTCCGCCGCCTCCTGTGCGAGGCTCATCGGCGTGGGCGCCAGATCGAGAATGACGCCCGTCCGTTCATCGCGGCGCTGCCGGAGGCGGGCATTGAATTGCATGGCGAGTTTCTGCATCGCGCGGTTGTCCGGCAGGCAATGCATGACCAGTTGCGCCGTGCGCCTGTTCCGCGCGGCAACGAGCAGCTTTTCGAACAGCGCGCTGCCTATCCCGCGCCGCCGCCAGCCTTCCTCGACGCTGAACGCCACCTCGGCATAGCGGACGTCTTCTTTGCCATAGGGCCTGAACTCGGCGGCGCCACGCATTTCGCCGTTCTCGATGTAGCCGAACAGCAGGGCATCATCGCCGAAACTGCCGCCTGCGTATGATTCGATGAATTCGTCGCGCACGCAGGTGCCGAAACGATTGTAGCGGGTCTGGGCGTCAAGGCGCAGAAGATGCGCACGATACTCCGGCAGATCCGTGCTGAACAACTTGCGGATACGCAATGCTTGCAGGGGGCGAAATGATATGGGTTCCATCATCGACGGGTTTCAAGCTCCGGTTATCCCCGGGCGTCCCATCCCTTGCAAGGAACCGGCTTGCATCGCCGGCTTCATGTTGGCGGACCGGACGCGCCAAGGCGATCCGATGTCCGCATCCAACTCACGCACGATAAGATATGTTGCATCGCAATATGAAATGCAAGCATCTGCCGGCCGATTTCAAGACCGTGCCCGTCATTCGTGTGCACGAATCGGTGAAGTGGCGGATGGCGCGGGGTTTGCGGCGGCTTCTTCCCGCAGCGCTGCGATCTCGCTCTCGCTGAGGTCGAGCAGCCTGGCGGAGCGCCAGATCGCATCGTCCTCGAAAGCATGGACGGCGCCGTCGGATCGCGCCACGCCCCAGGCGATGCGGATGAGCCGTTTGCGCTCTTCCCGGTCCAACTCGCGCCGCAGCGGCCGCAGTACGGCTGCGATCCCGATGGAATCGCGTTCCGCGTCCTGCGCTCTTGCGAGAAGAGCCTGGGCATCGGCCGGAGGAAGGCCGAAACGCTCGACCAGCGCGGCCACCAGATAATCTTGCTCGCGCTTCACGATCACCCCATCGACGCGGGCGACGTGCACAAGCACCGCCGCAAGCGCCATCAACACCGGCTCCGGTGTGGCGGCAGCGGGGGAGGTGGAAGCCGGACGCGACAGAAACCGCCTGACGGCGTTGTCGACCAAGGAAAACAAGCCCGCCGGAGATGCCATGCGCCGCCCCCTGACACGATCAACAACAAGAACGGTCCGCGATGCATCCAGGCGCTGAACTGAGAAGCGCCGAACCGAGACATGCTCCGCACGGAAGCTTGCCCCGACGAAGGTGCGAAATCTTCGCCGGCTTGCTCAGCGACGCCGGAACTGGGGCCGTGCGGCGCCGCCGGGACGCGGTGCGGTATTCTGCTCGCGATGCCGGAAAATCAGCCGGCCCTTTTCAAGATCGTAAGGGGACATTTCGACCGTCACACGGTCCCCCGCAAGCGTCTTGATGCGGTGCTTCTTCATCTTGCCGGCCGTATATGCAATGATGGAATGCCCTGTATCGAGCTGGACCCTGTAGCGCGCATCCGGCAGAATCTCGGTCACAAGACCCTCGAATTCCATCACTTCTTCTTTAGCCATAAAAACACCTTCTCCATCGCCGCGCCATGACCGCTCAACGGCCGCGTGCCGGCGGAACAGCACCTGACACCTCCGACCCATAGCGAGATGCCATCAAGATACAGCGCAAAGGGGCCGGAAACGCCGTTCAATTGTCGTTGGTATAAAGCATTTCAGGCGAAGCAATCAATGCCCCGCCTGAAAAAGCGTTATCAAAGCCGCAAATTCGCCGGTGTCGCCGGCCTCATCCTTCGAAGACCGTTACGGCGGGGCAATATGTATCTGGCGAGAATCGAAAATCTGCTCTGACGATTGTCCCCGCATCAACCTCGGCGAAAAAGCGGCATCCGCTTTGCGGTCCGGCGTGGCGCGGCCGCTGCGTGGCGAGAGGCGCATACCCGCTTCCTTCCCGGAAGCAGGCGGGCGCCTCAGGCCGGATTACTGCACTTGCAGATTGACAGCGGACTCACGTCCGGTGCGGCGGTCGGTTTCGAGTTCGTAGCTGACCTTCTGACCATCGCCGAGGCTGTTGAGGCCCGCGCGCTGAACCGCCGTCACGTGAACGAAAACGTCCTTGCCGCCGGCGTCGGGCTGGATGAACCCGTAACCTTTTTGTTCATTATACCATTTTACCGTGCCGGTAGCCATTACATCAATCCTCGTCATAAAACGCGTATAGAAGGGTGGAGCAAGGACGCTCCTGCCCGGATGGGTCGAAACTTGGAGCTTGCTGAACGTCCACCCGCGACAGCACAGGCAACGGCCCAGTCATCTGGCCAAAATCGATAAGCTTAACGTAGGTTTGTGTAGGGCGTTTGGCAAGCCTCGCGTTGCCGATTGGAGGATATGTCGCGGTTTCTGCACGGAAAACCGATATCGCGCGGCACGAAAAGGGCGCGGGAACGGCCACGGTGAGGCTTGCCGGCCGCTGAGCCGTTGCCATTCCGCATCGCCCGTGGGGTAAAGTTGCGGCTCGACGACGATCCGGGCGAGTGGCGAATCGGGTTGGAAAAGCGCTTTCCTTGTCGCGCCGATGAAGACGGCATGACCGTTGCGTTCCGGTTCGCCGCGCTGCGGCCCTCGTCCGTCCGACAAATACTATCGACGATAAGTATTGCCGAGTCGGGCGGCTGACGATCTTCAGGCGTCTCGTCCTCCCGGCTGCCGCCGTCAGGGGCGGAGTTGGCCGCGGGCGCGCAGCACCCACATCGCAGCCTCGAAGCGATTGCGAACGTTGAGCTTGCGCAGGACTGCCTTGACATGACATTTGACGGTCGGCTCCGCGATGCCGAGCGATCTGCCGATATGCTTGTTTGGCAGCCCCTCCGCCAGCAACGCGAGAACTTCCGTCTCGCGCGGCGACAGAAGCGACCGGCGATCGATTTTACCGGCGGCATCGTCCGCCTGCTCCCGCTGCTTGCGTTTCGACAAGGGCAGGGCCGCGACGCGGCGCGGAGACGCTTTTCCGTTGCAGGCCGCGACGACCGGAAAGTCGCCCGCGCCGAATGAGGCGCGCATGCTGGCGATGTCGGCGACATATTCCGGCGGCGCCTCGAATGCAACGCGAATCCGCCTCTCCGCATCCGGCGACGATTTCTGACCTATCTGCGGGGGGAGGGCCTTCTCAATAGTTGCGGAAACAACTGACGATTTCATCGAAAGCACCTCGCACGCACCCTCACGCTCAATCGTTCTTTCCGTAAACCTGAAGATTGTCAGTGACTGCGGATGGTGCCCGGATGAGGTCAGGCCGTCCGATTGCAGTGTCGGCCGGCCCGATGGGCCAAAAGGCGCGGCATCGCCGGATTCCCGGCGCTCGGTTGAAATCACCGATGTCCAGACCTCATCCATGGTCAATAACAGCCTTTAGTGCATGCTTTCATGTCAGAAATTGCTGCGGTCAAAGTAAGGAAACAGAACCGAACTGCTTGAAACCTATGTTCAGTGTGTGTTTTATGTCAAGTAATTTTTTCGTAATCGGCGCTCATGCGCAATAGGGAGGCAGATGTACAGTCTGCATGATGAATAAATTTGCACGATTGGCGTGTAATATGCGATCGCTGGATCAAAGTATTTTTCATTTTATTTCTGTGATAAATCGCCGACATGCGATGTTTATCGACTGCCATATCGCGCATTATGATGCGTTAAGTTAGATTATATGACCGGTATTGTTATATAGATACCAATATGGGCAGGGCAGTTGAAGCTATTTTGTCGCCAAATGTTCCAAAATCGCTTTTCTTTAGCCTGATGCACGCATAGCGCGAAAATAGCGGTCTCCGCCGCGCGTCGTTTCTTGCGCGTCGACCGTGCCTATTCTGCAACAGTTCTGCGCCAACCAATGCTCGCCAACGCTTGTCGATCCCTGCCGCAGCCGGATTGAACGCCATGAACGCTCTCATTCCAAGGGATTAAGCCATCATGATAGTTGCATTCGGTTAGCGTATTTCTGTATTCAATCATGGACTAGAGCATACTGGTTATGGTAACTAGAGCCAGAAAAATCTGAACAAGCATATCCGCGCGGGATGCATGTCGGTAATTCCGGCATCGGCGCGGCTCGCGCCTTTGCGGGCTTGCTTGGAGATATGGCTCGACGCGGGGTGCGGTCATGGTTCAGCGAATGATCGGCAAGGTGCCTTCCGGCTTTTCCGGCCACTCGGCGCCGGTTGGCGAAGCGCGTCCGAGGCGCGTCATGCATGTTTTACGCGATGCGGCGAAGCGTGTTTTCGATATGGCGGTGAGTTTCATCCTCATCATTCTGGCGCTTCCGCTGTTCCTCGTCGTGGGCGCCATCGTCGCCATGGACGGTGGCCCGGTCTTCTTCCGCCACAAGCGGGTGGGGCGCGGCGGTGAACTGTTCGGCTGCTGGAAGTTCAGGACGATGATCGTGGATGCCGAGGCGTGCCTCGGCGAATATCTCGCCCTGCACCCCGAGGCGGCCGAGGAATGGCGGCATGACCAGAAGCTGTCTTTCGATCCGCGGGTTACGCCGGTTGGCCGTTTCCTGCGGGGCACAAGCCTCGATGAACTGCCGCAGTTGTTCAACGTGCTGCTGGGAGATATGAGCCTCGTCGGGCCGCGGCCGGTGACGAAGGGCGAAATGGCCCATTACGGCGACGTCGCTGCGCTCTACACGATCGTGCGTCCCGGAATAACCGGGCTGTGGCAGGTGAGCGGCCGCAACGACATCGGTTATCGGGAGCGTGTGGCGCTCGACAAACGCTATATCCTGAACCACCATTTGTTGTTCGACTTCATTATTCTGTATCGCACCATCGGCGTCGTGCTGTCGCGAAGGGGCGCGCGATGACCTCGGGTGCGCTCCCGGCCGGCGATGCCGCAAGCGATACGGCGGTGCAGCCTTCCATCAGCCTTCTGATGTCCACCGGCGGCGACGAGACGGCCGCTGGCCTGGAAAAAAGCCTGGACAGCCTGCGGGCGCAGACGCTGCCGCCGGACCAGATCGTGCTTGTGGTCGACGGTCCCGTCGACAGCGCGCGGGAAGCCCTGATCGAGCGATTCGGGCTGCTTTACGAAAGCGGCCCCACGACCTTCACGCTGCTGCGCCTGCCGCGCAGCCAGGGCTTCGTGTCTGCGATGAACGCCGGTCTTGAGCTTTGCAGGGGCGCCTATACCATGCGCATGGATGGCGGCGACGTGAACCTGCCCGACAGGATCGCGGTCAAGGCATCCTATCTGCGCGATCACCCGGACACGGATTTCGTCTCGTCGTGGACGGAAGAGTCTTTCGATGACGGCCGGCCGTCATCGCTCAGAACGTCGCCCGTCACCCATGAGGCTATTCTGCAAGCCCTGCGCTGGCGCAACGTGATCGTGCATCCCACGATCTGCGTGCGCACGGAATTGTTGCGCGCGGTCGGCGGCTATCGCAACCGCTTCGGGCTGCCGGACTACGATTTGTTCGTGCGTCTGGCGCAGGCCGGAGCGCGCTTCCATGTCATTCCCAAGGCCTTGCTCAAGATCCGTTCGGAAACGGAACGGAACGGCGAGGCGGGCAGGCTGCGATACGCACTGCGCGAACTCGACTTCCGGCGCGGGCTTTATCGCACCGGCTTCGTCAACCTGCGTGAATTCGTTCTCGGCGCGGGCATCGGCGTGATTTCCCGCCTTGTCGCGGGTGGCGGGGGCGGAAAGAAACATGCCGCCGCGTGAGGCGGTACGCCGCCCGGCGGCCGCACGGAAATATCCCGCCTGACAGCCTCGCTCCCGCAGCGGGGCTTTCATGCCGTCCGGCGAGCCGGGTCCGCCGGACATCGACCCTGCCGTTACTGATAAACGCGAAAGTAATCGACCCGCATGTGCGCGAGATGATGTTCGGGCAGCAGGGGGTTCGGATAGGCGTAGTCGGAGCGCAGCGCGAGGGTGAAGATCGCCCAGAACACGTCATTCTTCACGTCCATCTCCGCCGAGCGCCCCATGGTCCAGACGAGCGGCTCGCCGTTGAAGGTGCTGCGGATCGGCTTGCGGTTGAAGTAGACGACGCATTTGTTCCTCACCAGCAATATGCCGTAGAGGTTGTATCCTTCCGTCATGTCGACGTCGGTCGGCACGCCGCTGCTCTGGTGGCGCTCGCCGGGCTGCCCCCATTCGTGCAGATAGGCGCCGTAGAGGCGGGGCTCGAAGCCCTTGTGCTCGACCACGTCGAGCTCGATGCTGGTGCGCGGGTGCAGGATGCTGCGGCCGTTCAGGAACCAGAAGGCCGGCCATGTCAGCGGATGGGCGGGAAAGCGCATCCTCGCCTCGAAGTAGCCGCGCCGCCAGCCCTTGAGGATGGTCCCGTCCGGCTGCGCGGTTTGCAGGTTGCCCGAGATCCACTGGAATTCCGGCAGGTTGTTGCCGTAATATTTCGGCACGTTCATCGGTTGGCCGATATATTTCACCGAGATCCGGAGCGCCTTGCCGTTCTCCGTTTCGGGATCGTCGACGATCGCATAAGGGTTGAACCCTTCCTCACCGTCGATGCGGGAGAAGGCCGAGCGGCCGTAGAAACCGCCATCGGCGGTTCCGGCCTTGGGGCCGGCATGCCAGATCGCGGGATCGATCCTCTCAAAACCCTCGTCGAACACGAGCGAACGGTTGAACGTGGGGTCTTGCGTCGGATCGAGCGAGGCGTCGGCATGGGCGGCGCGCGCGAGAAGGGGAAGCGACACGAGGCCGGCGCCGGCTTTCAGCACGGTGCGTCGGGAAAGGAATGACTGCATCGAAACTCTCCTGCCGGTAGACCGGAATCGGGATATTCAAGGAGCGGCGACGGGGCGTGACCGTCAGTTCTTCGCCGCGCGCCCGGACCGCTTTCCTGCTCCCGCGGCCTCGTAAACGGCCAGCGTTTCGCGCATGACGCGGTCGATCGTCAGATGGCCGATGTTGAGCTGGCTTCGCCGGCGCCATTCGGCCAGATTGTCGGGGTCGTCCAGAAGGCTCAACAACGCCTCGCCGATCGCCTGCGGCGATTGCGGCGGCACGAGGATGCCGGCCTCGCCCATTTCCAGCAGCTCGGGAATGCCGTCCACCTTCGTGCCGATGATGGCGCAACCCGCCTCGCGCGCCTCCGACAGGACCAGCGGCGCGGGATCGGCGAGCGACGGCAGCACGAGGATGTCGGCGCCGAGCATCCAGGGAAAGGGATCGTCCAGTCCGCCGACGAAGGTGACGGCCTCCGCGTAGGGCGCCTTGCCGACCATTTCCTGGTAAGTGGAAAGGTACGGCCCGCCGCCGACGATGTAAAGCCGCGCATCCGGGTGTTTCGCGCGGGCGATGGCGAAACCGTCGAAGAGGTCCGGCAGTCCCTTTCGCGGGTGCTGGCCGCCGACGAAAAGGATGGAAGGCGATTCCAGCGCGACGGGCGTGCGGTCCCTGCCGCGGAACCGGATCGAGCCGATGGTTCCGTTCAGCACCATCGCCAGCCGGGAGGCGGGTATGCCGCGCTGTCGCATCGACGCCCGGACGGCCTCGCTGACGGCGATGACGCGGTTGCCGAGCCCCATGAGGATGGCGCTCTTCTCGAAGGCGTTGTGAACGGTCGTCACCAGCGGCAGCCCGGAGAGCTTGCAGACGGGGAACGCCAGCACGGCGCTCGTCATCATATGGGCGTGCACGACGTCGGGACGCCAGGCGCGGACGAAGCGCCGCAGCGCGGTGAGCGCCGTCACCAACTCCCGCGGCTTGCGGGTGTGGTCGAGAAACGTGGTCTCGACCCCGGCCTTTGCCAGCAGGGCGTCGAAATCCCCGCCGCCGCTGGCGATGGCGACGTCGTGGCCGCTTTCCTTCTGGGCGCAGGCGAGGTCGACGGCCGCATGGACATGTCCGTTGAGGCGGTTCGTGTGGTTCAGGATGTGAAGGATGCGCAGCGTCATTCTGGTCCGACCCTCAAATTTCTGTCATCGTGCGGAGCGGCGCGGGCCGTCCGCATCGGCCGCTGAAAACAATGCGAGGTCCGGTTGCGCGTCCGCCGGTTGCCGCATGATCAGATTCCGTCGCTTCCCAGCAGGGGGGAAAGCTCGGCCCACATGCGGCGGCGGAACTGCGGTTCGGAAAACCCGCGCGCATGGGCGAGGATGGCTTCCTGATCGACCGCGAACCTGTCCATGCGCTCCACGCCTTCGATGAGGGCATCGACCGACTGGGTATCGAAGAACAGGCCCGATACGCCCTCGGCGACCGTCTCCAGCGCGCCGCCGCGGCGATAGGCGAGGACGGGCCGGCCGCTCGCCATCGCCTCGACGGGAACGATGCCGAAATCCTCCTCGCCGGGAAACACCAGCGCCCGGCACCGGGCGTAGTGATGGCGCAGCACGTCGAAGCGCTGCGGCCCCATCACCGTGACGGTCGGGCCGGCCAGCCGCCGGATCGTTTCGAGAAGCTCGCCGCCGCCGATTACCACCAGCTTGCGTCCGAGGCGGTTGAACGCCTCCACCGCGATCTCGGGGCGCTTGTAGCTGACGAGTTCGCCCACCATCAGATAGTAATCTTCCGCCTCGGCGGGCGGCACCGGCGTGAAATCCTCGACCTTGACGGGCGGGTAGACCACCGACGCGTCGCGCCGGTAATAGCGTTGGATGCGCGAGCGCACGTTGTCGGAATTGGCGACGAAATGATCCACGCGCATCGAGGATACCGCGTCCCAGTTGCGGATGTAGTGGCTGAGCGGGGCCATGGCCAGCCGCTTGAGGGGGCCGCTGTTGTCGCGGTAATCCTGATACATGTTCCAGATGTAGCGCATCGGCGAGTGGCAATAGCAGACATGCAGCGCTTCCGGCGGCGGTATGATTCCCTTGGCGGGGCCGGACTCGCTGCTGATGACGAGGTCGTATCCGCGCAGGTCGAGCTGTTCGAGCGCCAGCGGCATGAGCGGAAGATAGTTCTTGTAGTAGCGCGCGGGGCGCGGCAGGCCGCCGATGAAGGTGGTCTTCACCTTGTGGCGGCTGACGATCGGCGAGACGGCTTCCGGGTTGTAGGCGTGGGTGAAGATATCCGCGTCGGGAAACATCCGGCACAGCGATTCGAGCACCTTCTCGCCGCCGCGCATCGTCACGAGCCAGTAGTGGACCAGCGCAACCCGCATGCCGCGGGTGCGGGCCTCGATGCCGTCCGCCGCGAGGTCACCTTCGGCGTCCGCCGATTCCGCAGTCCCGGTTGTATCTGTGGTCGGCATCGTCTTTTATCCGATATCATATGTGTTGCTATTGGACATGCATTATGTCGCCAATTCTTGTCGTCCATAAGAAAAAGACGAACAAGCGCGAAGCTCGGCGATCGATAAACGGCGCCTGTGGCGAGCATGCCTCGCGAAACAGCGCCTGTGATCGCCGGCGCGGCCGGTTCTCACGTTTCGGCCCGGTTGACGATGGCGCCGATGATGTTCACCCCGACGCTTCTGATGTGGTATTCCGCCTCCCTGATATCGTCGACGGACGTGTGCGCCGCCGCGACGATGATGACCGTATCCGCGTGGCGGGCCAGCGCCTTGGCATCGGCGGATTCGGACAGCGGCGGCAGGTCCAGCAGGACGTCGCCGCGCGCCTTGGCGAAATCGAGCAGTTCCGCCATCGCGGGATCGCGCAGGTCGGCGAAGGTGCTGACGCGCACCCGCAGCTCCGTCGCAGGCAGCAGGGCGATGCCGTTGGCGTCGAGCAGCGTGCCATGTTCCGGGGAAGGGCCTGAAAGGGCGTAGCGCGCCGTCAACCCGCGTCCCGAACCCTCGACGTCGCCGTCGACCACGGTCACGATCCGCCCGTTCGCCTGCATCAGATGCGCGAGGTTCATGCACAGCATGCTGCATCCGACATCGGGCCCCCAGGCGACGAGAGCGATGACGCGGTTCCCCTTCCGCAAGTCCGGCGCGGAAGCCAGATTGATCGAGGTGCGCAGGTCGCGAATCGCCAGCGCGAAGGGCGAGCGGGGCTGCGATGTCACGAGAGCGTCCCGCTGGATGGCGGTGAGCTGATGAGCGCGCCGCCCTTCCGGCACCGAGGCGAGGCAGGCGATGCCCGTCTCGCGGGTCAGCCGCGCGCCGCTGCGCACGCTGCGATCCAGCGCCGTGGCGATGGCGATGACGAACAGCCCGCTCATCAGCCCCAGCACGCCGCCCATGGCGATGATCAGTTTCGGACGGGGGGCCGAGGGAGACAGCGGACGCAGCGCCGCGCCGATGACGCGGCCGTCGGCGTCCGGCATCTGACCTTCCGGCAGAACGCCGCGTCTCACCGCATCCGCCGCGTCCTCGACCTGCGCCGACAGCGCATCGACGCGCCCCTGGACGAATTCCGCGCCGCCGCTCGCCGCCGCGGCCTTGAACGCGACCGATTGCAGCAGATAGGCCGAGGCGGCCGAGTTCGCGACACGCGAGGAGATTTCGGGATCTGAGGACGAATAGGAGATCTCGATCACGTAGGACTGCCCGATGCGGCGGGCCGAGAAGCGGCTCTGGAACTTCGCGAAGGCCTCCCGCCAAGCCTGATCCACCGCGCTCGGCGCGGGGAACGGCTGTGCGTCGTCCGCCGGCGGCGAGGCGCCGGAGCCGCCGCCGCCACCGAAAATCCGCGTGATGCCGGACAGCAGTTGCGACATCCCGCTGGGAGGCTGCGGCCCGAGCTCGGGCAGGTCGATCAGGCCGAGGCTGTTGAACACCTGCGCCTGAAGGCGCTCCGAGCGGATCACCTGCAACTCGCTGTCCACCCGGTTCAGGTCGAGCGACGTGATCGTGGTATCGCGCGAAAAACCGCCCGACTGGCGCGGCGGCTCGAGAATGATGACCGACGAGGTGGTATAAACCGGCGGCTGGGAGCGGGCATAGAAGAAAGCCACCACCACGCAGGCGGATACCCAGATCGCCAGCGGCAGCTTGCGGCGGCGCACCGCCCGGATCACCGCCCGGATGAGCGCGATGGGGCCGTCCTCGGCGCCGGAGGGCGGCGCGTCCGCGCCCAGTCTTGCGCGCACGGTGCGGTCTGTCGGGATGTCCCTGTCCTGTATCACTTGCGGCCTCCTGCTCCGATTGCGGCCGCTTTTTCCGGCTCGATGCGTCCGCGGAGAAGATCGGCCACGCCGAGGAGGTTGCCTCTCAACCGCCCTCTCCGGTCTATGAAAGCTTCCGGCCGCGCCGAACGCAAGACATTGCTGGTAACGTTCCGAAAAATGTGATCGACGACCTGTCCCGGCGTCATTGTTTTCTTGAGCATCATGTAGATCGGGTTGACGATTTGTGAATATCCGAAGCGCTCGCCGCTGACGCGGCCGCCCTTCGTGCCCATGTGAACGCCGCGGGCATCCGCGCATTTGGCGAACCTGCCGCCGCTTTTGGCGAGTTCCCCGGCGAAGTCGCGGTCTTCCAGCCAGCCGTAGAGCACGAGGCGTTCATCGAACTTGACCTCGCCGATGGCCGAGGCGCGAAACGCCATGTTGCAGCCGTAGGGGCTGTAAGGCTCGATCCACGACCAGTCGCAATCCGCCCCGGAACTTTCGACGATGCCGACCGCCTCCTCGAAGCCGATGCCCGGCCCCTTGACGCCGTCCGCGAGCACGCGCCCGGTGAAGCCGGCGAGGCTCGACTCGTCGCGGAACGTCCGGGCGGCGACGGCCAGCCAGTCCTCGTGAGCGACGAAATCGTCGTCGAAGAAGGCGACGACGTCCATGCCCGGCTTCAGCGCCGCCAGCGCCGTATTACGCTGCGTCGGCAGTCCGCCCGGCCCCGTCACGACCCTGACGCCTTCTGCCTGCGTGAGATCGCCCGCATCCGCCACGTCGACGCAGGACACGACGACGTCGACGGGTTTGAGCGTCTGCGTCGCGAGCAGGTGGCGCAGGGTGATGCTGACCGTCTCCGGCCGCCCCCGCGTCGCCACGACCACCGCGACCTTGTCCGTCGGCGGCGGCGCGGCGTGCGCCGGCACGCGCCGGGCCGGGTCATGCAGAAGATCCAGATAGCCCGCCGCCGTCGCCGACCAACTGAAAAGGCGCACGCGCTCCCGTCCCCGGCCCGCGAGATCCTCGCGCAGCGCCTCCGAGCCCGCGAGCGCGTCGATCCGCCCGATCCAGGCGTCCGGGTCCTCGGGCGAGGCCAGCAGCGCCGCGTCGCCGCATACCTCCGGCATGCTGGCGCGATCGGAAGACACCACGGGGCAGTTCCGGGCCATCGCCTCGACGATCGGCAGGCCGAAGCCTTCCGTCCACGACGGGAAGACGAGGCAAAGGGCATGGTCCATCAGGCAGGCCAGATCGTGATCCGATACGCGGCCGATCACCCGCAGATTCGGCGCTTCATGCAGCGTCTCCGGCGCGAAGATGCCGGCGTCGCCGCCCGCGATGACGATGTCGATGTCTCGCGCGGCCAGCCCCGGCGCTAGTCTGGCGAGCAGTTGCAGGTTCTTGTGGCGGGCCTGCGATCCCAGCGCCAGCACGAATCGCCTGCCGGCGGCGCGGACGGATTCCACGACGGGCGGCGCTATCCGGGCCAGCGCGGGATCCCACGCGAGAGCATGTTCATGGCCGTTGGGCAGCACGGCGATGTCGGCGGCCCGGATGGGGAGATGGCGCGCGATCTGCCGCGCCGAAGCCTGCGACACCGTGACGATGCGGGCGGAACGGCGGACAAGCAGCGGCTGCAATACGCTGTAGAGCCGGCGAAAGGCGCCGCCGTAGCTCTCGTGGGCGACGAAGACATTGGCATCGTGGATGCACACGATCTGATCCGCCTTCGCGGCGGGGGCGGTGTTGCCGAGGTTGAGCAGGCGCCCGGCCCACAGGCGGGGCAGCACCAGTTGCTCCCACGGGTGGCCCGACAGAGGCCCCTCGCTGACGAAGGTCATGGCCTTGAGGCCCGGATTTTCGATGCCCGGCGGGGCGATGAGCCGGGCGGTCGCCTTGCGGTCCGCGAGGATGTCGTCCAGCGCCGCGACCACGTTGCGGGCATAGCGCTGCACGCCGGTCACGTTCTGGCTGAGGAAGCGCCCGTTGACGGCGAAAGAGGCGGATTCACGGGAGGCGGAGTCACTCATGCCATCACTCCTGCATGTCGTCCGGTGGTCGGCGTTCCCGCCCGCATCTCGTCCGGCGCGCGTTCGGGGCGCGCGGAGGCAATCGCGGCGAGCGCGTAGAAGAAAAGCCCCTGATCGACGGTCGACCCCACCATCAGGTCGCCGATCATCAGGCCGAAGCAGCCGTTGCGTGCGGCTGTCCGCGCATCCGTGGCGAAACTGCCTGTCGGTCCGGGATTGATCAGCAGCGCGGTGATCAGGAAGATCATGTAGAACAGCGTGCCGATCACGCCCACGCCGGCCAGCAGCGCCGTGGCGATGCTCGACGTGCGGATGGTGCCGAGGCCGACGCCGATCCCGCCGCTGTCGATGAAATTCGTGATCGCGATCGTGTTCCAGGAGCCGCGCTCGACACCCGAGGAGGTGGTTGCCTTGGAGAGGACGACGAGATCGATGTAATCGCCGACGATGGCGGAGGTTTTCGGATCCAGCAGAATGGCGAGAACGGTGAAGATCGCCAGCAGCGGCAGAGACAGCACGACGGCCGAACTGTTGCGGGTGCGCGGCGAGATGCCGCACCGCGTCACCGCCGTCACATAGAGCACGCACATCATCACCGGAAGGCCGGCCAGGCCGGTCGAGGACGTCGACAGGAGGGTGAGGAGGAGGGTGACGAGGGCGAGGCTGCCCGTCAGCAACGGCTTGTAACCGCAGAGCCAGAGGGTGCCCGTGACGCCGAGCACGCCCAGCGAGGAACGGGCGAAGGAAGACGCTTCCGTGAACGCGCCGACGATCCGCTTCATGCCGCCGACATCGCTTTCGGTATGAAGCGCGTAGCGGGCGTTGCGCATGAAATCGAGCACCGCCGCCGTGCCGGTGGCGTCGGTGACGAGGTCCACAAACGCGAAGAAGGTGTTCGCCATCGCATAGGCGAGCATCGCCGCGACCGCCGCCTTGAAACCCTCGGCGGTGGAACTGAGCGCCGCAAAGACGCCGAAGCCAAGAACGCTCGCCGCCATGTAGACGCTTTGCGTGAAGTTGCTCGATACCGGGCCGAGCGGCACCGTGGAGCCGGTGTTGTCGAAGGCCGATGCGCCGAGCGGCACGATCTGCGTGAGGCCGGCCATGACGCGCGGATAGAACATGGCGGTGGCCACGCCGTAAACGGCCGTGCACACCAGCCAGAATCCCGGCCGGTCGGGATGCAGGGCTTGCAGGAAAGCCGCCGTCTCGCGCCGGCGCGTGAACACGGTGACAGCCGTGATGCCGAGGAAAACATGCCCTGGCGGAACATTCGCCGGGCCGATGAACATCGCCGACGCGGCGCCGAACACCGTCGCGATCACGAGAAGGATCAGCGCGGTGCGATAATCGAGAAACAGGCACAGCAGAGCGATCGCAATCGTCACCAGCCCGATCGGTTCTATGCTCATGACGCTACGGTGAATGACGCGAAAACAGGGAAGACGATGGTACGGCCGGCCCCGCCGTCGCCACGCTTTTCGGCCTGCGCGGGAGCGTTTTCTGGCAGGTTTCCGCAACAGACCATCACTTAGCCGACTCCGCGAAGGTTACACAGGCGATGCCGGGGACTCTATACCCGAATAGACGAACGAATTGCAATTGCCGCTTAACCAACGTGCCGAAATTGCGATATCTTATCCGATTTTAAGGCAGACTGTGATCACTAAATAAGCTGTGTGTGATATATATATCAATCATGATACCGCTATGGGTGGCGATGCCGACAGTCGATAAGCTTCTTCGGCCCTTTCTGGCCATAGAAAAGCGCGAATTTCGGTTTAAAGACATGATTCCATGACGCATTAAGGGTTATGCATTATTCGCATATTGTCCACGATATTCTTGATGGCGTATATTCACTGAGTCGTTGCCTGTTTTCGAAATGGGTCTACAGTGTGCCGGTTCGGTCGCGTTCGCGGCCGGATGGAGTCTCACATTACAGGTATGTCTCTCGCGCGGCCGGGCGCATGACCGGCCGTTCTGCTGTGCCGTCTTGATGAAGCGCCTGTCCGGTGTTGCTTGAACTGTGTTCGGGGTCGGGAATGAGCGAATTTTCAGCGATTGTACTTGGAGCGGGTGTCTCGGGCCTGGTGTCCGCCGCGGTTCTGGAGGCCCGTCTGAATGGGCCGGTATTGCTTGTCGATGAATATGAGCGGGTCGGCGGGAACCATATTTCGGTGGATGTGGGTCCTTATACTTTCGATATAGGGAGTTTTTTCTTTCAGGACGATTCGCCCCTTCTGACCCATTTCCCCGAGATGCTGCAAGTCTACCATGATATCGGCAGATACAGCATTTCGCGGCTCACGCCTTACGGCGGGGTTTCGCGGTATCCTGTCGATGTCCGCAGGGACCTGTTCGGCGGCGGCCCCGTCGAGCTTGCCCGGATATTGTTTTCGCTTCTCTCGGCGCGGCTGCGGGTCGATCCGGCCAGGAATGCGGAAAGCTATATGACGTTCTGGATGGGCCGTCGCTTCGCCGCGCGTTCCGGGCTTCAGGGATATCTGGAGCGTTTCTACGGCACGTCCCCGGAGCGGATAGAAGCGCTTTTCACCCAGAAGCGCATGGGCTGGATCGCCGAGGCGGGCAGTCTGAAAGGGGTGCTTGGCGTTTTGCGTCCCAAGAAGCGCAGCGCCGGCCCCACCAATCGCCAGTTGATCCGTCCGCGGGAGGGCTTTCGTCCGCTTTATGCGGTCGCGGCGGAAGCGCTGCGGGCGAAAGGCGTGACGATCGCGCTCGGGGCGCAGATGCAAGGCATCGACCGGCTGGAGGACGGCCGCATCAGATTGCGGACGGCGCAGGGCGAGCATGTCGCGCCGATGATGGTGTCGACGATCCCCGTGAACCGGGCGCTTGCCCTTTGCGGCCTGCCGGAGGACCCCAGAATCCGCAGCACCACGCTGACAAGCCTGCTCTACAGTTTCGAGGGCAACCGGAACTTCGATTCGAACGTACTCTACAATTTCTCCGATGGCGGGTTGTGGAAGCGCCTGACGGTGTTTTCGGATTTCTACGGCGAGGTCGCGGGGCGGAGTTATTTCGCCGTCGAGGTCGTCTCCGCCAGCGAGGCGATCGCGCCGGATGCGGCGCATGCCGATTTCCGGCGCCATACGGAGAAGGCGGGAATCCTGTCGGGCGATCTTCGGCTCGAAGGGGCGCTGATCACCGGCAATGCTTATCCGGCTTATCTCGACGGAGCGAGCGTGGCGGCCGAAGCGGCCGCAAGGCAGCTTGAGGAGCACGGCATTCTGGCCTTCGGCCGGCAGGGGGGATTCGATTATCAGCCCACCGCGCGCGTGTCGACGCTGGTGGCCGAGGAGCGGATATCGGCCGCTCTGGCCCCGCAAGGCCGGAGCGCGCCTGATGCCGCTGGCCGATGAGCTTGACCCGGACAAGGTTGATTCAAGATCGATCGAACGCCGGAGCCGATGGGAACCGCCGGCGGCTTGGGGCTGTTTCCTGCGTGATTTCGCTGCATGGACGCTCCGTCCGCGTCGCTGTATTGATAAATATCTATTGTAATCCGAATCGGGAGTTGCCTAAAAACTAAAGTTCAGTACAAGCGTATCTATAATTGTGGCAACTTCCGGTGGAATTGTTTATGATATGTAAGTGAACGGCTGGGGTTCTGCGGGGCGCATTCTTTTGTTCCCGATTCGGGGGTGACGAGGATAGGCCCCCGGAAACCGGACCCGGTCGAGGTTCGCAGATAGCGGGTTAAAATGCCGGTCATTGATTTATGGGCTGACGGAAGTGCATTTCCGGTTGCAGAGTGCGATATCTGCATCATCGGTTCGGGGCCTGCGGGCAGTTCGATCGCCCGGGAGCTGTCCGGCGTGGGCGTTCGCGTCGTCGTGCTCGAAAGCGGCGGCTTCGAGCGGCGCGCCGAGTCCGATGCGCTCAACGAGATCGAGAATGTCGGCCGCCCGCGCGCCGATCAATGGGCCGTGCGCAATCGCATCGTCGGCGGAAGTTCCCATACGTGGGGCGGCCGCAGTGCGCCTTTCGACGAAATAGACTTCGAGAAAAGGTCCTGGGTGCCCGATTCGGGCTGGCCTTTCGGGCTGGACGAGCTGGAGCCCTATCTCGACCGGTCGGCGCTCCATCTCGGCCTGGTCTACGGCAACGACTACAACGGCGAGCGTTTCTGGCAGCTCGCCGGCCGCAAGGCGCCGCAGGACGTGCCGGACCCGGCCCGGCTGTTGCAGTTCTTCTGGCAGCACAGCCGCGATGAGAACGAGTCTTATCCCTACGAATATACGCGCTTCGGCCGCAATCCGGAGCGGCGGCTGGGGCCCGACGTCACGCTGGTCGCCGGGGCGACCGTGCTGCGGATCAAGACCGTGGATTCCGGCCGCGCCGTGAGTTCCGTCGCGTTCGCGCGGCCGGACGGGAGCCTGCAATCGCTGTCCGCTCCCATCGTCGTGCTGTGCGGCGGCGGCATCGAGAACGCCCGCCTGCTGCTGTCGTCGGACGACCTGTCGCCCAACGGTCTGGGCAACGCGCATGATCTCGTCGGGCGATATCTGATGGATCATCTGCGCGGGCCTGTCGGGCATTTCGATGTCGCCGGCACGCAGGCGCTGCAAAAGCGCTTCGGACGCTACAATGTCGAGAACCGCTTCTTTCGGGCGGGCGTGCGCCTGAGCCCGGCGATACAGGAAGCCGAAAATCTGCTCAACGCCGCGGCCTGGCTCGGCGAGACTTTCGCCGAGGACGATCCCTGGAATGACATCCGCCGCATTCTCAGCGGCAGGCCGAGGGCTTCGGACATCGTGACCCTCGCCTCCAACGCGGGCCTGTTCCTGGGCAGCGTCAAGGATTATTTCATCGAGGGCAACGGCATACGGCGCAAGCTCTCCGAGTTGAACCTGCTGTGCATGGTCGAGCAGCGGCCCGACCCCGACAGTCGCGTCACGCTGTCCGACAAGCGCGACCGCTTCGGCATGCGGCTGTCCCGCATCGACTGGCGCAGCCACGAGGACGAATCGCGCACGATGCGCAGGACGGGCGAGCTGGTCGCCGAGCAGTTCCGCCTGCTCGGCTTTCCCGTGCCGACCCTCGCCGAGTGGGTGCGCGACGGGGCCGACATGCCGCTCGATTTCCGGGATGTCGCCCACCCGACGGGCACGACCAGGATGTCCGACGATCCGGCGAAGGGCGTCGTCGATATCGACAGCCAGGTGCACGGCATCGACGGCCTTTATGTCACGGGCAGCTCCGTCTTTCCGACGGCGGGCCATTGCAATCCCACCCAGATGATCGTCGCCCTCGCGCTGCGTCTGGCGGATACGCTCAAGGAGCGTGTCGCGGCGGCGCGCCCCGTCGCGGTGGCGACATCCGCCGCCCCGGACGCCGGGCCGGCGAAGGTGCTCGTCACCGGCGCGACCGGCCGCATCGGCCGCATTCTGGTCGAGGATCTTCTCGATCGTGGCTATCGTGTGCGCGCCACGACGTCGAAAACCCCGCCTGAGGACGACCGCGGCGGCAGGCTCGAATGGAAGCGCTTCGATTTCCTTGAGGATACCGATTACGACGGGCTCGTGGCCGGCTGCGACGCGGTGCTGCATCTCGCGGCCGAACTGGGCAAGATGGCGCGGATGCAGCGCGTCAATGTCGAGGCCACCCGCCGGCTCGGCGAGGCGGCGGAGAAGGCGGGCGTGCGGGCTTTCTGTTACGCCAGCTCCGTCGCGGTCTACGGCAGCGGGCTGACGCGGCGGATGTCGGAAGACGCGCCGGTTCTCACCGCCGAACGGGACGTGCCCTCCGAATACTGGGCGCTGGATTATGTCCGCGCCTACGGCAGAACCAAGCTCGCGGGCGAATATGCGCTGCGGGAGATCGCGAAAACCGTCCGTTACGTGATCCTGCGTCCCACGGTGGTGGTCGATATCGGGCAGATCATCGGCCTGCGCGACTGGGGCCGCGTGAAGCGGACGCTCGCCGCGCACCGGCACGCGCATCATGTCTATGTCCGCGACGTGACCCACGCGTTCATATGGGCGATGGAGCGCGCCTTCGCGAGCGCCGGGGCGCCGGGAAGCGTCGAGACCTTCAATCTGTCCGAAGACGAATATCCCGAGCCGACCCATGCCGATTTCATGCGCAAGGCTTTCGCGGCCAGCGGTGACAGCCGCTTTCGCGTCTTCCGCGCGCCGGGGATAGGCGACTGGCTGCACGATTTCCTCAGATTCCGCACGCTGCCGCTGCGCAACCCGCTCTGGCGCATGCAATTTCCGAACGACCGGCTGCGCGAGGCAGGCTACAGGCACCGGTTCGGGATGGCCGCGGCGGACGCGCAGGCGCTTGCGGCGCTGCGCGACGAATCCCGCAAGCACTCTCAAAAGGAAGCCGGTCGATGACGGTCGTGGCAGCCATGCCGGGCAAGGCCGAGCGTGACGTTTCCGCCGGAAAGCGCAGGTTTCTCTATATCCAGCCCGGCACCGCGTCTTTCGCCGGCATAGAGCGCGTCGTCGACACGGTGTGCACGGAGCTGGCCGAGCAATACGGTTCCGAATTCGAGGTGGACGTGCTTTATACGTCCATTCACAAGAACTATCCGACCGAGCCCAGGAAATACAACGCGATCCGGGAGCTTGCAAAGCACCGCCTGAAGCTCATGGCCGTCTATCGCGATATCATCAGCCGCAACAGGTATGATGTCGTCGTGGTTCCCCAGGTGGAGCCGACCGTGACGTGCTGGCTCTCCTGCCTCGGCCTCGGTCAGAAACTGATCATGCATATCCACGGCAACCCGGACGTCGAACGGCGCAACTTCAAGTCGGGGATCATGTTCTTCGTGATGAAGCATGTCGTTCTGCGCCGTCTCTCCTCGATCTTCGGAACGTCTCCCCGGCAGCTCGATTCGTTCAATGCGCTGTATCCGAGCGCGGTTCCCCGCGTCTGGGTGCCGAACCCGGTGCGGCGCTTCGACGATGGCCCGGAGAGAGCCTCCGAGAGCGGCGCCGGTGCGGCGCGTCCCGTGACTTATGTGAACGTGGGGCGTTTTTCCGATCAGAAAGGTCAGGATATCCTGATCGATGCATTCGCGAAGCTGCACAAGGAAAGGCCCGACACCCGGCTCAAGCTGGTCGGGCATGGCGTCAACGAGCCCGCCTTGCGCGCGCAGATCGACCGGCTCGGGCTCGCGGATGTGGCGACGATCGAGCATCATCCGACCAATCCCCAGGCCGCGCTGGCCGCGAGCGACATCTACGTCTCGACCTCGCGCTGGGAAGGCTGGTCGCTCGTGATATGCGAGGCGCTGCGGTTCGGGCTGCCGGTCATCGCCACGGATTGCGATTTCGGACCCAGCGACATTCTCACCGACCGCCGGCTGGGGACGCTCGTTCCCGCTTCCGCGGAAGAGGCGCTGGTCGAAGCCATGAAATACTATTACGATAATCTTGCTTCCGAAAAGGAATTTTCGGAGTACAGGAAAGAAGCGGTCGATGTTTACAGCGCGGAGCGTGTCGTTCACGTCCATGCGGAAGCGTTGAAGCGCGCGGCCGGGTGACGAATGCTTGCGATGAAGACCATAGCGGGGGCCGGTTGGCTGGTCCTGTCGCGTTTTCTGGGAAGATTTATCGATTTTATTGCCCTTATCGTTCTGGCGCGCATCCTGACGCCGGCCGATTTCGGCCTGACGGCGCTGGCGATGACGCTGATCGTCATCGTGGACATGGTGCTGGAGGTGCCCATCGTTCAGGCGCTGGTGCGGTTGCGGAGCTTCGACAAATCGCACCTGGATACGGGGTTCACCATCAGCCTGATGCGCGGCCTTCTCGTGGCGCTGATCGTGCTGGGGGCGGCATGGCCGTTCGCGCAGATCTACGGGGATGAGCGGCTCGTGCCGCTGCTGGCCGTTCTGGCGACCGCGCCGCTGGCGCGCAGTCTCATCAGCCCCGCCATGGCCCGCTTCGCCCGCGCGCTCAGCTTCCGCCAGTTGTTCATCGTCGAAACCAGCGGCAAGATCGTCGCGTTCGTCATCGCGGTGTCGGTCGTGTTTCTGGGCGGCGGCTACTGGGCGATCGTGATCAATACCGTCACATCCGCCGTGATGGCGATGATCGCATCCTATCTGCTCGCTCCCTACCGCCCCAGGCTCTCGCTATCGCGGTTTTCCGATTTCTCGCATTTCGCCGGCTGGTTCAGCGCGGCGCAGATCGTCTCCGCGCTCAACTGGCAGTTCGATCGCATGCTGCTCGGGCGCTTCGTGGATGCGGCGACCTTCGGCAAATACGTGCTGGCGAGCGACATGTCGGCTTTTCCGACGCAAAGCGTGATCGGTCCCGCGATGCAATCGGTAATGGCCGCCTTCTCCAACATCAACAACGATGCGCAGCGCTTGCGGCAGGCGTTCCTGAAGGCCGCCCGCTTCGTGATGCTGATTTCGGCCCCCGTCTGCATCGGCATATCGGTGACGGCGGATCTGGCCATCGAGATTCTTCTGGGCGCCAACTGGCTGGAGGCGAGCAAGATCCTGCAACTGCTGGCCATCGCGGTGCTGCCGGTGCCCTATTTTCAGGCGCTCTACTCGTTCAGCCTGGCCCTCAACCGGCCCGCGGTCATCTTGCAGATGAACGCAATCGATTTCGGGCTGCGGCTGCTGCTGATCTCGGCCGGCGTGTACTTCTTTTCGATCGACGGCGTGCTCTGGGCGCGGCTCGTCATCGCGGCGGCGATGTTCATCGTCTACCTGCTCTATGCGCGCCTGCTGTCCGGGATCGGCGTCGTGACGCAACTGGTCAACATGTGGAAGGTCGCGCTTGCGGTGCTGCTGATGGCGGAAGCGGCCCTTGCGTTGCGCGGTTTCCTCGCGCCGCTCGGCCTGGGGGCGCTCGTGGAACTGGCCGTCACCGCCGCCGCCGGCGCCGCCGTCTATGTTTGCGTCCTTCTGGCGTGCGGCGTGCGCGTGATGCGCGGGGAGGGGCGTTTCGCGCTGCACGATCGCTGGTGGTGAGGCGAGCAGGTGCGAACAATCCGGGGCAAAGGCCGATGAGTCAGGCGCATCGGCCTTTGGTGCCGCTCCGAAGCATGTCGCTCTATCGATCGATCGATCCGGCCTGTTGGCCCAGAATCCGGGAGGAGCGAACGGGCGCCTGCCGGAGGCTGACGTGCAGCACGTCTCCCGCCTGAAGGATGGCGTCGGTGCCCACATCCGACGATACCGCGCCCGATGTGGTCAGTCTCGTGATCGTGTAGGCGGGCACGAGCTTCGTATCGCCCGTCGCTTCCATCATGCGGGTCATGGCCGTCTCGTACAACCGGTTTACCGTCGTCCGGCGTTCCTTGCTCCGCTCGAGCTGGGTGCGCGTTTCCACCAGGCTGTCCAGCGCCTGCTTGCGGTAGCGCGCGGCCACGTCCACCGTGTCGCGCCGCGCGCGCGCCAGGCTTTGCTGCGCCCGGAGCTTGGCGAGCTGCGCGTCCAGCATCGAGCTTCGTATGTTGAGCTGCGAATTCTCCGCCGCGATCTGGCGGCTGGACACGGCAAGGCCGCGGCCCCGCAGGTCTGTCGTCACGGCGAGGTCCTGCGTGAACAGTTCGAGCTGGCGATCGAGCGAGAGGGCCTTTTCGTCCAGCGATTTCAGTTCCTGTGTGAGAAGCTGCTTCGATTGCTCGATTTCCCGCAGCTCGGCCGCCAGCGCGTTTCTGCTCGCCGTGAATCTCAGCGTCTCTTCCCGCATCGCGGTCTCGACACGCGGATCGTCGCCGCGCTCCGTCAATTCCTCGGGAAAGGAGATCGTCGTCTCCGTCTCGGCGGCTTCGGCCTCCAGCCGCGCCATCTGGGCTTCCAGCTTGATGAGCTCCCCGTCGAGCTGCCGCAACTCGCCCTGCGTGGTGATCGTCTCGCGCTCGACGCCGGCAATATCGGTGGAGCGCTCGAAGCCGTTGGCGACGCTGACCGCCTGCAACACGGTCATTCCGGGCTGGAACTCGTACTTGCCGGGCTGCTGCACCGCGCCCATGATGAAGAAGGGACGATAACGCGTCACCTCGACGGCGGCGGAGGGGGATTCGGCCAGATTGGCCGCCTGCTTCAGGCTTCCGCTGATGCTGCTCGCGAGTTCGGATGTCGTCTTGCCGGCGGCCGGCAACCGGCCGACGATCGGAATCGACACCATGCCGTCGGCCTCGACCAGAAACTCGCCGGTGAGCGGCGTCCATGCGTAGACTTCGCCGGTGTTGCGCCGCAACGAATGCACCCGTACCATGACGCGATCCTGCGGGCCGAGAAGGTAGCGCCCGTCTCCCGCGTCCACGGTTTCGGCGACGCCCGCTCCGGGCGCCAGTGCGATTCCGGCCGCGATAACGGCAAGGCGGGCAAATCTCATGCGTCTGTCTCCGGTGCGCAAGACCCGTATTTAAGGGGTCGGTATGATGCTCGAACGAATGGACGGGATGGGAACGTTATTCCGACGTGCATCCGCCCACCCTATTTCCTGATCACGGCGCTCAGCAGGCCGCCCATGGAGCGCTCGCCCGCGTTCAGGCGGTAGGCGAGCAGCGCCTGGGAGCGGCTGCTCGGCAGCAGCGACGCAATGATGTAAAAACCCGACATGACGCACTTGTTCTTCAACGGCATCGCCGTCTGCTTGTAGAGGGCGGTCAACAGCTCCGGCAACCCGGTGAGCGGCGGCCGCTCGCCGCGCGCGATGCTGGCGCAGAAATGGCGCTCAAGAAAGAAGAACATCTGCTGCGGCCTGGGCAGCTTGTCGCCCAGCCCCATGCGATCCAGTATGACACGCAGATGTTCCATCCGGTCGACGAAGCGCGTGGCGTGGCGTTCGAGGCGATCCGCGTCGGGCAGGCTGCCCAGCCCCGATTTGCCGCCGCCGTGGACGCGATAGCAGCCGAGTTCGTCCGGCAGGCTGACGACATCGCCCATGAACGGCGCCGCGAACAGGATGGCGCCGTCCACGCCGTCCTCGTATTCCGCCTCGCGCAGAATGTCGCAGAGGTCGCGCCGGAACACGTTCCCCGAGGTCGGGGGGCTTATGTAGGTGCCGCTGCGCAGGACCTGCGCAACGAGATCCTCGCGCGCGCGAAAGGCCTCAAGGGCAGGGAGGGCGGCGCCTGTCACCTTGCCGTCGGCGTCGATTCGCGTCAGCGAGAACTGCAACTTGGCGACGTCGGGGTCGAGATGGTCGAGAATCGCCGCGATCGAACCGGGCTTGAGCGTGTCGTCCGCATCGAGAAACAGCACGAACGGCGCCCGTGTCCGGTCCGCGCCGAACAGGCATGCCCCGACCTGCCCGGAATTGCGGATGCGGTAGGCCGTCACGCCGGAACGGGAGATGATGTCCCAGGAGGAATCGGTCGATCCGTCGTCGACCACGACAAGCTCGCAATCGTCGCGTTGTTGCGAAACGACGCTCTGGATCGCCTGCGCGATGTACTTTTCATAATTGTAGCAATTGATGACGATGGCGAGCCTGGGAGCGACAACGGGGGCATCCGTCAGCCGGACTTCCGCAAGAACCTCACGCGCAAGAACCTCACGCCCGGCCGGCCCGTTATCGGGGATGTCCTGTGAAAGTGCCGAAACCATGATGTTTTCCCTTTTCAAACCCTTATTCCACCGTCAGAACGTATCCTGATCGAGTTGAATCATTTGATTGATAAGAATTCTCTCAAAGTCAAAGACTTTTATAGCGTCATCCGAACCGGCGAAAACGCATGACGCCACATCGTCAGTTCCCGTCATCGGCCCAGGACCGCTCTCCACATGGCAGCGGATAAAAAACCCCGCTGGATCATGCCTGAAACAAGCATATCGAGCAATAGGGCGTGGCGTCTGGCCATGACGCGAACGTGCCGGCGAAGCCGCGTCAGCGTGCAGTGCACAATACCACAATTATGAGCCGATGATTTGATAAAAGATGAGATCGGACTTGAAATTCTCGTTTGCTCATGTCTATGGTCAAATAAAATCGAAGCCGTAACTTGTGATATCGGTTGTGGGTTGCGCGGTGGTCAAGAAGGAAAAAGATATTTTTTCCACATCTTTGTCACGATGCTTGGCACAGGCTATCGATAAGGGCGATCGACGGCGAAGGAGTATCGGGTGCTGCGGCGAAGCTTCGACGATCTCGGGAATCCTCTTTCCCGGACTGATCTGATCACGACGGACGTATTCGATACATTGCTGCTGCGCAGCGGAAAGTCGCGGCGGTCACGCATCGCGGCGGGCGAGGCGCGGTTCGCCCGCCTGTTGGCGGAGCGCGGTTCGCCCGTGCCGGCGGACGATCTGGTCCGGGCGCGGCTTCTCGCCGAGGATCTGTCCTACCGGGCTTTGAACATGGGCGGCGGAACGGGCGAGGTGCGTCTGGCGGACATCGTCGAGCGCCAGCTTGCGATGCTCGGCCTTGCCCCGTCTCTGGCGCAGGATCGCCTTGCGATCGAGATGGCGGTCGAGAAGACGGCCTTGTCCGCGAATGCCGCGCTGGCCGGGCGGTTGCGCCGGCAGCGGCAGGCGGGCATCCGGGTGGTGGCGGTGAGCGACACGGCGCTGTCTGCCGGGCAGGTCGGGGAACTGATCGATCATTTCCACGGCCCCGGCCTGCTCGATCGGGTTTATTCCAGCGCCGATGCCGGGCTCAGCAAGCGTCACGGCGGGCTGTTCTCCTTCGTGCTCGGGGCCGAAGGCGTCGAAGGCGCCCGCAGCCTGCATATCGGCGACGATCCGGAGGCGGATCGGCTCGTGCCGGAAAGGTTGGGCATTCCGACGATCCATGTTCCGAAGCCGCCGCTCAGGCGCTTCGTCTCGCGTGCCGACGGCGCCCTGACCGAGGGCGCCAGAAGGCTGCGCGGCCATATTGCGCCCGGCGGCGGCCGGATTGCCGCGACCGATGATCAGACCGCTTTCGGGCGAAGCGTGTTCGGCCCCATCGTGGCCGAGTTCTGCCTTCTTCTGTGGTTGTACGGCCAGCAGGCGAATGCGGACGGCAAAGCGGTCATGCTTTTCTGCGCCAGGGGCGGCATCGGCATCCGGGAGGCTTTTGAGAGGCTCGTGTCGGTGCTCGGCCTGCCGACGAACTTCCGGCGGGAAAATCTGCTCGTTTCGCGGCTCATCGCCGCCCGTTCCGCCATCGTCGTCCGCAGTCCCGCGGTGCTGGACGAACTGGGCCGCGAATTCAGGGGCTCCAGTTTCGCGGATGTCGCCAGCGCGCTCGGCGGGCGCAGCTTCGTCTTGCCGGCCGCCTGGCAGGAGCCTTTTGCGGCGGATAGCTTCTTTCCCCTGCTCGATACGGACGCGGGGGCGGAAGTCCTTGACGCCATCCGGGAGCAGAACGACCTTTTCGCGCGTCATCTGCAACAGGTGTGCGGTGATGCGACACGCATCATCCTGTGCGATACGGGCCTTTACGGCAGCACGCAGAAGTTGCTCGCCGCCGGATTTCCGGATCGCGATGTCGAGACCGTCCAGTTCGCCCGCTGCAATTACAAGGGCCTGAGCGAGGAGCATTTTCCCAAGGTCGCCGGTCTGGTGGTGGAGGAAAACCTCTATAACCCGTTCAAGGTCAGAACCGTTGTTCTGCGCTATTGGCAGATCATCGAGAGCCTCTTCGAGCCCGCCATTCCTTCCGTGCGGCATTTGCACGAGACGCCGGACGGCGCGATTGCCGGCAATTCCGGCGATATCCGCTATGGTGAAGTGGACCCGGCGGCGGGAAACCCGCTTCTGTCGGGCACATTGCAATATATCGGCGGCCTGAAAGACGCCGCCGCGCTGCTGCGCGATGCGGACAGGGCGTGGGCGAAGCTCAAGCAGGCCATCACCAACCCCGGCAAGGCGGATATGGCGGCGCTCGGCGTGGCGCCCCGCTCGGTCGACTTCGGCCGGGCCGGCCTCGTGCCGGTCGTCGCGTCCTCCGAAGGCGCCGGTCTCAGGCAAAAACTGATGTCGGTGAAATCGCAATTGTGGCGGGAAGGCTCCATCGCCAGGGATTTCCCCGTTCTGAAGCCGGCCTTGCTGGGCGCGCTTGAAACGGTTCACCTGCTGCGCGGCGTGTCCCGCCTCTTGCGCTGACTTCAGACCGGCCCTCGCCGGCTCGGCCCGACGCGCGCTTCATCCCGCCCGGAGCGGTTTGCGTTCAAGCCGATTGATCGCATTGAACGCAAGTTGCGGTAAAATATGGAATTGAGAGCGGCGTGACGATTCCACCTGAATGCACGCCACTTTAGGTTGCCGCCTCACCGCTGCGCCCGGTGCCGCGCGCCCGAATCGCCCGCTTCAGGCCGCTGTCGGCGTGCGGGTCGGCATAGTGCAGCAGCGCCGTGGCGCGGATCTCATCGGCGTCGCAGGGCTCGTTCGTGTGCAGGGAACGGTAGCCCCAGAAAAAATACAGGTTGCCGGGCTTCAGTTCGAGGCTGATCATCTTCCCGATATGGCGCTTGTAGGCTTCCCTGAACACGATCTGCGAAAGCCGGTTGTCGACGAGCAGCTTGTCGAGCAGGTTGAGACCGTAGGAACTCCTGATGCGCCGCAACTTCGGCAGGATGATCAGATTGCCCCTGCTGCCGTGAGACGGCATCGTGATCGGTATGAGCAGGGTCAGGACGTAGGAATCGTAGTGGAAGCGCCAGGAATGGAGCCGGGCCTGCTCGCCGGAAAGGCAGCGCAGAATCTGATAGAACTCCACCGCCGGCGCGGATGCGCCCGTCGCCTGCGTGTAGATGGCCTGGCATAATTCGGTCAAGCGGGGATCTTCGGCAATCTTTTCAAGAAACGTGCCGGTCAGATCCTTTCCGCCGTTGAATCCGACATATTCGCCGCCGTTTTTCTCCACTGCCTGACGAACGAATTCTTGTGCTTTTTGAAGTTCTGCGGGGTTTACGAAGTTTTCTACTACCGCATAGCCGTCTTCATCTATATGTCCGGTAATATCCAGCGCGTTCAGTACGGGCATAGGCATCGCGATTTCGCTCATGGGCCACCTGTCATGTTGCCGATCCGTGCGTATGATCCCGAATGTCGTTTGCGGGGCGACGTCGAATATATGATACTATTTTATGACGTCCTTTCAATGACTGTCAATCGTCATCAAACATTAGATATATTCTACTCATTCATCTGCCATTATGCGAATTTGCACATTCAAGTATCGACGATGTTTTTATAAGTTTGAATATTATACGGTATTCACTGGGGCTTGCGTTGCTTTCGAGGCTGCCATGCAGCATTCGCGTGCCTCGGCAACCGGACGGCATGAGGCGTGTCGCGACGCTCGCGCTCCGCTCAAACGGGATCGTTTGAACGATTGAAACAGGGCATATTCCGGTGTTTTCAGATCATGGAAGGTTGGAGCGCCGATTTCACGAACTGGACGCGTTCGCGCTACCATGGAGCGGGATGCGGTCAGGTCGAGGCGCCATCCCGCTCTCAATTTCACGTTTTACCGCAACTTGCGTTCAATGCGATGGATCGGCTTGAACGCAAAGTGCTCTAGGCGGCGCGCAGGATGGTGTCGGCGGCGATGCCGATGAAAAGCAGCACGCCGGCCTCGCGGTTCGATTTGAACAGCCGCAGCGCCAGATCGCCATCCGCGGGATCGAGGGATTTTACCTGCCATGCGAGGTGCGCCGCGAACAGAGCCAGCCCGGCATAGGCGGCGTGTCCCGCGCCGGCAAAGATCAATGCGCCCGATAGCAGCAGCACAGTGATGACATAGCAGACCGCGATGCCTTCCCACACGCGCGTGCCGAACAGGCGGGCGGAAGACTGGATGCCGGCAATGGCGTCGTCCTCGATATCCTGTAACGCATAGATCGTGTCGTAGCCGATGGTCCACACGATGGCGGCCGCGTAAATGAGAAAGGCCGGCGCTCCGAGGCCGCCGGTGATCGCCGACCAGCCCACGAGCCCGCCCCATGCGAAGGCGAGCCCGAGCACGAGCTGCGGGATCGGCATGATCCGCTTCATGAACGGATAGGCGACGACGATGACCAGCGAACCGAAGCCGAGCAGGATCGTGGAGGGATTGAACTGCAACAGCACGCACAGGCCGAGCAGGCAGAGCCCGGCCATGAACAGAAGCGCCTGCTTCACGCTGACCTGCCCGGCGGGGAGCGGCCGGTGGCGCGAACGCGCCACCTGCGCGTCGAGGTCGCGGTCCACGATGTCGTTATAGGTCGTGCCCGCGCCGCGCATGGCGACCGTGCCGACGATGAACAACATCAGGTGCCACACGTTCGGATAAAGCCCCAGCGTGCCGGACGCGAGCGCCGACGACCACCAGCACGGCAGCAACAGCAGCCAACTGCCGATCGGACGCTCGACCCGCGCGAGGCGCAGATAAGGCCGCCACGGAGCGGGCGCATGCCGGTCGACCCAATTGTCGGGCCGCGCATCCGGCAATGGGGGATCGGCGGGCAGTTCGGCGCGGCTCATGTCACAGCGCGCCTTGCGGAATTCTCATCTGGCCCGTCACCGGATCGCCGGCGTTGCCGCCGAGCATCGGCGATTGCTGGCTCTGCTGGCGCTGGACCTCGCGCGCCCGCTTCTCCATGGCGGCCTGCTGGGTTGCGGCCTTGCACGCCTGCCCGCGGATTTGCGACGCCTTGGCGTTGTCCGCCTTGAAACCCTGAATGAACTGGTCGGGGATCTGGCACCAGTCCTTGTTGGTTTCAAGCCATTTCAGCGTGGCGTTGCCGTTCGACACGAGATTGCCGAAGAGCGAACAGGCGCTTTTCGCATCGGGACGCTTGCCGAGCTTGTTGATGCGGCCGACAAGCTTCTTGCGGTCTTCCAGATAGGTCGAAATCTTCTCGCAGCTCGAAGTCTGGGCATGGGCAACCTGCATGCTTCCCCCGACGAGAGAGGCTGTGGACAGCACGATGGCGAAGACCGTCCCGATCCGTGCGCAAACGATAGCGGATCGCATCATATTTCACTCTCTCCAATCATGATCTGCACGATCGATTAACGAATCGCTCCCGCAAAGCCAACCGGCTTCGATCATCATACCCCGTTTTCAGTGGCGGATGATGCCGCCCGCCATTTCCGCGCCGGGTGGCGGTCGCTCGCCCCGAGGGGTTACGATATGCTGCAATAAGGATAACATAGGTTTTATGCGCCGTCAGGCAATAGACTATTACGTGAGTTTGCCGGCTTCGCTCTATACGGGCGGTTTGTTTCGTTTCGTCGCCGGCGCGCCGCGCCGGTTGCGTTCAGCAGGGTTTCATCTTGACAGATCACGATTTTTCCGCACCGCGGCTTTTCATTCCGGCGGCGATTTCGGCCGGCGCGACCATTGCGCTCGACAAGGCGCAGGCGAATTATCTCGGCAACGTGCTGCGTCTGTCGGCCGGCGACACAGTGCTGATCTTCAACGGGCGCGACGGCGAGTGGGCGGCGCGGGTGGAACAGGGCGGCCGCAGGGTCGTCGGGCTGATGCCGGAGCGGCAGGTGCGCCCGCAGCCGGCGGCGCCGGATCTGGTCTATCTGTTCGCGCCGCTGAAGCACGCGCGGCTCGATTACATGGTGCAGAAGGCGGTGGAAATGGGCGCGGGCGTGCTGGCCCCCGTGCTGACGCGGCGCACGCAGGTCGCCCGCGTCAATCTGGAGCGCATGGAGGCCAATGCCGTCGAGGCGGCCGAACAGTGCGGCATCCTCGCCGTGCCGGCGGTGCGCGAGCCCGTGCGCCTCGACGATGCGCTGGCGCAGCTCGAGCCTGAAAGGCTGCTCGTGTTCTGCGACGAGGGCGCGCCGGTGGCCGATGCGATCGCGGCGCTGACCCAGGCGGAAGGGCGCGCGCGGGAAGCGGGCATCGCCGTGCTCATCGGCCCCGAAGGCGGTTTCGATCCGGCGGAGCGCAATCTGATCCTCGCCCGTCCGCGTACCCTTCGCCTGTCGCTCGGTCCGCGCATCCTGCGCGCGGATACGGCAGCCGTTGCGGCGCTCGCCGTCGTGCAGGCGGCGCTGGGCGACTGGAATGCGTCCGTTTCCGAGTGAAGCGCGGAAACGCCATAACATTTTGATTCCGCGCGCTGTCGTCACGCAAAGCGGATGCCGCTTTGCGTGAAGGCTTCAGGCGAAGCGCCCCGCCTTTTCGATGACCTCGATCTTGTAGCCATCGGGGTCCTGGATGAAGAAGAAGCGGGCGAGCGGCGCGCCGCCATGTTCCAGCGCGCGAACCGGTCCCGGCGAGAGGCCGGCGGCGTCCAGGCGCGCGCGTTCCGCATCCGGATCCGCCACGACCACGGCGAGATGGCCATAGCCGTCGCCGAGCGCATAAGGTTCCGTGCGGCCGTGGTTGACCGTCAGTTCGAGTTCGAAGGCGGTCGCGTCGTTGCGCAGGTAGATCAGGGTGAAATCGTCGAAGACGAGCCTGTCCACCGGCCGCAGGCCGAACGCCGTTTCATAGAAGGCCAGCGAACGATCCGCGTCGAGCACGCGCACCATCGCATGCGCGAGCCTTGCGGGCGTATCCTGATTCGTCGCCATGACGGTTGCTCCATTACGGTGCGGCGGCCGCGAAAGGCCCGGCCGGCGCGTCAATCGTCGCGGTGCACGCGCTCGTGGCGCTCGTGGCGCTCCTGCGCCTCGATGGAGAGGGTCGCGATGGGGCGCGCCTCGAGGCGCTTCAGCGAGATCGGCTCGCCCGTTTCCTCGCAATAGCCGTAGGTGCCGTCATTGATGCGTTCGAGAGCGGCGTCGATCTTGGAGATCAGCTTGCGCTGGCGGTCGCGGGCGCGCAGCTCGATCGAGCGGTCGGTTTCCGACGATGCGCGGTCGGCGATATCGGGGTGGTTCTCGCTCTCGCTTTGCAGCGCAAGAAGGGTCTCGCGGCTTTCACGCAGGATATCGTCCTTCCACGCCAGAAGCTTGCGACGGAAATACTCCCGTTGCCGGTCGTTCATGAACGGCTCGTCTTCCGTCGGACGATAGCCTTCGTCAATCAGCGTATCAGACATGCGCGGCTAATGCTCTTCACATTCGATAGCGCCAGGACCATTCCGTGGCTGCGCCTATATAACGGCACGGCGGGCATCCGACAACGTTCTTGAACGTTATCTTTCTGTCGTGATCGGCCACGCGCGGTGCGGGCCTGCGCGAAGCCTCCGGCCTTCGGTGTTCAGCGCGGGTCGCGCGACAGATTCTTCGCGCCGAGTTCCGCGAGATAGGCCTGCCACCGCGCCGCCTGATCGCTGCCGAGTTCGTGGAGATAGTCCCAGGTATAGATGCCGCTGGCGTGCAGGTCGTCGAACACCAGCCGCACCGCGTAGCGGCCGACGGGCTCGATGCCGAGAATGGCGACGTCGCGCTTGCCGGCGACGGTGATCGCCTGTCCGGGGCCGTGGCCGCGCACCTCCGCCGAGGGGCTCGATACGCGCAGATATTCGGCCGGAAGCCGGAACACCGCGTCGTCGAAGGCGACGGCGAGCGTCGCGCGGTCGCGGGAGAGGCGCAATTCGCTGGGCCAGTGGCTTGGCATCGGTCGTTTCCCGTGATTGGCGTCCGCCCGCGCGGTGGGCCTGTGCTTACCCTTGGGCGCGCGCCCGGATCATGAAGTTGTCATACGTATATTCCGCCACCTGCCACCAGAGATAGGCGTCGGTGCGGAAAATCCTGACGGAATCGTACAGCGTCCGAAAATCGGCGTTGTCCGCGCCGATGGCGCCGGCGAGCGATTCGGTCGCCTTGAGAAATTCCGTCAGCACGGCTTGCGGCATCGGCTTGAGTTTCGCGCCGCTGGCGACGAGCCTCTTGATGGCGGGCGCGTTGCGGGCGTCATAGGCGGTTTGCACGCTGTCGCGCGCACGAACCGCCGCAGCCGTCAATGCCGCCTGATGCCGGCGGGGCAGGGCGTCCCACGCCTGCGCGTTGACGAGATAGCTCAGTTGCGACGTGCCTTGCCAGCCGGGATAGTAATAAAAAGGCGCGGCCTTGTGCAGCCGGAGCTTCTCGTCGTCATAGGGGCCGCTCCAGAGGGCGGCGTCGATGCGCGATTGTTGCAGGGCCGCCGCCAGCCCGGCCGGGTGAACCGGCTGCGGCACAGCGCCGAATCGCGCGAGCATGGCGCCGCCGAGCCCCGGCACGCTGGCGCGCAGGCCGGCGATATCCGCGAGGCCGTTGATCTCGCGCCGGAACCAGCCGCCGGTGAGCGCGCCGGTATCCCCGCCCGGCAGAAGGCGCACGCCATGGCGGCGATAGCTGTCGTTGAGCAACTCCAGCCCGTGCTGATGCAGCAACCAGGCGTTGAACTGCCGCGCGTTCGGGCCGAAGGGCAGGCCCGCGCCGATGGCGAACACCGGGTCCCGGTCGGCGTAGAGCGCCGTCGAGGTATAGCCGATCTGCGCCCGGCCCTCGCGCGCGGCGTCGAGCGCGATCGCCGCCTGCGTCCCGCCCTTCGCCGTCTCGCTTTTGGCGATCTCGATGCGGAAGGCGCCGTCCGTGATGTCGGCAAGGGCCGTGGCCAGTGTTTCCGCGCCGGCGCGGGGGATGTCGAGCGCGTCGGGAAAGTCCGACACCAGCCGCCAGACGAGCGGGCCGGTCGCCTTCTCGGTCTGCGCCTTGCCGTCCCGCGTCTGCGCCGCGGCCGGCAGGGGGGCTGTCGCGGCGGCGGCAAGGCCCGCGGCCTGCAGGAAGTGGCGTCGCTTCATGGCTGTCGTCTCCTCGTCCGCGTCAGCAATATCAGCCAGTGTCTGGAGCAGTTTGCGTTCATGTCGATTTATCGGCCCGAACGCAAGTTGCGGGGAATAGGGAATTTGGAGCGGCGTCACGATTCCACCTGAATGCACGCCGCTCTGACCGGATGCGAACGGCGCCACCCGTCACCGTTCGATGACGATGCGCGGCGGCGGGCGCTGCGCGGCCTCCAGACCCTCCGCCACCCGGCGGGCGATGGCGAGATAGGCCGCCGCGTGCGGCCCGTCGGGCGACGAGGCGACGACGGGATTGCCGGCGTCCGACGTGGCGCGGATCGTCATATCGAGCGCGATCTCGCCGAGGAAGGGAACGCCGCGGCGCAGCGCCTCGTCCCGCGCGCCGCCGTGGCCGAAGATGTCGGACCGCTCGCCGCAGTGCGGACAGATGAAATACGACATGTTCTCGACGACGCCGAGCACCGGCACCGCGACCTGCTCGAACATGGCGACGCCCCGGCGCGCGTCGATCAGCGCGAGGTCCTGCGGCGTGGAGACGATGACCGCGCCCGACAGCGGCACCGTCTGCGCCATCGTGAGCTGCGCGTCGCCGGTGCCGGGCGGCATGTCGACCACCAGCACGTCGAGATCGCCCCAGGCGACCTCATGCAGCATCTGCCGCAGGGCGGACATCACCATCGGCCCGCGCCAGATCATCGCCGCCTCCTGATCGACGAGAAAGCCGATGGACATCAGCCTGACGCCGAGCGCCTCGATCGGCTTGAGCGTGCGCCCGTCCACCGCGTCGGGCTTGCGGTCGGCGACGGCGAAGAGCTTCGGCAGCGAGGGGCCGTAGATGTCGGCGTCGAGAATGCCTACCTTGCGGCCGAGCCGCGCCAACGCCAGCGCCAGATTGGCGGCGGTGGTGGATTTGCCGACGCCGCCCTTGCCGCTGGCGACGGCGATGATGTGCCGCACGCCCGGCACGCCCGCCTTCGTGGTGGCGGCTTGCGCGCGCGGGCCGGGCTGTCGCCCGCCGCCCGCCGGCGGGGCGGACGCGCTTTCGCCCGTCAGCGAGACGATGGCGCCGGAAACGCCCGGCACGGCCCGCGCGGCGTTCTCGGCGGCGAGCCGCAGCGGTTCGAGCCCGGCGGCGCGCGCGGCGTCGACCTGGATGGAGAAGTAGACCTTGCCCTTGTGCACGACGATTTCCGACAGCGCGCCGGAACGCGGCAGGGGCGTGCGGCCGTCGGGGCCGGGAACCGCCGCCAGCGCGGCGAGGATGCTGTCCGTCGTCGGTTCCTGAGTCGCCATGCATTCCATCCGTTTCCTGTGGCCCCGTTTTCGCCGTTGCGGCCATGCGGCAAACCGGCGGTGACAGGGGGCGAAATTCCGGCCTATTATCCGCGCGGGGCGGATTGGCAAATCGCCGCCCTTGGAAGCATGGACGGCAGCCGCGCGCAAGGACCCTCTCCGGTCGCGAGCGGGCGCTCTCCTCATCATGGTAGCGGTGCAGAAGGAAAAACGAAATGACGCAGGCAGCAGTCGCAGGGGATGCGCGGACAGAGGGTTCGCCGGTAAAGGTAGCCTTTCTCGGCCTTGGCGTCATGGGTTTTCCGATGGCGCGTCATCTCGCGGTCGCCGGGCACAACGTCGTCGTCTACAACCGCACGCCGGCGAAGGCGCAGACGTGGGTGAGCGAAAACGGCGGACGCGCCGCGCCGACCCCGCGCGAGGCGGCGGCGGGGCGCGACATCGTTTTCGCCTGCGTGGGCAATGACGACGACCTGCGCGCCGTCGCGACGGGCGCGGACGGGGCCTTCGCCGGGCTCGCGCGCGGCGCGCTGTTCGTCGATCACACCACGGCATCGGCGGCGGTGGCGCGCGAACTGGCGCAGATCGCGGCGCCGCTGGGCGTCGGCTTCATCGACGCGCCCGTCTCGGGCGGGCAGTCGGGCGCGGAGAGGGGCGCGCTGACCGTGATGTGCGGTGGCGCACAGGACGATTTCGCCCGCGCCGAGCCGGTGATCCGCGCCTATGCGCAGGCGGTGCGTCTGCTGGGGCCGGCCGGCAGCGGGCAACTCGCCAAGATGGTCAACCAGATCTGCATCGCCGGTGTGGTGCAGGGGCTGGCCGAGGCGGTTCACTTCGGCAAGCGCGCCGGTCTCGACATCGACGCCGTCATCGCCACCATCTCGAAGGGCGCGGCGCAATCGTGGCAGATGGAAAACCGGGCCGGGACGATGGCGAAAGGGGAATTCGATTTCGGGTTCGCCGTCGACTGGATGCGCAAGGATCTGGCCATCTGTCTCGACGAGGCGCGCCGCAACGGCGCTCACCTGCCGCTCACGGCGCTCGTCGACCAGTTCTATTCCGAGGTACAGGGGCTGGGCGGGGCGCGTTGGGACACGTCGAGCCTCATCGCCCGGCTGGAGCGGAAGCCCGCCTGACCGGCAAACGCTCCGCAGCGGCAGGCGGCGGCAATGAAAGGCGTCATCGGATCATGACTGGTATCGGAGAAACGGCGGCCGGCGCTTCGTCGGCGCGTCATCGCGTCGAGCGCGTCCGCCACGGGCTTCGCATTCGCCTCGCCACCGTGCGGGCGGCGCGGCTGCTGACGCCGCGCATGGTGCGCGTCACGCTGGGCGGCGAGGAACTGGCCGGCTTTCACAGCGGCGCGCATGACGATCACGTCAAACTGTTCTTCCCGCGTGCGGGAGAGGCGTTGCCGATCCTGCCGACCGTTACGGCGGAAGGCCGCGTTCTCGTCGACGAGAACGCCCGGCCGACGGCGCGCGACTACACGCCCCGCCGCTTCGACGCCGCGACGGGCGAACTCGACATCGATTTCGCGCTTCACGAGACGGGACCGGCGAGCGACTGGGCGCGGACGGCCGAACCCGGCAAGACGATCGGCATCGCAGGTCCGCGCGGCTCCTTCGTCGTGCCGGACGATTTCGACTGGTATCTCTTCATCGGGGACGAAACCGCCTGGCCGGCGATCGGCCGCCGGCTGGACGAACTGCGGCCCGGCGTTTCCGTCACCGTGCTCGCGGAGGTCGCCGACAGTGCCGAGGAACAGGCCGTCCCCGAGCGGTCGGGGCTCGATCTGCGCTGGCTGCATCGCGGGGCCGGTGCGCATGCGGGAGATGCCGGGCTGCTTGAGGCGGCGGCCGCGGCATTCGTCGCGCCGGCCGGGGAGGGCTACGTCTGGATCGCAGGCGAATCCACGGTCGCCAGGCGGCTGCGCGATCATTTCATCGCGGAACGCGGCCATCCCAGGGCCTGGCTGAAGGCTTCCGGCTATTGGAAGCGCGGCGCCGCCAACGTGCATGAAGAGCATGACGATTGATCCGCCGTCCTCGCCGCAAAGATTCCTGGCGGGCGGAGGAAGGCCATTGTCTGTCGGAATAATAGTATATAAAATCTACAGACAATTAATTATCGTCGCAGGCGGCATCGCCTGAAAGGGTGGATCGGGATGATGGGGATCACGACAAGATTTTCCGCCGCGGGCGAACGGCCATGAGCGCCGAGGCGCGGGCGGCCAGGCCGCAGGTGACTGATTGGCTCTGGCGCAAGGTCCGGTCGGAAGCGCAGGATGTCGTCCGGCGGGAGCCGGAGCTGTCCACCGTCGTCTATGCCTCCATTCTCGGCCATCTCACGCTGGAGGAGGCGCTCGCCTACCGCATCGCCCAGCGGCTGGACCGGGGCATGGTGTCGGCGGAGCTGATTCGGGCGGCATACATCGAGGCCCTGCGGGAAGACCCGGATATCAAGCTGGCTTTCCGGGCCGATCTCGTGGCGGTTATCGAGCGCGATCCGGCCGTGGGGCGCTACATCGATGCGATGCTTTACTTCAAGGGCTTTCACGCCATCGAGGCGCACCGGCTGGCGCATTGGCTATGGAAGAACGGGCGGCGCGATTTCGCCCGCCACCTGCAAAGCGTCGCCTCCGAGGTGTTCCAGACCGACATCCATCCGGCGGTGCGGCTGGGGCGCGGCATCTTCCTCGATCATGCCACGGGTTTCGTGGTCGGCGAGACGGCGGAAATCGCCGATAACGTGTCGATCTTGCAGGGCGTGACGCTGGGGGGCACCGGCAAGGGGCTGGGCGATCGCCATCCCAAGGTGCGCAGCGGCGTGCTCATCGGCGCGGGCGCGAAAATTCTCGGCAATATCGAAGTGGGCGAGCGCGCGCGCGTCGGCGCGGGCGCCGTCGTGCTGTCGTCCGTGCCGCCGCGCACCACCGTGGCCGGCAGCCCGGCCCGCGTCGTCGGCTCGGCGGGCGCGGACGAACCGTCGCAGGCGATGAACCAGATGTTTTACGACGTGGGGCTGTAAGGCCGCGCGCCAAAAGACGCGTGCATCTGTAAAATTCTATAAATACCATAGGATAATTGACTTTATGGGGCGGGGCGTTCAATATCCCTGCTGTTCATGGTTGCGCGGCGCCGTGGCGGGCGATCCCGCCGGTTGCGGCGTGACGGTAACGTTGAGGGAAGAATCATGAAGCTCGGTGCACTTGTTCTGCTGGCTGCGGTTTTCCTGGGCGGCGCGGCGCATGCCGATCGGCTGGACGATATCAAGAAGGCCGGCGTCCTGCGCGTGGCTGCCTTCGACAGCAATCCGCCTTTCGGCTATGTCGACGAGAAAACCCGCCAGATCGTCGGGCTCGATGTCGATTATGCGAAGGCGTTCGCCGACAAGCTCGGCGTGAAGCTCGAAATCCGGCCGACGAATCCCGCCAACCGCATTCCGCTGCTGACGTCGGGCAATGTCGATCTCGTGCTCGCCAATTTCACGATCACGGAAGAGCGTGCGAAGCAGCTCGATTTCAGCATCCCCTATTTCTCCTCCGGCCAGCAGTTCCTCGCCAAGAAGGGCGTGCTGAAATCCGCCGACCAGCTCAACAGCCTGCGCATCGGCGCGGACAAGGGCACGACGAACGAGATCGTGCTGCGCCGCGACTATCCCGGCGCAACCATCATCGCCTATGACGACACGCCTTTCGCCTTCACGGCGCTGCGCAACGGCAACGTCCAGGCCATCACGCAGGACGGCCCCAAGCTCGTCGGCCTGCTCGCCAATGTGCCGGACAAGGAAAACTACGAGATCCCTCCGTTCACCATCTCCGACGACTACATCGGCGTCGGCGCTCCGAAGGGAGAGGAGCGGCTCGTCGCATTCGTGAACGAGACGTTGACGGAACTCGAAGCCTCCGGCAAGGCGCAGCAGATCTATGACGCCTGGTTCGGCCCCGATACGAAGACGCCGCTGCCGCGCCTGTTCAAGATCGGCGACAAGGCCGGCAAGTAACCTTCATTCCCCCGTTCCGGAGCCGCGCGGGCTGCTTTCCGCGCGGTTTCTTCGTTATCCGCATCCTGTACGATCCCTCCGGCGTTCGAAAACATCCGGTCTCACGATATCCGGCGGCGCGTAGTCCGCCATGTCGGGTGCAGCGGCTTTCAAGGAAGCGTTCGACCATGAGCCTATCGGTCTTCGGACTGGCGCCGGTTTACGTGGAATGGCTCCTGTGGGGTTTTGCCGTCACGCTGCTTCTGTCGGCGGCGGCATGCGCGGCGGCGACGCTGGGCGGCATTCTGCTCTGTGCCGCGCGCATCAGCCCGCTGCGCGTGTTCAACCTGCCCGCCCGCATCTATCTTGCCGTGTTTCGCAACACGCCCCTGCTGGTGCAGATCTTCTTCTGGTATTTCGCCGGCTCGGCGGTTTTTCCGGCTCCCTTGCTGGAGTGGTTCAACACGCCCCACACGGTCGCGCTCGGCTTCGCGGGGCAGACGTGGCTGTCGTTCCGCCTGCCTTCGTTCGAGTTCTGGGCCGGATTTACGGCGCTCTCGTTCTACACGACGGCTTTTGTCGCGGAGGAGTTCCGCTCCGGGTTGCGCGCCGTGCCCGAGGGGCAGCGCGAGGGCGGCGCTTCGCTGGGTCTGTCTCCGTCCCTCGTCTTCATGCTGATCGTCATTCCGCAGGCCGTGCGCCACGCCTTCGCGCCGCTGCTCGGCCAATACATGAACGCGGTGAAGAACTCGTCGCTCACCATGGCGATCGGCGTGGCCGAACTGTCCTACGCCTCCAGGCAGGTCGAGACCGAGACCTTCCAGACCTTCGAGGCGTTCGGCATTGCGACCGTTCTCTACATCGTCGCGGTCGCGGCGATCGAAGGCGTGGGCGAACTGGTGCGGCGCCGGCGCGAGCGTAAATACGGCCGGGGGGCGCTGACGTGAATTTTGACGTGGTGCTGAACAATCTGCCCTACCTGCTGTGGGGGGCGTGGCCGGACGGCCCCATCGGCGGCGCGGCGCTGACCTTGTGGCTGAGCGTGCTCTCGGGCGTGGCGTCGGCGGTGCTCGGGCTCGTGCTGGGCGTCGGCCTGTTCATGGCGCGCGGCGCGCTTCACACGGGGCTTGTCCTGTTTCTCGGCTTCTTCCGCGCGATCCCCGTGCTGATGCTGATCTTCTGGACCTATTTCCTGCTGCCGGTGGTGCTCGGTTTTTCGGTGCCGGAACTGTCGACCGTGGTTTGCGCGCTTGCGCTCATCGGCGGCGCCTATCTGGCGCACGGCGTCGCGGCGGGCCTGCACAGCGTCGGGCCGGGACAATGGGAGGCCGGCATCTCGCTCGGTCTCGGCCGCTGGCGCGTGCTGGGGCTGATCATGCTGCCCCAATCGCTGCGCCGCATGGCGCCGTCCTTCGTCAACCAGTGGATTTCGCTGATCAAGGATACGTCGCTCGCCTATGTCATCGGCGTGCCGGAGCTGTCTTTCGTCGCGACCCAGGTCAACAACCGCGCGATGGTCTACCCGGCCGAGGTATTTCTGTTCGTCGCGCTCGTCTACTTCGTCATCTGCGGCGCGCTGGATCTCGTGGCCAATGCGATCGCGGGCGAGAGCGATCCCGGGCGCCGCAGCCGCTAACGCGGGATGCATTCAAGCGGAATGCGTCATGCCGCTCCAGATTTCATATTTTACCGCAACTTGCGTTCAAATCGATCAGTCGACTTGAACGCAAACTGCTCTAAAGCGGGATGCGATCAGGCTGGATCGCCACCCCGCTCTACATGCCATATTTTACCGCTCTATCGCCGGTTGCCGCGCGCGATGCGCTCGATTTCCGCCCGGACCAGTTTTTCGACCAGCGGCGGCAGGTTTTCGTCGAGCCACGCTTTCAGTAACGGCCGCAGCATGTCCTGCACCAGATCGTCCAGCGTGCGCGGGTTGCGGCTGAGCACGACGGATGACAGGGATTCGAACGCCGACGCCGCCGACGCATTCGCCGTGGAAGAAAGAAGCGGCTCGTCGGCCTGTCCGGCAGCGGGTATCGCCTCCGCATCATCGGCGGGACGCTCGTCCTGCCGGGGTTTGGGCTGGGGCGCCGGCGTTGCCGGTTCCGGCGTTCGCGTTTCGCGTGGGGCGGAGCGGGCGGGCTTTTCCGCGCGGCCGGCGGCCGGCTCGCCGGCCGGAGGCTCGCCGCTTTCTTCGGGAGACGAGACGTCGTCGTCGAAGGTGATGCTGCTCGTGTCGCGGCCGAGCGCGCCGCCGTCGAGGTTGAGCGGATCGGGTTGGAACGGCGGCAGGGAATGCGCCTGATCGTCGGCGATGATCCGGCGGATCGACGCCAGTATCTCTTCCATCGACGGCTCGATGCCCAACCTCTCATTCCCGCTCCGGGGCGCTTCCCTCGGGACCGGCTGGAGCCTCTGGCTTACTGCTGCGCTCATCGACAGACCTGCCTGTTCTACCGCCGCCCCGACGGGCGACTTCCTTCCTGAAACTGTGCCGTCGTCAAAATACCTTGAGCAGATTCGGCTGCACAGAGGTTAACGAAAGATTAAGGTTGATACTTTGTTGAAAGAAGATTTTTCGGCAAGCCGCTCATTGTCCGGCCGAAATGCAAAAGCCACGGCATCGCCGTGGCTTTGAGCTGCCTGAATGGAGCGCGTCCCTGCCGTCCGATCAGCGCCCGTCGGGCGTCGTGGTGCCGATCCACTTGCCTTTGACCTGCTCGAAATGACGCTTCGAATCGTAGCGCGCCACCTTGAGGCCGAGCGTCTCGGCCGACAGCCGGCCGATGGCGTTCAGCACTTCGTAGGAAGCGACGATGCGGTCGCGCTGCGCCGTCACCAGCGACACGCGCGAGCTCAACAGCGTCTGCTGCGCATTCAGCACGTCGAGCGTGGTGCGCTGGCCGACCTTGGCTTCCTCGCGCGTGCCGGAGAGGGCGATTTCGTTGGCCGCGACCGCGGCCTGCGCGGCCGTGATGCGCTGCTTGGAAGCTTCCAGATTCGCCCAGGCGGACACAACGGCCTGCTGAACCTGATCGCGGGTGATGTCCACCTGAAGCCGCTGCTGCCCCGCCTGCTCCTTGGCCTGCCGCGTCTGGGAATAGACGAGGCCGCCTTCGTAGATCGGAATGCGGAGCTGGCCCACGATGGTGCCGGATGTCACGACGCTCTTGGCGGTGCCGGAAGCGTCCCAGTTGCGGCTCACGCCCGCGCTGACGCCGAGCTGCGGATAGAGCGCGCTTTCGACGACCTTGACCTGGAACTCGGCCACATCCACGCCGTGCAGGGCGGCGATGATGGCCGGGTGCTCCGCGAGACCGACACGGATCGCCTGTTCGAGGCTCTTGGGCAGGTGCCGCTCGGCGGGAACGCCCGGTCCCAGCTTGCGCGGCGTTTCGCCGATGTACTGGCGATAGATGGAGATGCTGGTGCGCAGGTTGGCCTCGGCAAGGCTCTCCTGGGCCCGGCTGCTGGCGAGCTGCGCCTCGGACTGCGCCACGTCGGTGCGCGTCACCTCGCCGACGCTGAAGCGGTCCTGCGTCTGGCGAAGCTGCTCCTCGAGCACCTCGACGTTGTTGCGCTGGAGGTTGAGCACCGCGGTATCGCGCAGCACGTCCATATAGGAGGCCACGCTGTTCAGCAGAATGCCCTGCTCGGTATTGCGCAACTGCTCGCGGCCGCTCAGGATCTGGGATTCCGCCGCCCGCACCGAGTTGCGGGTCCGGTTGCCGTCGAAAATGTTCTGGTCGATCTGGAGGCCCAGCGAGCTGGGATAGAGCGTCTTCGTCGTTTCCTGGCCGGGGATGCGGGTTTCCGTTCTGGTGAGGGCGGTGCTGCCGGAGGCGTTGACGGTCGGCCGGTAGCCGGACAGCGCCTGCGGCATGTTTTCGTCGGTCGCCCGCAAGGTGGCGCGCTGGGCGTTCAGGGAGGGATTGGCCGCATAAGCCTTCGCCAGCGCGCCGAGCATTGTCTCGGCCTGCACCGGGGCGGAGAGCGCCGTGCCCATGAGAAGAAGCCCGCCAAACACCGCTGCCCGGGTGGTTCTGCCGTTGTGTTTCACGTTCACCTTCCCGACTTACTCATGACTCGAATGACGGCACGACCGTCAGGATACGGTTAGCCGAATCCCGTTAATAAATCCGCTCCGCCAGATGCTTATTGTAGATTGATCGTTTCCGGCCGGAAACAGCGCTCTTGCGGTGATGCGAACGTTTGGCGCAAGGTGCAGCATAATTACGACACTGGAAAGTCGCTCCGGCCGATCAGGTCGGGCTGTTCGCACGCTCTCGTCTTTCGGAGAGGGGACCGCCCGTCCGATTCAACGTCAGAACACGAAACCCTGCCGTGCCCTGAAGGCGTCGAGCAGAGGCGCGGGCGCGTTGAACAGCGTCCGCGTGCCGATGGCCTCTCCGGCCCGCTGCACGACCACGGCTTTCGGCGCGCCCGAATCGTTGTCGATTCCGACCAGCCGCCCGCCGTCCGCGAGCTGCGCGAGGAGGGCGGGGGGCAGAATCTCGAAAGCGCCGTTGATGAGGATGGCGTCGTAGGGGGCGCCCGCCTGCCAGCCCGCATCAAGCGGGCCGGTGACGATGTTGATTCGTCCGTCGCCGAACTCCGCCCCCAGCTCGCGGGCGCGGGCGGCGATCGTTTCATCCGATTCGAGCGCCGTCACCTCGGCGCCCAGTCGCGCCAGCACGACCGAGCCGTAACCGGTCGCCGCGCCGACATCAAGCACGCGCTTGCCGGGAACGATGCCGAGTTCCTGGGCCAGACGGGCGAAAATCAGCGGCGCAAGCAGGAAGCGGCCCCGCTCGATATCGGCGGAAACGACGAGGTGCTGGTCGCTGAAAGCGAGCACCTGCCTGTCTTCGGGCACGAAACGTTCGCGCGGAACGTCTTCGAGCACCGCGAGCAACGCCCTGTCGGTCACATCGAAGGTGCGCACCTGACAATCAACCATCCTGCGCCGGGCACGGGCAAAATCGAACATCGGGCGGACCTTCCGTCTGCTTGTCACGTATACAGGCGCCATCTGCCCGTCGGTGGCTCTTCCGGCCGATCCGGCCCGGAAGGTTGCCGCCGAAGGCGTGGCGTACCGCTGGAGGCCTCGCCCGGAATCGAACCGGGGTGCAAGGATTTGCAGTCCTCTGCGTAACCACTCCGCCACGAGGCCCCACTCCGTGCTTCATAGCAAAGCCTTACGGCGGATGGCAACCGTCCTGTTCCGCTTTGTCCGCGCCTGTGGAGATTTTCCCGGCAGCAACGCGCTTGTCCGCCGGGAGGGGCGGCCTGCCGCGCCCTTTGCCGGCCGGCCGGGCGACGCAGGTTATCCACATGCTTCCCGCCGGGGGAGCGATGAGCGCGGAAAACACTTGCATCGGCTAAAAGCTTCCTATAATCACCTCTTCATCGATCCTCGATAGCTCAGCCGGTAGAGCAAGCGACTGTTAATCGCTGGGTCGCAGGTTCGAGTCCTGCTCGAGGAGCCAGTTTCATGACAGCCCGTGGGTCAAGCGATCCACGGGCTGTTTTGATTGCGATGAAGCTTGCCGCCGGCCGGGTGGTCGATTGACAAATGCCCTGATTGCGGCAACCATGATTCCGATGCTGAACGTCGCTGACATAAGGTCGATCGCGCCTTGCGGGGAAGGTTCCGTCGGCGCAACCGCCGCGGGGGCCGTGTCTTCCGCGCGCCGGGGCCTGTGTACGGGCGGGGCGCGGGAGCAACGTTCCCGCAGGATGGCCGCCGCACGCCTTCAGGAGCGGCAGCCGGCGGCGCCCACGCCGGGCGCTGAAGCCGGTCGGGCTCTGCCGCTCGCCTGACGGTCTGCTTCGGCCGGCGCTGGCCGTGTCCGACCCCTGTAGAAGCTTTTTCCGTTGAATATCGGGATGTTCGCGCCGGCGTAGGGCCCGCGGACCACATTTTCCCGCCATTGCATCCCGCGCCGTCGACGCCGGGACATTGAACCGCATGAAGGTGAATACCATGACGAAATCAGGCCGTGGCCGCTTGCCGAAGATCGTTGTCAGCCACGACGAGCAGGAGCGTCTTTCCGCGCTCGCCGCCTCGATAAGCGTTCGCAATCCCGAACTCGCCGAGGAACTGCAAGGCGAGATGGAGCGTGCGCGCGTCGTCGCGCCGGACAAGGTGCCGGCCGGCGTGGTGCGGATGAACTCGGAGGTCGAATTCGAATCCGACGACGGGCAGCGCCGGCGCGTGACGCTTGTCTATCCCGGCGACGCCGATATTTCGGCCGGGCGCATATCGATCCTCACCCCCATCGGCACGGCGCTGATCGGGCTCTCCGAAGGCCAGTCGATCACCTGGACGGCGCGGGACGGACGCGAGCAGCGGCTGACGGTGCTGTCGGTGCACGGCGGCGGACCGGAAGAGCCGGCGCAGGACGGGGCGGAAGCGGGGCCGGTGGTCGATTTGTCGGGCGTTCGCGCGGCGCGCTCGAGACGGACTTCCGCGGCCGGGGCAGCCGGCGGCGACGATCCGGGGCCTTCGGCGGCGTGAGCGTCGCCGTCCGATTCGCGGACGGGAATCGGGCCGACCCTTGATTCGAGCGCGAGCTTTTCCGAAAAACGTGCCCTATTGCCCGGACGGTTGTTGTCCGCTGTCGGCGCGGCCGAGGTCGAAGAACTTTCGAAAGATGCCCGGCGCGATGGCGGACAACGGGTTTACCGTGACGGCGGGCGACGCGAGCGCGCCCGTCGCCCGGAAATTGATGGCGAACAGACCTTCGTACTGACCGCCGCCCAGCAGCGGGCCCAGCAGCGGCACCTGGCTGAAGATGTTGTTGAGCGCGTAGGCGGGCACATAGGTGCCGGATACGTCGATGCGCTCGTTGCGCGTATCGACGTTGCCCTCGATCGTCACGCCCACGCCCGGCCCCCACAGAACGCCTTCCCGGATGTTGATGCGGCCCGGCACATGGGCGAAGCTCACCCGGAGTTTGGTGAACGGCACGTTGCCCGGGTCGACCGGGAGCTGTTTCGGGCTTTGCGCGAGCACGCGCTCCATCGTCGGCTCGTTGCGAATCGCGAAATCGCGAATCATCACCATGCCCGTACCGTCTCCTCCCGGATCGACCCGCAACTGCATGTCGCCGCCGGCCATGTGGGCGTAAATGTCGGCGAAGCGCAACGCGCTGCCGGCGTTTCCCGTGGTCAGCGAGATCGTCCCGCCGGCGGCGCCTCCCGATTCGGCGGACAGCGGCGCGCCGCTGAAGCTGCCGGTCAGGCGCAGTCGCGCGAGCGCTCCCCGCCGCAGCCCGAGTTTCAGCGCCGCTTTCGATATCGCCTCGTTGTTGAAGCCGGCGAGAATGTTCACCGCGACGTCGATGTCGGCGTCGATGCCGGTGCCGCCCGGCGTCCGGCCGCTTCCTTCCCGGATCAGGCGCAGGAACGGACGCGCGTCGATCAGGTTGCCTTGCGCGGCGAGTTTGTAGACGCCGTTGCCGTTCTCGATGCCGAGGGCGAAATCGTCGTTCGGAGACAGCCGCGCCTGCGTGAGGCTGGCGCTTTTCAGGGCGCCGTCGGCACCGAGCTGGGCGCGGCCCCTGGCCATGACTCCGCCGGCGTTCAGCGCGATGTCCGTCAGGGCGTAGCCGTTGTCGCTGACGGCTGAAAACGTCAGGCGCCCCGGCCGGCCGATCGCCTTTGTCCAGCCAGGCAGAAGATTGTCGATGCGCGCGCGCGTCAGGTCGATATCCACTTTCACGGGTGTCGGCGGCTTGCCCGCCTCGCCGCCGAACGGCGCGGTGATGCGCGTGACGATCGGGCCGGTCAGGCGTTTGCCGAGATCGACGCCGCGCGCCGCCCGCGCCGCATCGTCGAGGGTGAGCGTGACGTCCGCTTGCGCGCCGCCGCCGCGCTGCCGCAACGGTTGTCTCAGGTCGATATCGGCCGGCATGCCTCCCAGCAGGCCCTTTCCGGCAAGCGACAGATTCCGGGGATCGAGCGTGAGCTGCATGCTCGCCTCGGTAAGCCGGTTCTCGGCCTGTCCGAAATCGAAGGCGAGACGTTCGATGCGCCCCGATGCCCGCGTCACGATCTGATCCGCCTGAAGATGCCTGATCAGCGGCAGGGAGAGGGAGACGGAGAGATCGGCGTTGCCCGAGAGGGCTTCCGGCGCGAGATCGACATTGAACATCGGCTTCAGCGCCTCGCGTTGCAGCAGGCGCGCCAGCGCGGGGGCGGCGCCGCGCAGGCGGAAGCCGATATCCGCCTGGATGGGCGGCGTCAGCCGCGAGATGTCCATGCGTCCTTCGCCGAGATCGAGAAACTCGCCGGGGGCGATCTGCGCCCTTGCCGACGACGCGGCGATGGCGGCCGTCGCGCCGGTGACGACGCCGCTGATCGTCATCTGCTCGAGCGGCGGGAAGCCGGGCGCGGCGGCCAGCGTGACCTGCGAGGCGGCGAACTGCGTGTGCGCCACCTCCGCCGGCAGCGGCTCCTTGCGGCGGGAGGCGGCCAGTTGCGCCGCGTCCATGCTCACCGCGACATTCAGCGATTCCATGATGCCGGCCGACAGATTGTCGATCAGGTAGCGGCGCGGCTCCGGCGTGACGAACGGCGGCCAGAACCGCAGGATGGCGCGCACGTTGGAGCGCGCCGTCTGGACGCCGAGGCGGATGCCGCCTTCGTTGCCGGGGCCGCCGATCCGGCCGTTGAGCGCCACGCCGTATCCCGCGCCGGAAACCGCCAGTCGTTCGAGCTGCACGCCGCCGTGGCGGGGACCCGACATCTTCAGCTCCAGCGTGTCGATCGCGAGCGGCTCCTCCCGCGGCGACAGCGGCGGCATCACGGCGTCGCGGCCATCGAGGGAAAGCCGCCAGAAATGCGCCGGATCGTCGAGGGCGAGGCGGCCGGCGAGCGCGAAGCGGGAGCCGTTCGTCTCCAGCAGGAGAGAGGGAATGCGGATGTCGCCGCTGTCCGCTTCACGTTCCGCCTCCAGGCGCAGGGCCGTGACGGTGAACGGCGGCTGGTCGCGGTCGTGATAGGTCACGGTGCCGGGTGACGCTTCGAGCACGCCGGACAGGTCCGTCAGCCGGCCGTCGGCCGCGACGGCGACGCGCGCGCTCGCCGAGAAGGCGATGTCGCCCTCCACCGGCCCGCCCTGCGCATCGGCGAGCAGCAGGAGGTCGGTCAGCGGCAGGTCGCGGAGCGTCAGCGCGACGGTTTGCGCCTGTCCCGCGCCGCCGGCGATATCGCCCAGCGCGCGCCACCGGCCGGAGGGACCTTGCGCGTCGACGGAGACGGTCAGCGAATCGGGTGTCCGGCGCGTCATGTCGATGGCGACGCCGGCCAGCGTCAGGCGTTCCGTTCCGTCCTGCCCGGCGAGCGTCACCCGCGCGTCCGACAGCGCGAGGCGGTTGAGCGAGCGGGTGAGCCCCGTGCGGTCCGACAGCAGGCCGACCATGCCGACCACGGCGTTTTCCAGCGAGAAAGGTTTATCCGGCGCCTGGTCCGGCGGCATCGTCAGCCGCACGTCGAGCCCGGAAAAGGCGATCGAGGTCGGGCTGATGGCGCCATAGGCGAATCGCCGCGGATCGATGGCGATCTCGCCCGCGCGCGCGCGCAGGAACGGCGTCCCGTCCGGCTGGAGAATCTCGATGTCGCTCGCCAGCAGCGCCGGGCCGTTGTCTGTCATGGCGATGCCGGTTTCGGCGATGCGCGCGCTCCATCCGGGCGCGAGCCGGTCCGTCAGCGCCGCGGCGAGCGGCTCCGTCAGCATTTCGGTCGAGAGCGTGCCGAAGGACAGCCGCGCCGCGATGGCGGCGATGCAGAACGCCAGTATCGCCGCCGTCCACAGGCCGCCGCGCAGCAGGCCGGCCACCGCCCTGCGGGCGGCGCTCCTGCGCCGGAACCGTCTGCGGCGTTTGCTGCGATGCTGTCGTGGCCTTAACATGTCGTGTCGTCGTATCCTGTCGTTGAAACCGCCGGATTCGCCAGTGTAGCGCCGATGCCGGCCCGTCAGGCGCGCCGGATGGGATATCCGCCCGGAAAACGCTCCTTGCCCACAAAATTCGTCCATTCGGCGGCACTTCGGTGCACGGCTCATGCCGGGAACCTGTTAACAATACGATGTACGTCGCCTATTCTTTAATGATTATCGACAATGGAGGATGCCATGACTTTGGGTGCTGGCGATGTCGCCCCCGATTTCACGCTGGCCGGCGCCGGCGGAGAAACCTTTTCCCTGTCCGCGTTGCGGGGCCGGAAAGTGGTGCTGTACTTCTATCCCAAGGACGATACCAGCGGCTGCACGAAGGAGGCCATCGCCTTCAACGGGCTGCGGCACGCCTTCGAGGAAGAGGGGGCGACTGTCATCGGCGTGTCGGCCGACAGCGTGCAAAGCCACGACGCCTTTCGCGAAAAGTATGATCTCGCCATTCCGCTCGCCTCCGACGAGAAGAAGGGCGCCATCGAGGCCTACGGCGTGTGGGTCGAGAAAAGCATGTACGGGCGCAAGTATTTCGGCATCGAGCGCGCCACTTTCCTGATCGACGGGGAGGGCAAGGTCGCGCAGGTATGGCGCAAGGTGAAGGTGCCGGGCCATGCGGAGGCGGTGCTGAAGGCCGTGCAGGCGCTGTGACGGGCGATCGACCTTGACAGGGGCTTGCCCCTGCGTTTCATCTCCGGCTTCATGAAGCGCGCCGCGCCCCGGCGCGTCACGGAATGGGTGTGCAAGTTGAGTGCGATGGAAAAGACGTTCGAGCCCGCCTCCGTCGAGGCGCGTATCGCCGGGTCGTGGGAGGAGGCGGGCGCCTTTCGCGCCGGCCGGCCGGAGCGCGCGGGTGCGCCGCCCTATTCCATCGTCATTCCGCCGCCCAACGTCACCGGCTCGCTGCACATGGGCCACGCGCTCAACAATACGTTGCAGGATATTCTCTGCCGGTTCGAGCGCATGCGCGGCAAGGACGTGCTCTGGCAGCCGGGCATGGACCACGCCGGCATCGCCACGCAGATGGTGGTGGAGCGTCAGTTGGCCGAGCGCAAGGAGCCAGGCCGGCGCGAGATGGGGCGCGAGGCGTTCGTGGCCCGCGTGTGGGAATGGAAGGCCGAATCGGGTGGCGCCATCGGCCGCCAGTTGCGCCGTCTCGGCGCCTCATGCGACTGGTCGCGCGAGCGCTTCACCATGGACGAGGGCCTGTCGCGCGCGGTGCGCAAGGTCTTCGTGCAGCTCTTTCGCGACGGGCTGATCTACAAGGACAAGCGCCTCGTCAACTGGGACCCGCGCTTCCAGACCGCCATTTCCGACATCGAGGTGGAGCAGGTCGAGGTGAAGGGCCATCTGTGGCACCTGCGCTATCCGGTGGCGGACGAACCGGGCCGCTTCATCACCGTCGCCACCACGCGGCCGGAAACCATGCTGGGCGATGTCGCGGTTGCGGTGCACCCGGACGACGAGCGCTACAGGGATCTCGTCGGCAAGGATGTGTTGCTGCCGCTCGTCGGCCGGCGCATTCCGGTTGTCGCCGACAGTTATTCCGATCCCGAAAAGGGCACCGGCGCGGTCAAGATCACGCCCGCGCACGACTTCAACGACTTCGAGGTCGGCAAGCGCCACGGCCTGCGGCTCATCAACGTGCTGGGACCGGAGGCGGAAGTGCGCATCGCCGGCAGCGAGGACTTCTTGCGCGGCGCCACGCCCGGCCCCGATCTCGACGCCGTGCTGGCGCTGGAAGGCGTGGACCGGGCGAAGGCGCGCAAGGCCGTCGTCGCGCTGCTGGAAGAGCGCGAGCTTGTCGCTGCCATCGAGCCGCACACGCATGTGGTGCCGCACGGCGACCGCTCCGGCGTCGTCATCGAGCCGTGGCTGACCGACCAATGGTACGTGGATGTCAAGCCGCTGGCGGAGCGGGCGCTGAAGGCCGTGCGCGACGAGCGCACCGTGTTCATCCCGAAGAACTGGGAAAAGACCTTCTTCGACTGGCTGGAGAACATCGAGCCGTGGTGCGTGTCGCGGCAATTGTGGTGGGGCCACCAGATTCCCGCCTGGTACGGGCCGGACAACCACGTTTTCGTCGCCGAGACGGAGGAGGAGGCGTATGACGCCGCCATCCGCCACTACGGCAATGGCGACGTGGCGCTCACGCGCGACGCGGATGTGCTCGACACCTGGTTCTCGTCGGGCCTGTGGCCTTTCTCCACGCTCGGCTGGCCGGACGAGACGCCGGAACTCGCGCGCTACTATCCCACCAGCACGCTGGTGACGGGCTTCGACATCATTTTCTTCTGGGTCGCCCGCATGATGATGATGGGGCTGCACGTTCTGGGCGAGGTGCCGTTCCGCAACGTCTACATCCATGCGCTGGTGCGCGACGAGCGCGGCGCGAAGATGTCGAAGTCGAAGGGCAACGTCATCGATCCGCTCGATCTCATCGATCGCTACGGGGCGGATGCGCTGCGCTTCACTCTCGCGGCCATGGCGGCGCAGGGGCGCGACATCAAGCTCTCCACCCAGCGCGTGGAAGGCTATCGCAACTTCGCCACCAAGCTGTGGAACGCCGCGCGCTTCGCGGAGATGAACGGCTGCGTGCGCGTGGCCGGTTTCGATCCCGCCGGCGCGAGCGGGACGCTGAACCGCTGGATCGTGTCGGCGGCGGGGCAGGCGACGGCCGAGATCACGAAGGCGCTGGAGGAATTCCGCTTCAACGAGGCGGCGGGCGCGGCCTATCGCTTCGTCTGGAACCTGTTCTGCGACTGGTATCTGGAACTGGCGAAGCCCGTCCTGCAAGGGGACGAGGGGCAGGAAGAGAACAGGCTTGCGAAGGAAGAAACACGCGCCACCGTTGCCTGGGTGATCGACGAGATCAGCAAGCTGCTGCATCCCTTCATGCCCTTCATCACGGAAGAGCTGTGGCGGATCAAGGGCGAGGGCGGCCCGGCGCGCGAGGAGCTGCTGACGCTGAGCCCCTGGCCGCAGCCCGTGGCGACGGACGGCGAGGCCGCGGCGGCGGAGATCGGCTGGGTGATCGAACTCGTTTCCGCCATTCGCTCCGTGCGTTCCGAAATGAACGTGCCGGCGGCGGCGCAGATCCCGCTTGCCCTTGTCGCCGCCTCGCCCGTCACCCGCGAACGCGCCGGGCGCTGGCGGGAGACGATCGCGCGGCTGGCGCGCCTGTCGGACATCGACTTCGCGGATGTCGCCCCCGCCGGCGCGGTGCAGCTCATCGTGTATGGCGAGGTGGCGGCGCTGCCGCTTGCCGGCATCATCGACCTGGAGGCGGAGCGTGCGCGCCTGACGAAAGAGGCCGACAAGCTCGCCGCCGACATCGCCCGCATCGACGCCAAGCTCGGCAATGCCGATTTCATCGCCCGCGCGCCCGAGGAAATCGTCGAGGAGCAGCACGAGCGCCGGGCGGCGGCCGAGGCGCGGCAACGGCAGATCAGCGCGGCGCTGGAGCAGCTTGCATCGCTCGGTTGATGGCGGGGACGCGGAGCGTGGCCTTTATGTCACGCCCGTTGCCTTGCTGCATCGGGGGCGGGCCGGCCTGTGCTAAACGGAAACATGCTGCCGCGAAGCCGCCATAAACCGCGCGCTTGATAGCGTGCAGCGGAAGCAGGATCGGGCTTTACGGTATCAACGATACCGGGGCGGTCCGGTCTTCCCGTTCGCCGGCTTGGGCGGGCGGGCGCATGGTGTGCGAAACTGTCGGTGTTGGCGTGGCTTGGAATCGGGCGCTGAAGTAAATGAATTACGCTCGGGGTAGATCGGTCATACGGTCGTGTGTGGCGTCTTGTCTTGTTACGGGTATGCTGTCGCTCCCGGCGCGGGCGGAAGACGCCGCGCATGCCGCTCTCACGCAGGTGGGGACGATCGGCGTGCCCAATCCGATCGAGGCGGCCAATCCGCTCAAGCCCGAGTCGGGTTTCAAATCCGTCGGCGACGCCTTCCGCAGCGGCATTCGCGACTACAATGCGGGCGACAAGGCCGGCGCCGTGCGGGCGCTCCAGTATGCCGCCATGCAGGGGCATACGGTGTCGTTGTGGAAGCTCGGGCGCATGTTCGCCGAGGGCGATGGCGTCGATCATGACGATCTGAAAGCCTTCGAGTATTTTTCCCAGATCGCGGACCGCTACGCCGACGAAAGCCCCGGCACGCGGCAGGCGCCGTTCGTCTCCAGCGCCTTCGTCGCGCTGGGCGGCTACTTTCTGGAAGGCATCGCCGGAAGTTACGTCAAGCCGGATATCAGCCGCGCCGTCGATATGTTCCAGTACGCCGCCTCCTATTACGGCGATCCCGATGGACAATATGCGCTGGCCCGCCTTTATCTGGAGGGGCAGGGCGTGCCCAAGGACGCGCGCCAGGGAGCCCGCTGGCTGAAGCTCGCGGCGGAGAAGGGGCACCGGCAGGCGCAGGCGCTGCTCGGCAACCTGCTCATCATGGGGCAGGGCGTGCCCCGCCATCCCGGATTGGGGCTCATGTGGCTGACGCTCGCGCGCGATGCCTCGGACGCCGACAAGGATGCGTGGATCACCGAGCTTCACGACAAGAATTTCGCCGCGGCCAGCGAGGCCGAGCGAAAGCAGGCGCTTTCCTATCTCGAACAATATATTCGCAAGAAGCAGTAACCGGACGGAATATCCGTTATCTCCGGTCTCTTTTCGGGTGCGCGCCAAAACGACATGTCTTGCGCCCCGCTCGGGATCGCGACGACAAGTCCACGGCCGCAGTGGTAAGCTTTGTACGGCGTGAAGGTAAAGATTTTCTTAACCGGCCACTGCTCATAGCGCGAGATCGATCGTCACCGGCACATGGTCGGAGGGTTTCTCCAGTCCGCGCAGGCTCTTGTGAATGGCCGCTCCCTTGAGCCGGTCGGCGGCCTGCGGCGACAGCAGCAGGTGGTCGATGCGGATGCCGTTGTTCTTCTGCCATGCGCCGGCCTGATAGTCCCAGAACGTATACAAGCCGCCACGGTCGTCGCAGGCGCGCACCGCTTCCGTCAGGCCGAGGTTGAGAAGCGTCCGGAACTTCGCGCGGGTCTCCGGCAGATAGAGGGCGTCGCCGGTCCATTGTTCGGGATGGGCGGCGTCGCATGCTTGCGGGATGACGTTGTAATCGCCCGCGAGCACGAAGGGCTCTTCCAGCGTCAGCAGCGCGCGCGCGTGGGCCGCGAGGCGGTCGAGCCACGCCAGCTTGTAGGTGAATTTTTCGGTATCGGGCGGGTTGCCGTTGGGCAGGTAGAGGGAGGCCACGCGCACCGCGCCGCTGTCGACGGACACCACCGCCTCGATGTAGCGCGCCTGCTCGTCGGCCTCGTCGCCCGGCAGCCCGCGCGTGACATCCTCCAGCGGCAGACGGGAGAGGAGCGCGACGCCGTTGAACGTCTTCTGCCCGTGCACCGCCACGTTGTAGCCCTTGTCCTCGATTTCCGCGCGGGGAAAGGCATCGTCGACGCATTTGATTTCCTGAAGGCATACGATGTCGGGCTTCGCCTCGTCGAGAAACGATGTCAGATGGCCGATCCGCAGGCGGACGGAATTGATGTTCCAGGTGGCGATGCGCAGCATGGCGTTTCCTATGTGACAAAAGGTAAAGCGGGACCGGACGATTGTGACAAGTGTGTTTGACAGACAAAGCCTTTGTTTTTCAGCGCTCTATTGCCGCCGCGGGCGCGGAGGCTCATGAGAGAGTGACGCCGTTGTGACGCGGAAACCTAAAGCGTTTTCAAGCAAAGCGGATATTGCTTTGCATGAAGAAAACGCGTCGAATCAATAAGATAGAGTATTTCGGCGTTTCAACGAAATGCCGAAATACTCTAGAGCGGCGTGCATTCAAGCGGAATCGTCACGCCGCTCTAAATTCTATATTTTACCGCAACTTGCGTTCAAATCGATCAATCGACTTGAACGCAAACTGCTCTAACCCGCCCGCAGCAGCCGGATGGCTTCGTCACGTTCGAAGAGATAGAGCAGGATGCGCAGCGCCTGCCCGCGCTCGCCGGCGAGGCCGGGATCGCGTTCTAGGATCAGGCGCGCGTCGTCGCGGGCGATGCGCAGCAGGTCCGCGTCGTCCTCGATGCGGGCGAGATGGAAGGCGGGCGCGCCGGACTGGCGGGTGCCGAGAATTTCGCCCTCGCCGCGCAGTCTGAGGTCTTCCTCCGCGATGCGGAAGCCGTCCTCCGTCTCGCGCATGATGTTGATGCGCGCTTTCGCCACCTCGCCGGGCGGCGCCTTGTAGAGCAGCAGGCAGGTGGAGGCGTCGGCTCCCCGCCCGATGCGCCCGCGCAACTGGTGGAGCTGCGCGAGGCCGAAACGCTCGGCGTGCTCGATGACCATGATGGTCGCTTCCGGCACGTCGACGCCGACCTCGATCACCGTGGTGGCCACCAGGATGCGCGTTTCGCCGCGCTGGAAGGCGCCCATCGCCGCATCCTTGTCGCGCCCGCTCATCTTGCCGTGCAGCAGGCCCACCACGGGGCCGAAGATGCGTTGCAGATCCTCGAAACGCTCCTGCGCCGCCGCGACGTCGATCGTCTCCGATTCCTCCACCAGCGGACACACCCAGTAGACGCGCGCCCCCCGCGCCAGCGCGCGATGCAGCCCGTCGACGACATCGTGAAGGCGCTCCAGCGGCATGGCGCGGGTGTCGATGGGCTTGCGGCCCGCGGGCTTCTCCCTGAGGACCGATACGTCCATGTCGCCGAAACAGGTCAGCGTCAGCGTGCGCGGAATGGGCGTCGCCGTCATCACCAGCATGTCGACGCCCTCGCCCTTGCGGCTGAGGCCGAAGCGCTGATGCACGCCGAACCGGTGCTGCTCGTCGATGACGGCGAGCGCGAGATCGTGGAACGCCACCGCATCCTGAAACAGCGCATGGGTGCCGACGGCGATCTGCGCCGCGCCCGATTCGAGCGCCGCCAGCGTCGCCGCGCGCGCCGCGCCCTTCTCGCGCCCGGTGAGCAGCGCCATGGTGATGCCGGCGGCGCGCGCCAGCGGCTCCAGCCGGGCGAAATGCTGGCGGGCGAGAATGTCGGTCGGCGCCATCAGCGCCGCCTGCCGCCCTGCCTCGACCGCGCTCGCCATGGCGAGCAGCGCCACCACCGTCTTGCCCGATCCCACGTCACCCTGCAAAAGCCGCAGCATGCGCTGCGGCTCGGCGAGGTCGCGGCGGATGTCGGCGACCGCCTGCCGCTGCCCCTCCGTCAACGAAAAAGGCAGCGCCTGCGTGACGGCCGCGACGAGCCGGCCGTCGCCGACATTCACCCGGCCGGACGCCCTGCGGCGCGTGGCGCGCATCAATGCGAGCGCGAGCTGGGAGGCGAGCAGCTCGTCATAGGCGAGGCGCTTGCGCGCGGCGCTCTCGGGGGCGAAGGCAGTCGCCGATTCGGGCCGGTGCAGCGCCGCGAGTGCGGCGGCGACATCCGGGGAATGCTGTTGCGCGAGCCAGGCGGCATCCTGCCATTCCGGCAGATGCGGCAGCCGCCCCAGCGCCGCCTGCGCGATGCGGGCGATGGTGCGCGACGCGAGCCCCTCCGTCTGGCCGTAGACGGGCTCCACCAGCGGCTGATCGCGCGCTTCCTCCTCCCTCATGATGCGGTCGGGATGCACCATCTGGCGAAAGCCTTCCCAGAATTCGATCCGCCCCGAGACGACGCGCGTCTCGCCGAGCGGCAGCATCTTGTCGATGCGCGCCTGCGTCATGGAGAAGAAGACCAGCGTCACGTCGCCGGTGCCGTCCTCCACCAGCACGCGGAAGGGCGCGCGGGCGCGTCCCGGCGGCGGCGGGCGGTGCTCGGCCACGCGCACCGTGAGCGTCACGATATCGCCCTCGCGCGTGTCGCGAATCGGCGGGCGGCGGCTGCGGTCGATGACGGAATGCGGCAGGTGGAACAGCAGATCGATCACCCGCGCGGGCCGCTCCGCCGTGCCCAGCAGCCGGTTGAACAGCGCCCCCAGCCGCGGCCCCACGCCCGGCAACGCCGTGACGGGCGCGAACAGCGGGTCGAGAAGGGCGGGGCGCATGCGGGAGAAATCCGGTTGGTGACGAAAGCGGGACGCGAGACCGATGACAGGCGCGCATGTCTACGCTATATAGTCCAGCCGAACGCCCGTGGCGACCATAAGTCTTTCAAAGGACAAATCATGAACAGCTTTTCGGAGGCAGACGGCGATATCGATGGCGGCGACCTGTCCGGCGGGCTTGCGCTCGATGCGCGCCGCCGCCGCATCCGCTTTCGCGCCTGGCATCGCGGCACGCGCGAGATGGACATGGTGCTGGGGCCGTTCGTCGATTCGCAGCTCGACGAGCTGGACGAGGAGACGATTACCGCGCTGGAGCGGCTGATGGCGCTGCCCGACCGCGATCTTTTCACCTGGTTCAGCTTCGGCGGCGTGCCGCCGGAGCATGACACGCCGATTTTCCGCCGGATCAAGGCGTTCCACGCCCATGCCACGCCGATCCACGTCTGACCCGTTTCCGGCCTGACAGAATGTCGAATTTGAAACACGCCGTCGCCGCCCTCGCGCGGGGCGACAGTCCCGTCATCGCCAGCGTGCCCGATGGCTACGACGCCCTTGCGGTGGCGGGGATGGCGCGCGGCCTGCGCGAGAGCGAGCGGGCGGCCGTGCTTCTCCACGTGGCCCGCGACGACCGGCGCATGGCGGCGCTGGAGGCGGCGCTCGCCTTCGTCGCGCCGGAGATCGAGACGCTGACGTTTCCCGGCTGGGATTGCCAGCCGTATGATCGCGTCTCGCCGACATCCGCGGTGACGGCGCGGCGCATGATGACGCTGGCGAGGCTCGCGCGCACGCGCTCGTCCGAGCAGAAGCCGCGCGTGGTGCTCACCACGGTGAACGCGCTGCTGCAACGGGTGCCGCCGCTGCGGCAGGTGGCGACGGAAACGTTTTCCGCCGCGCCCGGCAACGCCATCGACATGGACCGGCTGATCGAGTGGGTTGAGGTCAACGGTTTCGCCCGCACCCCCACCGTGCGCGACACGGGCGAGTATGCGGTACGCGGCGGCATCGTCGATCTGTTCGCGCCCGGCCTTGCCGAGCCGATCCGCCTCGACTTCTTCGGCGATACGCTCGAATCCATCCGCGCCTTCGATCCCGAGACCCAGCGCACCACGCATCAGTTGCGCTCGCTCGATCTCGTGCCGATGAGCGAGGCGAAGATCACCACCGAAACCATCCGCCGTTTCCGGCAGGGCTATGTGAAGGCGTTCGGCGCGGCGACGCGGGACGATACGCTCTATGAGGCGGTATCCGAGGGCCGCCGCCATCCGGGCCTCGAACACTGGCTGCCGCTGCTGCACGACGGTCTCGACACGCTGTTCGACTACCTGCCCGGCGTGCCGCTGGTGCTGGACACGCTGGCGGCCGACGCGGCGGCCGAGCGCTTCGCGCAGGTGCGCGACTATTACGAGGCGCGCCGGGCGGCGGCCGATGACACGGCGCTCGCCAGCGCCAGCCCGCCCTACAACCCGCTGCCGCCCGACGCTCTTTATCTCTCGGAACGCGAATGGACCGAGCGGCAGGCGACGCTGCCCGTGGCGCGTCTGTCGCCCTTCCGCGAGCCGGAGGACGCGGCGCGCATGATCGTCGACGCCGGCGCGCGGGCCGGCCGCAATTTCGCGCCGGAGCGGGTCGACGACACCGCCAACGTGTTCCAGGCCGCTGTGGACCATGTGCGCGATCTCGTCGCCGCGAAGAAGCGCGTGCTGATAGCCGCCTGGTCGGAGGGCTCGCGCGAGCGCCTGACGCATGTGCTGGCCGATCACGGCCTCAAGCCGCTCACGCCGGTGGGGCGGCTCGACGTCGCGCTCGCGCTGCCGCGCAACGAGGTGAGCATCGCCGTATGGGGGCTGGAAGCCGGCTTCGAGACGGACGCGCTCGCCGTCGTCGGCGAGCAGGACATTCTGGGCGACCGCCTCGTGCGGCAGAAGCGGAAATCGCGCCGCGCGCAGGACGTCATCACCGAGGCGGCGGGCCTGACGGCCGGCGATCTCGTGGTGCATGTCGATCACGGCATCGGCCGGTTCGTGGATCTCAAGACGATCTCGGCCGCGGGCGCGCCGCTCGATTGTCTCGAAATCCACTACGCGGGCGGCGACAAGCTGTTTCTGCCGGTCGTCAACATCGAGCTGCTGTCACGCTACGGCTCCGGCGACACCGAGGTGGCGCTCGACAAGCTCGGCGGCGGGGCGTGGCAGGCACGCAAGGCCAAGCTTCGGCAGCGCATCCGCCTCATGGCGAGCGAGCTTATCAAGGTCGCGGCCGAGCGGGCCATGCGCGAGGCGCCGCGCATCGAACTGCCCGCCGGCCTCTACGACGAATTCGCCGCCCGCTTCCCCTACGATGAAACCGAGGACCAGCAGAACGCCATCGACGCCGTGCTGGACGATCTCGCCGCCGGCCGGCCGATGGACCGGCTCGTGTGCGGCGATGTCGGTTTCGGCAAGACGGAGGTGGCACTGCGCGCCGCCTTCGCCGTGGCGCTCTCCGGTCATCAGGTGGCGGTGGTGGTGCCGACCACGCTTCTCGCGCGCCAGCACTATAACGGCTTCGTGCAGCGTTTTCAGGGCCTGCCGGTGCGTATCGCGCAGATGTCGCGCCTCGTCTCCGCCGCCGAGATGAAGAAGGTGCGCGCCGGGCTCGCCGACGGCACGGTCGATATCGTCGTCGGCACCCATGCCGTGCTGGCCAAGACCATCCGCTTCAAGGATCTCGGCCTCATCATCGTCGACGAGGAGCAGCATTTCGGCGTCGCGCACAAGGAGCGCCTGAAGAACCTGCGCGCCGAGGTGCATGTGCTCACGCTCTCCGCCACGCCGATTCCGCGCACCCTGCAATTGGCGCTCACCGGCGTGCGCGAACTGTCGATCATCGCCACGCCGCCGGTGGATCGCCTTGCGGTGCGCACTTTCGTGATGCCGTTCGACGGCCTGTCGGTGCGCGAGGCGTTGTTGCGGGAACGCTATCGCGGCGGACAGTCCTTCTATGTGGTGCCGCGCATCGACGATCTCGCCGAAGTGAAGGAATTCCTGGACCGCGAGGTGCCGGAGGCGAAGGTCGCCGTGGCGCACGGGCAGATGCCCTCCGGCCAGCTCGAGGACATCATGACCGCCTTTTACGAGGGCAGGTTCGACGTCCTTCTGTCCACGACCATCGTGGAATCGGGGCTGGACATTCCGCGCGCCAACACGCTGATCGTGCATCGCGCCGACATGTTCGGCCTCGCGCAGCTCTATCAGTTGCGCGGGCGCGTCGGGCGCTCCAAGACGCGCGCCTATGCGCTCTTCACCATGCCGGCGAAGCGGCGCATCACCGCCACGGCCGAAAAGCGTCTTGAAGTGCTGCAATCGCTGGATACGCTCGGCGCCGGCTTCATGCTGGCCAGCCACGATCTCGACATCCGCGGCGCGGGCAATCTGCTGGGAGACGAGCAGTCCGGCCATATCCGCGAGGTCGGCTACGAGCTTTACCAGCAGATGCTGGAGGAGGCCGTGGCGCAGCTCAAATCCGGCGCGGTCGATGAGGAGGCGGACGACCAATGGTCGCCGACGATCACCATCGGCACGCCGGTGATGATCCCGGAAGGCTATGTCGCGGATCTGCAATTGCGCCTCGACATCTACCGCAGGCTTTCCACCATCGACGAGGATCGGGATATCCAGGCGTTCGGCGCGGAACTCGTGGACCGTTTCGGCCCGCTGCCGGAGGAGGTGGAGCAGTTGCTGCGCATCGTCGCCATCAAGGCGTTGTGCCGGCGCGCCAATGTGGAGAAGATCGAGGCGGGGCCGAAGGGCGTCATCGTCTCGTTCCGCAACGGGGCTTTCGCCAATCCCGCCGGCCTTGTCGCTTATGTGGCCGAACAGGGCTCGCTCGCCAAGGTGCGGCCGGACATGCGCATCGTCTTCATCGATTCCTTCGACACGGCGGAGCAGCGGCTGAAGGGCGCGGCCACGATCCTGAAGAATCTGGTGCGCATCGCCGAACGTCCCGTGAAGGCCGCGTGAACGCGCCGCCCTTTCCTTATCGAAGGGAGGCGAGCCCCGTCAGGATGCCGAGCAGCACGATCTGGTGCGTGAGGTAGATGACGAGGCTGTGCCGCCCGGCGAAGACGAGCCCGCGCCCGACGGGGCCGTTCGCCCGCCAGCGCGCCGCCTCCTGCCGCAGGCCGGGCGGCAGCCATCGCCAGAAGGCGATGCCCGCCAGCACGAAGCCGAACCAGGGGAAAATCGGCACGTAATCATTGCTGAGGGGCGGGATTTCGCCGAGGCCGAGCCACAGCAGCCACCATACTTCGAAAGCCGGCGAGGCGAACACCTGCGGCAGCACGAGCACGACGAGCGCCGCCAGCGCCGTCGCCCACGCGGGCGCGCGCAGAAACGGCAGGGCCAGCACGCTCGACAGCGCGATGCAATGCAGGATGCCGAAGAAGATGAAGCTGTGGGGAAAGGCGAACCACGATCCGGCCGTCACCGCGAGCGCGGCGGCGGCGATGGTGGCGAGACGCCGCAGAAACCGCCGTCCGCCCGCGCCGCCCTCATGCGCCAGCACGAGCGCGATGCCGGAGACGGTCAGGAAGGAGGCGGCGATCAGCCGCGCATAAAGCCGCAGCCACGGATCGGTGGCGGCGTTGATGCTCGTGAATCCCGTGACGTAAAGATCCCACGTGAGATGATAGGAGATCATGGCCACGATCGCGAGCCCGCGCGCCGCGTCGAGTGCGGTCACGCGCCGCTGTGCCGTCGCGTCGCCGTTGCGCGCGGGCGGGGCTGCGTCATCGGAGGACGTTCCGGGCGATGCGGTGGGGGCGATCATGTGATCTGGCTTTCCTCGTCATGTGGATGCACGGGCGGCATTTTCCGCTTCCGGGATAACGGCATCCGGCCCCGGCCCGCAAGCGCCGCCCGAAAGCGCGGGTTGCAGGTGTCCGATATCGGCTCCCGATGCGGGGTCCCGATGTGGGTTCCTTTCCTGAAAACCCGGTCTATAAAGACTGTGCGCGAATCACGCGGATATCCGGTTTGCGCCTGTATTCGGCATTTGTTGATGCTATCGTTAACACATCTGGATTCGCATTTTCATGTGCAGGACACCATGACGGACGAAACGCATTCTGATACGCGCGCAGCCGGCGAACGCGGCGAGGCGGATGGCGTTTCCTGCGATCTGATCGAGATCAGGGGGCGGATCAAGTGGTTCGATTCCGCGCGCGGCTTCGGCTTCATTGTGCCCGATAACGGTCTGCCGGATGTTCTGCTGCACGTCACCTGCCTGAAGCGCGATGGACACGAGACCGCCGTCGAAGGCGCCACCATCGTCTGCGACGCCGTTCGCCGGGAGCGCGGGTTGCAGGTGCTGCGCATCCATTCCATCGATGTTTCCACCGCGCCGCATCCGTCCGAATTGCCGGTGCGCACCCATGTCTCCGTCGTGCCGACGGGCGGGTTCCAGACGGTCGTGGTCAAGTGGTTCAACCGCCAGCGCGGCTTCGGTTTCGTCACCTGCGGCGAGGGCACGCCCGACATCTTCATCCACATGGAAACCATGCGCCGCTACGGCCTGATGGAGCTCGTTCCCGGCCAGACCCTGCTGGTGCGCTACGGCGACGGTCCCAAGGGCCGCATGGTGGCGGAGGTGCGCCTGCCGGACATCGGCCACGCGCCGGTTTCCCACTGAAGCGGTTTGTTGCGCGCTTTTCGCTTTGCGGCCCATCAGGACGGAGGACGGGCATGACGGTGAGCAGACGGCGTATGGTTGTCATGCTGGCTGCCGCGCTGATATCGGCGGCGATGATGCCGCCGTCCGTCGCGCTGGCGCAATCGGCGGCGCTTCCCACCGAAACGCTGGTGATCGTCACCGCATCGGGCCGGCACGGTTTCGAGGTCGAGGTGGCGCGCACCGCCGCCGAGCAGGCGCGCGGCCTGATGGAGCGGCGTTACCTGCCGGCGAATCGCGGCATGATCTTCGATTATCCCGAGGTGCAGCCGGTATCGATGTGGATGGAGAACACGTTCATTCCGCTCGACATGCTGTTCGTCGGCGCTGACGGCAGGATCGTGCGCATCGCGGAGAGGACGGAGCCGCACTCGCGTCGGCTCATTCCCTCCGGTGCGCCCGTCCGCGCGGTCATCGAGCTGAACGCGGGAACGGCGGCGCGCATAGGCGCCGCCGTCGGCGACCCGGTCGAGATTTCGTTTATCCGCCGGTAGCGCTGTCGCCAGTCGCTGAATCGCGGAAAACGCCCTGATTTTCCCGGAAAGCGGCATCCACTTGCCGGATTATGCCTCGGCGGCGGCGCGTCAGAGCGCCGCGCCGTTTTCGCCGTGTTGCCTGCGGAAACGGTCGTATACATCCTCGCCGCCGGCCCGTTCCTGATCGAGGAAGGCGCGGAAGGTGCGCACTTCGTCCGCCAGCTTGCTCCGTTCGGCGTCGATACGCTGTAACTCGCCGCGGATATACGCATCGAAACGCGCATTGCCGGTGGGAACGAACTCGTCATCGGCCTGGGGGGCGTTGCCGAACACGTCCCGAATTCCGGCGCGCACCCGGCGCGCGCCTTCGTTCACGACGTCGTCGAGGCTGCGGGGAGAGGCCGAGCGGTCGTTCCAGTACTTCCACGCCAGCACGGCAAGGCCGAGCGGCCAGAAGATGATGAACCCGATGACCAGCGCTGCAAGCTCGGCGGGACGCCAGTAACCCAGCGCCGAGCCGTTGTTCTGTTGTGCCATGGTTGTCTCCGGTAGCCCTGTCCGCGCCCACCGATGGCGCGGCTGCGGGCTCTTGCCGAAGAGGTAGTCATCGTTTGCGGCCATACAAGGGTGTTCGGCCAGGGGTGTTCGGCCAGGGGTGTTTGGCCAAGGGTGATCGGCCAAGAGTGATCGGCAGGGTGCGGACCGACGCTTCAGGCGGTGCGGCCCCTGGGTGGCGCATCCGGCCGCGTCTCGTCTGACCGCACCCATCCCTCCGGCAGCAGGCGCTCCTGCGGATGAAAACGGCTCTTGTAGCCCATGCGCCGCGAGCCCTCGACCCAATATCCCAGATAGACGTAGGGCAGGCCGAGCATCTGCGCGCGCGCGATATGGTCGAGGATCAGGAATGTGCCGAGGCTTCGCTGGACGGCTTCGGGATCGTAGAAGGAATAGACCATCGACAGACCGTCGCCGAGAATGTCCGTCAGCGCGGTGGCGACGAGTTCGCCGCTCTCGCTCCGGTATTCGATCAGCCGGGTCGTGACGTGCGTGTCTTCCACCATCACGGCGTAGTCGAGCATGCTCATGTCGGCCATGCCGCCATCCGCGTGACGGGCGTCGAGATAGCCGCGAAAGAGCGAATATTGTTCCGAAGTCGCATGCGGCAGCACCATGATCCCGGTAAGATCGCGGTTATGGTTGACGATGCGCCGGAAACTGCGCGTGGGGCGGAAATCGTCGGCGACCACGCGCACCGACACGCAACTGCGGCAACCCTCGCAAGCCGGGCGATAGGCGATGGTCTGCGAGCGGCGAAAGCCGCCTTGCGTCAGGACATCGTTGATCTCGCCCGCTCGCCGGCCGACGAGATGGGTGAAAACCTTTCTTTCCTGCTGCTCCGGCAGGTAGGGGCAAGGTGCCGGCGCTGTCAGGTAGAATTGCGGTGCGTTGCGCGCTTGCGTCGTCACGGCAGGGATCACGGTTGTCGGGCTTCGGGCGCGGCAGGCTTGACCGCGAGGCACGAAAAATGGCCGCCGACCCGACGCCGCACATGAACAGTCACGACGCCGAGGATAGCATGTCGCCCGCACAACTCAAGTGGCCCAAAGATCCCAAATGGCCTGCCGCGCCGGATCACGAGCGGACCACGGACACGCCGGTCAGGAGATCGTGCAGCAGGCGTCTGTCGTCGCGCACCAGCCCTGTCAGGATGTCGATGACGAAGAGGATGAAGGTGCCGATCGCGATGTAGAAGAAGATCGCATGGACGGCCGCGATCAGATAATCCACGCGCGCGCCATCCGGCCCGACGACGCGCAGCCCGAGCCAGCGCATGCCGATGGTTGCCTGCGCCTCCCCGCCCACGGTGAGGGCGCTGTAGATGACGCCGGTGCCGGCGAGCAGCGGAAACAGCAGCCACGCCACGCCCAGCGTCACCACGCCCAGCAGGGCGATGATCCAGCCGAGAACCAGCGTCAGCACGAAGATGACGGCGGCGTCGATCAGATAGGCGAAAAACCGTCCCGCCAGCACGCCGCGCGTGTCGAACGCCGGCCGCAACGGCGCAGGAACCTCATTCATCGATCGTCTCCTTCCCGCTCGCTCCGCAATCGCGCGCTTCTGCCGGCAGCCGCGCGGCGGAGGTGCCCAGCGATATAGGTGAGCCGCGCGCTTCTGTCATCCCCCGCGGGCCGGACAGGGGTCACGGGAAGCCGTGAAGACCGGAGCCGCCGGCTTGCAAGCCGAATCGGGAGGGGCAAATCGCGTTATTCGGCCTGGCCGTCGAGCGCGCCGGCAAGCAGGCGGCGGCACTCGCGCAACTCGTCGGCGACCGTTCGGAGCCGCTCGCGCGTGGCGCCAGCCAATTGGTAATTCGGCGTGATCACCCGATCCGCGCCGTGTTCTCCCCAAATCCCGCTTTCCTGCGCTTTGCCTTCTTGCGTCCTGCTTTCCTGCGCCCGACCCTCGGGCCCGCGGCCATCCTGCCGCCGCGCCGACAACGGACCGGGCGCGTAGCGATTGATGACGGCATCGATCTGTGTCGCCGCGACGGGCCGGGAAGCGTGTTCCGAAAGGCTTTCCGCCCCGGATGCCGGAACCTGCGGCGCGTCGTCCGGCCGATCGTCGGCCAGCGCCGCAGGCTCGTCCGGGTCGTCGGCGGGCGCATGGCGACCGATGGCGTTATCGTCTTCGGCGATCGTGTCCGGGAATGCGTCGTCAGGAAGAGGGGGCGCCTCGCCGGTCTGCGGCGCGGAAAGAGCCGTTACCGGCGCCTGCGCCACCAGCCGCTGCACATGGGCGACGCCCTGCTCCCTCAATATCCGCTGGACACCGCGTATCGTATATCCCGCACCGTACAGGAGATGGCGGATACCGCGCAGCAGCGCGACGTCCTCGGGACGGTAGAACCGCCTGCCGCCGCCGCGCTTGACGGGCCTGATCTGCGAAAAACGCGTTTCCCAGAAACGCAGTACGTGCTGGGGAATGTTCAGCTCTTCCGCGACTTCACTGATGGTGCGGAAGGCTTCGGGTCCCTTGCTCACCTGTCACTCCTTCACGCAACGATCCGAACCGCGGGCCAGGCGCTCGCAGTCCGTCCCGCGCTCCAGTTTTGCGCTGTCTGGGGTGTTGCGTAAATCCGTTATGACACGCGAAACTGTCGCCAGGCTGTCGCATTGTTGGCTGTCGCACCGTTGCCGCCGCGTGACGAGCCTGGCGGCAGGCCGCCGCGGGTGACAAGCCAGCGTTCGAAACATGTCCTGTTCAGATTGAAACAGGACATGTTTTGGATTTCCTGTTGTGAGCGAATTCTGATCGATTGGAGCGGGATGCGACCGGGCTGAATCGCCATTCCGCTCTCAACTCCATAATTTACCGCAACTTGAGTTCAATTCGATGGATCGACTTGAACGCAAACGGCTTTAAATGATTCCATTTGATCGGAAAGCGCTCTCGCGGCTCAATCCTGCTCCGTGACGCCGTGTTCGTCGCCGTTGATGCGGGCGCGCAGCACGTTGGAAGGGCGGAATATCATGACGCGCCGCGGCTCGATCGGCACTTCGACGCCCGTTTTGGGATTGCGGCCGATACGCTGGCCCTTGTCGCGGACGATGAACGATCCGAAGGAGGACAGTTTCACCGTCTCGCCCCGCGCGAGAGTATCGGAAATCTCCGTCAGCACGGATTCCACCAGCGCCGCCGATTCCGTGCGCGACAGGCCGATCTTCTGATAGACGACCTCGCATAGATCCGCTCGTGTAACTGTCCGTCCTGCCATCGTATCCCTTCGCGCGTCATCCGCGCTCCCCTGTGTCGCCTGCCACCGGCCGGCGCCGGCCCCGGCGCTGAAATCGCCGCTCCTTGCACGCGGACCGGCGGCTACGCCGGCCCAGTGGCGCGTGCGACGCGCATCCGGCCGTTCGCGAGTGTACCAACAGCGAAAACCAACGCTATTGAAATCACATGCGCCGGTCAATGGCGCAATGCGCCATCAAGCGGCAGGTCCGCGACGACCCGCTCAAGCAATCGCATGGCGTTGCGGCTATATCATGACATCGGCGCCCGCGCCGGACCCGGAGCGCTTTCCGGTCGGATGGATAAATCATCTGATCGATGGGAATTCGCTCCGGGCTGAAGAAGCGCCTACCAGCGGATGATGGCGCTGCCCCAGGTGAAGCCGCCGCCCAGCGACTCGATGAGCACCAGATCGCCCTCGCGGATGCGGCCGTCCGCCACCGCCGCCGAGAGCGCGAGCGGAATGGACGCGGCCGAGGTGTTGCCGTGGCGGTCGACGGTGACGACGACCTTTTCAGGCGCGATGCCGAGCTTCTGCGCGCTGGCGTCGATGATGCGCCGGTTGGCCTGATGCGGCACGAACCAGTCGATATCCTGCGCGCCGATACCGAGGGCGTTCAGTGAATCCTCTATGACGTCGGTGATCATGCCGACGGCGAAGCGGAACACCTCGCGCCCTTCCATGCGCAGATGGCCCACGGTGCGGGTGGAGCCGGGGCCGCCGTCGACGAACAGTTTCTCGCGGTGCTGTCCGTCAGAGCGCAGATGCGCGGTCAGCACGCCACGGTCGGCAAGGGACTGCGCGCCCGGCCGGGCCTCCAGCACGATGGCGCCGGCACCGTCGCCGAAAAGCACGCAGGTGCCGCGATCTTCCCAGTCGAGAATATGCGAGAAGGTTTCCGCCCCGATCACGAGCGCGCGCCGGTGCGAGCCGGAGGTGAGGAACTTGTCCGCCGTGGTGACGGCGAACACAAAACCGGAGCAGACGGCTTGCAGATCGAAAGCCACGCCGTGGCGGATGCCGAGCGCGTGCTGGATCTGCGTGGCGGTGGCGGGAAAGGTGTAGTCGGGCGTCGAGGTGGCGCAGACGATGAGGTCGATATCGTCGCCGGTGAGCCCGGCCGAGGCAAGCGCCGCCTGCGCCGCCCGCGTGCCGAGTTGCGATGTCGTCTCGCCTTCCGCCGCGATGTGACGCTGGTGGATGCCGGTGCGCTTGACGATCCACTCGTCGGACGTATCGACCATGCGGGACAGTTCGTCGTTGGTCAGGATTCGCTCCGGCAAGCAGGCGCCGCAGCCGCGCACGACGGATCTCAGGTTGGCGAGATGCAAGGAATGGCTCCCCAGTTGGCGTTGGAATCCCCATTGTGTTTCATCGGAACGCAAAAGGACTCTATCTTTTTGATTTAACGCGTTTCCTTCAGGCAAACTGGTATCCGGCCTGCTTGAAAACGCTTCATGACAATACGTTTGATCCGCTCATCAAATCAAACGCGAGTTGCCGAAAATACGGAAATCCGACGGGCTTGCACAGCGAAGGCGAATGCGGCGATCATGCGGGTTGCTCCAGCGGGCTGCTTCATGAGCGCCGGGTCAGGCTTCGGCCGCCACCGGCTGCGTCAACGTCAAGGTATCGCGAATGCGATCCATCAGACCGAAACGTGACATGTCGTAGGCAAGTTCCACCGCCGCCGCGAAGCCGACGGCGTCCGTGCCGCCGTGGCTCTTGATGACGATGCCGTTGAGGCCGAGAAAGATGCCGCCGTTGGAGCGGCGCGGATCGAGCTTTTCCCGCAGCGCGTTGAAAGCGCCGCGCGCGAACAGGTAGCCGATGCGCGCCCAGAACGAGCGTTCGATGGCGCTGCGCAGATAGGTCGCGACCTGCCGCGCGGTGCCCTCCGCCGCCTTCAACGCGATGTTGCCGGCAAAGCCTTCGGTCACGACCACATCCACCGTGCCCTTGCCCAGATCGTCGCCCTCGACGAAACCATGGTAGGCGAAGTGCTCCGATTCGCGCTCGCGCAGGATGCGGCCGGCTTCCTTCACCGCCTCGTTGCCCTTGATCTCCTCCACGCCGACATTCAGCAGCCCCACGCTCGGGCGCTCGATGTCGAACACCGCCCGCGCCAGCGCCGTGCCCATCAGGGCGAGGTTCACGAGCTGGCGGGCGTCCGCGCCGATGGTGGCGCCGATGTCGAGCACGATGCTCTCGCCGCGCAGCGTCGGCCAGATGCCGGCGATGGCGGGACGGTCGATCGGCGCCATGGTTCTGAGGCAGAACATCGCCATCGCCATCAGCGCGCCGGTGTTGCCGGCGGAGACGGCCGCATGCGCCTCGCCGTTCCGCACGGCCTCGATGGCCTGCCACATGGAGGACTTGTAGCGCCCGGCCCGCAGGGCCTGGCTGGGCTTGTCGGCCATGGTGACGAAGACGTCCGTATGGCGGATTTCCGAAGCCGCCCGCAGCGCGGGGTGCGCCGCGAGCAAGGGGGCGATGATTTTTTCGTCGCCGTGCAGCAGAAAGCGGACATCCGGCCTGCGCTCCAGCGCGATCGCCGCGCCGGGGACGACGACCTCGGCGCCGCTGTCGCCGCCCATGGCATCAAGCGCAATCGTGATCGGTGCGGACATGATGAACGTGTCAATCTCCAGAGGGACAGCCGCAAAAACGCGAGCTTGCAGCGGCCGCCGTCCGGGAAGCGTGGCCGAAAGCAAACGATTCACACCCGCGCACGAAGGCGGGCGAAGCGCAACAGGCTCTATTCCTTATTGCCGGAAGCGGCTTGCTTCAACCCCGACAGGGCGGCAAACGGCGATTCATTTCCCGCCAGGCTGCTGTCGTAGGAAAATTCGACGCCCGGCTTGCGCGGGTAAGGATCAAGACCGAGCGCCAGAAACTCCGCCGTCAGCGCGCCGAGGTCGATCTCGCCGTCGATCAGGTCGTCCGGGGCATCGAGTTCGGTTTCGGGGTCGCGCGGCTCGCGCAGGTCGGGCTGCGGCAGATCCGGGTCGGCGAAGACGACCTCGACGTCCTCGTCCACCGATGCGTCGAAGGGTTCGAGCGAAACGGTGCACACCTGCGCGATCACCGCCCGCACGTCGCCGCGGACCGTGACGCGCCGGTCGTTGCCGGAGAGATGGAAGACGCCGGTCAGCGCGTGAATGGCGGGCAGTTCGAGAAAAGCCGCCAGAGCCGCGCGTTCCTCGGCCGTCGCCTCCACCGTGAAATCCACGCCTTCCGGCTTGAGATCGGCGACACTGAACACGCGCTGAAGAGGAAATGATTCGGTGCCCGTCATCGTCGAACTCCATCGGATAGGGGCGCTGCGGCTGACCGGCCATGCGGGCCGCCGGAGGGCCTCGGTTGAAGGGGGCTCCATCGCGGGAGCCGGGTTGATCAGTCTCCGGGCGCCGCCGGAAACAGCGGCGCCCCGGACAGAATATAAGCCAGATCGTAGACAGTCATTATTTCATCAGCATGGCGGATATGTCGGGCGAAGGCGGGCAGGTTTTGCGCGTCTCCGCCCGAGGCGCGCGACAGCGCCCTGCACAGCGCGTCGTCCGTATCCGCCTCCAGCGCCTCGTCGAAAAGCCGCGCCCGGCCGTAGAAGGTCTGCGCGAACAGCTTCATCTTCTTCGGGATGGAAAGGTCGCCGATGCCGATTTCGCGCAGGGTTCGATCGACCTCCCGGAAGAGGATATCAACAAGATCCTGCGCCACCGCGCCCGCCGGGGGCGGCAGGGCGCGCAGCCGGCGCATGACCAGGGCGGCATGCAGCGTCAGCGAATCGAATCGCCCCTCCAGCGTGTCCGGCATCGCGAAATGCGTATAGAGAAACGGCGCGCGCGACGCCTCGCTGATGCGCCGGTACAGCGCTTCCACGGCTTCCTTGTCACGCTTGCGGCCGAATAATCCGAAAAACATCGCTCCCCGCCGTTTCATCGCGCCTTGCAAATCCGCCCTATGCGGGTTACGGCATATGCGCGGTATTTTGCAAGCGGAATGCCGCCTTTCGCGTCGGGGCGGCCGGCCACCGGCGACGTTTGTGTCGCGTTCGGGCCGCAAGCTCCGCGCAACGGCGGGCGGCGGGCCGTGTTGTCCGGCGCCGGCGGCGTTCAAAGTCGGGAGACCATCGGGTGAGCCATTCTTCTGCCCAAGATTCGACGTCCAGCGGCTCTTCAACGTCCAGCCGTCCGATGGCCCGGCGGGCGAGAAGCGGAATGTCGCCGCTGCGCCTGTCGGTGGCTGCCGTGCTGACGGTGGCGCTGGGAGCGGGGCTCGCCTCCTGCGGCAGCAGCGAGACCATCTCGCGCGGCTACGTCATCAACGAGGACGAACTCGCCAAGATCACGCCCGGCACCAGTGTCGAGCAGGTGCTCACCGTTCTGGGCACGCCTTCCACGGTGTCGACGGTCGGCAACAAGACCTTCTACTACATCAGCCAGAAATTGCAGCGCACGGTGCAGTTCATCGAGCCGCGCATCGTCGATCAGCGCGTCGTCGCGATCTACTTCAACCAGGCGTTCAAGGTGGAGCGCGTCGCCCATTACGGCCTGAAGGACGGTGTGGTGTTCGACTTCATCAGCCGCACGACGCCGACGAGCGGCGCCGAACAGAGCTTCCTCACCCAGTTGTTCCGCGGCGCCGGCACATCGTTCAATCCCGGCATCGGCCTCTGACGCGGGGTTTGCGCGCGCGTCCCGCGGAAGGGCGCGCGCCGCCCTTCATGGCCGGTTGGCGATCGCGACGCCCGCCGCGGACAGGGCCATGCCTGCGATCTGGACGGTCTCCAGCGTCTCGTCGAACAGGAAGAACGCCATCAGCGCCGAAACCGGCGGCACCAGATAGAGCAGGGCCGCGACGCCGGCCACCGCGCCCTGCCTGATCAGGTAGAGCAGCAGCGTGATCGCGCCCAGCGACAGGCCGAATACGGCCCAGACGAGGCCGATCCACATCTCCGCCGTCCCGTCGAGATGCATATCCTCGGTGAAGAACGCCAGCGGCAGCAGAATGGCCACGCCGCCGATGAACTGCACGGCGGCATTGGTGCGCAGGTCCGCCGCGGCTGCGGTGCGCTTCTGCCAGATCGTGCCGAGCGTCATCGAGACCATGCCGGCGAAAGCCACGGCGATCGCCGCAGCCGGCAGCGCTGCGGATGCATCGCCGACGCGGGGAAACAGCACCAGCAGCGCGCCCGAGAAGCCCAGCCCGATGCCGAGCCAGCGCTGGCCCGATACCCGTTCTCCGAGCAACGGCACGGACAGCAGGCCCGTCAGCAGCGGCTGCAACCCCATGACCAGCGCGACGATGCCCGCTTGCAGGCCGTGCTTCGTGGCCCAGAAGGTCGCGCCGAGATAGAGCCCCTGCATCAGCACGCCGGCGACGAGCGCGTCGAACCACTGGCGCGGCGTCGCCGGCCACGATGCGCCGACGGCGAAGGCGATCAGCGCGAACGCCGCCGCCGCCAGCGCGCAGCGCAGGGCGAGAAAGGTCATCGGGTCGGCGTGCGGCGCGACGAGCCGGGCGACGATGAAGCCCGTCGCCCAGATGATGACGAAGAACGCCGGAATGGCGCGGACGACGGCGGGGTTCACAGGTGCGCCTTCCACCAGGCGGCCTGCGCCGCCACCTGATCCGGCGCGGTGCCGCCGAAGCTCTTGCGCGAGCGCACGGAATTGTCCACGCCGAGCACGCCGTAGATGTCGGCCGTGATGCCGGGCTCGACCGCCTGGAAGGCGTCGAGCGGCAGTTCCTCCAGCCCGACGCCGCGCCGCTCCGCCTCCGCCACCAGCCGCCCGGTGACATGATGAGCATCGCGGAACGGCATGCCGAGGCTGCGCACCAGCCAGTCGGCGAGGTCGGTGGCCGTGGAGAAGCCCGCACCGGCGGCGGCGGCCATGCGCGCCGGCACCGCTTCCAGATCCTCGATCATGCCGGTCGTGGCCGCGAGCACCAGTTCGAGCGTATCGGCGGCGTCGAAGAGCTGCTCCTTGTCCTCCTGCATGTCCTTGGAATAGGTGAGCGGCAGGCCCTTCATCACCGTGAGCAGCGCGATGAGCGCGCCGAAGACGCGCCCGGTCTTGCCGCGCACGAGCTCCGCCGCGTCCGGGTTCTTCTTCTGCGGCATGATGCTGGAACCCGTGGTCCAGCGATCCGACAGGCGCACGAAGCCGAATTGCGCCGTCATCCACAGCACGGTTTCTTCAGCGAGCCGCGACAGATGCACGGCGCAGATGGCGGCGGATGACAGATATTCCAGAATGAAATCGCGGTCCGACACCGAATCGAGCGAGTTGCGCGTCGGTCCGTCGAAACCGAGCGCCGCCGCCGTCGCGTGGCGGTCGATGGGGAAGGAGGTGCCGGCCAGCGCCGCCGCGCCCAGCGGGCATTCGTTGAGCCGCGTGCGCGAATCGCGGAAGCGGCCGCGATCGCGCCCCAACATTTCCACATAGGCGAGCAGATGATGGCCGAAGGTGACGGGCTGGGCGCTTTGCAGATGCGTGAAGCCCGGCATCACGGTGTCGGCGTTGCGTTCCGCCTGCGCCACCAGCGCCCGCATCAGGCCGGTGATCTGGACGATGGCGCGGTCGTGCGCCTCGCGCACCCACAGCCGCACGTCGGTCGCGACCTGATCGTTGCGGCTGCGCGCCGTATGCAGGCGGCCGGCGGGCTCGCCCGCGATATCCTTCAGCCGTGCCTCGACATTCATGTGAATGTCCTCGAGCGCGGTCTTGAAGTCGAAGGTGCCGGCCTCGATCTCGGCCTTCACCTGCGCCAGCCCGGCGTGGATGGCGTCGCGGTCGGCTGCCCCGATGATACCTTGCGCCGCGAGCATGTCGCTATGGGCGAGCGAGCCGCGGATGTCCTGATCGGCGAGCCGCTTGTCGAAGCCGATGGAGGCGTTGATGGCTTCCATCAGCGCCGCCGGCGAGGCGGCGAAGCGCCCGCCCCACATGGCATTGGACTGCCCGTTGGCGTTGGATTGGCTAATTTTTTTCGTTTCGTCCGACATCATACCACCACTTCACGCACGGTCTGTTCGCCCACGTGGAAAATGCGCTTGTAGCGCTCGATCTCCTCCGGCGGGCCCAGCGCCTTGGCCGGGTTGTCGGAGAGCTTGACGGTCGGCCGGCCGTTGGCGGACACCACCTTGCATACGATGGAGAACGGATCGAGCAGCGCATCGGGCGCGAAGCCGCGAAAATCGTTGGTGAGCAGGGTGCCCCAGCCGAAGGCGAAGCGCACGCGGCCGGCGAAACGGGCATGGATCTGCCGGATCACCGGCACGTCGAGGGCATCGGAAAAGACGATCAGCTTGTCGCTCAGGTCCGCGCCGCGCTTCTTCCACCAGGCGATCGCTTCCTCCCCGCCTTCGATCGGGTCCTTCGAATCGACGCGGATGCCGGTCCAGTTGGACAGCCACGACGGCGCGTTCTCGAGAAAGCCGGTGGTGCCGTAGGTGTCGGGCAGGATGACGAGCAGATTGCCGTCATAATCCTCCTGCCAGTCGTGCAGCACCTGATAAGGCGCCTGGCGCAGCGCCTCGTCGTCGGGCGCGAGGGCGGCGTAGACCATCGGCAGCTCATGCGCGTTGGTGCCGACCGCCTCCATCTCGCGGCGCATGGCGATGAGGCAGTTCGACGTGCCTGTGAAGGAGGCGCCGAGCCCCTCCTGAAGCGCTTGCACGCACCAGTCCTGCCACAGAAAGCCGTGCCGGCGGCGCGTGCCGAAATCGGCGATCAGCAGCTCCGGCACGTGCTTGAGCTCCTCGACCTTCTCCCACAGCCGCGCCATGGCGCGGGCATAAAGCACTTGCAGCTCGAAGCGCCCCATGTGCCTCAGCGCCGCGCGCGAGCGCAGCTCGGTGAGGATGGCGAGCGCCGGAATTTCCCAGAACGTGGTTTCGACCCACGGCCCTTCGAAAGTGAGCTCGTATTGCCCGTCCTTTTCCTCCAGCTCGTAGGGCGGCAGGCGGAAATTCTCCAGCCAGGCGATGAAATCCGGCTCGAACATCTGCCGGCGGCCATAGAACATGTTGCCGCGCAACCAGGTCGATTCGCCGCGCGTCAGCGAGAGCGTGCGCACATGGTCGAGCTGCTCGCGCAGCTCCACCACGTCGATGAGATCGGCGAGCCGCACGTGCTTCGAGCGGTTGATGATGGAGAACGTCACCCGCGCGTCGCGCTTGCGGCGGAAAATCGTTTGTGCCATCAGCAGCTTGTAGAAGTCCGTATCGAGCAGCGAGCGCACGATCGGATCGATCTTCCAGCTATGGTTGTAGACCCTTGCGGCGATATCGGTCACGCGCGCTCTCCCGTGGCGAGGCGGTCGTCGACCAGCGCGCGCAGGGTGCGCAGGTCCTTGACGAAGGCCCGGATGCCCTCGGCCAGTTTCTCCGTGGCCATGGCGTCCTCGTTGAGGGCGAAGCGGAACGCCTTTTCATCGAGGCGCAGGCGCTCGGGAGCCTCGGCGGCGGCGTCGGGCGCGAGGGCGCGCGGCAGCGGTCCCTGGCTCGCGGCGAGTTCATCGATGAAGGCGGGCGAAATGGTGAGCCGGTCGCAGCCCGCCAGCGCCTCGATCTCGCCGAGGTTGCGGAAGGAGGCGCCCATCACCACGGTGCCGATGCCGTGGCGCTTGTAATAGGCATAGATGGTGCGTACCGAGAAGACGCCGGGATCGGCCTCGCCCGTGTAGGGGCCGCCGCCGTTCTTCACATGCCAGTCCAGAATGCGCCCGACGAAGGGCGAGATGAGGAACACGCCCGCATCCGCGCACGCCGCCGCCTGCGCCAGCGAGAACAGCAGCGTGAGATTGGTGTCGATGCCCTCGGCTTGCAGGATCTCGGCGGCGCGGATGCCCTCCCACGTCGCGGCGATCTTGATGAGGATGCGCTCGCGGCCGATGCCGCGTTCCGCGTAGTCGGCGATGAGCGCGCGGGCCCTGGCGACGGTGGCCTGCGTATCGAAGGAGAGGTCGGCGTCGACTTCCGTGGAGACGCGGCCGGGCACGATGCGCGCCAGTTCCGCGCCGAAGCTCACCGCGAGCCGGTCGGCCACGCGGGAAACGATTTCGTCGCGCGAGCCGTCGAGCCGGCGGCCGAAGGCGAGCGCTTCCTCGACGATGGCGGGGTGGGCGCCCGATTGCACGGCCCGCAGCAGCAGCGTGGGGTTGGTGGTGCAGTCCTGCGGCTGAAGGCGGCGCACGGTCTCGATGTCGCCGGTGTCGGCGACGACAACGGTAACGGCTTTCAATTGATCGAGTTTCGTCGTCATCGTCCTTCCCCCAATGCTTTCCGCCGTGCGCTCCTGCTCCGCCGCACCGGCCTGTTTTTCCGACTGGCGCGCGGTATTTCCCGCGCCAGTCGTTTGGATCACGGACGTCGCCCCAGTGCAAGGCGCAAGTGCCGAGAAAGCAGCCGCAAAATGCCCGCGAGGCGCTCGCGCCGCCGTGCGGCGAGGATGCCGGCGCGCCGGTGCGTCATATCAGCGTCACGCCGGAAGTCTAGGCAACGGGTTCGTCGTTTCGATGGTCCGCGCGGCCGGTATGCAGGCTGTCTCGCGGTCCGATGCGTTCAGGAGCCCGTTCCATGAAGCGTATTCTCGCCGCCGTTCTCGCCGCAGCCCTGGCGCCCGCCGCCGCCCACGCCGCCGACGTGTCTGGCAAGCTCGTGCTCTACACGAGCCAGCCCAACACGGATGCGCAGCAGACCATCGACGCCTTCAAGGCGAAACATCCCGCCGTCGATATCAGCTTCGTGCGCGATGGCACGCCGCCGTTGCTGGCGAAGCTGCGCGCCGAGTTCGAGGCCGGCCAGCCGCAGCCCGACGTGCTGCTGATCGCCGACAGCGTCACCATGGAAGGGCTGAAGAAGGAAGGGCGTCTGGCCGCACACGAGGGCGCCGACGTTTCCGCCTATCCGGCCGGCACGCACGACGCGCAAAAATTCTGGTTTTCCACGAAGCTCATCACGACCGGTTTCGCCTACAACACCAAGGCGGCGTTCAAGCCGGAATCGTGGGAAGACCTGACGAAGCCCGAGGTGAAGGGCCAGCTCACCATGCCGAGCCCGCTTTCGTCGGGCGCCGCGCTCATCCACGCCGCGACGCTGACCTCGACCCTCCCGGAAGGCTGGGGCTATTACGAGGCGCTGAAGAAGAACGACGCCGTCGCCGGCGGCGGCAACGGCGCGGTGCTCAAGGCGGTCGCGGGCGGCGACAAGCTCTACGGCGTGATCGTCGACTACATGCCGATCCGCGAGAAGGCCAAGGGCGCGCCCATCGAGTTCGTGTTCCCGAAGGAAGGCGTCTCCGCCGTCACCGAACCGGTGGCGATCCTGAAGACCACGCGCAACCCCGAGGCGGCGAAGGCTTTCGTCGACTTCATCCTCTCCAGGGACGGGCAGGAACTCGCCCGCAAGCAGGGCTACCTGCCGGCTCATCCCGAAGTCGCGCCGCCGGAAGGTTTTCCGGACCGCAGCACGATCAAGGTGCTGAGCTTCGATGCCGCCAAGGCCCTCGCCGACGAGACGAAGAACAAGAAGGCGTTCGCCGACATCTTCGGCCAGTGAGCCGGCGGCCCGGATGACGGATGCCGTCCGCGACGTGACGACCGGACGGCGCGGCGTCGTATGGCCGCGCCTTCCCGACGGATGGTGGGTGCTGGCGCTGCTCGGCGCGGCGGTGTTGCTCTTCGCGCTGTTGCCGTTCGGGCGTCTGGTGCTCGCGGCCGTCGCGCCCGGCGGTGCGTTGGACATCGCGCCGGCGCTGGCGGAGATCGGCGGCCGCGCCGCGGTGCGGGCGACATGGCACAGCCTCGAAACCGGCGTCGTGTCGGCGTTCCTCGCGCTGCTGCTCGGCGCCGGCGTCGCGCTGGCGCTCACCCTTACCGACGTGCGCGGCAAGCGCGCCATCTCGTTCTGCTTCCTGCTGTCGATGATGATCGCGCCGCAGGTGGTGGCGCTGGCCTATTTCACGCTGGCGGGGCCTTCCTCGCCGCTGCTGAACGCCGTGGGGCTCGCGCCGCCGCCGGGCAGCGACAATCCGCTGATGAGCCGGGAAGGCATCATCGCCGTGCTCGCGCTGCACCATGCGCCGCTGGTGTTCGTCACCGTGCGGGCGGGGCTGCGGACGGTGCCGGCCGATCTCGCCGAGGCCGCGCTGACGGCCGGCGCACGGCCGCTGCGGGTATTGCGCGTCATCATCCTGCCGCTGTTGCGGCCTTATTTCGTGGCTGCCACCGCGCTCGCTTTCGTGGCGGCGGTGGGCAATTTCGGCATTCCGGCGCTGCTCGGCGTGCCGGTGAATTACCTGACGCTGCCGACGCTCATCTATCGGCGCATGGTCAGTTTCGGCCCCTCCGTCATTGCCGACGCGGCGGCGCTGTCGGTGCTCGTCGCGTTCATCGCCGGTATCGGCGTGCTGCTCGGGGCATGGATTCTCGGAAGCCGGTCGGCGCGATTCGGGCGCGGCAAGCCCATCGGCGTCGTCTGGCACCTGAAGCGCCGCCGGCTCGCGGAGGCCGGGCTCTGGCTCGTCGTCGCGGTCGTGCTCGTGCTGCCTCTCACGGCGCTTGTCGCTTCGGCGCTGGTGCCGTCCTACGGCGTACCGCTGTCGTGGGCCACGGTGACGCTCGACAACTTCGTGGAGGTGCTGGCGCGGCAGGATGTGACGATGCGCGCCTTCCGCAACTCCTTCGTGTTCGCGCTCACGGCGTCTGTCCTGCTGGCGCTCGCGGCGGTGCCGCTCGCCTACGCGCTTGACCGGCGGGCGGGCCGACTGCGGGGGCCGCTGGAACTCGCGCTGGAAATTCCCTACGCCTTGCCCGGCGTGGTGCTGGCCATCGCCTGCATCCTGCTGTTCCTGCGGCCCTTGCCGGTCGTCGGCGTGAGCATCTACGGCACGCCCTTCATCATCCTGTTCGCATATATGGCGCGCTTCCTGCCCATCGCGCTGAAGGCGCCGGGCGCGGCGGTGGCGCAATTGCCGATCGAGCTGGAAGAGGCGGCGCGCGCCTGCGGGGCGCGCTTCTCGCGCCGGCTGTTCGCCATCGTGCTGCCGATCGTCTTGCCGGCCGCGGCGGCGGGCGGGCTGATGGTGTTCCTGACGGCGTTCAACGAACTGACCGTTTCCGCGCTGTTGTGGTCGTCGGGCACGGAGACGATCGGCGTCGCGCTGTTCAGCCTGGAGGAAGCCGGCTTCGCCTCGCCCGCCGCCGCGGTGGCGCTGACGGCGGTGGCGGCGGTGGCCGTGATCATGGGTCTGCTCGACCTCAGCGCCCGGCGCCTGCCGCCGGGGATTCTGCCGTGGCGGGAATGATCCAGCCGTCATCGACCGAGAGCCGCAGGATCGCGCCCGGCGCGGGCGCGACGGGCAGGTGCAGCGAGAGCCGCTGCTCGTCCGCAAGTTCCACCGTCACGCTGTGGAACGCGCCTTTGTAGGTCGTGGCGACGACTCGCACATCGATGTCGCCGCCGAGGCTGACGCCTTCGGGGCGAATCAGCACCTGCGCCGGGCCGGGAGCGGCGCCGGGCGGCGCGCGCAGCAGCAGTTTCCGGCCGGCGAGCCGCACGGCCGCCCGGCCGTCTGTCGCAGCCGTTTCCGCCGTCGCCGTCACGATGGCGCCTTCGCCGACGAATTTCGCCACGGCGATATTGGCCGGTTCGTTGTAGACGGTTTCGGGCGCGGCGCGCTGCGACAGCCGGCCCCGGTCGAGCACGGCGACCTCGGTCGCGAGCGCCAGCGCCTCCGCCTGATCGTGGGTGACGTAGACGAAGGTGCGGCCGGTCTCGCGGTGCAGGCGGCGGAACTCTTCCAGCATCGTGGCGCGCAGGTGGATATCGAGATTGGCGAGCGGCTCGTCGCACAGTATGATGGAGGCGTCCTGCACCAGCGCCCGCGCGAGCGCCACCCGCTGGCGCTGGCCGCCGGAAAGCGCCTCCGGCCGGCGCGCGGAAAGCCCGGCGAGCCCCACCGCCTCCAGCGCCTGCGCCACGCGCCGCGCCGCGCCCGCCCGGTCTGCGCCCGCGACGGAAAGAGGAAAGGCGACGTTCTCCGCCACGCTCATGTGCGGCCAAAGCGCGTAGGACTGGAAAACCATCGCCACCCGCCGGTCTTCCGGCGGCACATGGAAATCCGGCCCGGCGACGGAGCGGCCGCCGAGGACGATCGTGCCGGAAGAGACCTTCTCGAAGCCCGCGATGAGGCGCAGCAGCGTGGTCTTGCCGCAGCCGGACGGACCGAGCAGGGCGAGGAAAGCGCCGTCCGCCACCGAAAGGCTCACGTCGTCGAGGGCGACAACCGCGTCGTAGCGGCGGCTGACGTTGGCAATGTCGAGCGTCATGATCGCGGTTCCGGGCGGCGGCCGATCGGGCGCGATGCCCGCCTGCGCCTTCTGTGCGCATCTGCCGTGACATTTTCATGAATGCCGGATGTGACGGACGGGTGCCGGGACGCGGCGGCTTTCTGGAAGTGTTACATCTCGCGGAGTGTTGCATTCCCCCTACAGTATCCGGGCGCGTCACGGGTTAGGCTATGGGAGATGGGCGTGCATCGGGCGCGCTTCTACCGGACAAAGCGCTTCAGGGAATGGTCACGCGCCACCACACGACCCCGCTCGATCCAGCGGCAGATGCGGCAGCCTTGCTGCGCCGTCTCGGCTTCGCGATTCTCGTCGTGCTGCTGCCGTCCGCGACGTTCCTGTCGCGGCGCGCGACGGTCATTCTGGCGCCGGTCGGGGTGTCGCTGCTGATTCTCTCCAGCGTGATCGAGGCGCCGCCGCGCGGCTTCGTCCGCGTGTTGACCGCGATCGCCAGGCATCCGGCGGGCATGGCCGGCATCCTGTTCGTCGGCTGGGCGGCGCTGTCGATTATCTGGGCGCCGGACAGGGGCGAGGCGGGCGACAAGCTGTTCAACGCCGTGCAGGCCATCGTGCTGGGGGTGCTCGGGGTATCGACGCTGCCGGACCGCGTGCGGGCCTCCAACCTGTATCTGACGGGCATCGGCGTGGCGCTGGCGGCGTTGCTGGCGCTGGCGCTGATCGTGACGGGGGCGCGGGAGACGCTGACGGACGAGGCGGCGATTTTCGAACGCGGCCTGACGGGGCTGGCGCTGATGGTCTGGCCGGCCCTCGCGTGGCTCGAATCGCGCGGCCGCCGGGGCCTTGCGGCCGCGCTGGTGCTGGTGACGGCGGTGACGCTGGTCATGGCGCGCGCCGTGGTGCCGCTGATCGGTTTCGCCGTCGCGGCGGCGGTATACGGCCTGACATGGTGGCGCCCTGCGGCCGGCAATCGCGTGGCGGCGTGGGGCTCGGCGGGTTTTCTGCTGGTTGCGCCGCTGCTCGCCGTGTTGATTTCACCCGCGGCCACACGCCTTCTCGCGGAGGAAAACACGGTGCGCGCCGCCATCGCGGCATGGCATACGCTGGTGCTGACGGCGCCCGACAGCTTTCTCATCGGCCACGGGCTCGATACGGTGCTGCCCGCCCGTCTTTCCGGCGCGGTTCCGGTGTCGACGCCGCATGGCCTTCCGTTCGAGATCTGGTTCGAACTCGGGGCCGTCGGCGCGGTGCTCGCGTCGCTGACGCTCTATTTCGTCGCGCGGCGCTTCGATGCGATGGCGTCCGGTCCTGCCGGCTCGGCGCAACTCGTGCCGGGATTGACGGCGGCCTTCGCGGCCGCTTTCACGCTGGCCGTTCTCGGCGCGGGAGTGGCGTTTCCCTGGCGGATGATGACGCTGGCCGTGGTGGTGATCGCCTTCGCGGCGGTGACGCGCGGCCAGTTCCGCACCCGCCGGCCCAAGGCGAACGAGCGACCGGCAAACGGGCGACCCTCGGGCGATCGGCCGTCGGGGCCGCAGACGCCCGCCGCCGCGCGGCCGAGGACAGGCAATGCCGCCGCGCGATAGGCGCGCCGCCGGCCGCCGTTAATTTGCGCCGCGCTCTGGAGCATTTTTCCGCAAGGTGCTATCCAGCCACTTTCGAGGTTGGCGGGCGACGCGGCGTTGCCCCGTCGCGAAGCTTTTGCGGAGGCTGTCCATGCGCGTCCTGATGCTTGCGTCCTGTATCCTTGCTGCCTGTTCGCTCGCGGTGTCCGCGCCGGCGATGGCCTCCTCCGGCCGTCCCGTGCAGGTCGCGCAGGCGGAGGCAGCCGACCCGCAGGACACCGTGCTGCTCGATACGGCGCACGGCCGTGTCACCATCCGGCTGCGGCCGGATCTCGCTCCCCGGCATGCCGAGCGCATCCGCGCCCTCGCGAGCCAGGGCTTTTATGACGGCGTGGTGTTCCACCGCGTGATTCCCGGCTTCATGGCGCAGACGGGCGACCCGACCGGCACCGGGCGCGGCGGCTCCGATCTGCCTGACCTGCCGGCGGAATTTTCCCGCGCGACGTTCAAGCGCGGCACCGTCGGCATGGCGCGGGCGCAGAACCCGAATTCCGCCAACTCGCAGTTCTTCATCTGCTTCGACGATGCATCCTTTCTCGACGGTCAGTATACGGTGATCGGCGAGGTGATCGCGGGCATGGAGGCGGTGGACCGCATCAAGGCCGGCACCAGCGCCAACAACGGCGCCGTCGACAATCCCGACAAGATCGTCAGGATGCGCCTTGCCTCGGACGGCAAGTGATACCGAAGCTCCGGTCTTCGATTGCTCGCGTGCGGGCTTCGCTCAAGCCCGATTACATCAAGCCGGCATCCAGTCGCCGCAGAAAGGAACCATCATGACCGCCACCGTTGACGCGGAAAACACGCTTGTTCTCGAAACGACGAAGGGCCGCGTGGTGATCGCGCTGCGCCCGGACCTCGCGCCCCTGCATGTGGCGCGCATCAAGGAACTGGCGCGCGCGAAGTTCTATGACGGCATCGTCTTCCACCGTGTCATCGAGGGCTTCATGGCGCAGGTCGGCTGCCCGCACGGCACCGGCACCGGCGGCTCCGACCTGCCCGACCTCAAGGCGGAGTTCAACGCCGAGCCCCACGTGCGCGGCACCGTCTCGATGGCGCGGGCGCAGAACCCCAATTCCGCCAACTCGCAGTTCTTCATCTGCTTTTCCGACGCGCGCTTCCTCGACAAGCAATATACCGTCTGGGGCAAGGTGATCGAGGGCATGGAGAACGTCGACAAGATCAAGCGCGGCGAGCCCGTGCGCGATCCCGATTCCATCGTCACCGCGCGCGTCGCCGCCGACGTCGCGGGTGAAACGGACGCCGGAAAGGACGCGTAAGCTTTTCCGCGATGGACGTTTCCCTGTTCGACTTCGCCCTGCCGGAAGCTTCCATCGCCCTGCGTCCGGCCCATCCGCGCGACGGCGCGCGCTTGCTTGCGGTGCGCCCGGAGGGGCTCGCGGATCATGTGGTGCGCGATCTGCCGGGGCTGCTGCGGCCGGGCGACGTGCTGGTGCATAACGACACGCGCGTCATTCCCGCCCGCCTCTACGGCATCCGCGTGCGCGGCGAGGCGGCGACGCGGGTGGAGGTGATGCTGCACAAGCGCGAATCGGCCGATTCGTGGCGCGCTTTCGCGCGGCCCGGCAAGCGCCTGCGGGCGGGCGAGCGCATCCGCTTCGGTGACGGGAGCGAGGGCCATGCCTGCGAGCTGGCCGCGCTCGACGCCGAGATCGTGGAGAAGGGCGAGGGCGGCGAGGTGCTGTTGCGCTTCGCCTTCTCGGGGCCGGCGCTGGACGAGGCGATCACGCGTTTCGGCCACATGCCGCTGCCGCCGTACATCGCCTCTAAACGCGAGGACGACGCGGCCGATCTGGCCGACTACCAGACGATCTACGCGCGGCGCGACGGCGCGGTCGCGGCCCCCACGGCCGGGCTGCATTTCACCGACGATCTCGCGGCGCGGCTGGAGGCGGCGGGCATCGCGCGGCGCTTCGTGACGCTGCATGTCGGCGCCGGCACGTTCCTGCCCGTCAAGGCGGACGACACGCGCGACCATGTCATGCATGCCGAATGGGGTGAGATCGACGCCGACACCGCCACCGCGCTGAACGCAGCGCGGGCGCGCGGCGGGCGGATCGTCGCGACCGGCACCACGGCGCTGCGGCTGCTCGAAAGCGCCGCGCAGGCGGACGGCACCATCGCGCCCTTCGCCGGCGAGACCTCCATCTTCATCACCCCCGGTTATCGTTTCAGGGCGGTCGATATTCTGATGACCAATTTCCACTTGCCTCGCTCCACGTTGTTCATGCTGGTGAGCGCCTTCGCGGGACTCGAGGCCATGCAGGCGGCCTATGCCCATGCGATAGAGGCCGGCTATCGCTTCTATTCCTACGGCGACGCCAGCCTGCTGTTTCGCAATGACGGAGCGGCATGATGGCGGCGTTTTCGTTCGCGGTCGCCGCGCGTGACGGCGCGGCGCGCACGGGCGTCATCAGCCTGCCGCGCGGCGAGATCCGCACGCCCGCCTTCATGCCGGTGGGCACGGCGGCGACCGTCAAGGCCATGCATGCGCATGAGGTGCGCGCGCTCGGGGCCGACGTGCTGCTCGGCAACACCTATCACCTCATGCTGCGCCCCGGCGCGGAGCGGGTGGCGCGGCTCGGCGGCCTGCACCGGCTGATGAACTGGCCGCATCCCATCCTTACCGATTCGGGCGGCTTTCAGGTGATGTCGCTCGCCACGCTGCGCCGCATCGACGAGAAGGGCGTCGTCTTCCAGTCGCATATCGACGGGGCGCGCTACGAGCTGACGCCGGAGCGGGCCATCGCGATTCAGGGGCTGCTCGGCTCCGACATCCAGATGCAGCTCGACGAATGCGTGAAATTGCCCTGCACCGACGAGGAGGCGGCGCGCGCCATGCGCCTCAGCCTGCGCTGGGCGGAGCGCTGCCGCCTGGCCTTCGCCGGCCAGCCGGGGCGGGAGGAATGGGGGCGCGCGCTGTTCGGCATCGTGCAGGGCGGCGCGAACCGCGCGCTGCGCGTGGAAAGCGCGCGGGAACTCACCGGCATGGACTTCGAGGGCTATTCCATCGGCGGGCTCGCGGTGGGCGAGCCGCAGGACGTCATGCTCGCCATGATCGAGACCGTGATGCCGCACCTGCCGGACGGCAAGCCGCACTACCTGATGGGCGTCGGCACGCCGGATGACATCGTGGAATCGGTGCGCCGGGGCGTCGACATGTTCGATTGCGTGATGCCGACGCGGGCGGGGCGGCACGGGCAGGTGTTCTCCCGCTTCGGCCGGCTCAACATGAAGAACGCCCGCCATGCGGACGATCCGCGCCCGGTCGACGAGCAATCCTCATGGGAGCCGGCGCGCACCTATTCGCGCGCCTATCTGCACCATCTGGTGAAGTCCGGCGAGATTCTCGGCATGATGCTGCTGACCGGCATCAACCTCGCCTATTATCAGGAGCTGATGGCCGGCCTGCGGGCGGCGATCGCGGAGCGGCGGCTCGACGACTTCATCGCCGCGACGAAGGAGGGCTGGGCGCGCGGCGATGCATGACGGCGACGAAGTCGTCCGACGGCTGCGGATCGGCCAGCAGGCGCGCGATGCGGCTGGCGAACGGCAGGCGGTAGTGCAGCGGGTCCCAGAAATTGGCATCCTCGCGCGTCATGGCGGACGGGCGGCGGAAGTCGAGCACGGTCGCGTTGCGGCGTGCGCCGAGCATGGCGAAATGCGCCTTGCAGGCGCGCTCCATCTCGTCGGCGCGTGAGCCGGGAAGCGGCAGCGCGCTGGCATGCGCGGGCGGAAACACCAGAAACACGCGCGTCTCGGTCGGAAGCGTCCGCAGCAGATCGTCGAGCCATGCGCTCGCCGGAAAGCGCCATCCGACCGCCGCTTCGGCGGGGGAGGCGGGCAGGTCCTCGGCGCTGCTCACGCGCCGCAGGTGAAGGCGAGCGCGCTCAACATCATAGAAGGCATCCGGCGGAACGAAAATACCGTAGCCGTCCTCGCGCAGCGACGTGTCGCGCAGGCCGAGGCGGTGGGAGACGAGACGGCCGGCGATCTCCAGCGTCTTGAGATTGAGGGCGTCGCGCCAGTCGTTCCAGCGGTCGTCGTCGTAGAAGCGCACGGGGAAGGCGCGGAAGGTGAGGCGCCGGGCCTGCGCGTCGGCATCGGCGTCGCACCAGGCGCGGTCGAGACCGAACACGAGCGCCGCCGGCGCCGGTTCCGCCGCCACGAACAGGCGGGCGAGCTGCATCTGCTCCCACGGCGTCGCCGCGTTCATCGCGAGATTGGCGAAGCGGACCGGCCGGCCGGGCGCCCCGAGCAGGCCGTCGAGTTCCTCGGGATCGAGCAGCCGCAGCGACGAGGTGCCGAAGACGGCGGCATTGAAACGGTGCGAGCGGGCGATCTGCGGATACATGTACCGCTGGTTGATGTCCACGATCGGACGCGGCGCATCGCCCGCGCGCACGCGGATGCCGTAGGGATCGACGATGGCGATGAAGCCGGTGAGCGCAGCGCCCGCCAAGGCCAGCGCGGCGAGAAAGGTCGTTACGAAACGCCGCCAGAGAAACGGGGAATCCATGTCGTTCAGGCGCTCGCCGCCTGATCGAGCACTTCGGCCAGCGCCTCCGCCGGTTGCGCGCCGGCGACGCCGTAGCGCCCGTCGACAATGAAGAACGGCACGCCGGTGACGCCGAGACGGGCGGCGACGGCGATTTCGTCCGCGACTTCCTGCTTGTCCCATTCGCCCGACAGGCGCGTGGCGACGACATCGCCGTCGAGCCCCGCGCTCTCCGCCACGGCGCGCAGAACGGCGGGATCGCCGATATCCGCGCCTTCCGTGAAGTAGAGCGCGAAAAGCCGCTCCGCCACCGCGCCCTGCGCGCCGGATGGCTGCGCCCAGCGGATCAGGCGGTGGGCGTCGAGCGTGTTGGGCGCGCGGGTGATGCGGTCGAAGCGGAAGTCGATGCCTTGCTCGCGGCCGAGTTCGGCGAGGCGCGCGTGGATGGCGTCGATGCGCGCCTGATCGCCCAGCTTTTGCAGCAGGTAGGTCTTGCGGTCGAGGCCGCCGGCCGGCACCGCAGGATCGAGCTGGAACGGCCGCCAGTTGACGGAAACGTCGAGCGCCGGGCGCAGGAGAAGCGCGCGCGAGAGATGCTTCGAGCCGAGATAGCACCAGGGGCAGACGACATCCGAAACGATGTCGACGGTGAGGGCCTTGCGGGCGGGGGAATCCGTGACGGTCATGCGCGTTCCGCTTCGTTGCTTCTGTCGATGTTACGGCTCTCGCCACCAGCTGTCGATGACCGGGCCGAACAGCGGCACTTTCTCCGGCCGCCTGATCCCGGCGCGGCGCGCCATCCATTGCCCGTCGGCGTGGAACAGCGGCACGACATAAAAGCCCGAAAGCAGCGCGCGGTCGAGAGCGCGCACCGCGTCCGTGAAGCCTTCCGCCGTCCGGGCGCCGACGAGGGCGTCGATGGCGGCGTCGATGGCCGGCGATTTCGCGCCGGTGATGTTGAGCGATCCCGGCCTGTCGGCCGCGGCGGAGGACCAGCGGTTCAACTGCTCCGAGCCCGGCGACGCCGAAACGTTCCAGGTGTAGAGAATGACGTCGAAATCGGCCGCGAGCAGCCGCTTCCAGTATTGCGCCTCGTCGACGAGACGCACGCTCGCGGCGACGCCGGCGGGTTCCAGCGCCCGGGCGAAATTGAGCGCAAGGCGCTCCTGATCGCGCGAGACCACCATGATCTCGAAGGCGAGCGCCTCGCCGTCGCGCCCGCGCAGCACCCCGTCCTGCAACGCGAAGCCCGCGTCTTCCAGCAGGCCGAGCCCCCTGCGGATCATTTGCCGGTCCCGCCCCGATCCGTCCGCCTGCGGCGGCCGCCACGCGCCCTCCAGAATGTCGGCGCGCACCGCGCCGGGGAAAGGGGCAAACAGCGCCCGCTCGCCGGCGGAAGCCGGGATGCCGGCCGAGGATAATTGAGAGCCGGCGAAATAGCTGTCGGTCCGGCTGTAGAGATCGTAGAACAGGTTGCGGTTGATCCACGGAAAATCGAGAAAATAGCCGAGCGCCTCGCGCACGCGGACATCGGAGAGCGGCTCCCTGCGGCTGTTGAGGGCGAAACCGTACATCGCGCGCGGCGTGCCGACCGGCAGCCTCTCCCGAATCACCGCGCCGTTCTGCACGGCCGGGAAATCGTAGCCGATGGCCCAGCGCGCCGCGCTCGTCTCGATCCTCACGTCATAGAGCCCGGCCTTGAACGCCTCGAACTGCGTGTTGACGTCGCGATAATAGTCGAAGCGGATTTCGTCGAAATTGTAGAGGCCGCGCGTGACCGGCAGGTCCCGCGCCCAGAAATCGGGATTGCGCCGGAAGGTGATGCTGCGGCCCGCGTCCACCGCCGCGACGACATAGGGGCCGGAGCCTACGGGCGTGCGGAAGGTCGTCTGCTCGAACGTTTCGGGATCGATGAGATGGGCCGGCAGCACCGGCATCTGCGCGAGGATGAGCGGCGTTTCCCTGTTGCCCGGCTTCAGGTCGAAGCGCACGGTCAGCGGATCGATGACTTCAGCGGCTTCCACCTGGCCGTAGAAGCTGCGATAGTACATCTGCCCCTTCTCGCGCAGCAGGCGGAAGCTGAACAGCACGTCCTCGGCGGTGAGGGGATGTCCGTCCGAAAAGCGGGCGCGCGGGTCGAGGTGAAAGACGATGAAGCTGCGGTCGTCGGGCATGCGCGCCGCCTCGGCGACGAGCCCGTAGAGCGAGAAGGGTTCGTCGGCGGAGCGCGCCATCAGCGGCTGGAACACCAGCGTCGTGATGCCCTGCGCCGCGATGCCCTTCGGCACATGGGGATTGAGGTTGTCGAACGTGCCGATGATGCTCTGGACGAGCCGGCCGCCCTTCGGGGCATCGGGATTGGCGTAGGGCAGCGCCGCGAAACCTGCGGGCAACCGCGGCTCGCCGTGCATGGCGATCGACGTGCGCCGCGGCAGCGGCGTCCAGTCGTCGCGCCCGGCGGCCGCGCCCGGCCCCGCGGCGGCGAGCAGCAGGAGCCAGAGGCCGGCCGCAAGCAGCGCGGCGAAAACGCCGCGGCGCGGGCGCGCCGCCGCAACGGCGGTCGATGGCCTGGGCGTTAGGGGCAGCTTGGGCATCATGGGCACGGACGATCCCGTCATGGTGATTCGCATCGGAGTTTAGGCGATCCTCCCGTCGGCGCGGAGCGCACTTATCGCCCGATAACCGCACCAATTCGTGAACGGCGCTGGAAAGCGATCGCCAGACAGGGTAAACACCGCCTTGTCGCATGTCATCCCGGACGCCGCGCCGGCGTTCACGTGGCATGAAACTGTGGCATGAAACTGATGCCGCGCTGTCCCGTTTTCCGGGGGGCGGCCATCCGGTGCGGGCATCGGGACAGCGGGTTCGTATTATTTGCCGGGAATGGGCCGGGGGGCGATGGTCGTGTATCTGTCAATCATGAAAGAGGATCAGTCGATGAGCCGCGTGAAACAATCGGCGCCGCTGCGGGCCGCCAGCGGGATAGCGATGGCGCTGGTGGCGGGGATGAGCGCGCTTGCGCCCGTCGCAACCTACGCCCAGACGGCGCCCGCCCAGGGCCAGCAGCAGCAGCCGACCGGCCCCACCGTCGTCCAGCTCAAGGCCGAGCCGTCACAGGCGGAATGGACGAAGGTCTGTGGCCGCGACGAGGGCGCGAACAAGGAAATCTGCTACACGACGCGCGATTTCGTGAGCGATCAGGGCCAGCCGGTGCTGGCGGTGGCGGTTTATGACGTGAAGGGCGAGCCGACCAAGATCGCGCGCTTCCTCATGCCGCTCGGCCTGCTGCTGCGGCCGGGCCTGCGCTTCTTCGTGGACAAGAACGATCCGATCGCCGGGCAATACGCGATCTGCTTCCCGAACGGCTGCTTCGCCGAGGCGCCCGTGCAGGACGCGTTCATCAACTCGCTCAAGCGCGGCAACATCCTCAACATCAGCGCGCAGAACCAGGTCGGGCGCGAGGTTACTTTCGCCGTTCCGCTCGCCGGCTTCACCAAGGGTTTCGACGGCAAGCCGATCGATCCGCAGGCGCTGGAGCAGCAGCAGCGGCAATTGCAGGAGGCGCTCCAGAAGCGCTCCGAGGAGCTGCGCCAGCGTGCCGGACAGCCGGGCGGCGCACCCGCACCGGCGCCTGCACCCGCGCCGGCCCAGTAAGCGCGCCGGCCCGATCGGCGGCGGCAACGACCCCGGTGAACTTCACCGGGGTTTTTCATTGCCGGTGTCGCCGCCCGGCGAAACGGCCGGCACGGTCGCGTTCGACCGCTCGATCAGCGAGCGGATGTCGGGCGTCACAACCGGATAATCCCACGATCCTTCGATCTCGATGGGAAAGGCGGGCGAGTCGCTGCCTTCGCCGGCCTTCGCCGCCATCGCCACGGCGCGCAGGGCGAGCGTCCGCTCGGCGATGTCGACGATGCCCGACATGACGCCGTCGAGCCCGCCGTGCCCGTGCATTCTCCCCTCGAACGCGCCGACGCCGCCGTCGATCTGCAGGTTCGCCTCGATGGTCTCGAAGGGCGTGCGCCCGCCCCGCCAGTCGAGCGCGGTGGCGAGCGGACGTTGCTCCATGCGCCGGACGACGCTGTTCAGATCCACCGTCGACAGTTCGCCATCGGTGATTCGCGCCGATACCTGACCCGAGAGACCGCGCATGATGACCTTGACGGAGCGGCCCGCGCCGCGCAGGACGACCTGCCCGCCGGCTTCACCCGACAGAAACGGTGTGCCGGTGAGATCGAGCAGCGTCGCGCGCGCATCCACGCCCTCGAACGCGCCGGCGAGTTGGGCGGAGAGTCCGTCTTGATCGGGCAGCAGTTGCAGGCGGCCCTTGACGAGACCGTCTCCCAGCCGGGCCTGGTTGAGCGCGACTTCGAGCTTTCCGTTGGCGGCCAGAATGCCCGCCGCCACCTCCTGGAAGGTGAGCGGCCCCGCCCTTGCCCGCGCGACGGAAAGGCGGATGTCCAGATCGTTGCTGTCGCGCCCGGCATCACCCGATCCGTTGACGAGCGGCGTGCGCGGCCATTCGGTCCCCCCGCCTTGAGGGCGCGCGGGAGCGGGAAAGCGGTCGGGCATGAAAATGCGGTTGAAATCGAGCGTGCCGGCATCGAGCGTGGCGGAAACATGGACGCGTCCGCCGGCGGTCGTTCGCGCCGCGAGGGCGCCCTCCAGCGCGCCGCCGCCGGTATCGATCCGCGCGTCGGGAATCGACAGGCCGTCGCCTGAAAGACTGACGCTGCCCTTGATGGCGAGCTGCCCGAGCACGTCCGCGAAGGCGAGGGGAGTGCGCAGCCAGGCGGCCGTCTGGCGCAGCGAGCGCGTGCGGAAGGCGACATCGCCGGTGAAACGCGGCACGAGATCGGCCGAGACCGTGCCGGAGAACGAAAAGGTTGCCGGCCGGGCGGAAAGGCGCGCCGATACGGGAGATGCGAAGCCCGCCGCGAGGGAAGCCGGCAGGAGCTTGTCGATTCGCAGGTCGACCGGCTCGCCGCGCCACAGCGCGGATGCGGTCGCTTCGAGCGGCCGGCCGACGGAGGGCCAGTTGACGGCGGCGTTGACGCGCTGCATCAGGCGGCGATTGCCGGTGCGGTAGAGGACGGCTCCTTCGCTGATGGCGATGCGGGAGGGCAGCATCGCGGCCAGCGCCGCCACGTCGCGGCTGCCGTCCGCAGAGTCCGGCGTCGCGTTGCTCGCGGCGACGAGGGCGGACAGATGCTCGCGCGTCAGCGTCCATATCTGATGCGGATGCTCCGGCCCGAGCCATCGGATTTGCGGGTTGATCAGCGTGACGCTCGACGGCTCCGCGCGCCCGAACAGGAACGGCCACGCCTTCAGCCCGATCCTGACCTCACGCGCCCGCAGCAGTACGGCATCCGCCGTGCCCGCGCCGGAAGAGGAGAGCGAAACCCGCGATATCTTGAGACGCGGCGACGGCAGCAGACGCAATGAGGAACGCTCGATCGCCACATCGAGGCCGGTCGCGGCTTCGATCCGCCCGACGAGCTGCCGGGCGAACGGCAGATGCGTCGCGGGCCAGGACAGGGAACCGGCAGCGATCACGACCAGAGCGGCAAGCGCGGCGATGATAGAACGTCGACGTAAGGCCATATGACCTGCTTATTCCAATCCGCCCGCCAGCCCAACGGGATCGTGTCCACAATATATCTCATGCCGATGGGGAAATGCATCCGCTAAAGCCCAACACGAAAGCGTGTCCGCGAATCGGCGGGAGGGCGGCGGACGTGCATCGATTTTTATGTAAGAATTTGTTTTAGCAATAAAATTGATCCGTGGCCGACGCTTTCCTCACGGTTCGGAATGATGCCGGAGGTCCCGGCGTCACCGGCCTGCGTTCCCGCCGGCGCGTTTGGGCCTTGTGTTTCCCGCTGTGGACATTTATGTGGAGAGGGAATCCATGTTCGTGCCGGAAAGGCGCGGGCATAATTGGTGTTGGCTGGATTGCCTCCGGGCCGTCGTGTTCCCGTTAAGCGAGGCGGCGCGATTCGCGGCGATTCCGGCAGGTTCTGCCCGCAGGTCGGGCCTTGGAGCGACAATGGCGAAGACGAATCCGGTCGAGTTTCTTCAGCAGGTTCGCGCCGAGACGAAGAAGGTGACGTGGCCCACCCGCAAGGAGACGCTGGTGACGACGGCGATGGTCTTCGTGATGGTGTTCGTGGCGAGCGTGTTCTTCTTCGTCGTCGACCAGTTGATTCAACTCGGCGTCGGCGCCTTGCTCGGCCTCGGCTGAGGCGCCGCTGTCGCGCGCCGTTTCATGATGAGGATTGTCCGGTCCGGCCGGTCGCGCGGCGTCGCGGGCCTTTGGGAGAGTCGTTGATGACCAAGCGTTGGTACATTGTCCACGCCTATTCGAATTTTGAGAACAAGGTGGCCCAGTCGCTGCGGGACCAGGCGGTCCAGCGCGGGCTGGAGGACAGGTTCGACGAAATTCTGGTGCCGACGGAAAAGGTCGTCGAGGTGCGGCGCGGGCGCAAGGTCGACACCGAGCGGAAGTTTTTCCCCGGCTATGTCCTGGTCAAATGCGACCTGACCGACGACGTGTATCATCTGATCAAGAATACGCCGAAGGTGACGGGCTTTCTGGGCGCGGACAAGTCCAAGCCGCTGCCGATCCCCGATTACGAGGCGGAGCGCATCAAGGGCCAGGTGGCGGAAGGGGTGGATCATCCCAAGCCGTCGGTCAGCTTCGAGGTGGGCGAGCAGGTGCGCGTCTCCGACGGGCCGTTCGCCTCCTTCAACGGCATCGTGGAAGAGGTCGACGACGCCCGCGCCCGCGTCAAGGTGGCGGTATCGATCTTCGGGCGCGCCACGCCGGTGGAGCTTGAATACGGGCAGGTCGCCAAGATCTGACGCGAGGCTGTCCGGCGGCAGATTCCGCAAGGCGGGCGCTTGTGCGCGCCGGACTCATGGTGTATAAGGCCGCCTTCGTTCATTTCATGACGATTAACCAGCGCGGGAGATCCGCCCGGCCAGCCTGCCGGGAGTACGGATCGGACCGCGGACTGCAACGCACTACAACTCGTGGCAGCCGATTCGCTTCGGTTGCCGTTCAGTTCGGGAGCAGCCATCATGGCAAAGAAGATCACGGGTTACGTGAAGCTTCAGGTTCCGGCGGGCGCGGCCAATCCGTCGCCGCCGATCGGTCCTGCGCTTGGTCAGCGCGGCCTGAATATCATGGAATTCTGCAAGGCGTTCAACGCCAAGACCGCGCAGCTCGAAAAGGGCACGCCGATCCCGGTGATCATCACCGCCTATCAGGATCGTTCGTTCACCTTCGAGACCCGCCAGCCGCCGGTTTCCTTCTATCTGAAGAAGGCCGCCGGGCTCAAGAGCGCGTCGAAGACGCCGGGCAAGGGCGGTTCCGTCGGCAAGGTGACGCGCGCGCAGGTGCTTGAGATCGCGCAGGCGAAGATGTCCGACCTCAACACCGACACGGTCGAGGCGGCCGCGTCGATGATCGAGGGTTCCGCCCGTTCGATGGGCATCGAGGTCGTGGGCTGAGGGGGCACGCATGGCACATGTCGGAAAGCGCGTCATCGCTGCCCGTGAAGGCATCGACCGCAAGAAACTGTACACGATCGACGAGGCCGTGAAGGCCATCAAGGAGCGCGCCACGGCGAAGTTCGACGAAACCGTCGAGATCGCCATGAATCTCGGCGTCGATCCGCGCCACGCCGACCAGATGGTGCGCGGCGTCTGCCAGTTGCCGAACGGCTCCGGCCGCTCGGTGCGCGTCGCCGTGTTCGCCCGCGGGCCGAAGGCCGAAGAGGCGAAGAAGGCCGGCGCCGAGGTCGTGGGCGCCGAGGATCTGCTGGAGCAGATCCAGGGCGGCAACATCAACTTCGATCGCTGCATCGCCACGCCCGATCTGATGCCGCTCGTCGGCCGTCTCGGCAAGATCCTCGGTCCGCGCGGCCTGATGCCGAACCCGAAGGTGGGCACGGTGACGACGGACGTCACGGGCGCCGTGGCGGCCGCCAAGGGCGGCGCCGTCGAGTTCCGCGTCGAGAAGGCGGGCATCATCCATGCCGGCATCGGCAAGGTGTCGTTCGACGAGCAGAAGCTGATCGAGAACATCCGCGCTTTCGCTGATGCGGTGGCGAAAGCCAAGCCGTCGGGCGCCAAGGGCACCTACATCCAGCGCATCGCGATCTCGTCGACGATGGGGCCGGGCGTGAAGGTGGAGCCGGCTTCCGTGCTCGCGGCGGCGTGATGCGTCTTCGCGGCGCGAACGGCGAGGCTCGTGTCGACCTTGCGTTTTGTGCGTGAGGAGATTAAATAGGTTGGCTGACCCGGTTCGCCGGGTCAAGCCTTTTCTCGAGATTCCGATCGTTTGATCGGTGGAGCGGCGGTTTCGAGGCGTGTTTTTCGGAAGTGTCTTCCGGGAAGCTGCTTCCGGGGCCGCCGGTGTCCTGTCCAAGACTGCAGGTGCCGCAACGATTTGCGTTCGGCCTAATCCCGCCCGGGGCCTGCATAGACGGGTAAGGCTGATACCGCCTGTCGCCGCGTTGCCGGCGGCGGGCGCAGATCGGTTCGTACCTTCGCATCCGTGAGGCGGTTTCGTGCCGTCGAGCGGGGACAGGGCTCGCAAGCGCCGCTTTCCGGTGCCGGGCCTGATGGTAGTCGGTATCGCGAGGGCGGCATGTGTAGCTGGCGGGTGGGCGTGCGTCCATCCGTCTTTTGGAGAGAGCCCCGTGGATAGAACGGCAAAAGCTGAGCTTGCGGCTTCGCTCGGAGAGGTGTTCAGCACTTCCGGCGTCGTCGTCGTTGCTCATTATGCCGGCCTGAGGGTCGCCGAACTGCAAAAGCTCCGTCAGGAGGCGAGGCAGGCCGGCGCCCAGGTGCAGGTCGCGAAAAACCGTATCGCCAAGATCGCTCTCGAAGGCACGGACGTTGCCGGAATCGCGCCCCTGCTGAAGGGGCCGACGTTGCTGGCCTATTCCAGCGATCCGATTGCGGCGGCCAAGGTCGTGACCAACTTCGCCAAGACGAATGACAAGCTCGTCATTCTGGGCGGCGCGGCCGGCACGTCCACTCTGAACGTCGACGGCGTGAAGGCGCTTGCCTCGCTGCCGTCGCTCGACGAACTGCGCGCCAAGCTCGTGGGCCTCATCCAGGCCCCGGCGACGAAGATCGCGCAGGTCGTTACCGCGCCGGCCGCCAAGGTGGCCCGTGTGTTCGGAGCCTATGCCGAAAGAGATGCGGCCTGAGGCCGATTACCCGAAAACTGACGAACCGATACAGGAATTATGATCATGGCTGATTTGACCAAGCTCGTCGACGAACTGTCGAGCCTCACCGTTCTCGAGGCCGCCGAACTCGCCAAGCTCCTTGAAGAGAAGTGGGGCGTTTCCGCCGCCGCCGCCGTCGCCGTCGCCGCTGCTCCGGCTGCCGCCGCCGCCGCTCCGGTCGAGGAGCAGACCGAGTTCACGGTGGTTCTGGCCGCCGTCGGCGACAAGAAGATCGAGGTCATCAAGGAAGTCCGCGCCATCACCGGCCTTGGCCTGAAGGAAGCGAAGGACCTCGTTGAGGGCGCTCCCAAGCCCGTCAAGGAAGGTCTGGCGAAGGACGAGGCCAACAAGCTCAAGGAACAGCTTGAGAAGGCTGGCGCCAAGGTCGAGCTCAAGTAAGATCGGGCAGGGCGGAGCCGGGGTTTCCGGCTCCGGCGATGTCTTTTCGGTCCGGCCCGATCCATGGGGCGGCCGGACCGATCGAAGCGCTGGGCAGGTTCTTGAGCACAAGCACCGTCAACCGAATCTGAAGCAATCGCGGTTCCGGGGGAGTCCCTCCGGGGCCGTATCGTCGTCCGAAAAGGCCTTTGCGCGCGAGCGCGGCGTTTTCGGGTGTCGCGCGGCTCCGCCGCGTCCGTCCGACCGTCGAGCGGCGGAACCGTTCATTGACCCTGCCGCGGGATCGCGGCCCGCCTGACCCGGCGGCCCCTTCATCGGGCGCCGCCAGCCGAACCGGGACCGCCCGGTCAGGCGTGCGTTGAGGAGCAAGAGTCCACATGGCCCAGACGATCACAAGCCGCAAGCGTGTTCGCAAGTTCTTCGGCAAGATCCGGGAAGTTGCGGAGATGCCGAACCTGATCGAGGTTCAGAAGGCGTCCTATGACCAGTTCCTGCTGATCGACGAGCCGGAAGGCGGGCGGCCTGAGGAAGGGCTGCAATCCGTGTTCAAGTCGGTGTTCCCGATCTCGGATTTCTCGGGCGCATCGCTGCTGGAATTCGTCAAGTACACGTTCGAGACGCCGAAATACGACGTCGACGAGTGCCGCCAGCGCGGCATGACCTTTTCGGCGCCCCTCAAGGTGACGCTGCGCCTCATCGTGTTCGACGTGGACGAGGACACCGGCGCGCGCTCCGTCAAGGACATCAAGGAGCAGGATGTCTACATGGGCGACATGCCGCTCATGACCGACAACGGCACCTTCATCGTCAACGGCACCGAACGCGTCATCGTCTCGCAGATGCACCGTTCGCCGGGCGTGTTCTTCGATCACGACCGCGGCAAGACGCACTCGTCCGGCAAGATCCTGTTCGCCGCGCGCATCATTCCGTACCGCGGATCGTGGCTCGACATCGAGTTCGACGCGAAGGACATCGTTTACGCCCGCATCGACCGGCGCCGCAAGCTGCCGGTGACGACGCTTCTCTACGCGCTGGGGCTCGATGCCGAGGAAATCCTCGATACCTTCTATAACAAGATTCTCTATACGAAGGATGAAAACGGCTGGCGCGTGCCGTTCGATCCCGATCGTTACAAGGGCTTCAAGGCGAGCGTCGACGTGATCGACGCCGACACGGGCGAGGTCGTGCTCGAAGCGGGCAAGAAGCTCACCGTGCGCGGCGCGCGCCAGCTCATCGAAGGCGGTCTCAAGGCGTTGCGCGCGGCGGACGAGGATCTCTTCGGCCAGTATATCGGCGAGGATATCGTCAACCCGCACACCGGCGAGATCTATGCCGAAGCGGGCGAGGAAATCACCGACAAGGTGCTGAAGACGCTCGATGACGCCGGCATTTTCGAGATTCCGGTTCTCGACATCAACCACGTCAACATCGGCCCCTACATCCGCAACACGCTGGCGCTCGACAAGAACACGACGCGCGAGCAGGCGCTGTTCGACATCTACCGCGTCATGCGCCCCGGCGAGCCGCCGACGCTGGAAACGGCGGAAGCGATGTTCCATTCGCTGTTCTTCGATCCCGAGCGCTACGACCTGTCGGCGGTCGGCCGGGTGAAGATGAACATGCGCCTCGATCTCGACGCGCCGGACACCACGCGCATCCTGCGCCGCGAGGACATCCTCGCGGTGGTGATCGCGCTCGTGGGCCTGCGCGACGGGCGCGGCGAGATCGACGACATCGACCACCTCGGCAACCGGCGCGTGCGCTCCGTCGGCGAACTGATGGAGAATCAGTATCGTCTGGGGCTGCTGCGCATGGAGCGCGCCATCAAGGAGCGCATGTCCTCGGTCGACATCGATACCGTGATGCCGCAGGATCTCATCAACGCCAAGCCGGCGGCGGCGGCGGTGCGCGAGTTCTTCGGCTCGTCGCAGCTCTCGCAGTTCATGGACCAGACGAACCCGCTGTCGGAAGTGACGCACAAGCGGCGCCTCTCCGCGCTTGGTCCGGGCGGCCTGACGCGCGAGCGCGCCGGCTTCGAGGTGCGCGACGTGCACCCCACGCATTACGGCCGCATCTGCCCCATCGAGACGCCGGAAGGGCCGAACATCGGCCTGATCAACTCGCTGGCGACCTTCGCGCGCGTGAACAAATACGGCTTCATCGAGGCTCCTTACCGGCGCGTGCGCGACGGCAGGGTGACGAGCGAGGTGAATTATCTCTCGGCCACCGAGGAGATGAAATACGCCGTGGCGCAGGCCAACGCCGAGATCGACGCCGAAGGCCGGCTCATCGAGGATCTGGTCGTCTGCCGCCAGGCGGGCGAGGTGGTCGTGGTGCCGCCGGAGCGCGTCGATTACATGGACGTGTCGCCGAAGCAGCTCGTGTCGGTCGCCGCGGCGCTCATCCCGTTCCTTGAGAACGACGACGCCAACCGCGCGCTCATGGGCTCGAACATGCAGCGTCAGGCCGTGCCGCTGGTGAAGGCGGACGCGCCCTTCGTGGGCACGGGCATGGAGGCGGTCGTCGCGCGCGATTCGGGCGCGGCCATCGCCGCGCGCCGCACCGGCATCGTCGATCAGGTGGATGCGACCCGTATCGTCATCCGCGCCACCGAGGATCTCGATCCGACGAAGTCGGGCGTCGACATCTATCGCCTGATGAAGTTCCAGCGCTCGAATCAATCGACCTGCATCAACCAGCGGCCGCTGGTGCGCGTGGGCGATTTCGTGAAGAAGGGCGATATCGTCGCCGACGGTCCGTCGACGGAACTCGGCGAACTGGCGCTCGGGCGCAACGTGCTTGTCGCGTTCATGCCGTGGAACGGCTACAACTACGAGGACTCCATCCTGCTCTCCGAGCGGATCGTGAAGGAGGACGTGTTCACCTCGATCCATATCGAGGAGTTCGAGGTCGCCGCCCGCGATACCAAGCTCGGGCCGGAGGAAATCACGCGCGACATTCCCAACGTGTCGGAAGAGGCGCTGAAGAACCTCGACGAGGCGGGCATCGTCTACATCGGCGCGGAAGTGCAGGCCGGCGATATCCTGGTCGGCAAGATCACGCCCAAGGGCGAGAGCCCGATGACGCCGGAAGAGAAGCTGCTGCGCGCCATCTTCGGCGAGAAGGCGTCGGACGTGCGCGATACCTCGCTGCGCGTGCCGCCGGGCGTCACCGGCACCATCGTCGAGGTGCGCGTGTTCAACCGCCACGGCATCGACAAGGACGAGCGCGCCCAGGCCATCGAGCGCGAGGAGATCGAACGTCTCGCCAAGGACCGGGACGACGAGCAGGCCATTCTCGACCGCAACGCCTATGCGCGCCTTGCGGACGTGCTGGTCGGCCAGACGGCGATCGCCGGCCCCAAGGGATTCCGCAAGGATACCGAGCTGACGCGGCAGGTGCTCGCGGATATTCCGCGCTCGCAATGGTGGCAGTTCGCGGTGGCCGACGACGCGGTGACGGCCGAGCTGGAGGCCATGCGCAAGCAGTACGACGAATCGAAGAAGCGGCTGGAACAGCGCTTCCTCGACAAGGTCGAGAAGTTGCAGCGCGGCGACGAACTGCCGCCCGGCGTGATGAAGATGGTCAAGGTCTTCGTCGCGGTGAAGCGCAAGATCCAGCCCGGCGACAAGATGGCCGGCCGCCACGGTAACAAGGGCGTCGTGTCGCGCATCGTTCCCATCGAGGACATGCCGTTCCTGGCTGACGGCACGCATGCCGACATCGTGCTCAACCCGCTCGGCGTGCCGAGCCGCATGAACGTGGGGCAGATTCTCGAAACGCATCTGGGATGGGCCTGCGCCAATCTCGGCCGGCAGATCGGGCAGGCGGTGGACGCCTATCGCCGGGCGCAGGACGTGGCGCCGCTGAAGCAGTCGCTGAACAGCGTCTACGGCGAGAACGCCGTCTCCGACGAGGTGCTGCCCGAGGATCTGGCGGAACTCGGGGAGAGCCTGCGGCGCGGCGTGCCGATCGCGACGCCGGTGTTCGACGGCGCCAAGGAAAGCGACATCGAGCGCATGCTGGAGGAGGCCGGTCTCGACGCCTCCGGCCAGTCGACGCTCTATGACGGGCGCACCGGCGAGCCGTTCGACCGCAGGGTGACGGTGGGCATCATCTACATGCTCAAGCTGCATCACCTTGTCGACGACAAGATCCACGCGCGTTCCATCGGCCCCTACTCGCTCGTCACCCAGCAGCCGCTGGGCGGCAAGGCGCAGTTCGGCGGCCAGCGCTTCGGCGAGATGGAGGTGTGGGCGCTCGAAGCCTATGGCGCGGCTTACACCTTGCAGGAGATGCTGACGGTGAAGTCCGACGACGTGGCCGGCCGCACCAAGGTCTACGAGGCCATCGTGCGCGGCGACGACACGTTCGAATCCGGCGTGCCGGAAAGCTTCAACGTGCTGGTGAAGGAAATGCGCTCTCTCGGCCTCAACGTGGAGCTGTTGTCGTCCAAGCAGGCCCCCGGCGACGACTTCCCGGCGGAGGCGGCCGAGTGAACGGGCGGCATGCGCGCGGCCCCTGTGCCAATTGGCGGCATTGATATCTGAGGCGGCATCCGGCCATAAAACGGCCGGGTGTCGCTGGCATATTGAGAAATTTGAGGCGTCGCACCTGGGGCAGGCCAGGGCAGATGCCGGCGGGAGCTGATCCGGACCGACGGGGCTCACGCAGACTTGAGGAGACGGCGATGAATCAAGAGGTGATGAATCTCTTCAATACTCAGGCTCCCGCGCAGACTTTCGATCAGATCAAGATCTCGATCGCGAGTCCTGAGAAGATTCTGTCATGGTCCTACGGCGAAATCAAGAAGCCGGAGACCATCAACTACCGCACGTTCAAGCCTGAACGCGACGGCCTGTTCTGCGCGCGCATCTTCGGTCCGATCAAGGATTACGAATGCTTGTGCGGCAAGTACAAGCGCATGAAGTACAAAGGCGTCATCTGCGAGAAGTGCGGCGTCGAGGTGACTTTGGCGCGTGTGCGGCGCGAGCGCATGGGCCATATCGAACTCGCGGCGCCCGTCGCGCATATCTGGTTCCTCAAGTCGCTGCCCTCGCGTATCGGCCTGCTGCTCGACATGACGCTCAAGGATCTTGAGCGCATCCTCTATTTCGAAGCCTATGTGGTGCTCGAACCCGGCCTCACGCCGCTGAAGATGCTCCAGCTCCTGACCGAGGAAGAGCACCTGCGCGCGCAGGAGGAATACGGCGAGGACAGCTTCACGGCGTTCATCGGCGCCGAGGCCATCCGCGAGATCCTGCGCAATCTCGATCTTGAGAAAACCGCGCAGGAGATCAAGGAAGAGATCGCCACCACCACGTCCGAGCTGAAGCCCAAGAAGCTGATGAAGCGCCTCAAGATCATCGAGGCGTTCCAGCTGTCGGGCAACAAGCCGGAATGGATGATCATGACCGTCGTGCCGGTCATCCCGCCGGATCTGCGCCCGCTGGTGCCGCTCGACGGCGGCCGCTTCGCGACGTCGGACCTCAACGATCTCTACCGCCGCGTTATCAACCGCAACAACCGCCTGAAGCGCCTCATCGAGCTGCGCGCGCCCGACATCATCATCCGCAACGAGAAGCGCATGTTGCAGGAAGCGGTGGACGCGCTGTTCGACAACGGCCGGCGCGGCCGCGTGATCACGGGCGCCAACAAGCGGCCGCTGAAGTCGCTCGCCGACATGCTGAAGGGCAAGCAGGGCCGCTTCCGCCAGAACCTGCTCGGCAAGCGCGTCGACTATTCCGGCCGCTCGGTGATCGTGGTCGGTCCCGAGATGAAGCTGCACCAGTGCGGCCTGCCCAAGAAGATGGCGCTTGAGCTGTTCAAGCCCTTCATCTACGCGCGTCTCGACGCCAAGGGCCTGTCGGCCACCGTCAAGCAGGCCAAGAAGCTCGTGGAGAAGGAAAAGCCGGAGGTCTGGGATATCCTCGACGAGGTGATCCGCGAGCACCCGGTCATGCTGAACCGCGCGCCGACGCTGCACCGCCTGGGCATCCAGGCGTTCGAGCCGGTGCTGATCGAGGGCAAGGCGATCCAGCTTCATCCGCTGGTATGCTCGGCCTTCAACGCCGACTTCGACGGCGACCAGATGGCCGTGCACGTTCCGCTGTCGCTCGAGGCGCAGCTCGAGGCGCGCGTGCTGATGATGTCCACGAACAACATCCTGCACCCCGCCAACGGCCAGCCGATCATCGTGCCCTCGCAGGACATGGTGCTCGGGCTCTACTATCTGTCGATCATGGCGGACGGCGAGCCGGGGCAGGGCAAGGCCTATGCCGATCACAACGAGATCGAGCACGCGCTCAACGCCGGCGTGATCACCTATCACAGCAAGATCCGCTACCGCTGGGAAGGCGTGGACGAGGACGGCGCGCGGATCACGAAGATCCACGAGACCACGCCCGGCCGCGTGTTCCTGTCGCGCATGCTGCCCAGGCATCCGAAGATCACCTTCGACGTCGTGAACAAGCTCATGACCAAGAAGGAAATCTCCGGCATGATCGATGCCGTCTACCGCAATTGCGGCCAGAAGGAATCGGTGATCTTCTGCGATCGCATCATGTCGCTCGGCTTCTATCATGCGTTCAAGGCCGGCATCTCGTTCGGCAAGGACGACATGGTGGTGCCCGAGAACAAGTGGGAGATCGTCGATCAGACGCGCACGCTCGTGAAGGACTACGAGCAGCAGTACAACGACGGCCTGATCACGCAGGGCGAGAAGTACAACAAGGTCGTCGACGCCTGGGCGAAGTGCTCGGACAAGCTCGCCACCGAGATGATGGCGCGCATCTCCGCCGTGCGCAAGGACGACGGCGGCCGCGACCGGCCGGTGAACTCCATCTACATGATGGCGCATTCCGGCGCGCGCGGCTCGCCCGCCCAGATGAAGCAGCTCGCCGCCATGCGCGGCCTGATGGCCAAGCCTTCCGGCGAGATCATCGAAAGCCCGATCATCTCGAACTTCAAGGAAGGCCTTGACGTTCTGGAGTACTTCAACTCGACCCACGGCGCCCGCAAGGGCCTCGCGGACACCGCGCTGAAGACCGCCAACTCGGGCTACCTGACCCGTCGTCTCGTCGACGTGGCGCAGGATGCCGTCATCCGCGAGACGGATTGCGGCACCGAACGCGGCATCTCGATGCGGGCGATCATCGACGCCGGACAGGTCGTCGCGACGCTTGCCTCGCGCATTCTGGGCCGCACGGCGGCGGAGGATGTGGTCGATGCGGAAGGCAACGTGATCGTGCCGACCGGCGTGATGATCGAGGAGAAGGATATTCCCGCGATCAACGCGGCCGGCGTCCAGCAGGTGAAGATCCGCTCGGTGCTGACCTGCGAGTCGCGTAACGGCGTCTGCGCCACCTGCTACGGCCGCGACCTGGCGCGCGGCACGCCGGTGAACCACGGTGAGGCGGTCGGCGTCATCGCGGCGCAGTCGATCGGTGAGCCGGGTACCCAGCTCACGATGCGCACGTTCCACATCGGCGGGGCGGCGACCATCGCCGACCAGTCGTTCCTCGAAACCAACTTCGAGGGCGAGGTGAAGCTGCGCAACCGCAACGTGGCGCGCAACTCGGACGGCGACCTCGTGGTCATGGGCCGCAACGTCGGCGTCATCATCCTGGGGCCGGACGGCAAGGAGCGCGCGGTGCATCGCGTGCAGTACGGCTCCAAGCTCAAGGTGGACGACGGCGACCAGATCAAGCGCGGTCAGCGCGTGGCGGAATGGGACCCCTACACCCGCCCCGTGATGACCGAGATCGACGGCATCATCGGCTTCGAGGATCTGATCGAGAACATGTCGATGTCGGAATCCATCGACGAGGCGACGGGCATCGCCAAGCGTGTGGTCATCGACTGGCGCGGCTCCGCCCGCACGGCGGACCTGCGCCCGGCGATCGTCATTCTGGGGCTGGACGGCAAGGTCGCCAAGCTGCCGCGCGGCGGCGAGGCGCGCTACCTGTTGCCGGTCGACGGCATCATCGCCGTCGATCCCGGCTCGCGGGTGAAGGCGGGCGACGCGCTGGCGCGTATCCCGCTGGAGAGCGCCAAGACGCGCGACATCACCGGCGGTCTGCCGCGCGTGGCGGAGCTGTTCGAGGCGCGCCGTCCGAAGGACGCGGCGATCATCGCCGAGAAGTCGGGCACCATCCAGTTCGGCCGCGACTACAAGAACAAGCGCCGCCTGACGCTCACCCCGCACGACGGTTCGGAGCCGGTGGAGTATCTGATCCCGAAGGGCAAGCACATCCATCTTCAGGATGGCGACGTCATCGAGGTCGGCGACTTCATCGTGGACGGCAACCCCGCGCCGCACGACATCCTGGCCATCAAGGGCGTGGAGGAACTGGCCGCCTATCTCGTCAACGAGATTCAGGAGGTCTACCGGTTGCAGGGCGTGCATATCAACGACAAGCACATCGAGGTGATCGTTCGCCAGATGCTGCAAAAGGTCGATATCACGGACCCCGGCGATTCCGAGTTCCTGCACGGCGAGCAGGTGGACCGCACCGATTTCCGCGATGCCAACGATCGGCTCATCGAGGAAAACAAGCGGCCGGCGCAGGGCACGCCGGTGCTGCTCGGCATCACCAAGGCGAGCTTGCAGACGAAGTCGTTCATCTCGGCGGCCTCGTTCCAGGAAACGACGCGCGTGTTGACGGAAGCGGCCGTCAACGGCAAGTCGGACACGCTGGAGGGGCTGAAGGAAAACGTCATCGTCGGCAGCCTGATCCCGGCCGGCACGGGCGCGATCGCTGCCAAGCTGCGTGAGATCGCCCAGCGGCGCGACGAGCTGATTCTCGGCCAGCGCGCCCGCGAGAGCGCGGAAGCGGCCCGCGCCGTCACCCAGCCGGCGGTGTCCTCGCTGTCGGAGCCGCAGCCGGACGTGTGATGCGCCGACGCCGGTACTATCGATCGTGATATTATGAGACAAGAAACCCGCAACCGTCAGGTTGCGGGTTTTTTTGTCGCCGGCCGGCGTCTACGGTCGATCGGGGCCAATGTCGTGAAAACGGGCGAGGGTGTCGCCATGGCGCAGATCATTTTTCTTCACGGCGCGTCGAGCAGCGGAAAGTCGACCATTGCGAAGGTGTTGCAAACGCGCATCGAAAAGCCGTTTTGGCATGTTTCGATAGATCACCTGCGCGACTCCGGGGTTCTGCCGCTGAGCCGTTTTCGAAGCGGTGAGTTCGTCTGGTCCGATGCGCGGAAAGCCTTCTTCGACGGGTTTCACGCTTCGCTTGCCGCCTACGCCGACGCGGGCAACAACCTCATCCTCGAACACATTCTGGATACCGACGGCTGGCTGGAGACGCTTCGCGGCCTTCTGGCCCGGCATGACGTCTTCTTCGTCGCCGTGCATTGCCCGCTCGATGTGCTGATCGCGCGCGAAATCGCGCGTGGCGACAGGCCGGTCGGCAGCGCGCGGCGCGACCATGAAACGATTCATATCGGCAAGTCCTATGACCTTGAACTGAACTCCGTGGACGGCGTGGAGGTGAACGTCGACAAACTGCTCGCGGCGTGGCGCAACGCGCGGCGGTCTTCGAGCTTCGGCCAGGATGGAATTGAGAGCGGGATGCGATCGGGTTGAATCGCCATGAAAGTCTCGGCGGGACTTCGGTTCGCGAGACTTCGATTCATTTGCGCATGATCATCGCTTGCGGGCCACGACGTTGGGCGGGCGGCGGGCACGCCGGATGCAACTCATCGATCATGCGGACATGTCGATCATCCTGCCTTTTCCCAACCTTCTATAAGGTCGCGTATCTCCGGCAGCGAGCCGATCACGGCATCCGGCTGCCAATCGTAGTGTTCGGGCCATACCGCGCCGTTCGGAAACCAGATCGTTTTCATGTTCAGCGACCGCGCGCCGATCATGTCCGCTTCGGGCGAATCTCCGACGAATACGCAGTCGACAACGGAGACGCCCAATCTCTCCGCGGCGCGACGGAAAATGGCCGGCTCCGGTTTGCGGCATCCCTCCTGTTCGGAAATGAGATAGGTATTCACCAGGCGGTCGAGGTTCAGCGCCAGCAAGCTGCGCAACTGGATATGCGTCTGCCCGTTGCTGACGATCGCGGTACGCCGTCCCGAGTTCGCGAGCCACGACAAGAGTTCCGCCATGCCATCGAAGGCCCGGGCGAAACGCCATGCGTTCGTTTCGTAATCGTCGAATAATGTCGCGGAGGCAGCGGAATCGGGAAACCCGGTTTCGGCGAGGAGCGCGTCATAGACCTCCCGCTTGGATGTGCGCCCGCGGCGATCCAGGGCCAGGAAGCGATCACCGACCGCACGCAGGTTTCCAAGGTTTCCGAGCGCCCTGCCGGAGAATTGGTTCTCCACGAAGGCGCGCAAGGAATCCGACCTGTTGAACAGCGTCTCGTCGAGATCGAACATGACGGCAGAGACCGACATTGCTTTTCGCCTCATTTCGCCGGGATTTCCTCACGTTCCGCGCGGCTTCGCCCGCGTCGTGGCGGCGGTATTGGCCGGGTCTTCCGGCCAGACGTGTCGGGGATACCGCCCGCGCATGTCGGTGCGCACGGCGGCCCATGAGCCGCGCCAGAAGCCGGGCAGGTCGCGGGTGATCTGGATGGGACGATGCGCCGGCGACAGCAGTTCCAGTGTCAGCGGCAGGCGCCCGCCCGCAATGGCGGGGTGGGTGTCGAGGCCGAACAGCTCCTGCACCCGGATGGCGATGACGGGGCTCTCGCCGGAATAGTCGACGGCGATGCGCGAGCCTGTCGGCGCGGTGAAATGCGTCGGCGCCTCGCGCTCCAGCCGCTGTTGCAGATCCCACGGCAGCAGGGACTTCAGCGCCGCGTCCAACAGGCCGGCGTCGATCTGGGCGAGCCCCGTCACGCCCGCCAGATGCGGCGCGAGCCACGCTTCGACAGTTGCGGCGAGGGCTTCGTCCGAAAGGTCGGGCCAGATGTCCGCGCCTTCGGCCGCGCGCAGGAAGGCGATGCGGGTGCGCCATTGCGCGAGCTGCTTCGTCCACGGCAGCGCGGCGATGCCGATGGAGGCGATGCCGCGCGCCAGCACGGCGGCCGCGGTGTCGTCGGCGGGCACGGGCAGCGGCTTCCGGTCGAGCACGACGGCATCGAGCCGGCGCGTGCGTCGGGCGCGCAGCGCGCGCGCCTGCGCGTCGAAGGTGACTTCGGTCGCCTCGGTGATGCGCTCTCCGGCGAGCCGCTCGACATCCTCGCGCGTCAGCGCGGCGGCGGAAACGATGCGCGCGGAAGCGGCCGAGCCGACGATTTCCGCGACAGCCAGAAATTCCTCGCGCGCCAGCGGTTCGGCCGGATCGAGCGCGGCCCCGCGTCCGTTGGCGAGCAGATAGGCGCCGTCGCGCCCCCGCGCCCTGGCGATGCGATCGGGAAAGGCCAGCGCCAGCAGCGGCCCCACCGGCGCGTCGCCGGCCGCCGCGCCGCCCCATTGGCGCGCGAGATGGCGCATGTCGTCGGCGCGCGGCGAGCGGTCGCGGCCGAACAGGCGCACCCGCTCGGCGAGGTCGACGGCATTGCCGCCGAGCCCCCGCTCCACGAGGACGGCCGCGATATGCGCGGCCAGACCGCTTTCCTTCATGCGCCGCGCCTCCACCACCATGCGGGCGAGGCGCGGCGGCAGCGGCAGCGCCTGCAACGCCCGCCCGGTGTCCGTGAGCCTGCCATCGACATCGAGCGCGCCGATGCCTTGCAGCAGCTTGCGCGCTTCCGTCACGGCCGCGGCCGGCGGCGGATCGAGGAAGGGCAGGCGCGCGGGATCGTCGACGCCCCAGGCGGCGCAGTCGAGCAGCAGCGGCGCGAGATCGGCGGACAGGATTTCCGGCGTGGAGAAAGGGGCGAGCGCGCCGGTCGCCGCCTCCTCCCACAGGCGGATGCACACGCCGGGCTCCGTGCGGCCGGCGCGGCCCCGGCGCTGATCGGCGGCGGCGCGCGAGGCGCGTACCGTCTCAAGGCGGGTGATGCCGATATCGGGCTCGTAACGCGGCACGCGGGCGAGGCCCGAATCGATGACGACGCGCACGCCGTCGATGGTGAGCGAGGTTTCGGCGATGGAGGTGGCGAGCACCACCTTGCGCCGCCCCGGCGGGCTCGGGCGGATGGCGAGGCTCTGCGCCGCGCGGTCGAGCTGGCCGTAGAGGGGCGCGATGTCCACGCCGCTTGCGCCCGCGAGCCGCTCTTGCAGCAGCGCCTGCACGCGGCGGATCTCGCCCTGTCCGGGCAGGAAGACAAGGATGGAGCCGGTTTCCGCCGCCAGCGCGGCGCGCACGGCCTCGGCCACATCCTCTTCCAGCCGGCGGGAGGGATTGCGGCCCCGGTAGCGCGTCTCCACCGGGAATGCGCGGCCGGCGGATTCGATGACCGGCGCGGGCGTTTCCCCGCCGAGAAGCCCGGCGACCCGCGCGCCGTCGAGCGTCGCCGACATGACGAGCAGGCGCAGATCCGGGCGCAGGCCGGCCTGCGCGTCGAGTGCGAGGGCAAGGCCGAAATCGGCGTCGAGCGAGCGCTCGTGAAACTCGTCGAAGATGACGGCCGCGATGCCGGAAAGCTCGGGATCGTCAAGGATCATGCGGGCGAAAACGCCCTCCGTGACGACCTCGATGCGCGTGCGCGCGGAAATCTTCGACCCCAGCCGCACGCGGATGCCGACGCGCTCGCCCACCGGTTGCGACAGCGTTTCCGCCATGCGCGCGGCCGCGCCCTGCGCGGCGAGCCGGCGCGGCTCCAGCATCACGATCCGGCCGTCGCCCACCCACGGCTCGCTCAGAAGCGCGAGCGGCACGCGCGTCGTCTTGCCCGCGCCGGGCGGTGCGACCAGCACGGCGTTGCGTCCCCGCGCCAGCGCCGCGCGCAGGGGCGCCAGCACCTCGTCGATGGGTAGCCGGGGAGATGCTTCGGTCATGAAAATCCCGAATGATTCGTCATGACGGCATCTTGCGTGTCTGCCGGGCGCCCGTCACCTGCCTGTCGCGGACAACTCACCATTGTCATCGAATTGTCGAACGCCTATGCTCTTTTCGGGGGATGATCAGGCGTCTCGAATCCGGGTACCCGGCGGGGAGCGGGTTCGCGAGGTGCCGTGATCCGTCGTGAGGGGCGGGGTGAGGACATAGATGGGTGCCAGAAATCCGGCAGGTGCCAAAAGTTCGGCGGGCGCCAGGTTGTTCGGGGGGGATGCCGCGATCGCAGCGGCGCGAGGCGGGCGGGTTCCCGTTTTTCTGCAACCGAAGGTATGGGGAAATCCGAAATCCTGGCAGTGGATGCAGAACGGCCGTCTCGGCGGCGGTCTGAAATTCGGTCTGCCGCTCGATACCGGCGGGCTTGATCCCGTGCTCGGCCGCATCGGTTCGCTGGAAGTGCGGCTCGCGACCACGAAGCGCGAGGTGCGCCGGGCGCAGCGCCTGCGCTACCGCGTGTTCTACAACGAGATGTCGGCGGTGCCCAATGCGGCCTGCATGCTGGCGCAGCGCGACATGGACGAGTACGACGCCATTTGCGACCATTTGCTGGTGCTCGATCACGATGCGCCGCGCAAGCCCTTCCGGCCCAACAAGCCGAAGGTGGTCGGCACCTACCGGCTGCTGCGGCAGGAGGTGGCGGATCGCTTCTTCGGCTTCTACACGGCGAGCGAGTTCGACGTGCAGCCGGTGATCGACGCCAACCCGCAATTGCGCTTTCTGGAACTCGGCCGCTCCTGCGTGCTGAAGCCCTATCGCAACAAGCGCACCGTCGAGCTTCTGTGGCATGGCATCTGGACCTATGTGCTGCACCACCGCATCGACGTGATGTTCGGCTGCGCCAGCCTTGAGGGCACGGACCCGGCCAAGATGGCGCTGCCGCTGAGCTTCCTGCACCATTTCGCCCGCGCGCCGGAAGAATGGAACGTCAAGGCCCTGCCGGAGCGCTTCGTCAGCATGGACCTTCTGAACAAGGAAGGCATCGACGCGCGCGCCGCCCTGCACAGCCTGCCGCCGCTCATCAAGGGCTATCTGCGCCTCGGCGGCACCGTGGGCGAGGGCGCGGTGATCGACCGGCAGTTCGGCACCACCGACGTGCTGGTGATGCTGCCGGTGAAGGCCATCAATCCGCGTTACATCGGCCATTTCGGCGCGGACGCCGGCCGCCACGCGGCATAAGGCCCTGAGCCGGAAAGTGTACCCGCTTTTCGGCTCGAAGCGTCCCGGAGCGCTTTCCGAATGCGCTCAAAGTCGGACGGCCTACCGCTTGCGCTCCAGAATGCGCGACACGACGCGGGCGGTGTAGTCCACCATCGGCACGATGCGGGAATAGTTAAGCCGCGTCGGTCCGATGACGCCGACGACGCCGAGAATCGTCTGGCTCGAATCGTGGAAGGGCGCGGCGATCATCGAGGAGCCGGAGAGCGAGAACAGCTTGTTCTCCGAGCCGATGAAGATGCGCACGCCCTCGCCGTCTTCCGCCCGCGACAGCAGGTCGATGACGTCCTTCTGCGTTTCCAGATCGGTGAACAGCAGGCGGATGCGTTCGATATCCTCGGCGGCCTTGAGGTCGTCGAGCAGGTTGGCCTGCCCGCGCACGATGAGCTGGCGACCGTCCGACGGGCCGACGCTCACGGCGAGCCCGGCGTCGATCAGGCCGGTGACGAGTACGTCGAGTTCCCGCTCCATGATGGTGCGGCGTTGCTCCACCTGCGCGCGCAGTTCGCCGAGCGTGAGGCCGAGCAGTTGCGCGTTGAGGAAGTTGCCGGCCTCGACGAGCGCGCTGGACGGCAGGCCGGGCGGCAGGTCGAGCAGGCGGTTTTCCACCGTGCCGTCCTCGCCCACCAGCACGACGAGCGCGCGCGCGGCGTCGAGGCGCACGAACTCGATGTGTTTCAGCGGCGGATTCTGCTTGCCCGCGACGACGACCCCGGCGCCGCGCGTCAGGCCGGAGAGCATCATCGTGGCTTCCGACAGCAGGCTGTCGAGCGAGGCGCCGGTGGCCGCGGCCGCAACCTGCGCCTCGATGCGGCCGCTTTCCTCCGCGTCGAGATCGCCGATTTCCAGCATGGCGTCGACGAAGAAGCGCAATCCCCGCTCGGTCGGCATGCGCCCGGCGCTGACGTGGGGCGCGTAGAGCAGGCCGGCCTGTTCGAGGTCCGCCATCACGTTGCGCACCGAGGCCGGCGACAGCGACACTTGCAGCATGCGCGCGAGATTGCGCGATCCCACGGGTTCGCCGGTGGCCAGATAGCCTTCGACCACGCGGCGAAAAATCTCGCGCGACCGCTCGTCGAGGTCCGCGAAGAGGCGCGCGCTGTCCGTGGTCGGGACGGAGAGAAAGGAATTCATCGGAGGAAATCGAGTCCGTCTGGTCCTGCCCTGCTGCACCTGATTATCGCCAGCGGCGGGGTGTGTGCAAGGGGGAGCCGGCGAGAGGCATCGGCGAGGGGCGTCGGCAAGCGGATCGAATCGGGTTGCCGGCGGCGCGCAAGATGTTACAAGCCGCTCTGGATCATCGGTATCATTATCGGGGAAAATGAGTTGAGCACCTCCATCCGCCCCTCCGGGCGCGCTCCCGACGAGTTGCGCAAGGTCACGCTCGAACGCGCCGTGGCGCGCTATGCCGAAGGCTCGTGCCTTGTGAGGTTCGGCGATACGCATGTGCTGTGCACGGCCTCGCTGGAGGACCGGGCGCCGCCGTGGCTGCGCGGGCAGGGGCGCGGGTGGGTCACGGCGGAATACGCCATGCTGCCGCGCGCCACGCTGGAGCGTACCCGCCGCGAGGTGACATCCGGCAAGCCATCGGGCCGCACGCAGGAAATCCAGCGTCTCGTCGGGCGCAGCCTGCGCGCGGTGGTCAACCTCGCCGCCATCGGCGAGCGGCAGATCGTCGTCGATTGCGACGTGTTGCAGGCGGACGGCGGCACGCGCACGGCGGCCATCACCGGCGCATGGGTGGCGCTGCACGATTGCCTCGCCTGGATGCAGGCGCGCTCCATGCTTTCCGCCAAGGCGCTGAAGGATCACGTCGCGGCCGTCTCCTGCGGCATCTACAAGGGCCAGCCGGTGCTCGATCTCGATTACGCCGAGGATTCGAGCGCCGAGACGGACGCCAATTTCGTGCTCACCGGCGCCGGCGGCATCGTCGAGGTGCAGGGCACGGCGGAGGGCGCGCCGTTCAGCGAGGAGGAGTTGCTGAGGCTGCTGGCGCTCGCCAAGGCGGGCACGACGCATCTCGTCGCCTTGCAGAAACAGGCGGTGGCGTGATGGCGCGCAGGCTCGAGGGGCGGCTCGTCGTCGCCTCGCACAACCCCGGCAAGCTGCGCGAGATGCGCGAATTGCTCGCGCCGTTCAGCGTCGAGGCGGTATCGGCGGGCGAACTGAACCTGCCGGAGCCGGACGAGATCGGCACGACATTTGCCGAGAACGCGGCGCTGAAGGCCCGGGCGGCGGCCGTGGCCACGGGCCTGCCGGCCTTCGCCGACGATTCGGGCCTGTGCGTGGCGGCGCTGGACGGCGCGCCGGGCATCTTTTCGGCCCGCTGGGCCGGACCGGCCAAGGATTTTGCCGCCGCCATCGGCCGTATCGAGCGGGAACTCGCCCTGCGCGGCGCGCTCGATGACGCGCAACGGCGGGCGCATTTCGTCTCGGCGCTCGTGGTGGCGTGGCCCGATGGCCATGAGGAACTGTTCGAGGGCCGCGTGTTCGGCACACTCGTTTTTCCGGCGCGCGGCGACCGGGGCTTCGGCTACGACCCGATCTTCCGCCCCGATGGTCACGCGGCGACTTTCGGCGAAATGACGTCGGCGGAAAAGCACAGCCTGTCACATCGGGCGCAGGCGTTCGCGCTGCTGAAGCAGGCGCTGCTGGATTGACATCGATAAAGCGGCGGAATCCCGCCGCCGCTTTGAACGCGAACCGCTCGATGTTCAGGCCCCGCCTGTTTCCGCTCCCCGCAGGAACGCGGCCACGGCGTCCGCGAATGTCTGGCCGTAACGCGCCAGCTTGTGCTCGCCGACGCCCTGCACCATGCGCATGGCATAGAGGTCGACGGGCTTGAGGCGGGCCATGTCGATCAGCGTGCGGTCGGGAAAAACCATGTAGGCGGCGACATTCTCGGCCTTCGCCAGTTCGAGCCGCACGCCGCGCAGATGCTGAAAGAGCGCGTTTTCCGCCTCCGAAAGGTCGGAGGCGGCATCCGCCGCGCGCAGGCTCTCGCGCTTGCGCTTCGGCTCTTCGGCGACGGCGCGCAACGTCAGTTTCTCGCGGCCGAACAGGATGGCCTCGCCCTTCTTCGTCAGGCGATAGCCGCTGTAGGTGTCGCCCGTCTCGCTGACCGCGCCGGTGGCGAACAATTGCCGGATGACGGTGAGCCAGCCGCGCTTGCTCTTGTCCTTGCCGACGCCGAAGGTCTTCAGCTTGTCGTGACCGAGGCGCGACACCGTATCGTTCTCGGTGCCGGTGAGGATATCCGCGATATGCGCCGCGCCGAAGCGCTGGCCGGTGCGCGCGACGGCCGACAACACCTTCTGCGCGTCGATGGTGGCGTCGTAGAGGGTGACGCCGCCCCGGCAGAGATCGCAGCCGCCGCACGGCTCGCTCGTTTCGCCGAAATAGGCGAGCAGCGCCTGCCGGCGGCAGGTCGCCGTCTCGCACAGCTCGATCATGGCGCCGAGACGCCTGTGCTCGATGCGGCGGCGCTCGTCGTCGATGTCCTTCTCGTCGATCTGGCGCCGGCGCAGCGCCATGTCGGAAGCGCCGTAGAGGGTGAGCGTCCACGCCGGCAGGCCGTCGCGCCCGGCGCGGCCGATCTCCTGATAATAGCCCTCGATGCTGCCGGGCATGTCGGCATGGGCGACGAAGCGCACGTCCGGCTTGTTGATGCCCATGCCGAAGGCCACCGTCGCCACCATCACGATGTCGTTCTCTTGCAGGAACTCGTCCTGCCGCCGCCCGCGCAGCGCCTGATCGAGCCCGGCATGGTAGGCGAGGGCGCGCACGCCCTTCTGCGACAGGCTGTCCGCGATCTCTTCCGTGCGCTTGCGGGCGGAGGTGTAGATGATGCCGCTCGATCCCTTGTGCGACAGCACGAAATCGGCCAACTGGCTCGCCGGCCGGTCCTTCGCCGCGAAGCGCAGGTCGAGGTTGGGCCGGTCGAAACTGTGCACCACCGTGCGCGGCGGCTGCGGAAAAAGCTGCTGGACGATATCGTCGCGGGTGGCGCGGTCGGCGGTGGCGGTGAGCGCGATGGTCTGCGGCGAGCCGAGTTCGCCGCGCACCTGCCGCAGATTGCGGTAATCGGGCCGGAAGTCGTGCCCCCATTGCGAGACGCAATGCGCCTCGTCGATGGCGAGGCGGCGGATGCCGGTGTCGCGCAGCGCCGCGAGCATGTTGTCGCCGGCGAGCTTTTCGGGCGAGACGAACAGCAGCTTGAGCGTTCCCCGGCGCATCGCCCGCCAAGCTTCGCGGTTTTCCTCGTCGCCGTTGGCGGAATTGATGGTGGCGGCCGGCACGCCGAGCGCCGTCAACTGCCCCACCTGATCGCGCATCAGCGCGACGAGCGGTGAAATCACCAGCGTCAGGCCGCCGTCATCCACCATGGCGGGCAACTGGTAGCACATCGACTTGCCGCTGCCCGTCGGCATCACCGCGAACACGTCCTCGCCGTTGAGAACGGCGGCGATCACCTCATCCTGGCCGGGGCGGAAATCGTCATAGCCGAAGACGGACTTGAGCACCGCCCGCGCGCGCTGCGCCAACGCCGGGCTCACCGGACGAACGGGCGCCTGCGCCGTGTTCATGAGCGCGTCGCAACCGCCACCGCCGTGCCGACCATCACGGCGCCCGTCGCGCGATTGACCAGCGTGAGCGCGCGGGGGCTCGCGAACAGGCGCCGCGCGCGGGCGGCGGCGAAGACATAGGCGGAGAAGATCACCGCGAGCACGGCGAACGTCATCGCCGCGAGTTCGGCGAAGGCGAGCGGTGTGACGTCGGCGAGCGGGATGAAGCCCGGCAGCAGCGCCAGATAGAACATCATCGCCTTCGGATTGGACAGGCCGACCATCAACCCGCCGAGAAAGGCGGTCAGGCCGCCTTCGCCGACCTCAATCGGGGCGGCGGCGATCGACGCCGCGGGCGTGGTCCAGAAGCGCCACGCCAGCCAGAGCAGATAGGCCACGCCGACATATTTGATGGCGACGAACACGCCGTGGAACGTCTGCGCGAGCATGGCGAGGCCCGTGACCGCGAGCGTGAGCCAGATCACGTCGCTCAGGATGATGCCGAGCAGGAACGGCGCGAGCCCCCGCGTGCCCCGCGCGAGCACGCGCGCCACGATGGCCGCGACCGCGGGGCCGGGCACGGCGGCGGCGATGGCGAGAGCGCCGGCGAAGATCATCAGCGCGGGGATATCGATGCCGGGGATGTTGACGCCGGATATGTTGACGCCGGGCATGGCGGCTCCTGAAAAACGGGCGCGGGGCGAATCCGCCTGCCGCGCAAATCATGCGACGTCATGGATAGCGTGTCCGGGCGTGACGAGGCAAGTGACGGCGGAGGCCGGCAGGTCCGCGAACAGCGCAGGGTCGGCGCCGGTCATGAAGATCTGCCCGCCGAGCCCCGCAAGCGCGGCAAACAGTGCCGCGCGCCGGCGGGGGTCGAGATGGGCCGCGATTTCGTCGAGCAGCACGAGCGGCGCGATGCCGCTCATGTCGGCGACGAGGCGCGCGTGCGCGAGCACAAGGCCGATCAGCAGCGCCTTCTGCTCGCCGGTGGAGCATCGGGCGGCGGGAACGTCCTTTTCCGCATGGCGCACGGCGAGGTCGCTCGTCTGCGGGCCGGCGAGCGCGCGCCCGGCGGCGCGGTCGCGCGCCCGTCCTTCCCGCAGCGCGCGGCGGAAGCGGTCTTCCACCTCCACGGCGGGGAGGCGGGCAAGCTCCTCCTCCAGTGTGCCGGTGAGGGCGATCCCGGCGGCGGGAAAGGGCGAGGCCGCGTCATGGCCCGTCGCGATCAGCGCCGCGAGACGCGCCGTCGTTTCGAGCCGCGCGGCGGCGACGGCGACGCCAAGCTCCGCCGCCTCGTGCTCCACGGAATCGAGCCAGCGGACATCGGCGGGTGTTTCGGTCAAGATCCTGTTGCGCGAGGACAGCGCCCGCTCGTAGGCGCCGGTACGCCGGCCGTGGGCGGCGTCGATGGCGAGCACCAGCCGGTCCAGAAAACGCCGCCTGTCCCCGGCCGGGCCGAGGAACAGCCCGTCGAAGGCCGGCGTCAGCCAGACGATGCGCAGATATTCTGCGAAGGCGGCGGGCGATGCGGCGGGCGCGCCGTCGATGCGGCATTTGCGGCTCGACGCCGGCGGCTCCAGCCCGGTGCCGAGCCGCGCGCCGCCGGTAGCCGCATCAAGCGTCGCGGAAACGGCGAAACCGCCGCCGCCTCCCTGGCGCGCCATGTCGGTGAAGGCCGCGCGCCGCAATCCGCGCCCCGGCGTGAACAGCGACAGCGCTTCGAGCAGGTTGGTCTTGCCCGCGCCGTTTTCGCCCGCCAGCGCGACGATGGGGGCGTCGGTATCGAGATCGAGCGCCGCGTAGCTGCGAAAATCAACCAGCGCCAGCCGCGTCACCCGGCGCTGCGCGGGCGGCGTGTCAGACACATCGTCAAACCCGCATCGGCATCAGGACATAGAGGGCGGGCGCGTCCTCACGGTCCTGAATGACGGTGGGGGAGCCCGGATCGGCCAGCAGCAGCAGCGCGGTGTCGCCGTCGAGCTGGGCGGCGATGTCGAGCAGGTAGCGGGCGTTGAAGCCGATGTCGAGCGGCGCCGATCCGTATTCGACTTCCAGCTCTTCCGTCGCGCTGCCCGAATCGGGATTGGTGACGGAAAGCGTCATCCGGCCCTCGGTCAGCGACAGCTTGACCGCGCGCCCGCGCTCCGACGAGATGGTCGACACGCGGTCGACGGCGGTGGCGAACTCGGCCCGGTCGACCACGAGGCGCTTGTCGTTGCCCTGCGGGATGACGCGCTGATAATCCGGGAAGGTGCCGTCGATCAGTTTCGACGTCAGCACCACGGTGCCGGCGGTGAGGCGGATCTTGCTGGCCGACAGCTCCACCTGCACCTCGGCGTCGATGCCGTCGAGCAGCTTGTGGATCTCCGTCACCGCCTTGCGCGGCACGATGACGCCGGGGATGTCGCGCGCGCCGGCGGGCGCGTCGATCTCGACGCGGGCGAGGCGATGGCCATCGGTGGCCACCGCGCGCAGCCGCGCCGCGCCGTCGCCGTCGAGCGCATGGAAGTAGATGCCGTTGAGATAGTAGCGCGTCTCCTCGGTGGAGATCGCGAACTGCGTCTTGTCGATCAGCCGCTTGAACGCGTCCGCCTGCACGGAGAACGTATGCGGCAACTCGCCCGCGGCAAGGTCCGGGAAGTCGCTTTCGGGCAGCGCCTGCAAGGTGAAGCGCGAGCGGCCGGCGCGGATGACGACCTGCGTGCCGTCCTGCGCCGATTCGAGCGCGATCTGCGCGCCGTCCGGCAGTTTGCGGATGATGTCGTAGATGACATAGGCGGGAACGGTCGTCGCGCCTTCCAGCGCCACATCGGCGGCAAGCGTCTCCGTCACCTCCAGGTCGAGGTCGGTGGCGCGCAGTCGCAGCGTCCCGCCTTCCGCCCGCAGGAGCACGTTGGACAGGATCGGGATCGTATTACGCCGTTCCACCACGCGATGGACATGGCCGAGCGATTTGAGGAGCGCAGCCCGCTCGACTGTAACCTTCATCGATACTTCCATTCAACTGAAACGCCGGATGGCGGTAAGGCCAGCACTTTCCGCGCCTGCAAAACCGGCAAGCGGGGACGGCACAATGGCGTCTTGCGCGTCGAAGTGCAAGGGGAGAGAGCGAAATGCTTTCGGCATAATGCGGAATTTTGCGTTAACAGCCTGTTTTCAGATGAAGTTTTGCCGAAGCAGGCTCACGTCCGCCGATGCGGCGTCAGGGCGCGCCACCCGCGCCCGTGACCGACATCATTCCTGCAACATGCGCTTGAGCAATTCGATTTCCTCGCGCAGCACGGCATCGTCCGCGACGAGCTTCTCGATCTTGCGCACCGCATGCAGCACGGTGGTGTGATCGCGCCCGCCGAAGCGCCGGCCGATCTCCGGCAACGAGCGCAGGGTGAGGATCTTCGACAGATACATGGCGATCTGGCGCGGTTTCACCACCGCCGCCGTGCGCCGCTCCGACAGGATATCGGCGCGCGACACGTTGTAGCGGCTGGCCACCAGTTTCTGAATATCCTCGATCTTGACGCGGCGCGGCTCGCGCGTGCGGATGAGATCGCGGATGGCGGCCTCCGCCGTCTCCATCGTCAGCGGCGTGCCGGTCAGCGTGGTGTGGGCGAGCAGGCGGTTGACGGCGCCGTCGAGATCCCGCCCGTTGGTGGCGATGACCCGCGCCACATAGGCGACAACCGCATCGGGGACCTGAAAGGTCGGGTTGACGGCGCGCACCGCCTCGATCCGCGCGGCGAGGATGCGCGCGCGCAGGTCCTCGTCGAGCGCGTTGATCTCCACGACGAGACCGCCGGCCAGCCGCGAACACACCCGTTCATCGAGCGCATCGAGATCGGAAGGGGTGCGGTCCGCCGCCACGACGATCTGACGCCCGGCGTCGATCAGCGAATTGATGGTATGGCCGAATTCCTGCTGGATCGACTTGCCTTGCAGGAATTGCACGTCGTCGATGATGAGCAGGTCGATGGCGCGCAGCTTCTCCTTGAAGGCCAACGCCGTCTGCGCCTTCAGCGCGGCGACGAAGCCGTACATGAAGCGGTCGGCCGTCAGATAGATGATTCGCTTGCCCTGGATGCGCGCCTCATGGGCCACGGCCTGCAACAGATGCGTCTTGCCGAGGCCCACCCCCGCGTGAAGATAGAGCGGGTTATAGAGCGCCGGTCCGTTCGCGTGGCGGGCGACGCGCTCCGCCGCCGCATGGGCGAGCGCGTTGGAATTGCCGATGATGAAGCTCGCGAAAGTAAGACGGTTGTCGAGCGGGTTGCCGCCGAGATCGCCGTCCGCCGCCTCTTCCTGCGGCACGAACGTCGCCGCGGGCGCAGCTGCGCGCGTCGGCCGCGCGGCTTCCTGCCGCGCGACGGCTTCCTGCCCGGCGGCGGGAACGATCGCGGCCGGGCGCGGCGTCTCCGCGCTGCGCGGCTGCGCCGCCGCGACATTGCCGGCGGAATCGCGCACGCTGAAGGAAACCCGCGCGAGCTTGGGATATTCCGCCCGGTAAAGCGTCAGCACGCGATCGGCATAATGCGATTCGATCCAGCTCTTGAGAAAGCGCGTCGGCACGGTCATGTGCGCGGTCTGCCGGCTGACGGATTCCAGCTCCAGCCGCCCGAACCAGCTTGCGAACACATCCTCGCCCAGCTCGACGCGCAGGCGGCGCTTGACGCGCGGCCAGGCCGCCTCGGCAGTTGTTTCCTCTTCCACCTGCCCGTCCTCGTCAGGACATGACAATGCATCCGCGGCGTGGAAAGGCGGCGTGGCGCCGTCCTGAATGCCACGGGCGTATTTCGCATTGTCATCTGTCTTGTACATCGTCTGGCCGCTCCGCCTTGACACGGGAGCCCGGCGTTTGTCGCGCCGCGCTCCGATTGCCCGCTCACTGCACGGCTTCGCCGATCCGCTGCCGTCGTACGGCGCGTTCCGGGCGGAGCCGCAATTCGAAATAGCGCCGCAGCCCGGCCATGCCGGCGCGACACCGATGCGCTTCCTCGCGCGCCCGTCCCGCCTCGGGAGGCGCTTCTTGTCAAAACCGCTCGCTCCCGGGCGATCGCACGTCCGGCAACGCTGGCTGTCTATAATCTTACATCCAGACGGGAGCCGTCTGGAAAATACATTCCACCAGCGGGTTCGCTAGAACCTTCTGTCGATGACCTGCAACCCTTGGTGAGATCAAATGAAATGCAGAACCGGTGGCGTATCTGATAAAAGTATGTGCAAGTATAGATATATCCCTGCAAACTATATAACTACCCCATAAACATAAAATACGCACACTCCGCATACCAGGCGCCGCTCGAAGGTTCCCGAATAACAGTATATCCGGCGCATTTGAGCGGGCGCATCCTTGCCGAAACCTCCTCCGAAGCGGAGGAACTTTGTCACGGCTGCCCTTCAGTCTGGAATGGGCATAAGATGTCCCGAAGGCAGTTAGACCTTACTTCATCCGGCCCGCATCGCGCAACTGCTCAAAAGCCCAACGCTCCCTCCGGGCGGGCTCGATCGCGATTCGCCGCCGGTGGCGGGTGCCGATCCGGGCTTGCAACGCTTTGTCCGAGCGGCCGGATTTTTCTTTGGATGTTTTTTGCCGGCATAGACAATCGGCTCCATTTTACCTTCCCGTGACGCCCCGTCCGCTCACGGTTTGGGGACAGATTCGCGGGCGCTTGAGACCTTTGCCCCCTAACAGTTTGTTTTGCCGATGGATTATTTGCGCGGTCGGCAGGGTCGGTTCCGATCGCCCGGCGCGGGGCAGGCGGAGGCTTGTCAAGGTGTTTCTCGCCACATCGATCGCCGAAATTGCGCGGTATCATGGCGTTCCGCGCATGCCTCGTGCAACTGCCCGTTCCGGGCCGGATCGGCCGGCGTCAAGTCGGTTTCGGCGTCTTGCGCGGCTTGCGCACAGCCGGTTGCGGGCCGTCCCGTTCCGGCGTGTCCGTGCACCCCTTGCAAAGCAATGAAAAAAGCCGCGAAGCAATGAAAAAGCCCGGCGCTTGGCCGGGCCTGTATGCCGTCATCGCTCGCGCGGGCGTGCGATCACGCCTGCAATGTCTTGACGCGGCTCGTGAGGCGCGAGACCTTGCGCGAGGCGGTGTTGCGGTGCAGCACGCCCTTCTGGGCGGCGCGGACGATCTCCGGCTCCGCCAGGCGCAATGCGGCGAGCGCCGATGCATGATCGCCGGTCTTGATGGCGTCTTCCACCTTGCGCACGAACGTCCGCATGCGGCTCTTGCGAGACTTGTTGACGGCGGTCCTTAGAGCGATTTTACGCACCGCCTTCTTTGCGGACGCGGTATTGGCCATGTGATCCTCGTATCGTCCCGATCGACGCCGCGTGGATGTCTTGCCACGCAACCGGGATCGGCTCTGCTGTTGATCGGCGTCGGAAGCCGGAGTGAACCGGACGCCCGCCCGCAGGCGAACATCCAGAAAGAATATTCATGAAGGCGCGCTTATAGTGCGTTCTTCACCGTTCGTCAATGCCCCGCCGTGATCGCGCGGTCTTGCCGCCGGGGCGCGTTCCGGTCGGGGCGCGCGGAAGGCGGATGCTTCAGGGGCCGGGCGCGCCGGCGAAAAGCGCCTCTATCGCCGACACGATGGCGATGCGCAGCGGATTGGCGGGATCGAGCAGCAGGCGCGCCGCCATCGCGGTGCTGACGATGACGAGCAGCGGGCGGACGATGCGCGCGCCGTTCCTCAGCGCCACGCCTGCGCCGAGGCGGGCGCCCGCATATTGCCCGATTCCCATGGCGATGCCGATAGGCAGATGGATGCCGCCCGCCAGCGCGAAGAAAAGCAGCGCACCGACATTGCTGGCGAAATTCAGCAGCTTGGTCTGCGCCACCGCCTGCATGACGGGCAGGCCCAGCAGCGCGACGAAGCCGATCATGAAGAACGACCCGGTGCCCGGGCCGAAGCTGCCGTCGTAGAACCCCACACCCAACGCCACCGTCAGCGTGAAGAGGCGCGGCGACAGGAGCGGCCGTCCTTCGCGCGCCGACAGGCGTGGCGAGAGCAGGAAATAGACCGCCACCGCGATCAGCAGCAGCGGCATGACGCCCGCCAGCAGATGCGCCGGCATCGCCTTGATCAGCGTCGCTCCGGCCACCCCGCCGATGAAGGCGGCGACGGCCATCGGCACGGCGTCCCGCCAGCCGATCTTGTCGGCGCGCGCGAAGGTGAGGGCGGCGGAAAACGACCCGAAACTGCTCTGGAGCTTGTTGGTGGCGAGCGCCGCCGCCGGATCGAACCCCGCCGACAGCAGGGCGGGCACCGTGAGCAGGCCGCCGCCTCCCGCGATCGCATCGATGAAGCCCGCGAGAACGCCGACGAGAGCGAGGAGCGCGACCAGCCAGATATCCGTGTCGGGCAATTGGCGTCGTCCGGTGCGCTGGTTTCGCCGGCCTCAGTAGGCCCGGCTGATGCAGAATGCCACGGTGTCGATCAAGGCGCGCTTCATGGGGCTGTCGGGGAAGGCGTCGAGCGCCTGCACGGCGCTGTCGCCATAGGCGCGGGCGCGACCGATGGTCGCTTCGAGCGCGTCATGGCGGCGCAGCGTGGCGATGGCGGTGTCGAGATCGCCCTCCGCGATTTCCCCCTTCTCCAGCGTGCGCGACCAGAAGGCGCGCTCCGCGTCATCGGCCTTCCGGAGGGCGAGCACCACCGGCAGGGTGATCTTGCCCTCGCGGAAATCGTCGCCGACGTTCTTACCGAGCAATTCCGCGACGCCGCCGTAGTCGAGCGCGTCGTCCACGAGCTGGAACGTGACGCCGAGCGCGTTGCCGTAGGCGCGCGCCGCGCGCCGCTCGCGACCGTCCAGCCCGCCGAGGATCGGGCCGACTTCGGCGGCGGCGGCGAAGAGGGCGGCGGTCTTCGCCGTCACCACGCCGAGATAGGTCGCCTCGTCGGTCGCCAGATCCTTGGCGGCGGAGAGCTGCCACACCTCGCCCTCGGCGATCACCGCAGCCGCGCTGGCGAGCACGTCGAGCGCGGCGAGCGAGCCGACCTCCACCATCATCTTGAACGCCTGCCCGAGCAGGAAATCGCCGACGAGCACGCTGGCCTCGTTGCCCCAGAGCATGCGGGCCGCGAGCTTGCCGCGGCGCATGTCGCTTTCGTCGACGACGTCGTCGTGCAGCAGCGTCGCGGTGTGCATGAATTCGACGCTCGCCGCGAGCTTCACGCCCCCGTCGCCCGAGTAGCCGCACAATCCGGCGAAGGCGAGGGTGAGCATCGGCCGCAGCCGTTTGCCGCCGGATGAAATCAGATGGTTCGCCAGTTCGGGAATCAGCGTTACGTCCGATCCCGTGCGCGACAGGATGACGTGATTGACGCGCTCCATGTCATCCGTGACGAGCGAGACCAAAGCCTCGATTCCGCCCCGTTGCGCCGGTCTGTCCGCGAGAGGAGCCGCCATGACCACGATATCGACCTCCGTTACCCGCCCCATCGGGCGACAATCCGCCTTGCGCGGCCAACCGTCCGCACAGGCATGCCGCAATCACCCGGCAGCCGCAAGAGCGGGTATATCGCTTTCTGCCTGATTTCAAAAGGGGACCGCCGCATTTCCGGCGCCGATGCCCAGTTTTCACGCGCTGAACTGAAGCTGCGCCAGACGGGCGTAAAGCCCGCCCCTGCCGACCAGTTCCTCATGTCTGCCCTCTTCCACGATCCGTCCGCGCTCCATGACAAGGATGCGGTCGGCCGACAGCACCGTCGCGAGGCGGTGCGCGATGACGAGCGTGGTGCGCCCCTGCATCAGCCTGTCCAGCGCCGTCTGCACCAGCCTTTCGCTTTCCGCATCAAGCGCGGAGGTCGCCTCGTCCAGCAGCAGGATCGGGGCGTCGCGCAGGATGGCGCGCGCGATGGCGAGGCGCTGGCGCTGGCCGCCCGAAAGCGTGACGCCGCGTTCGCCGATGAGCGTATCGTAGCCCTGCGGCAGTTCCACGATGAAATCGTGCGCCGCCGCCAGCCGCGCCGCTTCCTCCACCTTGGCGCCGGGCGCGTCGGGCGCGCCGTAGCGAATGTTTTCGGTGACGGTTGCGCCGAAAATGACGGGATCCTGCGGCACAATCGCGAATCGCCGCCGCAATTGCGCGATGTCTGCCTGACGTGCGTCGATTCCGTCGATCAGCACGCGCCCTTCCGCCGGGTCGTAGAAGCGCTGCAACAATTGCAGGACCGTGCTCTTGCCCGCGCCCGACGGCCCGACGATCGCGACGCGCTCCCCCCGCGCCACGGAAAAGTCCAGCCCTTCCAGCGCCGGCGTCCCGGCGCGCGTCGGATAGGCGAAGGAGACCTGCTCGAAAGCGATCTCGGCGAGCGGCGGCTCGGGCAGCGGCGCGGGCGACGGCGGCGACACCACCGTGGCGCGCGTCGCGAGAAGTTCGCTCAGACGTCCCGCCGCGCCGGCCGTCTGCGACACCTCGCCCCACACCTGGCTCAATTCGCCGAGCGACGAGGCGGCGAACACGGCGTAAAGCACGAACTGCGACAGGCGCCCGCCGGTCATCCGCCCCGCCAGCACGTCCTGCGCGCCATACCACAGCACGGCGACGACGCTGGCGCTGACCAGAAACATCGCGACGGCGGTGAGCAGCGCGCGGGCGCGGGCGGAGAGGCGGGCGGCGGCGCAGGCTTCCTCCGCGGCGTCGCGGAAGTGGGCGGCCGTCTGCGCCTCGGCGTTGAACGCCTGCATGGTGCGCACGGCGCCGATGGCCTCGGTGGCGTAGGCGTTGGCGGCGGCGAGCCTGTCCTGCGCCGCCCGCGCGCGCTTGCGCACGCCCCGCCCCGAGAACACCAGCGGCAACACGATCAGCGGGATCGCCGCCAGCACCAGTGCCGACAGGCGCGGGCTGGAATAGACCATCATCGCGCTCGCGCCTGCGAAGATGACGAAGTTGCGCAGCGCCTGCGAGATGCTCGAACCGAAAGCCGACTTGATCTGCGTGGTGTCGGCGGCGAGGCGGGAGGTCAGTTCCCCCGTGCGCGCGGTGTCGTAGAACGACTGGTCGAGCGTCGTCAGATGGCTGAAGACGGACGCGCGCAGGTCGGCGACCACGCGTTCGCCGAGCGTCGTGACATAATAATAGCGCGTGGCGCTGGCGACGGCGAGCACGAACGCCACCAGCGCCAGCGTGAGGAAATAGGCGTTGATCAGCCAGCCGTCGATGCCGGAGAAGCCGTAATCGATGACCCGCCGCACGGCGAGCGGCAGCACCAGCGTGGCGCCTGCGGCGACGAGCAGCGCGGCGAGCGCGACGAGAACATGGCCGCGATATCGCCAGGCGAACGGCGCGAGCACGGCCAGCGCGCCGGGGTGCGGGCGGCGCGGCGCCTCGCCGTCTCGCGCGCTTTCCCCCGCATCCTCGCGCAGCGCGCCTGCGGGGCCGGCTGCGGCCTCGCCCGTCTTCGCTCTGGTCAGCACCCCTCCGGCTCCGTCCGTTTCCGCTACGATAGCGCATGGCTATAGATGTGCGCGAGGCGTTCCGCAAGACGTTCGTTGCAAGGGTTATAAACTGCGACGAGGCGTCGCTCTCCGCCTTCCCGCGCCGCCGCGATCGAAATGTTCGCTTGTGTCGCGCCCGATCCTGCGGTATAGGGTCGCGACTTCATCTTTTTCACAGACAGTCGTCAAAGGTCGCCCGTTCATGGTTGGCCTCGACGGAGACTTTTTCGAGGGCTGCGCCATGAAGGCCGATATCCATCCCGACTACCACTTCATCAAGGTCGTGCTGACGAACGGCACCGAGTATGTGACCCGCTCCACCTACGGCAAGCCGAACGATCAGTTGAACCTCGACATCGACCCCACCAGCCACCCGGCCTGGACGGGCGGCTCCCAGCAGCTTCTCGACCGTGGCGGTCGCGTGTCGCGCTTCAACAGCAAGTTCGCCGGCATCAGCTTCGGCGCGAAGAAGTAAGCCGGCCGGAACGGTCGCCGCGTTTCAATACGAAAGCCGGTTCCTGCGGGAACCGGCTTTGTTTTCGGCGCATGGTCGTTGGAGCACGGAGCGTCAGACGATTCCGTATGGTCGGAGCGCGCTCCATGTCGATAAGGTATGGCTCACCACGCCGGCAGGATCGAGCCCTTGAAGCGGGTTTCGAGGAAGTCGGCCACTTCCTTCGACTGGTAGGCGTCGACGAGCGTCTTCAGCGCCGGCTTGTCCTTGTCTTCCGTGCGCACGGCGATGAAGTTGCCATAGGGGTTGTCGGTCCGGCTTTCCTGCACGATGGCGTCGGTGACAGGGTTAAGCCCGGCGCCGAGCGCATAGGTCGTGTTGATCACCGCGCCGTCCAGATCGTCGAGCTGCCGGGTGATCAGCGCCGCGTCGAGCTCCTTGAACGCCACCTTCTTCGGGTTTTCGGATATGTCGAGCGGGGAGGCGTCGGCCTTCGCGGGGTCCTTGAGCGTGATCAGGCCGTTGGCCGCCAGCAGTTTGAGCGCACGGGCGCCGTTGCTGGGATCGTTCGGGATGCCGACGGCCGCGCCTTCGGGCAGATCCGCAAGCGTCTTGACCTTGCGCGAATAGAAACCGATGGGCTGGACGATCGTGTAGCCGATCGGCTCTATCCTGTAGCCGCGCGCGGCAATCTGCGCGTCGAGATAGGGCTTGTGCTGGAAGGCGTTGGCGTCGAGATCGCCGCGCGCCAGCGCCTCGTTGGGCAGCGAATAATCGGCGAAGATCACGAGTTCGACGTCGAGGCCCTTGCCGGCCGCGACCTTCTTCACCACCTCGGCGATTTCCTCTTCCTCGCCGCCGATGACACCGAGCTTGATCTTGTCCGCAGCCTGCGCCGGCGAAAGAGCCGCCAAACCCGCGAAAGCCGCACCGATGGCCAGCGCCGCAATCCTGCGCGTAATCCTTGTCATGATCGTCTCCTGAAATATATCGCGATCGCGCGCCCCGCGCCCGATCCCCGCCATTGATGTGGCCATATTCTACAGAGAATGTCTATGGATTTTATTTTTCCACAATCGTCGGCGGGTTTTGCATCCGTCGCCCTATCGTAGCAGGGCGAGGCCCGCGCCGCCGAGCGCCGTCAATGCCACGACGAGCCACGCCGGCGTCTTCCATGTCATGAGAAGCAGGATGGCCGCCAGCGCCAGTGACCATCGGGCTCCGGCGGGCGAAATGCGTGCGGGGGAGGGCGGTTCACCCGTACCGGTCGCCGTCCCGTCCGCCGTGCCGGCCAGCAAGCCGACTGTGGCCCCGAGCGCGATGGCGAGCAATTGTCCCGCCGTTCCGCCGGGGGCGATCGTGACGGCGACGGCCGCGACGGCCAGCGTGGCATGGACCCGGCCGACGCAGAAGCTGCGCGCCATGCCCCAGACGGCCTGTGCGACCACCGCGACCGCCACGACCTTGAGGCCGTGCAGGATGCCGGCCGCGACGGGCCCGGTGAGGAAGGAGGCGCCTTGCGCGAAAGCAAGCAGCAGCAAGACGGACGGCAGCGTGAAGCCGGCCCAGGCCAGCACGCCCCCCGCCAGCCCGCCGCGCATCACGCCCACCGCGAAGCCTGCCTGGCTCGATGCCGGCCCCGGCAGAAACTGGCAGAGCGCCACGAGATCGGTGAAATCGCGATCGGACAACCAGCCCCGGCGCACGACGAAACGCTCCCGAAAATAGCCGAGGTGGGCGATGGGGCCGCCGAACGACGTGATTCCGAGGCGGGTGAATTCCAGCAGAATATCGCCGAGATTCGCAAGACGATCCGCCGCAGGCGCCGGGTTGCCGGCAGGGTCGACGGCGGCGGGATCCGGATTTTGCTCTGCGTTGCTCATGGTCGCTCGTTCGGGTCGGCAAGATGGCCATATATTCATAACCGTTCCAATCTAGGAAAGGCGAGATGAATATCATGTGACGCCGTCGTGTTATCCGGTGCGCAAGGGCGCGGGGCCGGGGCGATAGCGCCTTTGGAATCCTGCGGAAAAGTGCTAGAGCGTGTTCCGGTCAGGCGGAATCGCCTGATCGACAAGAACTCGCTCAGACCAAGGCATGGCAGGGCAGGAGCCGACCCGCTCAGATCGACTTTTGCCCCGGGTGCCTGAGGCGATGTCTTCTGATGCGGAGCGCGGCGGCCTGCCCGTGCGAGCCGTCGGCGCCGCGCGGCCCGGATCCGCGCGCTTGCGGGAAATGGATTGATGCCAGAAAACACGTATTTTTTGAGCCTGTCGTGCCGCAATCGCCCCGGCATCGTGGCCGCCGTCGGGCGCTGCCTGTTCGAGGGCGGCGCCAACATTCGCGAGGCGCACCAGCATGACGATGTCGAGACGGGGGTGTTTTTCTCCCGCATCGGTTTCAATTTCGTCGACGGGGGCGATCTGGACGACCTGCGCCGCGCGTTCGCGCCGGTGGGCGACGCATTCGGCATGACATGGTACATGCGCCCCGTCGCCCGGCCGCAGCGGGTGCTGGTGCTGGTGTCGCGTTTCGACCACTGCCTGACGGACATCCTTTACCGCTGGCGGATCGGCGAGCTGAACATGGCGATTGCCGGCATCGTGTCCAATTATCCGCGCGAGACCTACCGGCATCACGATTTCGACGGCATCCCGTTCGACTATCTGCCGGTGACGGCCGCGACCAAGGCGGAGCAGGAAGCGCAGCTCTGGCGCATCATCGAGGAGCGGCAGGTCGATCTCGTCATTCTTGCGCGCTACATGCAGATTCTGTCGTCGGAACTTGCCGGCAGGCTCGCCGGGCGCTGCATCAACATCCATCATTCGTTCCTGCCCGGCTTCAAGGGCGCCCGGCCCTATCACCAGGCGCATGAGCGCGGGGTGAAGCTCATCGGCGCCACGGCCCATTACGTCACCGGCGATCTCGACGAAGGCCCCATCATCGAGCAGGACGTGGAGCGCGTGACGCATCAGGACACGCCGGACGCGCTGGTGCGCAAGGGCCGCGACATCGAGCGGCGCGTGCTCGCCCGCGCGCTGGCATGGCATCTCGACGGCCGGGTCATTCTGAACGGCCGCAAGACCGTCGTTTTCAGGGATTGAACGATGAGCGCCAGGATCATCGATGGCAAGGCCATCGCCCAGCATCTGCGTGAAACCATCGCGGCGGACGTCGCCCGGATCGCCGCCCGCCACGGCGCGCAACCGGGGCTCGCCGTCGTCCTCGTGGGCAACGACCCGGCAAGCGAGGTCTATGTCGGCTCGAAAGCCCGCCAGACGGTTGCGGTGGGCATGCGCTCCTTCGAGCATCGCCTGCCCGCCGACGTGCCGGAGACCGAGCTGCTCGCGCTGGTGGAGCAACTCAACCGTGACGACGCCGTGGACGGCATTCTCGTGCAATTGCCGCTGCCGGCCCATATCGACACCAACCGCGTGATCGAGGCCGTCGATCCCGGCAAGGACGTCGACGGTTTCCACCCGGTCAACGCGGGGCGGTTGATGATCGGTCTGCCCGGTCTCGTCGCCTGCACGCCGCTCGGCTCGCTGCTGCTGCTGCAAAGCGTGCATGCGGATTTTTCGGGCTTGTCGGCGGTGATTCTCGGGCGCTCGAACATCGTGGGCAAGCCCGTCGCGCAGCTTCTGTTGCAGCAGAATGCGACCGTCACCATCGCCCATTCCCGCACCCGCGATCTGCCGGGCCTGTGCCGCACGGCGGATATCGTCGTCGCGGCCGTAGGCCGGCCGGAACTCGTGCGCGGCGACTGGATCAAGCCGGGCGCGACGGTGATCGATGTCGGCATCAACCGCCTGCCGCCGGCGGCAGGCGAGGCCAAGGGGCGGCTCGTCGGCGATGTCGCCTTCGAGGAAGCGAAGAGCGTCGCGGGCGCCATCACGCCGGTGCCCGGAGGCGTCGGGCCGATGACGATCGCCTGCCTGCTGCGGAATACGTTGCAGGCGTTCAAGGCGCGACGCGGGATCGACTGATCCGGCAGCAGCAAACGCCGAAACATCCAGCCGGAAAATGTGTGCACTTTCCGGCTGGGCGTCTTATGAGACCGAAGACCGTTTCGGATCGATGCTTCTCGCTCCGGCTGTCCGTTCAAGCCGATGGATCGGCTTGAACGCAAACTGCTCAGCGGGACAGGGAGACGGGAGCGCCGGATTTGGCCAGCACGCCATTGAAGTTGCCGCCGCTGCCGCGCAGGCGCGCCACCACGTTGCCGCGCGCGTAGAGATAGACCTCGTTGCCGCGCAGATCCCAGGCGTTGACGCTGCCCAGATCCTGAGAGGCGCAGCCGCTGGACGATGCCTTGTAGAGATCGAGCGACGGCGAACTCGACAGCGTGACGCGGCAGGAACTGCCGGATGCTTCGCTCGCGCGCCAGCTACCCGTCACGGAAGTGCGCGAAGGCGCGACAGCCGGCGGTGGGGCCGCAGGCGGCGGCGAGGAGGGCAGCGCGGCGACCTGAGCGGGCGACGGCTGGCTCTGGTTCAGCGTTGCGGCGGGGTCCTGCCCGCGCGACAGGTCAATCGCCGGGTCGGGCGTTGCGGGCGGCTGGGCCGCGTCCGCGCCGGGAGGCGGCGGCAACGGCGTGGACACGACCGCTGGCGCGGGCGCCCGGCCCGGTGCCGGCACGATATCGTCGACAGGGGCGGGAATGACGCGGGCGGTGCTGTAAGGGCTCGTGCTGTAGCGACCCGTACCCTGGACGCCGGTGGAAAACCGCGCCGAATCGGCGCAGGCGCCAAGCAACAACGCAATACCCAGCGCCGGCGAAACCTGCATCGCACGCCGCTGCAACCGGCCCGGCGGCCGACGACGGGAAGCCGGGGCGCCGCTCATCGCTTTTGCGACCGAAATCATGCCGGAATTCATCTCATGCCCTCGCTACGGCCGGTGCCTTCAGCGCAGCCGGCCAAACGCCGCCACAACCCTTTGATGGGCGACCGCGTCAACTCGCCCACCTGTATGTTCTTGTGCCACGAATACCGACGAACGGGGAGAGAATTTTGACCCGGCGCGACAAACCCGATACGACATGGCGCATTCCTGCAACAGAATGCGCCATATTTTGCAAGACGTTGTGACGAGCGAACGATTCCGTGGGGCTTACACCTGCCGCACGACCATCATCTGCTTGATTTCGGCGATGGCCTTGGCGGGGTTGAGACCCTTCGGGCATGCGTTGGCGCAGTTCATGATCGTATGGCAACGGTACAGCCGGAAGGGATCTTCGAGATCGTCCAGCCGCTCGCCGGTGGCCTCGTCGCGGCTGTCGATGAGCCAGCGATAGGCCTGCAACAATGCGGCGGGACCGAGATAACGGTCGCCGTTCCACCAGTAGCTCGGGCACGAGGTCGAGCAGCAGGCGCAGAGAATGCACTCGTAAAGCCCGTCGAGCTTCTGGCGATCCTCGTGGCTCTGACGCCATTCCTTTTCAGGCGCGGGCGTCACGGTGTGCAGCCAGGGTTCCACCGAGGCATGCTGGGCATAGAAGCGCGTCAGATCCGGCACGAGATCCTTCACCACCGGCATGTGCGGCAGCGGATAGATGTTGACGATGCCGTTCTGCGCCACCTCGTCGATGCCGCGCGTGCAGGCCAGCGTGTTGGAGCCCGAGATGTTCATGGCGCACGAGCCGCAGATGCCTTCGCGGCAGGAGCGGCGGAACGTCAGCGTGGGATCGATGGTGTTCTTGATCCAGATCAGCGCATCGAGCACCATCGGGCCGCAATCGTCGCGGTTGACGTGATAGGTGTCCATGCGCGGATTGGCGCCCGTATCCGGGTCATAGCGGTAGATGTTGAACAGCGTGGTCCGGGTGGCTCCGGCCGGAGCAGGCCAGACCTTGCCGGACGTCACCCGCGAGTTTTTGGGAAGCCTGAACTCAGCCATTGTCTTTGCTCTCTTCGCTCATCCGTCCGGGAGATCAGTACACGCGCGCCTTGGGCTCGATGTACTGGATTTCGTTCGACATCGTGTAGGTATGCACCGGACGGTAATCGAGCGTCACCTTGTGGGAGTGGGTATCGAGCCACGCCAGCGTGTGCTTCATCCAGCTTTCGTCGTCGCGGTTCGGATAATCCTCGCGCGCATGCGCACCCCGGCTCTCGAGCCGGTTGAGGGCGCCTTCCATCGTCACCACCGCCTGGGTGATGAGATTGTCGAACTCCAGCGTCTCCACCAGATCGGAGTTCCAGATCAGCGAACGGTCGGAGACGCGCACGTCCTTGGCCGAGGTCCAGACGTCGTGAATGAGCTTCACGCCTTCCTCCAGCACCTCGCCGGTGCGGAACACCGCGCAGTTGGACTGCATGGTGCGCTGCATGTCGAGACGGAGCTGCGCGGTCGGCGTGCCGCCGGATGCATGGCGGAAGCGGTCGAGGCGCGACAGCGCGAGATCGGCCGAGTCCTTCGGCAGCTCCGGCTGCTTCTCGCCGGCGGTGACGACTTCCGCCGCCCGCAGGCCGGCGGCGCGGCCGAACACCACGAGGTCGATCAGCGAGTTCGAGCCGAGGCGGTTCGCGCCGTGCACCGAGACGCAGGCCGCTTCGCCGAGCGCCATCAGACCGGGAACGATCGAATCGGGATCGCCGCCGCGCTTCGTCACCACTTCGCCGTGATAGTTCGTGGGAATGCCGCCCATGTTGTAATGAACGGTCGGCAGAACCGGGATCGGCTCCTTCGTCACGTCGACGCCGGCGAAGATATGCGCCGATTCGGAAATGCCGGGCAGGCGTTCCGCGAGGATGGCCGGATCGAGGTGATCGAGGTGCAGGTAGATGTGGTCCTTGTTCTTGCCCACGCCGCGGCCTTCGCGAATCTCGATGGTCATCGAGCGCGACACCACGTCGCGCGAGGCCAGATCCTTGGCGGAAGGCGCGTAGCGCTCCATGAAGCGCTCGCCCTCGGAATTGGTGAGATAGCCGCCCTCGCCGCGCGCGCCCTCGGTGATAAGGCAGCCTGCGCCGTAGATGCCGGTCGGGTGGAACTGGACGAATTCCATGTCCTGAAGCGGCAGGCCGGCCCGCAGCACCATGGCGTTGCCGTCGCCGGTGCAGGTATGGGCGGAGGTGGCCGAGAAATAGGCGCGCCCGTAACCGCCGGTCGCGAGAATCACGAGCTGCGACCGGAAGCGGTGCAAGGTGCCGTCGTCGAGCTTGAGCGCGATCACGCCCCGGCAGCGACCTTCCTCATCCATGATCAGGTCGATGGCGAAATATTCGATGAAGAACTCGGTGCTGTTCTTCACCGCCTGCCCGTAGAGGGTGTGCAGCATCGCGTGGCCGGTGCGGTCGGCGGCGGCGCAGGTGCGCTGCGCCGTGCCCTGGCCGAAGTGCGTCGTCATGCCGCCGAAGGGCCGCTGGTAGATCTTGCCTTCCTCGGTGCGCGAGAACGGCACGCCCCAGTGCTCCAGCTCGTAGACGGCGGCAGGCGCGTTGCGCACCAGATATTCGATGGCATCCTGATCGCCGAGCCAGTCCGACCCCTTCACGGTGTCGTACATATGCCATTGCCACTTGTCGTCGCCCATGTTGCCGAGCGAGGCGGAGATGCCGCCCTGCGCCGCGACGGTGTGCGAGCGGGTCGGGAAAACCTTGGTGACGCAGGCTGTGCGCAGGCCGGCCTGCGAACAGCCGACGGTGGCGCGAAGGCCGGCGCCGCCAGCGCCCACCACCACCACGTCGAACGTGTGATCGGTGATCGGATAGGCGTTGCCGACGACGGCGGGAGAGGAAATCGTGGCCATCGTTAAACCCCGAACGAAATCTTGAGAACAGCGAAGATCGCCGCGATGGCGACGGCGCCGGCGAAGAGCGTGTTGGCGATGACGGCCAGCACCTTCAGCCCTTCGTGATGAACGTAGTCCTCGATCACCACCTGCATGCCGAGGCGCCCGTGAAAGGTCGCCGCGAGAATGAACAGCAGCAGGATGATCGCGGTCAGCGGATGGCCGACCAGCGCCCGCGCGGACTCATAGTCGCGGCCGGAAGCGCAGATGATGATCGCGATGAAGGCGAGAGCGAGGGGCACCAGCGCCACGGCGGTCAGCCGCTGCTGCCAGAAATGCCCGGTGCCGGACTTCGCCGAGCCGAGCCCGCGAACGCCCTTGACCGGCGTGCGGATGGAGAAATCGAACTGTCCCATGACGGCCTCCTTTGCCGGTCTCCTGTTGGCGGGTTCCTGCCCGATGTCGGGCTCAGCCGATGCTCAGGCCGACGGCCCACACCAGCACCGTCAACACGAGGGAGACGATCAGCGTGCCGCGGGCGAGCCCCATGCGCGCCTTGAGGTCGTAACCGTAGCCCAGATCCCATATGAAGTGCCGCAGGCCGCCCGCGAGGTGATGCAGCAGCGCCCAGGTGTAGCCGAACAGCACGAAACGCCCGATCGCCGAGCCGAACACGTCCTGCGCCGTGGCGAACGCTTCCGGCCCCGCCGCCAGCGCCACCAGCCAGTACACCAGCAGCAGCGTGCCGGCGTAAAGGGCGACGCCCGTCAGGCGGTGGATGACCGACATGGCCATCGTCCACGTCAGCTTGTAGATCTGAAGATGGGGGGACAGCGGGCGAGCCGCTGCGCGCTGGGGGGTGGGGGCTTTCGCCTCAGCCATGATCTCGGGTCTCCTCCACGACCACGGCGTCCCGAGCGGACGCCGACGGCAAACCGGAGCACGCTCCATAGTCTAGAGCTACTCGAAGTTGCAATGTTCGTATCCAATCTGCCGCGCCTTCGCAACGGATTGCGCTCGATTGCCGGTGACAAAAATCTGCGTCTGTCACCGCGCCGGGGAAGAGGATTGAGGCCGGAAGGCGGCGGCCGCGGCGGGAAAGGCGGGAGCGGGCGGCCGCCTCATGCGTCTGGCCGGCTCCGCTTGTGTCGGCCACCCTTGCCGTGCCGGCCGTCCCCCGCGGCTGCGGCGTCGGCGACGCTCGCGAGGGCCTGCGCGATGCCGGCGGGATCGCCGGCAAGGCGGATGGTTTTCAGGCGTGAGGTATGGCCGGAGGCTACCTCCGCGGCCGACGCCGGCAGACCGGCGCTTTTTGCGACCAGCTTCAGCAGGGCGGCGTTGGCGGCGCCGTCTTCCGGCGCCTGGCGCACGCGCGCGAGCAACACGGCACGCCCGTCCGAGAGCATGCCCCGCCCGTCGATCGAATCACGTCCTCCCCTGGGAGTGAGGCGAACGGAGAGGAGAACGCCTCCTTCTTCCGTTCGCCACGGTTCAGCCGTTTCGGCGTTCATCGCGGCAACGTTCCGTCAGGGCAGGAGCGGACGCAGGTAGCGCTCGATGAAGCTTTGCAGGAAGAACACCAGCAGCAGCAGAATCACCGGCGAGATATCGATGCCGCCGAGATTCGGCAGCAGGCCGCGAATCGGCCGCAGCAGCGGTTCGGTCAACTGGTGGAGAAAGTGCAGCGCCGAACGCACGAATCCGTTGCGCGTGTTCACGACGTCAAAGGCGATCAGCCAGCTCAGGATGGCGCTGGCGATGATGACGTAGGTATACAGGTTCAGCACGAGCTGAACGACGTCGAGAACCGATTGCATGTCGTCTCCTTGGGGCGCTTTCACTTTGGCGCCGCACCGTTCGGCGGCCAAAGCGGATATTGCCGCACCGTTATATCGCCCCCTTTCGTCAAGAGCCAGATGCCGGAAGCCGGATAGTGGGGGCGAGGTGACGGGAGTTGCCGGCCGGCATGGGCCTCCGGCGCGGACATCCGACAGGGCGCGCGAAAAACCCTGTGCACAATTCGCGCGATCGAGCGACGGAAGTCATTGACAGCGCGCCAGCCGGGACCTACAACGCCTCAATCTTGGGGCTGTAGCTCAGTTGGGAGAGCGCTGCAATCGCACTGCAGAGGTCGTGAGTTCGAATCTCATCAGCTCCACCAGTCACCTTTTGTCGTCATAAGTGGCTGATTTTCTTTGGGAAATAGGAACGAGAGTTTCAGTGCGTACCTATAAGACTCCCCTAGAATCGTACCTCAATACTAGGGGCAGGGCAGGCGCCGGCGAATCACAACAAGGCGTAATTGAACCATCAAGGTAAACGCCTATAAGAGATGGATCGCGCTGAAGCAGGGACGCCTCTATGACCCTCGCCGCCGGCATAACCTTTCCAGCCGACCACACGGCCCCGGCATGGCGTGCTGTCTGGGGCCTGTTCCTTCTGTGCGTGATCTTTCGGCTACTCGACGTCTTCGTGTTTCGGTCCGACGAGTGGTTTGGCGAGCAGGTTCTGACCAAGGCCCTAGGGTTGGCGGCGATCCTGGCCTATCTGTGGTTCGCGGGCAGGTCGGCAAGCGCCATCGGCGTACGCGCCGGAGGCTGGGACCGGGCCGTATTGATGGGCGTCGCCGTCGCCGGTGCTGCACTGGTGGCTGGATATACTGCCGAGGTTATCACTCTCTTCGTGTCCGGGCAGGCCCCTTCGCTGCGCATCGGATTTCAGGGCCATTCTCTTCTGCCCGACACGGCGATGCAGGGAGGACTGACCTTCGGGCTCGGACTCCTTGCGGGTAACCTGCTGAACTCGGCCATGGAGGAAAGCCTTTTTCGCGGGCTGATGATCAGCCATTTTCTTCTACGCATGAGCTTTGCGCGGGCGAACCTGTTGCAGGCGGTGTTGTTCGGCCTGTGGCATGTCATCTGGCCTCTACGTGGATGGATGGATGGCGAAATGAGCGCCCCCGTCGCGCTAGGCATTGCGGCAACTTACGTTATCTCGGCCGGTGTCGCGGGTTACGCGTGGGGTCTGCTGTTTCTGGCGACACGAAGCCTGTGGTCCGCCTTCACTGCGCATACCGTTCACAACAGCGTATTGAATGCTTTGCATGTCGATACCGGACTCGGGGAGGCGCCTCTGCTCGGCGTCCGGGTGAGCGTGGCCGTGATCGTCCTACTTGCGTTGTCGGCTCTGACCCTTTGGCGCAGGCGGTCTCAACCGTCCGACATCTGACCTCGGCCATGAGAAGCCTGCCAACGCCAAGCCCTATGCGCGGCAGTTTAAACGATCTATTGCGGCCCTTAAATGGGCTGCGAAAAGTTGAGATTGGTCAGCTTGGCAAGATAGCGGCTATTTGTCGCTGCTGTGGGGCTATCTCGCTTCCGACAGCTTCCAGCCGGAACGACCTCGCCCATACCTTCCCGTAACCCTTGAGAAAGAACCCGTAGTGAACGCTGTCCGCTTCCTCGGGAACAGGGTGACGGGACGGCCTTCGGCGTCGACCAGCGCATGGATCTTGCTGGTCAGACCGCCGCGGGAACGTCCCATGCAACCATCGTCTCCATCCCCTTTTTTCCCGTGGCCGCGTGCTGGTGGACACGGACACAGGAGGAATCGATCATGACGATGTCGCCGTCATAGGCTTCCGAAACCGCTGCGAGCAGGCGGTCCCATACGCCGGCTTTTCGCCAGCGAACGAAACGGTTGTAGCAGGTCGTTGGCGGGCCATAGCGTTCGGGAACCTCCGCCCATGGCGACCCCGTCCGAAACCGCCACAGAATGCCGTTCAACACTCGCCGGTCATCGACACGCGGCACACCACGCGGCTTGTTCGGCAGAAGCGGTGCAATGATGGCCCATTCCCGGTCGGTGAGTTCGTAACGGCGACGTGTCATCAAGGGCCTCCCTGTCGGAACCCTTGAATCACCAATCCATTCAAACACAAAGCGTATTTATGAGTTCACGGCCTAGGATTCAGCCGCAGCCAGGGGTTGTTTTGCATCTTCGAGAGCGTCGGCGAACGCATTTTTGATAAGCGCGATGAGGTGGCGTTCCATCTCGCTCAGTGGATTTTCCGTGGAGAAGATCGCCCAAAGACGGCGCCGGGGCACGATGTGGTCCAGCGGAAAGGCCTCGACCAGGCCCGCCTCAAGCTCTTTACGAACAACCGAAGCGGGAAGGATGGTTCCGAACGGCGAGCGACGGATGATGGAGACGATCAGCGGAATCGAGCCGAGCCGCATGACCGGTTCCAACTGGACGGTGGCTTTGGCGAGCGCCGCAATAAGCGTCTGATGCATTGTCACGTGGGCCGGCGCCAGTATCAGGGGGATCCTGCGCAACTCGTCGGCGGAAACCCGGCGGGAGTGCGGACGGAAACCGGCGCGCCGGTTCACGACCAATGAGATATCTTCGCTGGTGCCTATGGCGATGGAGCCCACCTGTAGAGCCACCCGTCCGACGATCGCAATGTTCAACCGCCCGCTGCGGATGCCCCCGTGCAGAACATCGCGCGGTCCTTCATCGACCTCGATATGGCATTCTGGATATTCACGGTGGAATGCGCTCAATGCCACCGCCATGCACTCGGACGTGCGCGAGTCGCTGCTCCAACTGGGCGGGAGACCGATGCGGATGGATTGCTGAAAATCGGCTGCGACCTTTCTGCTCATCCTGATGGCGGCATTGAAACAATGTTCGATCCCGACGCACATCGGATGAAGCTCCGCCGCGGACCCGGTGGGCGTGGAGCCGCCGCGTCCCTTCACCATCAGCGTGGTTCCCAGGGCCGCTTCAAGTTGAGCGATCTGCGCCGGGATCATCGGCGCCGTCAGGCCGACGGCGCGGGCGGCGCTTCGCATGCTGCCGGTTTTCAGGACGAGGTTCAGCGTACCGATTTGTCTCATTGTTGCCGCGGGGCGGAACGGCCGGCGGCTTTCGGATGGATCTTCCGTCGCGAGACGGCGCCGCAGTTCCGCCAGAAATGCTTTCACGACTGAATCATCGCCGGATTCGGCAACCTCGATCAGGCATGCAGGTGCGCCCGGCACCGCGCTCACCCGCGGGCCGGAAGCCGCAACGCGAGCGGGCAAAAGCGCGCGGGGCAAGAGCAGGTCATGGCTGGACAGGAGGCGGGCAATGCCGAAATAGTCCTGAAGACCCACCGCAGCGGCCGCAATATGATACGATGGTCTTATCTCGCTGAAATAGTGCGCGATATCATCGCTCAGAGTTCCCGGAAGTTCGGGAATAAGCAAATCCTTGAGCGTTTCTTTTCCTGTTCTTATATCCGATGGCGCCTCACCCGCCCTGATCCATATGTCCGCCGGCAACAGGGAGGCGCCGCGCGCACGGCTGTTTCCCTCGGTGCAGCGAACGGCGATCTCCAGTGACTGCGAGGAGGTGGATATCAGGGGAGCGCGATCGGTGTGCTGCTCGGCCGGCGAGCGTCGTGACAGGATAAGGTCGATGAAGCAAGCCGTCTGGATGGAATGCACATGCCGAATGGCATCGAGAACGGCATGCGCCAGTATTGTGCCGGTATATGCTTCATCCAGTTGAACGCCGAAGCTTCGGATGGCGCCATCGGTGGCCGAGGCGGTTCTCCGTTGCAGAAATTCCTCCGCCGATAACAGGCGGAGGCTGCGGTTATAAAGAAAAACAGATGCCGGCAATGGGAGCATGTTGCGACCGTGACGCGCGAACAGTTTCAATCCCAGCCGTGTTTCCAGCCCATGCAGCCGCGCGCTCAAAGCCGAGGTCGTCAGTTCAAGCGCATCCGCCGCTTGCGACATGCTCACGCAGTCGCAGGCGGCGACAAAAGCCGCAAGATGTGAAAAGTCTATTCTGGGCAGACTCATCCTGTGGTCGCTCTACACATCGTCAGTCTCCGGAGCGCTTTCCGATCAAACGAAATCATTTGATCGGAAAGCGCTCAAAGCAAGGAATCTGGAATATGTTCCGTTTCAACCAGGCAAGAGATATTCCAGACGGTATGTCTCCCATGCGAGACAGATATTGCCATCTCCCGCACAAATCAGGCCCCCGACAATTGTGAAACCCTATATACGCAACAGATCGCTGAATTCAGCTTGTCCATCCATTCCGCGCAGTGCGAGAAACAGCATTTCAGGTTGGGTGAGCGTCCTTTTGTTTGTGACTGCGATACATTGTTGTAGCTTGCCGAAAATGTCGTCCCAGTCCGGCGGATCTTCCGGCGCTCCGCGAGGGACTTTCCGGCGTGTCGTCAAGCGCCTTCCGTCTTTCAGAACAACCTCGATTTCTCCGGCGTCCTCCTCGTCGGGAGGAACGATCATGCAAACTTTAGGAACGAGATTGGCCACTTTCTCGCGCGCGAGCGCCGCCGTATCGAAATCTCCCAGTGTCACCTTGCCATGCGCCAACGCCACGGCAACGGTATAGTTCATGCTGAACTTCGCCTCGATGCCTGTTCTCGGGTCGGGGAAACGCAGATAATGCGTACACTCCTCCCGTACCGAACATGTTATCCGGTCTATGCTTTCCGTGTCGAGTGCATGGCGTTGCCGGAGTTCGAGCGCCCCGTCGATCGCAAGATGGGTACAACTGCAACACGGATAAAGTTTTACCGCAAGGCCGGGCGATATGAGCTCCCAGACTTCGCCGATCCCGGCCGGATCGATTTCGGAGAGCGACCGGTCGGTGAACGTGTCCAGGAAGCCGGCTTCGGCTTCGAGAATGTCGGCGCCGGCGGTGAAGCCCTCGCCGGCGAGGGCCGCCGCGATATAGCCTGCCTGCGCGGCGCGGCCGCAATGCAGGCTCTTGGTCATGGTTCCCGTATTGCCCAATATGCCACCGGCAAATGAACATGCGATGGCGAGGGCCCGTTCGGTTCCGCCGGCGTCCAGAGCGCGGAGATTGGCCGCGGCGGCTGCGGCGCCGAGCGCGCCCAGCGTGGACATGGTGTGCCAGCTGCGGCGCGTGTGCGCGGCGCCGACAGCGGCGCCGAGCTTGCATGCCACTTCGATGCCGACCGCATAGGCGCGAACGACATCCGCGCCGGCGGCTCCCACCATGCATGCGGTCGGGATCAGCGCGCTCAGGATCGGCGCGCTTGGATGGCCGTTCATCGAGCCTTCGCTGGTGTCGTCGAAATCGTCGGCATGCGCGCATACGCCGATGAGCATCGCCGCGATCGCCGGGTCGTTCCAGCGCCCGAGGCCGGGGACGATTATCCTGCCGTTGTCATCCGGCAGCGCGCTGACCCGCGTCAGCAACGCCGCGGCCCGGGAAGCGGAGCCGGCGAAAATACAGGCCAGAGTGTCGGCGATATGGAGCTTCGCCCGCTCGGGAACGCCCGGCGGCAACTCCCGTGTGTCGGCGATGAATTCCGCGAGGCGGGCGGTTGCGGACCGGGGCATGACGTCGGCTCCCTTGCGGCGGCTTGTGCGCTGGAAAAGAGTGGTTTGGCGAAGGCGCTCGCGACTTCCGGCACGCTCAGGCGATGCGTTCGAGGAACGAGGCCGTACGTGCGTTCTTGGGCCGCATAAAAATTTGCTCCGGCGGTCCTTCCTCGATGATGGAACCCTTGTCCATGACGACGACGCGGTCGGCAACCTCACGCGCGAAACCCATTTCGTGCGTGACGATGATCATGGTCATGCCTTTTCCGGCGAGTTCCTTCATTACCGCGAGCACCTCGCCGACCATTTCGGGGTCGAGCGCACTGGTCGGCTCATCGAACAGAACGATCTCGGGCTTCATGGCGAGAACGCGGGCAATCGCCACACGTTGCTGCTGCCCGCCCGATAGCTGGGCCGGATACTGGTCGCGTTTATCTGCCAGGCCGACACGTTCGAGGAGGGCAAGCGCCCCTTCCATCGCCTCCTGCCTTGGCTGTTTGAGAACATGGACGGGGGCTTCGATGATGTTCTGAAGCGCCGTCAGATGCGGAAAGAGATTGAAACGCTGGAAAACCATGCCGACGTTTCTGCGGATCACCGCCTTTTCCTTTTCGCTCAAGCTCGCTTTCTTGCTGCCGATGAGCTTGTTGCTTACAAGGACGCCGTTGAGAAAAATCTCGCCGCTCTGAATTTCTTCCAGGTGATTGATACAGCGGATGAGGGTTGTCTTTCCCGATCCCGAAGGCCCGATGACGACCACCGTCTCCTGCGGCTGAACGGTCATGGAGACGTTTTCGAATACGCTGAGCGTGCCAAACGACTTGCTCACACCGCGCAGTTCGACGGCGGGCGCGGCGCCGCCGCGGGGTTTTTCGGCCATATCAAGTATCCATCTGCAAGAGGTTGGTGGCTTTCGTGTCCGGCTTTCGTGCCGCCGTGCGCGGGCTCCAGGAAAGCTGCCTTTCGATCCACTGCTGGAGCAGAGTCCAGGCGCCGGTAAGAAGAAGATAATAGATGGAGATCACGGCATATGGCTCAAAGGTCTTGAAGGTGGCGGCGCGCAGACTGTCCGCGAAATGGACCAGCTCGGGCACCGCGATGATGCTGAGGAATGCCGTGGTCTTGAACATGATGTTGCACTGGTTGCCCAATGGCGGCACGATGATGCGAATGGCCTGGGGAAGGATGATCCGCCGCATGGCAAGCGCGGGAGACATGCCAAGCGCCTTGGCCGCCTCGCTTTGCCCGCGGTCGATCGAGCTTATCCCGGCCCGGGTGATCTCGCTCATGTAGGCGGCCTCATGGAGGCTGAATGCCGCGATGCCGGCCAGTATGGCGCCGCTGATGGAGAAAAACGGCGTATTCAATGTGGAGGGAAAAAGATCGACGCCCGCCAGGGCAGGCAGTCCGTAGTAGATCAGGAACATCTGGACAAGTATCGGCGTGCCGCGAAAGAACCAGACGTAAGCTTGATTGAGCCCGCGAAGCGCGCCGTATCGGCTCAGGCCGAACAGCGCCAGCGCCAGACCCATGACGATGCCGACGATCATGGACACGATAGTGACCGAAACGGTGATCCAGACGGCATGGAGCAGGGATGGGGGAGGCGTGAGGACAAGCTCAAGAAAGTATTTCACATCGAAGTTCACCGGCGACCTCCCCGAGCGAATGTTCCGAACGTTCCGCCGTCACGCGAAACAACGGCAGGCATTTTTACCAGTGGCGGCGAAGCAACGTTCATATCGGCATGAACCCCTTCGAATAGCGACGCTCCAGAGACCTTTGCGCAAAGCTCCAGGCCGTCGTGAGTGCGAGATAGTAGACCGATACCCCGAGATAAACCTCGAACGTCTTGTATGTGACTGAATTGACGGCATCAGAAATGAACATCATTTCCGGCACCGCAATCAGGTACAGAAGAGAAGTGGCTTTGAACATGCCGTTTACCTGATTGCCCAATGGCGGAAGCATGGTTCGGATTGCCTGGGGCAGAATGACGCGCTTCATCAGCAAGGCCGGCGGCATCCCCAGCGCCTTGCCCGCATCCCGTTGCCCGTCATCGACCGACGCGATCGATGCGCGCGCGATTTCGCTGATGTAGGCGGCCTCGTGCAAGGTGAACGCCACTACACCCGCGACAATCGCCCCCTGGATGGGGAAAATGCCGAATACCTGCACAGTCTGCGGAAAAAGATCGATGTTGATGAGATGAGGAAGGCCGAAATAGATCAGGATGACCTGAACCAACAGCGGCGTCCCGCGAAAGACGAAAATATAAGAACTGTTGAACCAGCGGAGCGCCCGGAATCGCGACAGGCCGCACAGGGAAAGCAGCAGCCCCAGCAACATCCCGAATGCCATCGACACGACTGTCGTCGTAATGGTTGTCAGCAACCCGAACAGCAACGCCGGCCGGGGATTGAAGACGAAGTTGAGGAAAAATGGCACATCGAACTGCATTTCGATAACGTTCCCGTTATGAGGACGAAGCGACCGGCCAGAGCATCGTTTCCGGTTTCGGAGCCAGCGCACCGGGTTGGAAAGCGCAGGCGCCGGTTAAGCCCGTGAAGGGCGATGGGCCCGCCATCCGCCGGGCCTTCCCGGAGCGTTCCTCGTTCAAGCGAAAGCGTTTGAACGACAGGAATTCGCTCGAAACAAGAAATTCAGCATATGTCCTTTTTCAATCCCGACAGAACATATGCTGGAGCGGAATGCGCTCAGGCTGAATCGCCATCCCGCTCTATCTTATCGATTCAACGCGTTTTCTTCACGCAAAGCAGTATCCGCTTTGCGTGAAAACGCTTTAGGGGCAGGGCACCTCGGCGCCGCAGAATTCCACCAGACCTTTCATGCCCCACGCTTCGGCCGACTTTTCGATGAAGCCGTTCTTGTAAAGCGTCGCATAGGCCTTTTGCACGGCATCCCGCATGTGAGAGTCGTCCTTGCGCATCACGATACCGATGGTGAGCGGATCGATGGGCATGCCACCGACTTCGAACTTGTCTCCCGCGATGTTGACGAAGTAACCGATCGACATCGCATCGCCGATGAAGGCGTCGACACGACCAAGCTCAAGCTGGCGGGCGCCCGTCGTGTATTGAGGATAGGACTGGATCTCGATCGGCTTCTTCCCCTCGGAAACGGCCTTTTCGCTTGCCGCCTTCAGAAGGCGCTCCGTCGTGCTGGAGACGAGGACGGCGGCGCGACGACCGGAAAGGTCTGCGAAGGTCTTCAGGGCGAGCGGGTTCCCCTTCGGCACCATCAATCCCAACCGCATCGTCATGTATTCGACGAAATTGTACTTCTCGATGCGGGCGGGCGTTTTGGCGCTGTTCGCCATCACGGCGTCGCACTTGCCGGTTTCGAGCGCCGCGAAGATACTGGCAAACGGATAGTTCACCACCTCGCTCCTGATCCCCATCACCGGGCCGATTGCGGACATGACGTCGACGTTGAAGCCTTTCGGCGTCGCGCCATCCTCGGCCAGGAACGCACCGGGCGGATTTCCCAACTCCGTGCACAGGACGATCTTGCCGGCCTTGGCGAGCTTTTCCGACGGCTCGACGGTTTTCGCAAGCTCGGCCGGAACCTTGACTTCGTAAGCCTTGCCTTCGGCGGCTTCTTCAGCCCGGACCGATGGCGAGATGCCGGCTCCTGCGATGAGGGAGAGAGCCATAACGACTACTAAAGCGCGATTATTCATTTCATTCCCCTTTGTTCTGGTAGATTTGACGTCGACGTTATCGAAACTTCTCCGAGTTTCTGACGCCGATCATATGTAGTTATTGTATTCATGCTGCCATGCGGCTTGGTGAATGACGTCGCCAGATGCTCCTTATAGGTCGGGCGCGGCTGAATCTGCCGCGCCGACAGGTTACGAAAACTGCAACTGCCTGCTTTCTTCGGCCAGCGCATCGGAAATGACGTCGACGGTTGCCGGTTCGCTCTTGTCCACGAAGCGGGACACCGTGTTGCGCACCAGAATCGGCCTCATCGATGCGTCGTAACGGAAGGCTCCAACCGCAAGTGCGGCACGCGCCTCCATCGGCCAGATCGCATCGAACGCACGGCGAGTCTCGCAGACGGAAAACCGGCCTTTCCGGGTCGGCATCGTCACTCGCGCCGCGCTTGTCGCGGCTTCATCGACCGAAAAATCGTCTTTAACGACGACGCCATACGCCGTCCGGGCCCATTCCGCCGAAACCAGACCGCGCCTCACATCGCCGGCGACCAGCTCCGGGTCCCGCTGCGACGCGGGGCCGAACCCGCCGCCGGCGGGCGTAATCAGCCGCACCACGTCGCCGCGCTTGAAGTGCAGCACATCGATCTTGCCGATATCGCGCTCGTCTTCGGTGCCGGGGTTCATGATGACGCGGGCGAGCGATCCGGGCTCTCCGCCCTCGACCCCCCAGGGCGCGAACTTGAGGCGGTCCATTCCGCGGACGGTCATGACCGCCTCGACATCGGTGTTCTCCAGGTCGAGAACAACGGCGGCCCCGCTGCGCCAGCGGCCGGGCGCCTGACTGTCCGGCAGCAGACCGTAACGGCGAACGCGCATGATCGTTTCGACTTCGATGGTCTCGGCCGGCACCGTCAGCAGCGAGCCGGACCGGTTGTCGATGCCGTCGATCCCGTCCTGTCCGAGCCGGCCGCCGCCGCCGCCGCAAATCGGATTGATGACGCTGACGCGCTTCCCGCCGTGCAGCCGGTCGCGCCCCGTCACCACGATGATGCCGGACATGCCGGGGCCCGCCGCCGCCAGCGCATCGGGAATCGCCGCGTTCAGGCAACCGAGCACGACATCGTACACGCGGGTCGACGCCGTGACGCGCGATCCGCCGGCCGCGGGAAAATCGGCGTTAATGATGGTGCCGCGCGGCGCTATGATCTTGACGGGACGCAGAAGGCCGCGGTTCCTCGGTGCATCCGGCGCTTTCGTCAGGATATAGTAGATCAGCGATTGCAGCGTGTAGGGATGCGTCGTGGTGCCCGTTACATAATTGAACGCCGCCAGAACCTGCGGGTCCGTGCCCGTGAAATCGAAGGTCAGATTGCTTCCCTCGACAGTCATCCGGGCATGGATATTGATGAATTCGCCGGGGCGCATGCCCTCGATGTAGTCGGCGAATTCATAGGTCCCGTCCGGGATGGCCGCGATCACTTCCCGCGCGCGCGTCTCGGAAAGCGCGAGCGTGGCGTCCATCCCTTCCAGCACGCCCTCGGTGGAATAACGGCTGCACAACTGGCCGAGCCGGACATCCATGCTCTTCAACGCCGAAAGCATGGCCTGGATATCGCCCCAGAGTTCGCTGGAGATGCGGCTGTTGTCGAGAAGGATATTCTTGACGGCCTCGTTGAGAACGCCTTCCCGGTAAAGCAGGACCGGACGAAGGCGCAGGCCCTCCTGGAACACTTCGGTCAGCGTGGGAGCGATGCTGCCGGGAACGGCGCCGCCGATATCGGACGCATGTACGAAAGCCCACGCCAGAGCGATCAGCCGGCCGTCCTGGAAGATGGGGCGCACAAGCGACACGTCCATCATATGAGTGACCATCCCGTCGCTCGAAAACGGGTCGTTCGTGATGATGCAATCGCCGGGCTTCAGCGACGAGAGCGGGATGTCTCCAAGCCCTCCCTTCACGGACAAGCCTATGAAAGCGCTGACGCCGGTGTTGATCGGGTAGGCGAAGGCCTCTCCGTCCGCATTGGCGAGCGCGCACTGGAAATCCTGAACAAGCTTCACGAATGTCGTATGCGCCGTGCGTTGCAGCGTCGAGGATGCCTCTTCGACGATCGCGTTGAAGCGATTGGCCATGATGGCGGTTTGAACGGGATCCATGCTCAGCCCCTCCGATCCAGAGAAATTGCGCCGGAGCCGATTGCTCCGGCCGTGTAGGCGGCCGGGACCAGAATTGTCGAGTCGTCCTCCTCGATGATGCAGGGCCCTTCGACCCTGTTCCCCGTCGTCAGTTCCCTGCGGGCATAGATCGGCGTATTCGGATACAGCCGCCCCCCGATGCGCAGGTCGCGCCGGCCGATGGGCCGGACCTCGCCGGAACTTGTCGGCGAGATGCTTTCCTGCGAGGGGGCGGGCAGGCTGCCCCGGATGCGAACGCGCAGTTCCACGAACTCAACCGCGGCGGTCCGGTCACAATGGGCATAGAGCCGGTCGTGCTCGTCGTGAAAACGATCGGCGATGTCCGCCAGCTCCGGGAAGCTGCCATCGGCATTCGTCGGGACGGACACCGGCACCTGAAAGGACTGCCCCTTATAGCGCAGCTCCGCCCAAAATTCGTGATCGATCGCGGTCAGGCGGTCGAGTTCCACCTGCTGCCTGAGCCAATCGAGCGTTTCCGACCGGAGACGCTCGAAAGTACCGGAAAGCGCCTCATGGGTGACGGTCGTGCCCTGAATGACGGTGACGACATCGTGGGTAAGCGTCGTCACGACCCCGCCGCAGGCGCAGAAGACGGAAGGCGCGGCCGGCACGATGACGGAACTGATGCCGACCTCATCCGCAAGCAACGGCCCATGCAGCGCCCCGTTGCCGCCGAACGTCACCAGCGTCACGTTCTGCGGATCGAGGCCGTGGGCGGCAAGATAGGGCAGAATTCGGCTGACCATCGTCGAGGTCGTCACCGAAAGACAGGCATCGGCCGCTTCCTCCGTCGACACCGCAAGCCGGCCCGCAACCGCGTCATAAGCCGTTGCGGCGCGTTCCCTGTCGAGCGGCATGGCGCCGCCGAGGAAGTTCCGGGCATTGAGGTAGCCGCACAGGAGATAGGCATCCGTCACGGTCGGCCGCTCTCCGCCGCGGCCGAAGGAGGCGGGTCCGGGGAACGCGCCGGCGCTTTCGGGGCCGATCCGCATTGCCGGCCCGTCGAGCTGGACCAATGATCCGCCGCCGGCGCCGATCGCCTCGATCTCGGTCACAGGCAGCGTAATCGGGAAATCGCCGACGGCTCCTTGTGCGGTCACGGTCGGGTTGCCCTGGCGCACGAGCGACACGTCCGTGCTCGTGCCGCCCATGTCGAACGTCAGCAGGTATTCGTGTTTGCTGAGAGCCGAGACGGTCTGTGCGGCCGTCACTCCCGACGCCGGCCCGGACAGCAGCGTGTGCACCGGAAATTTGACGGCATCCGACAGCCCGAGCGCCCCGCCGTTGGAGCGCGTCACGAACAGGCGCGCGGAGGAGAGCCTGCCGGAGACATAATGTTCGATCTCTTCCAGATAGGTCTGCACACGCGGTTTGACATATGCGTTCAAGGTTGCATTGACCGCGCGCTCGTATTCGCCGATGCGCGGCCAGATTTCGCTCGAAATGCAGACGTCCATTTCAGGATCGGCCGCCTTGATCAGACGGCGGACCTCGTGCTCGTGTTGCGGATTGCGAAAGCTGTGAAGCAGGACGACCGCGATGGCCCCGATATTGCCGGCCCGGACCGCGGCTACGGCCCGATGCACCGCCTCCGCGTCGACGGGCGCGAGCACCTCGCCATCGGCATCGAGACGCTCGGGAATCTCGAACACGAGGTTGCGAGGCACCAGAGGAACGGCACGGGAGGAGAAGAGATCGATCGGGTTTTTCAGGCGAAGCCGCTGAAGCTCGAGAATATCGCGAAAACCATCCGTGACGAAAAGGGCGACAGGCTCTGCCGAGCGCTCGATTACCGTATTCGTGCTGACGGTCGTGCCGTGCATCACGACGACTTCGTCGTTATCCGAAATCCGCAACTCGCTCAGGAGCGGCTCGAACCCGTTCCTGAACCCTTCCGCAAACCGCGGCGGGGTGGACGGCACCTTCAGGCGAATAATTCCCTCGGAGCTGTCGGACCGCCAGCCGACAAAGTCGGTAAATGTACCACCGATATCGACCCCTATTCGGACAAGAGCCATCGAACACTTCCTATCTTGAATCCTCCCGATGGCGATGAATTATCCTCTCAGGCAGAGCGCCCGGTGAATTCGTTTCTCGCAACCGGCTCTGATAAGATCGATGTTATGTTGGAATGGCGCGCGGCTTATAGTGAGGTTTTTTTGAATCGGGTGAAAATTCTTTTTGAACGAACGGTCCCTTTGTCTCCCGCTCACCCGTGCGGGAACGGCATGTGGCGACATGTAAGCCACTTACGCATAAGGGTTTATCACCTCCTGAAGCGGTAAGGCCGCCGAAGTTGCTCCGGCGGCCTCACCGCTTCAGGACTGATTTTGACGGGTCTCTTTCGGCGCGGCCGGCGCGACGGATTTTCAGGTTGAATCGCGCCGCCATTTCCGCCGATTGTTTAGACATCAAGCTGAAAATTATGCATTATTTTCGGTGTGATGCTTTAAGCTTTCGCTTTTGAGCGAATTATCATCGATAATAGGCTCTCAATTGATCGGAGCGCGCTCCAAATTCCATATTTTACCGCCACTTGCGTTCAAGCCGATGGATCGGCTTGAACGCAAACCGCTCTAGGGTCTAAACTCAACGGCTAATTTATGATTCAATCGGCTCATGGAGGATATCATGCCATGAGTCGGTTGTTTTGGTTGAATGACGAGCAGTGGTCGAAGATCGAGCCGCTTCTACCGCATT